>DATCTW010000017.1:0-2778 GCA_036567745.1 Ignavibacteria bacterium | reverse complement strand
CCGCCTCCAGTGCCACCCTGGCCTTAAAGGCCGCTTCATACTGTCGTCTCTTCATACTGGCCATTTTACCATACCTCCTCCAGAGTTATGGCAGGCCTTTTTCCACCTTATTACCCCGTCCAGTTTTTGGGGAGCATTTCACTCATTCTGAATCCAGCTTTGCTTATTCCAGATAGTCAGCCAGATATCAAAAACTTTTTCTAATATTTCCAGTTTCGTTTTTGTAGACGGCCTATTACTTATATCCCACAAATTGTCATTATTTCTCATTACTAACACCTTTGATTATCTTTATTTTATGTAATGTTAAAAATTATTATCCTCACTAATACCCATCATCATATTATAGTGTGGTAATTGCCCTGTTATCTCGAATATTCTTTTAAATACATTTTTGAATTTTGCAATTTCATCTGGCTTTGGCGAATAATCAATGGAAGAAAAAACTTCATGAGACCCGACATTTATCCAGGCAATTAATGAGCGACAAACATTTAGTTCTGTACAATCTTTAAAATTTTCAAAAAGATCCTTCTCTTTTAAATTACCCAGGGTATTAAAATAAAATTCAATTATTCTTCTCATAGAATTTTGCAAACAAACACAGTCTAAATTTTCATCTTGCTTTTTAATTCCGTCCCACAATAATTGATAAGTCGTTCTTATTGGATTAATGTCATAGGACTCAATTTTACTTATATTATTTATTTTTCTGATAATGTAATAGTTTGTATCATTTCTTTTGCTTTGTAATTCCCGACTGGATATAAATGAAACCTCTTTAAAGAAAAAAACATTATGAGTTAAGATAAAAACTTGCTTAATGTTTGATTCATTTTTTCTAATATTTCTTAAAATATCTTTTATTAATGTAGATACAATAAATAAAACATCAGAATCAAAACTTGAAACAGGATCATCAAGGACAACAACTTTTTCATCATTAATGTTCTCTTCTGGATTTAACACACCTTGAACTAAGTGATAAAAATAGAGAAACACAATAAAGTTTCTTTCCCCTTCACTTAAAGTGTTTTTTGCCAACTCTCCGCTATCTCGTATTATTTCATAGTGTTTACCATCATTGCATAATTGCAGTCTAAAGCCTTTAAATCCAAAACTATCTAATATTTTATTAATTGCTTCTATAGTAGGACGAACGCTTTTAATTTGAGATTCTAATTTAGATATTTCTTTGTAAATTGTTTCGATACTCTTTTGTTTTTCTTCAATTTTCGCAGCAATGTTTTTTATAACTTTTTCAATATTATTATTGTTTTTAGTGTAGTTATCTATCTCTGTTTTTATTTCATTATAAAAGAAGTTCCAGATTTCAGGTGTAAGATTATCCCTTTCATTAGATATATTCTTGACAATGCTATTATGATTTGCAATTTCTTTATTTATGCTATTTATAATATTATTAAGTTCATCTAAAGTATCAACAATGGAATTAATTTCAATTTCACGACTTGGGTTTTGTTCTTTATCTCTTAGCACAAGTTTATTATTTTGAATTTTTGAATCAATTGTGTTTTTAAAATTTTTAATGTTTTCTCTTTTTTGTTCAAGATACTTATTACCTTGTATAGAAGTTATAGAATTAAAGAAATCATAAATTTTTTTTGCTATTGCTTCATATTCATTTATTAGGTTTTTTAATTCATTTACTTGATTTTCATAGGTTTCATCAAAATATGATTCAAGCTTTTTTTTAAAAACATCAGAAGTTGGTTGCTGACAGAATGGACAGATATAAGTTTCCCTCGTTTCATCATAATTATGTTCATAAAAAATCTTTCCTTGCCTGACCCAATCGTGATTCTGTAACTTATGTATCATTTTAGAAATATCAACATCTTCTTTTCCTATAATTTTCTGTTTTAGAATATCTCTGTTTTCCAGGTTCTTCAAACTTTCTATAATTTCACTTGAAATATTAGGTAGTAAGGATAGTATTATAGGTTCTTCTTTATATAAAAGATTATATCTTTCTTTAAGTTCGTTTAAGTTTTTTAAAGATGATTGATTATTAACTTCTTGGAGTATTTTATCTGCAAGATTTTGCTTACTATTTTTATACCCTATAAAAATAGCATCAAAATCATTCTGATATTTTTGATATAGTTTATTCCAGCACATATCTTTAAAGTCATCCCACTGCTTAGTCCTCTCTTGTTCCTTTTGAGTTTTTGTACTATTTAACTCATTGATTTTATCATTTAGACTTTCTTGGTCCTTGCGTTTTAGATTAATTTGCTCTTCAATGTCTTTTGCACCTTCTCCAATTGTATAAATACCTTTTAGATTTTCTGGTTCATAAAAATTATTTCTTACAAAATCTTCATTATAAACTATCGTCTTAAGTTTACTGTTATTTTCCCACATTACCTGACATGAAGAATAGTCATTAGGATTATCAATAACTTTAGCCAGAACACTTTTTCCGCTACCATTACTACCAAAGAAAAAATTGACTTTCTTCAAATTATTTAATTCTATAGGTTCTGAATAGGTAGCAATATCATTTAACAAAATCTTTGTTATCATATTCTCCTCCTATTCTATATTCCCTCCATCACCTGTATCTCTTCTTCCGTTAAATCGTACAACCGATAAACCAGCCTGTCAATTTCCTGTAGTGAACCCCGAAAAGCAAGACACTTTTTCTCGCTTTGAGAGATAGAGTTCTTTTTAAAAAAATAATCAATATCGTTTGGATTACAGGCTGCGGCTTTAACCAGGTTCATATTTGAGCTCCTGCCGATGTAGCTTCCT
>DATCTW010000016.1:0-93268 GCA_036567745.1 Ignavibacteria bacterium | reverse complement strand
TAATTATTTACTTGGATTTATATTATAATATTTACAATAACTAATGAATATTTCAAATATAATAAATAAAAGTTGACAAGTAATAATTTACATAACTTTAAAAACACCCTCATTTAAAATATTTTTATTTCTTATCCAATTTTATAGAAGCTTTTGATATGTTATAATAATTATACTTGCAGAAAAAAAAATTTATATTTACATTACTTTTTTCAATTATAAGAGGTCTTTAAGTGGATAAAAATTTGGAATTAAAACTTAAAACAATTAAGAACAAGGTTGACATATTAGTTAAAAACTATATAAAAAAGAATAACCCAATTTTATTATATGAACCTGCAAAGTATTCGTTAAAATCAGAAGGTAAAAGAATAAGAGGTTTATTATGTGTTTTAGGTTATGAAGCAGTAAGAAAAGCAACTTTTTCAAATAATATTTTCTATGCAGCTTCTTCTTTAGAAATTTTACATCTGTTTACATTAATACACGATGATATTATGGATAATGCTGACTCCAGAAGAGGAAGAGAAACAATTCATAAAAAATGGGATACAAACACTGCTATATTAACTGGTGACTTATTGGTAGGTGTAGCTTATAATTCTCTTCTAAAAGCTAAATTCAAAAATTTAGTGTATGCTATTAATGAATTTAATGATGCACTTATTACAGTATGTGAAGGTCAAGGTTATGATAAGCTTTTTGAAACATACGAAAACATTAAAATTAAAGAGTATTATTTAATGATAGAAAAAAAGACTGGAAAATTAATTGAATCCTCTGTAATAATTGGTGCAATATTAGGTGAAGCAAATAAATCTCAAATAAATTCTTTATCAAATTATGGAAAATATATTGGTAGAGCTTTTCAAATAAAAGATGATCTTTTAGATATTATAGCTGATGAAAAAAAGCTTGGAAAAAGTAAGTATGGTGATATAAAAGAGAGTAAAAAAACATATTTTTATGCAAAAGCTTTAAGTTGTTTTAATTCGAAAGATTTACATACTTTAAAATTTATTTTTCAAAAAAAATCAAAATCAGACTCTGATATCAATAAGGTTGTAGAACTTTTTGAAAAATATAATTTAATTATTATTGCTGAAAATGAAATTAATCGGCTAATTACTTTAGCAAAAAAAAGCATCAGCAATATAGATAAATCAAAAAGAGAACCTTTAGAATTCCTTGCTGACAAATTAGCTGTTAGGACATATTAAGAAATGATTGAAGTAGAAGTAACAGTAAAAAACAGAGCTGGTTTACATACGAGGCCAGCTGCAATGCTTGTAAAATTAGCCGGTAAATTCAAATGCGATTTTTTTATTTTTAAAGATGGTTACCAAATTAATGGTAAAAGTATTATTGGCGTTATGACTCTTGCAGCAGAAAAAGGTTCTACATTAACATTAATGTTTGATGGTGAAGATGAAGCTGAAGCTGCAAAAGAAATTGTAGATCTTTTTGAAAGAGGATTTGACGAATTATAGGTTTTTTTATGAAAAAGAAACAAGATATATTATTAAAAGGAATTGGAGCATCTCCTGGTATAGTTATAGGTAATATTTTTCATTACAAAGATGAATACACAAATATTAAAGAAATTAGTATTTCTGAAAAGGATATTGAAAAAGAAATTGAAAGATTAAAAACGGCTCTAAAAAAATCCGAACTTGAAATTACAAAAATTCTTCAATTTGCAAAAGAAAAATTGCCTGAACATCAACTTAGAATCTTTGATGCTCAAATTCTAATGCTACAAGATGAGTATTTTATTAATGGCATTTTTATGAGAATAAAATCAGAATTAAAAAACGCTGAATTTATTCTCACCGATGAAATTCGTAAATATCAGGAAATATTAATAAAAACAGTAAAAGATGACTATCTTCGAGAACGTGCTTTTGATGTTGAAGATGTAAAAAACAGAGTTATACGAAATTTAAATATTCAGAACTTACCTTCAAAGATCGAAAGTTCTGTAATTATTGTAGCTAAAAGACTTTCTCCTGCTGATACTGTTATTTTTTCAAACAATAATATTTTAGGTTATGCAACAGATTTTGGTGGTTATACTTCACATACTGCAATACTTTCAAGATCATTAAATATTCCATGTGTTGTGGGTTTAAAAGAAATAACAGAAATGATTTCAGATGATTCAATAATGATACTTGATGGTTATGGAGGTAATGTAATTATCAATCCATCTGAGGAATCTATTAATGAATATAAAGCAAAACTTGAAAAACATAGAAAATTTGAAATTTCATTGATGGAAACTTCAAAATTACCTCCAATTACAATTGATAAAAGAGAATTTAGTGTAGTAGCAAATGTTGAAGTTCCTGATGAACTAGATTTCGCTTTATCACAAGGCACTGATGGTATTGGTTTATATAGAACTGAACAAATGGTAATTTATAAAGGTAGTTTTCCTTCTGAAGAAGAACAGTATTTAGCATACCGTCAAGTTGCTGATAAAATGAACCCAAGGCCTGTTACTTTTAGAACTTTCGATGTAGGTGGTGATAAAGTATTACCTTCAAATTATCAAGAAAATAATCCTTTTCTTGGTTGGCGTGGAATAAGAATAAGTTTAGAAAAACCTGAAATATTTTTAAACCAGCTTAGAGCTCTATTGAGAGCAAGTGTAAATGGAAACGTAAAAATTATGTTTCCAATGATTTCTACACTAAGTGAAATAAAAAAAGCAAAAGAATATGTAGAATTAGCAAAAAAACAATTAGATGAGAAAAAAATACCTTTTGATAAAGATATTAAAGTTGGCGTAATGATTGAAGTACCTTCTGCTGCTGTTTTAGCAAACTTGATAGCTAAAGAAGTTGATTTTATTAGTATAGGTACTAACGATTTAATTCAATATCTTCTTGCAGTTGATAGAGGTAATGTTTTGGTATCTCATTTATTTCAGGAATTTGATCCTTCAGTAATAAGAACAGTTAAATTTATTATTGATGAAGCTCACAAAGCTGGACAAAAAATTAGTATGTGTGGAGAAATGGCAGCAAACCCAATAACTACAATGTTATTAATAGCTCTTGGTCTTGATGAATTTAGTGTTGTTCCAAGCAGAATACCAGAAATAAAAAAAATAATTCAATCAGTAACTGTAGATGAATGTAAAAAAGTATTAGAGAATGTTTTATCAATGGATGAAGCTACAACGATAAAAAACTATTTAGAAAAATCAACAAAAGAAAAATTCCCTGATTTTATTTTGGATGATTAATTTGAATTCAACAAAACATTCAGTAATATTTTCTGTACACCTATAAATTATCAATTTACTATCCTGCAAATATTTTTGATATTTCATTTATTATAAATCGAAATGTTAAATAAATAGAATAAAAATATTTACAGGTATAAAATTGTTATTGAAATTTTTGAATAATAAAGTTATTTTAGTTAAATGTAATAATAAATTTTTAATTTTATGAAAAACAAAAAACAAATAATATCTACCACAGTTATTGGATTAATTAGAAACGGAAAAGCAACTATTGGTTGTGATGGACAAGTTACTATAGGCAATACTGTAGTAAAGCACAATACAAACAAAGTTAGAAAAATTTATAATAACTCTGTACTAGTAGGTTTTGCTGGCGCAGCGGCTGATGCATTTACACTTTTTGAGAGATTCGAAAGCAAATTAGAACAATATAGAGGTAACCTACATAGAGCAGCTGTTGAACTTGCAAAAGATTGGAGAACAGATAAATATTTAAGACGTCTTGAAGCATTATTGGCTGTTTTAAATAATGAAAAATCCCTTATCATTTCAGGAACTGGTGATGTTATTGAACCCGATGATGGCATTGTTGCAATAGGGTCAGGAGGTAATTTTGCACTGGCTGCAGCACGAGCACTTTTTCAAAATACTGAGCTTTCATCACGTGAAATTATTGAAAAATCTTTGCAAATTGCTTCTGAAATATGTATCTATACAAATAATCATTTCACGATAGAAGAACTTTAACGAGAAAAAAATGTCAAAAAAAAATAATACTATGGAAGAAAAAATCACAGAATATAAAGAATTGACCCCTTCACAAATTGTAAAAGCATTAGATAAATACATTATTGGGCAAGATAAAGCTAAAAGATCAGTCGCAATAGCTTTGAGAAATCGATGGAGAAGGCAACAAGTTCAGGAATCTTTAAAAGAAGAAATAATGCCCAATAACATAATATTGATTGGTCCAACTGGCGTTGGAAAAACTGAAATCGCAAGAAGGCTTGCAAAACTTTCTAATGCTCCTTTTATTAAAGTTGAAGCCTCAAAATATACTGAGGTTGGGTATGTAGGAAGAGATGTAGAATCTATGATAAGAGACCTAACAGATCTTGCTGTAAATATGGTTAAAGCTGAATGGTCTGAGAGAGTTATGGAGAAAGCTAGAAGCATTGCTGAGGATAAAATTCTAGATATCATTTTTCCACCAATTAGAAAAAGAAAATCACAATTCGATAATGTTTCAATATCAAATAAAGATATTTCTGATGAAGAGGAACTTCATCTAAAAACTCGAGAAAAACTCAAAGCCCAACTTAAGGCTGGTAAACTTGATCAAAGGATGATTGACCTTGAGCTACCAAGTGATAACATTCCAATGATGCAAGTTTTTGGTCCTATAGGACTTGAAGAGATGGGAGTTAACCTGAAAGAAGTTTTTGGAAATATTTTACCTAAAAAGGTAAAAAAAAGAAAAGTGAGCATTGCAGATGCAAAACAAATTCTGACTCAAGAAGAAGCCCAAAAGTTAATAGATATGGATGCGGTAGTTAAGGAAGCTATTTCTCGTGTAGAAAATATGGGTATGGTTTTTATTGATGAAATTGATAAAATTGCTTCTTCTGGGAGTAAAGGTTCTGGACCTGATGTCTCTCGAGAAGGTGTTCAAAGAGACTTACTACCAATAGTTGAAGGCTCTAATGTAATGACAAAATATGGAATGGTTAAAACTGATCATATTCTTTTTATTGCTTCTGGAGCTTTTCATACAGCTAAACCTTCGGATCTTATACCAGAATTGCAGGGTAGGTTCCCAATAAGAGTTGAACTGAATAGTTTAACCGAAGATGACTTTGTAAAGATACTTACTTTACCACAAAATGCTCTAATAAAACAATACACAGCTCTTCTTGAAATAGAAAATGTAAAAGTAGAGTTTACTCAAGATGGTATTGAAGAAATTGCAAGAATGGCTGCAAAAGTAAATGAAGAGGTAGAAAATATTGGGGCAAGAAGGTTACATACTATAATGAATAATTTACTTGAAGAAATTTTATTTGATGCTCCAGATAATATTAAAGAAAATAATATTATTATTGATAAACAATTTGTTTTTAACAAGATGAATTCTACAATTCAGAATAGAGATTTAAGCAGATATATTCTTTAATCATAAATGGGGGATTTTATCCCCCATTTTTTAATGGTATAGTTTGAAATTTTATATTAGAAATTCCACATAAGAACTTCGATATATTCAAACACAAATTATTTACATCACCTGAAAACCCAAACACCGTTTATTCTTCAATAAAGATAAAATAATTTTATTTAAATATTTGTATTGCATTATTTGATTTAACTATTTCTTCCCTTTACCTTGATAATAATATTCCTTAAAAGTTGGATTTTCACCTGCCATTTTTAAGAAAATATCAAGTGGAACCACCTCAAAATTCTTTCCCAATTTATCACATATAGATTTTACCCTGGCTACGGCACTTGATTCCCTAACATGTATCAATAAAAAGTATGGTCGTTCGGAATTTATCTCAGCCAATTCCTCTAAATCTGCTACCACCTCTTCTTCTGGTTTTTCAGCAGCTAAATAATAATCATAAGACATAAAGGGTCTTTTATCTCTAATTGTAAAAGTATTTGAAGCTCTGTACCCATTAATAAAACCAATAGCGTCTGGCATATTTTTATAATATTCATCGACTATATCTTTTGGTAAATTATTATCACAAGTCTCTGTACCACCCTCTGAATAATCCATTATTTCAAATACATTAAGATCTAATTTCTTCATCAGATCATAAGCGTTTTCAATTTCTTTTGGCAACCATTTTTTGGGGAATGCTTTTGGGTACATATAACTTGAACCAGATAAAGAACCAATAAAATAATCATTTGGTGTTGCTTGAGCATAATAATATTCTAACATAGCTGGTGACATATAATAAAACTTCATTGTAACTTCCCATGCATAAGGTATAGAACCTCTACCGGGTTTTAACCAAGCACCAATACCCAAACCATCTGTTTGTATTAAAGCTATATATACTTTTTTCTTTGGAATATATTTTTTACCGGGTATAATATTATGATTATTTTTAAATTTAAAACCAGGTGAAACCGGTACATGTATTAAGAAGCTTGTGTTTGGCATTGTATTTAAACCATCAGATGTTAATCCATAGGAAGAAGCAAGAGTTATCATTTGTTCCTCTAAATCCTTTTTATAAGAATGCCAACCCCAGACCTGCCCTAATGGTTTCATTTCAGAAAATAAACTTTTTGTCAAATTATATTCCAAAGTATCAGTATCTCTTGCAGATAAATCAGAGCAAAAGCCTTTTTTCATCATTCCATAATCAGCACATGCTGGCATTAATATGTTACCATGGATACCACCTAACCATACAATAACATCTCTAGAACATCTATCCCAATATTTTTCTTTTGCCCATGAATAAATCTCATAATCAGTTTTTCCAGTAAATTTACCACGGAAATCTTCAATTTCTTTTAGACCCAATTGCTGAACCATTGGTAACATATCCTCTGTAATAACTATACCCTTTTCCAACCCAGCTACTGTATAAGAGACAATTAAAGAAGTACGAACTTTTTTATCCCAAATAATGTACCCTTTAATATAATCTTTAAAAACATTTAAAGCTTGTTCTAATGAATTTAATTTTGTAAAAGTAAAATGACGTTCTTTTTCAAGATAATTTGCTAAATCTTCTGTATAATTAAATGGATATTCAGGTCCAAAGGTAAAATATAATAATGGTTTATTCTCATTTACTATACCCTGAAGCGAAATTAAACATGCTTGTTCAGGTAATTTTGAATTGATATCCCAATCATCAACCATCTTATATAGATATGCATTATTTTCATCATATCTCTTAAAAACAAATTTCATTTCAGGTTCTTTTTTACGAGTTGGTCTTTTAATTTTTAAAGTAAGTAAATCTTTATAAGGTGATAGTTCATATAAATATGTTACTTCAATTTTCTTTTTACCTTGCGATGCAAAATATTCATACCTTTCAATAACTTTTAACGAATTATTTTTTTCCCAATTTGCAATAATTTCTTTATTATCACCTTCTTTCAGTCTTATACCCATATGAATATTGGTAGAAAAAGTGCCATCTTTAATTTCAGCCTTATTTAATTTACCATCAGTAGTAAATTTTAAGGTTTCCTCATACTTTCTTTTAGGTCCCATTTTAGTTGTTATTGTAGCATCATCTTTTGTTAAAGAGATTTCTAGTGTCATATCTTTGTAATAATCAAGAAATGAACTTTTACTATTGATCATTCTCCATTTGCCATTCATATCAAAATTTTGTGAATAAGAAAAAATTACTCCAAAAAGTAACAATAAAAGGATTTTTAAAAAGCTTTTCATTTTTTTCTCCAAAAAATGATTTTGTTTTATTTTATTAAGGATAATCAATTTATAATATACAAAAAATAAGGAATAATGCAACTTTTTTCTAAACTTAGAAAAGATCATTATTTCATAAGTAAAACAAAATAAAATTCAAATTAACTTTTTCTTGATTATACTTAGAAAGTTCTTTAAAAATTTTTTTGAATAAATAAACTATTAAGCTATATATAGGCTTTTAGATAATTCTTTCAAAAAAAGTTGAACTCCAGAAACTCCTTTTAAATCAAGCAAATTAATTAGATGGCTTCCTATGACAACAACATCTACAAGCCCTGATAGTTGATTTACTTGCTCAATACTAGAAATCCCAAAACCACCAGCAATTGGAAGATTTGTTTTTTCTCGCAACATATTTAAAAAGTTAAAAGATTCTTGTTTTATGTTCTTTTGGACACCAGTAACACCAACTTTCAGTGTAGTGTAAACAAACCCTTTTGATATTTGCAAAATTTTAGTAAGTCTATATACAATAATATCTGGCGATATAACTGGTATTACATAAATATTTTTGTCTAAAGATAATTCAAAAAAATTATTAATCTCCTCATCAAATGGCATATCAGGAATAATGAACCCACTAATACCTGAGTCATAGGAATTTTGAATAAAATTCTCAAAACCAATTCTATAAGGAATATTGATATATGACATAAATAAAATTGGTATATCTACAATTTTATTTATCTCTTCAACCAAAGAAAAACAATCTTTCAATTTTATGCCTTTATCTAATACATATTGATTTGCTTTCATTATTATTGGACCATCAGCCAGAGGATCTGAAAAAGGTATTTGTACTTCAATTAAGCTTACACCTGAATCTGCCATTATTTTAACAATTTCAAGATTCGTTTTAATATCAGGATATCCTGCAACAATATGAGTCATTACTTTCATATTGTTTTTATTTTTGAATGTATCATCAATTTTGTTAATCACGACTAATCTCCTCTTTTAAAAAATTAATCCAATTTTTTTTATCAAACTTTCTTGCAGTAATAAACAAATCTTTATCTCCTCTTCCAGAGATATTAATTATCATAGATTTATCTTTACTACATTTCGTAGCTAATTTTATTCCATAAGCTACTGCGTGAGCAGATTCTAATGCAGGAATAATTCCTTCTGATCTACTTAAAATTTTTAAGGATTCTAATGCTTCTTCATCAGTAACAGAATCAAATTTAATTCTTCCAGTATCATGAAAATAAGCTAATTCAGGACCTATACCAGCATAATCCAAACCCGCACTTACAGAATAAGTGGAAAGTAATTGGCCATCCTCATTTTGAATAAAATAGGATTTATACCCCTGTACTATTCCTATTGAAGATTTATTATTAAATCTTTTTGCGTTTTCTCCGAAATTATTACCTTTACCTCCTGCTTCAATTCCATACATGTCAATTGATAAATCATCAATAAAAGGATAAAACAAACCTATAGCATTAGATCCACCACCAGTGCAAGCAACTAAAATATCAGGTTTTTCAAATCCATATTCTTTTATTTGTTTTTTCACCTCTTGACCAATTATTGACTGAAAATCTCTTACGATTATTGGGTAGGGATAAGGACCTAATGCTGAACCAAGTAAATAGTAGGTATCATTTAAATGTTCCACCCAAAATTTGAAAGCTTCATTTACAGCATCTTTTAATGTTCTTGAACCATACTTGACTGGAATTACATCAGCACCTAATAATTTCATTGAATAGACATTTGGATATTGACGACTAATATCAACTTCTCCCATAAAAATTATACATTCCAATCCAAATCTTGCAGCTACTGTTGCTGTAGCCAATCCATGTTGCCCTGCTCCTGTTTCAGCAATAATTCTCTTTTTACCCAGTTTTTTAGCGATTAAAACCTGTCCAATACAATTATTAATTTTATGGGCTCCAGTATGATTATTAGATTCAAGTTTTAAAAAAATTTTACAACCATTTAATTTTTTTGTCAAATTTTCTGCGTAATACAATGGGCTTTCTCTTCCAATATAGTTTTTTCTCAGATAATTTAGTTCATTTATAAAGCTTGAATCATTTTTCAAATTTTCATAAGCTAACTCAAGTTCATCTAATGCTGGTATAAGCATTTCAGGGACATATCTTCCGCCATATATTCCAAAATGCCTATTCTTTATATAATTTTTTTGATTCATTTATATTTAACCTCTAATAATTTTTATTAATTCACTCATTTTATTAAAATCTTTTTTACCCGGAAGTTTTTCTATGGAGCTGTTTATATCTATAGCATAAGGTTTTAAATTTATTATATCTTTAACATTACTATATGAAATTCCACCTGCTACAATAATTTCTTTTTCTGTTTCCAGTGCTTTTTTTACTAGCAATAAATCAATACTTTTTCCTGTTCCTCCATATAAATTTTCAGAATATGTATCAATTAGTATTTTTTCAGTAGAATATTCTTGAATTAAATTAATCGAATCAAAATTTTTGATTCTTATACATTTCCAATAAGGAAGATCTAATCTTTGGCAGTATTCGGGTGATTCATCACCATGAAGTTGAATTATATCGAGATCAGCCAAATCGTACACTTCTCTTATAATTTCAATTCTTTCATTTACAAAAACACCTACTCTTTTATGGGAATAAATATTATTTCTTTTTATTTTTCTAACTTGTTCAGGTTTTATGGTTCTTCTTGATCTATCATAAAAGATAAATCCAGTAAAATCTACACCAAGGGATAATGCATTATTATAATCTTCAATATTTGTAATTCCACAGATTTTAATTTTTACCATTAATTAACCCATTAGATTTATTTAAAATATCTTTACTCTTTAAAATTGATTCACCAATTAAAACTCCAGAAAACCCAGAATCTTTTAACAATTTTACTTCATCACTATTTGTAATGCCAGATTCACTTATAACATAGATATTATTAGGAATTTCTCTTATTAATCTTATAGAATTAGTAATATCCACTTGAAAGTTTGTTAAATTTCTGTTATTTATCCCAATTATTTTTGGACTAACAGACATTGCCAATTCAAGATCTTTTTCATCGTGAATTTCTAATAAAACTCCCATACCTAAGGATAAGGTAAGATCATATAATTCTTTTAATAATATTTTATCCAGACACCTAACTATTAACAAAATAAAATCAGCACCAATATTAAAGGATTCATAAACTTGATAAGGATGAATAATAAAATCTTTTCTAAGCAACGGTAAATGTGTCCTTTCTCTTATTTTAATAAAATACCGTATATCACCAAGAAAAAAGTCGGGTTCTGTAATAATAGAAATAGCAGAAGCTCCTGCCTTTTTATAACTTTCATAAATTTTTAATATATCAAAATCCTCGCAAATTATTCCTTTAGATGGAGATGCTTTCTTTATCTCAAAAATAAAAAAGAATTCTTTTTCTAATAATTTTAAAATATTAATTGGGTTTCTATGAATTTTGATATTATTATTTTCATAAGAAAAATTCTTAAAATTATTTTTTTCACGTTCTTTTAATCTTAGAATAATTTTGTTTAATATAGATTCCATATTATTCATTTGTTAACTTTATTAATTGATTTAATTTATTTAATGCTTTTCCTGAATCAATTGAATCCTCAGCTATCTTAATTGCTTCCTTGAAATCAATTCCATCATTAACAAGATAAATAGCCGCAGCTGAGTTTAAGACAACTATATCACGCTGAGGACATTTTTTACCATTCAATATATCAAGCGCAATTGTTTTATTGGTATTAATATCACCTCCAATAACATCTGATACTGAGCAGTATTTAAAACCGTATTGTTTTGGATCAAACTCATAACTGTATACCCAATCATTTTTTATTTCATCAATATAAGTAATACCAGTTAATGTAATTTCATCAAGCCCATCTGAACCATGAACTACCATTGCTCTTTTAATACCAAGATTGATTAAAACCTTTGAGATAATATTAACCAACTTTTTTTCGTATACGCCAATGATATGAAAATCAGCATTAGCTGGATTTGTCAATGGACCAATTATATTAAAAATCGTTCTAATACCAATTTCTCTTCTAACTGGAACAACATTTTTAATTGAATCGTGATATAATGGAGCAAACATAAATGCAAAACCAATTTCATCTAAAAATTTTGATGCTTTTTTATCATCAGTATTAATATTAATACCAAGTGCCTCCAATAAATCAGCACTCCCACATTTAGACGTTACTGACCTATTACCGTGTTTTGCAATAGTAACACCTGCACCACAGCTTACAAATGAAGAAATAGTCGAAATATTAAAAGTATTAGCACCATCTCCACCGGTTCCACAAGTATCAATTACTTTTTTATTTTTTGGTTTTATTACTTTTCTGACTTTTTCCCTCATCACTTTTGCAAAACCAGTTATTTCATTAACACTTTCACCTTTAATTGATAAAGCTGTAAGAAGTGAAGAAATTTGAATTGGTGTAGCTTGACCTTCTGACATCTCTTCCATAACTTTTGTTGCTTCATATTCTGATAACTCTTCTCCTGATTTGATTTTTTTTATACAATTTACTATTGAAGGTATTTTAACATTATTTTCAAGAAAATTTTTTAATAATTGGAATCCAAATTCAGTAGCAATAGACTCAGGATGAAATTGCAACCCTTCAATGTTATATCTTTTATGCCTTACCCCCATTATATCACCATCTTCACTCAAAGCAGAAATTTCAAGCTCTTCTGGTAATGTAGATTTATCAATTACCAGAGAGTGATATCTAGCAGCTATAAAGCCATTTCTAACACCTTTAAATAAACCTTTTCCATCATGAATTATTTCAGATGTTTTGCCATGATAAATTTTTGATGCTTTGACAATTTTCGCACCAAAGACATAACCTATACATTCATTTCCAAGACATATTCCAAGAATTGGAGTTTTACCTTTAAAATACTCAATAACAAGATTTGATATACCAGCATTTTCTGGTCTTGAAGGGCCTGGAGAAATTATAATTCTATCAGGATTTAATTTTTCAATTTCTTGAATATTTATTTCATCATTTCTCTTTACAATTACAGAATAATTCATTATAGCAAGGTATTGATAAATGTTGTAAGTGAAAGAATCATAATTATCAATAAGTAATATCATAGCTTTCCTCCCTTTTGTGCTATTTCAATTGCTTTTATTAATGCTGAAGCTTTATTGATCGTTTCTTGATATTCATTTTCTGGATCTGAATCTGCAACAATACCTGCACCAGCTTGTATTCTTGCAATATTATCTTTTAAAACAATAGTTCTAATAGTAATACAAGAATCTAAATTCATATTATAACCAAGATTCAATATCATACCTCCATATGGGCCTCTTTTATGTTTTTCCATCTCATTAATAATTTCCATTGCTCTAATTTTTGGTGCTCCTGTAAGAGTGCCAGCTGGGAATGTAGCCTTTATAACATCAAAAACATCAAATTTATCATCAAGAATTGCTTTAATAGTTGAAACAATATGCATTACATGAGAATATTTTTCAATCGCCATATATTCTGTTACTTTTACACTACCCGGTAAAGCAACTTTTCCTAAATCATTTCTACCTAAATCAACAAGCATTATGTGTTCAGCCTTTTCTTTAGGATCACTTATTAAGTCTTTTTCAATTTTTTCATCTTCTTCTAAATTCAATCCTCTCTTCCTAGTTCCTGCAATAGGTTTAAGCATCATTTCTTTATTTTGCACTCTGACCATTACTTCAGGAGAAGAACCGATTATTTGAAATTTGTCAAAATCTAAATAAAACATATATGGGGAAGGATTTAGAATCCGTAATGTTCTATATAACAAGAAAGGATCAACCTTTGTTTCAATTTCCATATAATGAGAAATCACGACCTGTATAATTTCACCATCAATAATATATTCTTTACATTTTTCAATTGATTCAATAAATTCATCTTTCCTTGTACTATAATTAATTTTTAATTTTTCCCCAGAAAATAAAACATCTTTTCGTAGAATAGAATTAGCTATTTTATCACACAAATCATTTAACCTCAAAGAATATTGATTATAAACTTCAAATAACTTATCATTAACCTCAATCAACATTATTCCTAATACATTACGTTTTATAATATCAAAAACAAAAATCACTTCAGGAATAATTAAAATACCATCAGGATAATCATAGCCTTCTTTAATCGGTATCTTTTCAAAATATTGAATTATTTCATATCCAAGGTATCCAATCAAACCACCATAAAATGGCGGAAACCCTTCAAGTTCTGCTACTTTGTAATTTTTTAGGAATTCTTTTATTGTTTCAAGTGGATTATCCCTCTCAAGTTTTTGGGTTTTCTCTATCTGATCTGATTCATACTTATTAATTGTTATCTGTTTTCCATAAAATATAAACTCATATTTTTTACCAACACCAATTATTGAATAACGACCAACATTTGAACCTTGCTCAACAGATTCTAAAAGAATATTACCACCCAATTTAATAAAAAGAGAAATAGGAGTCTCAAAATCTGCTCTAATCTCTTTAAAAATTGGTATTAGGTTATAATTTTTTGATAACTCTTTTAAATTGTTAATATCTGGACTGATCATTTTTACTCCATTATTTTTATGTTATAATAATCTTTTTATACAAAAAAAAACGTGAGGTGTTTCCTCACGTTTATAAACTAAAAAGCGGAAACACCCACAGGTATTTCCGCATTGTTTACTTGAAATTAATTATAGGCAGAAATACCTATGAAAAGGTATTCCACCACCACCATAAATTAAAATTGCAATATGTTATTTTTGATTTCATATTTTTTGTAATATAATGAAAATATAACCTGATGTCAAATAAAAAATGATTTTATCAAAAAAAATTTTTAAAATTCTAAGAATATATTTTACTATATTAAAGTTGTATTAATACACCTTCCTATATAAGATATAACAATTACAAAAAAATAAAAAGGTTTTATGACTAATTCAAATTTTAGACTTATTACATATTTATTAAGTATCCAATGAATTATTAAGTTCTCTAGAAAAATATAAATATTTAAAATAATAAAGGTGCAGCTTATATTGGCTACACCTTTAGTATTAAAATGAAAAAAATTTAGTTTGAAAATATTACTAAAGAGGATTATGATCAATAAATCTTTCTGCATCAATAGCTGCCATACATCCAGTACCAGCTGCTGATATAGCCTGTCTATAGTAATTATCCTGAACATCTCCGCAAGCAAAAACACCAGGAATATTTGTAGCTGTACTTTTTGGTTTTGTTATAATAAACCCATTTTGATCAAGATCAATATAATCCTTAAACATAGAAGTATTCGGTTCATGACCAATAGCAATAAAAATTCCATCACATTTTACTTCAGATATTTCACCAGTCTTTACATTTTTAATTTTAGCACCAGTAACATACTTTTTACTATCTTTTGTTTCACCAATAACTTCTTCGATAACTGAATCAAGTAGAAAACTAATTTTTTTGTTTGCTTTTACTTTATCTTGCATAATTTTTGATGCTCTAAACTCGTTTCTTCTATGAACAATCACAACTTCAGAAGCAAACTTAGTAAGAAAGTTAGCTTCTTCCATAGCTGTATCTCCACCACCAACAACCAGCACTTTAAGACCACGATAGAAAAAACCATCACATGTTGCACAAGCGGAGACACCATAACCCATATATTCTTTTTCAGAAGGTAAATCAAGCAATCTAGCCTTTGCACCAGTTGCAATAATAACAGACTCAGCAAATACTTCATTTTTTGATGAGTCAACTAATTTAAATGGCCTTTTAGAAAAATCAACCGATATAATCTCTTTACTAATTAATTCTGCTCCAAATCTTTTTGCTTGTTTTCGCATTATTTCCATTAATTCAGGGCCCATAATTCCATTTTCAAAACCTGGAAAATTTTCAACTTCGGTTGTGATAGTCAGTTGACCTCCCGGTTGCATTCCTTCATATACCAAAGGTTCTAGATTTGCTCTAGCAGTATATAATGCGGCCGTTAACCCTGCAGGACCTGAACCAATTATTACTACTTTTTTTATTTCAGACATTTTCACCTCAATTTATTTTTAAATTTCAATTTTTAATTCTTTAAATATTAAATTCAAATTTGGATCAACAAAGTTTTTAATAATATAATCAGCTTCTTTTAACTCATCTGCTTTATGGGTAGTTGTTAGTGCTATTACTGTAGCTCCTGCTGATTTTGCTGATTTTATTCCCATAATTGAATCTTCAAAAACTACACAATTTTCAGGTTTTTGATTTAAAGCTTCTGCACATTTAAGATATATTTCTGGATCTGGTTTCCCTTTTAATACATCATCACCAGTAATAACACACCTAAAGAACCCATTATTTCCAAAAACCGATAAAAATACTTCAGCATTTGCTTTTGGAGCTGAGGTTCCGATTCCTATTAAATAACCTTTTTCATAAATTTTATTTAAAAATAATTTTGAACCTTCAATATATCGAGGATTAGTTTTAAAAATTTCCCTAAATCTTCCATCTTGTTTATCATTAAACTCATAGATTTTTTCATCACTCCAAAAACTAAATTGAGGTAATGACTTTATTCCTTCGTAACTTGTTTTTCCAAAAATACTGATAAAATCTTCTTCACTAACAGTTATACCATACTCTTTTGCAGTAATTTCAAGAGCTTCTTTATGCATTGAATAAGAATCAATTAAAACACCATCCATATCAAAAATTAATGCTTTTATATTTCTTTCCATAATATAATGATCTTTATTCCTTAATTTTTCATAAAAAATTTATCATTTAAATTAGATGCAATATAATAATAATTGTTACCAAAATTCAAGAAATTTATTTTGGTAACTTTTATTCAAATATTTATTATCTTTTGATTTAGGTTAATTGATTAGAAAATTTATATTTCTTAAAAATCCTTTATATTTTGCTCTTTTGATCGAAGTCCTACTGTATTTTAGACTAAATTGTTCTTCAGAAATTTTATTCTCTTTTTCTAAATCAATATACGGATCGATCATTGGGTATAATTCAACAACATCAGTATTTTTTGAATTTTTATTCCATGGACAAACATCCTGACATATATCACATCCAAAAACCCAATTATCGAATTTTCCTTTTAATGTCTGAGGTAATACTTCTCCACGATATTCTATTGTTAAATACGAAATACATTTGTTAGAATCTAAAATATATGGTTCAACTAATGCCTTTGTTGGACAGGCTTCAATACACTTGTTACAAGTTCCACAATAATTTAAATAAATTTCATCATAAACTAACTCAATATCAGTTATAATACAACCAATAAAGAAAAAAGAACCAATTTTTCTATTTATAAGATTAGTATTTTTACCTATCCAACCTAAACCTGCTTTCTGAGCAAGAGCTTTCTCCATTAGTGGACCTGAATCAACATAAGATAAGTAATTACCAAAAAAATTTTGTTCCTTTAGAAAATTAATTAAAATCTTCATTTTACTTTTCATTACAGAATGATAATCTTTTCCTAAAGCGTATTTTGAAATTTTGCCTTTATTAATTTGGTTAGTAAAATTAATTTGGTTATAATAGTTTAGCCCTAATACAATTATTGATTTAGCATTAGGTAAAATTAATGAAGGGTCTATTCTTTTATCAATCGATCTTTCAAACCACCTCATTTCCGCATTATAACCTCTATTAAGCCATTCAATAAGATGATCACCCTCTTTTTCTAATGGTTTAGTATTACAAAAACCAACCAAAGAAAAACCAATTTCTTTTGCTTTTTCTTTAATTCTATTAGATAAAATCAAAGAGTCCACTTTATAAAGAATCTGTATTAATTTCTATTAATAGATTATCTTCACTAATTATATGATTAAACTTTTTTACTTTCCCCTGGCCATTTATATTTAAACCTGTTTTCAAATCAAATGACCAACCATGTAAAGGACAGGTCAAAACATAATTATTTAAAGAACCTTCATATAAAATAGGTGCATGCTGATGAGGACATAGATTATTTATTACAAAAATTTCTCCCTTTATTTTAAAAACAGCAATATCAAATCCTTCAATTTCAAAATGAGTACCCTTATTCTCTGGAATATCCTGGATTTTACATATATTAATTTGTTTTTTCATTCATTTCATTCCAAGTATATCTTTCTTCAACTATATACCCCTTTTCATTCTTTCCTAATTTTACCACATCATCATTATTATCGTGTTCCAAAATCAGAGATACTTTTTTTGAATAACATTCTTCTAAAAATAATTTTTTTTCTTCTAAAGAAATCAAAGGTAACAAATCATAGCTCATTATATAAGAATAATTAATATGACTCACAAGTGGAATTAAGTCTGACATAAATAAAAAGCTATTATTATCGTCAAAAATTCCTACTAATTGCATTCCATAAGTATGCCCATTAACTTTATACAAAGATAAGTTAGAATGAAAATTAAGATCACCATTAATTAAAATAATTTTCTCATTTTCAATAAGAGGTAAATAATTATCTTTAAAATAGCTATCTTTATCTCTTAATGAAGGTTTCATTGCCCATTCTAATTGAGCTTTTTGAACATAATATTTTGCATTAGGAAAAGTAATCTCGATATTTCCATTACTATCAAAATATGTATTTCCACCACAATGATCAAAATGAAGATGAGTTAAAATTACATCTGTAATTTCTTCAGGGCTTATGTTTAATTTTTCTAATTCTGATTGCATTAATTTAAAACTATCTGGGAAGCCATAATAATTTTTGATTTTCTCGGGATACTTATTGCCACAACCGGTATCAATAATTATTTTTCTTTCTTGTGAAATTAAAAGAAGAGATTTCATTTTTATTTTGATACGGTTTTTTTCATCTGGTGTATAACTTCTTCCCCAAATTACCTTTGGAATAACACCAAACATTGCTCCGCCATCTACATAAAAGCTACCTAAATTTAACAAATATACTTTAAATTCGCCTATTTGCATTATTCCCCCGCAATAAATAAAAAAGTCGATTAAGTAATAACTTAACCGACTTTAATTTATTAAAAAAACATTTTGTAAACTTATCTTCCGATTTCGTCTAATTTTGCTTTCTTTGCTTCTAATTGTTCTTTGGTTTCAGCATGATTTGGATCTGGTACACAGCAATCTACTGGACAAACTGCTGCACACTGTGGTTCATCATGAAAACCTACACATTCTGTACACTTTTCTGGAACAATATAATATGTATCTGTTGAAATTGGGTCATGAGATTCATTTCCATAAACCCAATTAGCACCACCTTCATAAATTGCGGTGTTAGGACATTCTGGTTCGCAAGCGCCACAATTAATGCACTCGCTAGTTATCATTAAAGCCATTTGATTTACTCCTAGTTAATTGATAAATTAGTTAAAATTTATTAACTGTTTGCAATTTAGCAATTAGTTTTTTAAATGTCAATGAAATTATATCTTCTTGAAAATTTATATATCCTTATTATTATTGTATTTAGCTATTTATTTTTTTATTGGTAAAGAAAAAGAAAATGTAGAACCTTCACCAATTTTGCTCTTTACCCATATTTTACCGTTATGAAGTTCAATTATCTTCTTTGTAAAAGATAACCCTACACCAGCTGAAGGTTCACCTGCAGTAGGTTTTGGAGAAAGTTTTTGAAGCGGAAAAAATACTCTGTTAACTTCTTCTTGAGATAACCCCAATCCAGTATCTTTTACATGAATAATAACACTATCTTCATTAATTTCACTTTCTATTGTTACTTTACCTTTTGAAGATGTAAATTTTATAGCATTACTTAAAAGATTATCTATTACTTCTTCTATTCTTACTTTATCTGCGGATACTAATGGTAGATCTTTAGCAATATTAGATTCTACAATAATATCTTTTTTCTTAGCAGCAGGACCTAGATATTTTAATACATTTCCAACAACTTCATTAATATTAACAGGAACAAAATTTAAAATTATATCATCACTTCTGGTCAATATAAGCTTAGTCATTTCTTGAGAAAGGATCACCATTTTTTCAGAAGTATCAAGTATTGCCTTAATAATACCTTCTTGTTCTTGTCTTGAAAGATCATAGGAATTTAAAAGCTCGGCAAAACCTTTAATTAAACCTGCTGGATTTTTCAAATCATGCACTATTGCACCAAATAGTTCATCTTTCATTTTCATAAGCTCTTCTTTCTTTTCACTGAGCTTTTTCATTTCAAGGTTTGACTCTTGTAATTTTTCAGCTTGTTCTTTCAACTCTTTATTGTTTTTAGAGAGTTCAATGCTTGCTCTTTGTAATCTTTTTATTTGATTATCTTTTTCAGCTAATTCTTTTTTTAGTTTTACAATTTCTGTTTTTAATTTTTCTTCATAATCCCTTGGTCTGGAATTAACTGATTCAAATTGCACTTCTTCATTTTTCTTAAAAGAAAGAGTTTTTATTAATCTTACAAAAATAATAATCAGTAAAATTAATGCAATTAAAACAGCTAATGCAATTATTAATCCAAACCAGGATTCTTCCCAGAAAAGCTTTTGAAATAAAAAGATTGCCATATTAGCCTCAAAATTTTGAAAAAGAATAATACTTTTTTAATTTAATAAAAAGTTATTTCAAAATCAAATAATGAAAACAGGTATAAAATTAATATTACTTTAAATCAAATTTTAGAGGTTTATATTTTTTATTCATATTACTATTTCTATAAAGTAAATATCTATTTATAACAAATTCTTATTTATAAATGTAATTCATTCATAATTTAATAACAAATTTATATGTATTTAAAAATTTTAGTAGTTTTGTTTCCTTGACTTTTAGTTTAACTTTTTTTATTTTGAACGAGGATTTTTAAATTATAAGGGGAAATATGTCAAATCAATTAATTTCAAGTATTTCTGGTATTCGTGGTATAATAGGTAGTGGATTAAATCCCGAGGTAATTATAGCTTATATAAATGCTTTTACTAATTTAATAAATGGAAATAAAGTAATAATAGGAAGAGATGGTAGAATAACTGGTAAAATTATATCAGATATTGTATCATCTACCTTTCAGTATCTTGGGTATGAAGTATTTGATATCGGTATAAATCCAACTCCATCAGTTCAATTAGCAGTAGAATCTTTTTGTGCAGATGGAGGTGTAGCTATAACAGCAAGCCATAATCCCATTGAATGGAATGGATTAAAATTTATTTCACGCACTGGAATGTTTTTAGTTCCTTCTGAGTATGAAACAATGATGAATTATTTTAAAAACCCAATAAAAAACTACAAAGAATGGAATAGACTTGGGAAATATACACAAATAAAAGACTTTGGAAATGAACACATTCAAAAAATATTAGATTTACCGTTTATAAAACAAAGAAAAATTAAAGAAAGAAAATTCAAAGTAGTGGTTGATTGTGTAAATGCTTCTGGATCAGAAATAATACCTAAACTTTTAACAAAATTAGGTTGTGAAGTAGTAAAAATTAATTGTGAATTAAATGGAATATTTCCTCATACACCTGAACCTCTTCCACAAAACCTAACTGATCTATCAAAAAAAGTAATTGAAGAAAACGCCGACTTGGGAATAGCTGTTGATCCAGATGCTGATAGACTGGTTTTAATCTGCGAAAATGGCGAACCTTTCGGTGAAGAAAATACAATAACACAAGCCACAAAATTTATTCTAAGCAAAAAGAAAGGAAATGTTGTTGTCAACATATCTACAACAAAAGCTATTGATGATATTGTAAAAAAATATAGTGGTACGCTAATAAAAACACCCGTAGGTGAAATAAATGTTGCTAATAAAATGAAAGAAATAAATGCTATTATTGGTGGTGAAGGCTCCGGCGGTGTTATTCTACCTGACGTTCATTTAGGAAGAGACTCTTTGGTTGGTATAGCTATTACTTTACAACATTTAGTTGAATTTTCAGGAAGCCTTTCTCAATTGAAGAAAAGTTTGCCAGAATATTATATGAATAAGGATAAGATAGAGTTAAATTCTATTGAAGAAGCAAAAAATATTCTTGATAAACTTATTGAAAATCATAAAAAAGATAATATTGAATTAATGGATGGATTAAGAATAGATTATGATAATTCCTGGGTAATTATTAGAAAATCAAACACAGAACCAATTATTAGAATATACTCAGAAGCAAAAACTTTAACTGAAGCAAAGGAATTATCAGATAAACTAAAAAATGAAATTATTACTTTGAGGTCATAAAATGTATCTAGCTAAAGTTACTGGCACTATAGTATCTACACAAAAAAATGAAAATCTTAAAGGTCAAAAAATCCTTATAGTTCACCCTGTAGATCTCGATTATAATCTTATTGGGAAAAAGGATGCACTTGCACTTGATTTTGTAGATGCTGGAGTTGGAGATGTTGTTTTAGTATTACAGGAAGGAGATGCAATTCAACAATTATTAAAACGAAAAGATTTACCTGTTCATACAGCAGTCGTAGCAGTTGTAGATAATATTCATATCGGAAGTTAATGAATACTAGATTAATTGAAAACATCCTAAAGCTATCAAATGTACCCCTTGTTAGCTCTGTAAGAATTAGATACTTAATTAATTACTTTAAAGATTCTGATGAAATTTTCAAATCTTCCAAAAATGAATTACTCAAAATTGATTCAATTAGTGAAAAGATTGCAAATAATATATTAAATTTTGATTATACGTCTATTCAAAAACAAATTGACGAACAATTTAAACTGATCGAAAAATATAATGTTCAAGTTATAACTTTCTGGGATAGTGACTATCCTGAACAATTAAGGAATATTACATACCCTCCAGTGCTTTTATTTGCTCGTGGCGATACCTCTCTTCTAAAAAAAAAATCTATTGCTATTGTTGGGACACGTACTCCTTCAAAGTATGGAATTGATAGTGCAAAATACTTTTCTTCTAACCTTTCCAAATCCGATTTAGTAATTTTAAGTGGAATGGCTTATGGAATTGATTCAATCTCGCATCAAATAGCACTAGACGAGAAAGGCAAAACAATTGCTGTTTTAGGTAGTGGGGTCGATGTAATTTATCCCAAAGAAAATCAAAAATTAGCCGAAAGAATTATTTCTGAAGGTCTTCTTGTTTCAGAATTTCCGATGAAAACTCAACCAGCAATCCAAAACTTTCCAGCAAGAAACCGTATTATTGTTGGTATCTCAATAGCAGTAATTCTTATTGAGAGTGATATTAATGGTGGTGGAATTATTACAGCAAAATTTGCTCTTAATGAGAATAGACAGCTTTTCGCTGTTCCTGGTAATATTAATTCTAAAAAAAGTAAAGGAACTAACCTACTCATAAAAAATTCTGAGGCTAAACTTATACAAAATGTCGATGATGTTTTATGTGAACTAAACTTAAAAAATGAAAATAATACATCAATAGAACGTAATTATGACAACTTAAATGAAAAAGAACTAAAAATTATCAAACTTTTGAGTCAAGATATTTTACATGTTGATAAAATTTCTGATGAATGTAATTTAAATCCTTCCGATACGCTTATCAATCTTTTAAATTTAGAATTAAATGGCTTAATAAGAAAACTACCAGGCAATTTTTACCAAATAGTTGAATAATTTTTCAATTGAATCTAAATTTGATAATAAGTAAATTTATTTCACATACTAAATATTTTTCAAGATTTTATGATAGAAATTGATTCAATATGGATAAATACGGATGTTGTTACTTCAAAATTTTGTTGCAATCTTAATAAATGTAAAGGTATCTGCTGCTGTCTTGAAGGTGGAAAAGGGGCACCTGTAGAAGAATCAGAAGTGGAAATTTTACAGGAAATATATCCAATAATAAAATCAGAGTTAAACTCAAGAAGTATAGATATTATAGAAAAATATGGTTTTGTTGAAAAAGAAGAAGATCAACTATATTTAAATTGTATTGATAATAAAGATTGTATTTTTGTATATTACGATAAAAATATAGCAAAATGCGTTTTAGAAAAATTTTACAATGAAGGTAAAACAAATTGGAAGAAACCAATATCATGTCATTTGTATCCTATAAGAATTAATAGATTTGGTGGTGATGTCCTTAGATATTCAAGGATTTCTGAATGTAAAGATGCTGTTAAAAATGGGAATGATAAAAATATTTTGCTTATAGATTTTCTTAAAGAACCCCTTGAAAGAAAATATGGTAAAAATTGGTATATAAAATTAAAAACCGAAGTTCAAAAATATATTTAAAATAAATATGGTTACTATTTCTCAAACTCAAAGTCAGGGCTTAAAACAGATACAACGACCTCAATTAATTCAGTATTACAGATTATTACAGGTATCAGGTCAATATCTTGAGTCAAGAATTCAACAAGAACTGGAACAGAATCCTTTACTTGAATTAAGTGAAGAAGAAACACAAATACAAGAAGAAGAACAACAAATGGAATTACTTCAAGAAGAACCTGATAAAGAAAAAAATGACGATGAATTTGATTTTGAGGATTTTTATGACGATGATACTGGTGGTTATAAATCTCCTGATGCAATGAATGATGAAGATGAAGTAGAATACGTTCAACCGGAAACTAAAAGTTTAATTGATTCACTTTTTGAACAACTTAGATTATTAGACCTTTCAGAAGAAGAAGTTGTTTTAGCAGAGGAAATTATCGGCAATATCGATGAAGATGGTTATCTTAGAAGATCATTACAAGAAATTCTTGATGATGTTAATTCACTATACAAATTTTCACTAACATTTGAACAAGCGAATAAAGTATTATTTACAATTCAAACCTTAGACCCACCAGGTATTGGAAGCCGAACATTAGAAGAATGTTTATTGGTTCAACTTTTAGTTAAAGATGATATTAATCCAAAGACAAAAAGTAATGCAGAGAGAATTATTCGCGAGTTTTATGATCTACTAAGGAAAAAACATCTTGAGGAAATTTCAAAAAAATCAGAAATGACTTTGGAAGAAGTCAAAGAAGCCTTTGAACTTATTAGAAAATTAAACCCTAAACCTGGTGAAGGTAGACTCAGCTCTAACGAAAACACAATTATTCCGGATTTTATAGTTACAAATGATGATGGTGAATTAAAAATTACAATGGTAGAAGGTAATCTACCAAGCATTAGAATAAATAAAAAATACTTATCTTTAGCAAAAGGTAAGAATCCCCCGGAAGTAAAAGAATTTGCTAAAAGAAATCTCAACAATGCTAAGTGGTTTATTCAAGCTATTTATCAAAGAAGAAGAACATTGATGAAAGTAATGCAAGCTATTGTTGAAGTACAAAAAGATTTCTTTTACGAAGGACCCTCCCATTTAAAACCTATGGTTTATAAAGATATTGCAGATATGATAAAAGTTGACATTTCTACAATAAGCCGAGCCGTTAGAAATAAATATGTTCAAACAGATTTTGGTACTTTTGAACTAAAATATTTTTTCAGTGAAAAAATTGAATCTTCAAATGGCGAAGATGTTTCAAATAAAAAGATAAAACAAATAATAAAAGAAATCATCGACTCTGAAAACAAAAAGAATCCATTTACTGATGATTCAATTGCAGCTATGTTGAAAGAAAAAGGTTATAACATTGCAAGAAGAACTGTTGCTAAATATAGAGAAGAAATGAACTTACCAGTTGCTCGACTAAGAAAAGAAATATAAAAGATTCAAAAATCATATAAAAATTTTTATCAAATAACATTATAATAAATACAGATATTAAGAAAAATTTTACTATTTTCTAATGTGGGGAATTTAGCACCCCATCAATCTTTCATTATTTAAAAACAAAATCAATACAAAATTTTTTTATGTAAATTTAATTAATTTTTTATTAAATTCTCAAAATAAAATACTGTAAAATTTAAAAATATGTTTAATTTTTTAAAAAATATTGATAGAAAAGATTATAAAGCAATTTTTGGAGCTTTAGATATTTTGAAATATATTGGTCCTGGTTTATTAGTTACTGTAGGTTTTATTGATCCTGGTAATTGGGCATCAAATTTAGCGGCTGGTTCAAATTATGGCTATGCTCTTTTATGGGTTGTTACTATGTCAACAATTATGTTAATTATATTACAGCATAATGTTGCTCATCTAGGCATTGCTACAGGTCTCTGCCTTTCTGAAGCTACAACTATTTACATCAAAAAACCATATTCACAAATTTTACTTTCAACAGCTATGCTTGCATCAATTTCTACATCCCTTGCAGAAATACTAGGTGCTGCAATTGCATTAAATATGTTGTTTCAAATACCAATAAAAGCAGGAGCTATACTATCAACTCTATTTGTTATAATTATGGTATTTACCAATTCATATAAAATGATTGAAAAATGGATTATTGCTTTTGTTTCAGTCATTGGTCTATCTTTTCTTTATGAGCTTTCCTTAATTACTATAGATTGGAATACAGCAATTAGTAATTCTGCTATACCTAATTTTCCTAATGGATCTATTATACTAATAATGAGTGTCCTTGGAGCAGTAGTTATGCCTCACAATTTATTTCTACACTCAGAAATTATTCAAAGTAGACAATGGAATTTAAAAGAAGAAAAGGTAATAAAAAAACAATTAAGCTATGAATACCTTGATACAATACTATCGATGGTAATAGGTTGGGCAATAAATAGCGCAATGATAATTCTTGCTGCTGCAACGTTCTATAAATCTGGAATACAAGTTACTGAACTAGAACAAGCAAAAATGCTATTAAATCCATTATTAGGCAATAACGCCGCCATTGTTTTTGCTGTTGCTCTTTTATTTTCAGGTATAGCATCGACAATAACATCTGCAATGGCTGCTGGTACGATATTTGCAGGCTTATATAAAGAACCATATGATATTAAAGATAATCATAGCCGATTAGGTGTCTCAATTTCTTTAGTCACCGCTTTAATCATCATTTTTTTAATATCCGATCCTTTTAGTGGTTTAATTTTTTCACAAATGTTTTTAAGTATTCAGTTACCCTTTACAATATTTTCACAAGTTTATCTTACATCATCGTACAAAGTTATGGGAAAATATAAAAATTCTTCTTTTTTAAAAATTATTCTCTATGTCATAGGTATTATTGTTACATTATTAAATCTAGCACTATTTATTAATATATTCATAACTATTTAATATCATTTCTGATTTACATTCAAGTTTTTCAGTTATCTTCTCTAATATTCAATAATTTAATTGTAAAGCATAAATTTTGAAATTACTAATAACAAATAACTTAATATATTAAACATATGTTGTTTGTTTTTATATAATTTAAGTGTTTTTTCTCAAATAGCCTAAAATTTATTTTTACATTGTTAAATAAAAAATAATACATAATTTAAGAAAAAGCAAAAATTTCATACAAGAAACAAATTTTGGTAACTTTTTATAAGAATATTTTGTTAATATACTTTAAAGAAAAAAAAGTAAAATTGGAAACAAATTTTACTAATAAAACTATGTTTCATAAATTAATTCATTGTATATTTTTATAAAAAATGTTAACTTTATAATGTAATGGAAAAATGTTTAATAACTATTGGTCAGAGAGATGAGTGATATAAAAAAACACGAATTATTTAACTTTTATTCTTTATCAGAATTAAAAGAAAAAGTAAAAGAATTACATTTAAATTTGGATTTTAGTGAAGATATCAACATTTTAATCGATCCTTTAGAAATAAATGGATTAAAACTTAGAAATAAATTTGTAATTCTACCTATGGAAGGCTGTGATGCCTCAAGTGAGGATGGTTCTCCAAGTGAATTAACTTTTCGAAGATATAAAAGGTTCGCATCTGGTGGAGCAGCAATTATATGGTATGAAGCTTGCGCTGTAGTTCCTGAGGGAAAAGCTAATCCAAGACAATTATGGATTAATGAAAAGAGTCTTGATAATATTAAAAGATTAGTAGAAGAAACAGATAAAGCAGCACGAAGTTTTGATACTAAATTTAAAACAATCCAAATTCTTCAACTTACTCATTCAGGTAGATATAGTAAACCATATGGTCACCCAAAACCAATAATTGCTCATCATTCAAAAGTATTAGATCCAATACACAATTTAGGACCTGATTACCCACTAATAACTGATGATGAATTAAAAAGATTGGAAGATGAATATGTTAAAGCAGCTATACTTGCAGAAAAAGCTGGCTTTGATGGTGTAGATCTTAAAAGTTGCCACAGGTATTTATTATCAGAATTATTAGCAAGCCATACACGGGAAAACTCAATATACGGTGGTTCTTTTGAGAATCGGACAAGATTTTTAAGAAATACTATTTCAAAAATAAAAGATGCTGTAAAAAATATTTTTGTTACTACAAGAATAAATGCCTATGATGCAATTGAATATCCTTATGGTTTTGGTGTTGATAAAAACGATGTAAATAAACCAGATCTAACAGAGGTAAAAGAAATCATAAAGTTTCTTAAATCAAAAAATGCACCTTTAGTTAATATTTCAATTGGTAATCCATACTTTAATCCACATGTTGGTAGACCTTATGATTTACCAATCGTTGGTTTTAAAGTACCTGATGAACATCCTTTATATGGAATCCAAAGATTTGTTGATGTTGTGAAAGAATTACAAACAAGCAATCCAGAAATTGCTGTTGTAGGCGCGGGTTATACATGGTTAAGACATTATTTCCCATATGTAGCTGCTTCAAATATAAAAAATAAATATGCAGGTTTAATTGGTTTGGGTAGGATGGGTTTTGCTTACCCAGAATTCGTAAAAGATTTAACTGAAAAAGGTTACCTTGATCCAACAAAGGTATGTGTTTCTTGTTCTGCCTGTACACAAATTATGAGAGATGGTGGCAAATCAGGTTGCGTTCCAAGAGATGGTGAAGTATACGGTGATATTTACAAAAAAGGCCGCTTAGCAAGTCAAGATCAAATGATAAAAATGGCTGAAGAATGTATGACTTGTGTAAACCCTACCTGTCAAAATTTCTGCCCAGCAAATGTTAATATCCCTGGTTTTATAAGAAAAATAGCTGAAAATGATTTCAGAGGTGCTTATGAAATTATTACTCAAACAAACCCTTACCCAGAAATTTGTGGTTACGTTTGTCCATCTGAAGTACTCTGTGAATCTGGTTGCATAAGACAGTATTATGATGAAGCTGTAAGAATTAGAGATCTTCAAAGGATTGTATCAGAGAAAGCAAGATTTAATAATTGGATACCATCTAAACCAGATGATATCAAACCGAAAAATAAAAAAATAGCTATATTAGGTGCTGGACCTAGCGGTCTATCCTGCGCAAAAAATTTAATTTCAAAAGGATATGAAGTTACCATTATTGATAAAAATGATTATTTTGGTGGTGTTCCCTTTGATCTTATTCCAACAGATAGAGTACCTGATGAAGCAATTATTGATGAAATTAGGTTCAGATTAGCTGAAAATAAATTCCTAAAATTTAAAGGTGGAATAACGATATCCGAAGAATATAATCTTGATAAAATTCTTGAAGAAGGTTATGATGCCGTTTATATTTCTATAGGTTTAACAGAAAACACAAAATTACCTGCAAAAGTAAAACCTTCTGAAGGTGTTGAAGATGCTTTTTCTTTCCTAAAAAGAGTAAAAAAAGGTATTGATACAAAAGTACCAAAATCTGTTGCAGTATTAGGTGCAGGAAACACTGCAATTGATGCCGCTACAACAGCAAAAAAATTTGGTGCTAGAGATGTTTATATTGTATATCGTAGATCATTTAACGAGATGCCAGCATGGCCAAAAGAGAGAGAATACGCAATGAAGATGGGAGTTAATTTCTTAATCTTAACTCAACCATTAGATTATATTGTAAACGAAACAGGAAAATTGATAGGGTTAAAGGTTGCTGCTACAAAACTATCTGAAGAACCAGATTCAAGCGGAAGAAGATCATCTATTATTATTCCAAATTCTGAACATATTTTAGAAGTTGATTTAGTTATTGAAGCCCTTGGTCAAAAATTAAGTGAACAAGTTAAGAAGGCACTCAAAGGCATTGAGTTTACTAAATCAGGTTTAATTAAGGTACATGAAAATTCATACTCTACTTCATTGAAAGGTGTCTTTGCTGGTGGTGATATTATAAACGGTGGAGATACAGTTGTGAGAGCTATTGGAGATGGAGTTAGAGCTGCAGAAGAAATTGATAATTTTTTGTCATAAATTAAAGAATCAGGGGGTGTTATTAAATGTTATGGCATATCTAAGCTAACTTTTGATATGCCATAACTTATAGGAGAGAGAGATATATAATTACTTAATTAAGAGCATTTTCTTAATTAGGTTAACACCCTCTGCTTTTAAACTATAGAAATATACTCCAGTTGCCATTGTCTTACCAGTTGCATCCTTTCCATTCCAAACAACTTTATACTTCCCTGCTTCTTGTATTTCATTGTTAACCAACGAAACAACTTCTTGACCAAGAGCATTATATATCTTTAAATTAATAGTTGTTTTGGCAGGTAATGAATATGTAATTGTTGTTGATGGATTGAAAGGATTAGGATAGTTCTGATCTAAAACATAATTTACTGGAATAATTCCATCGTCAAGTTTTTCAACTGCACTTACATAACTTTCCCATGCGACTTTCTTTGTTGGGAACCAATTAAGATCTCCAACAGGGAAACCACCTTGAGAACCTGTATAAGCTTCATGAGAAGTAGAATAAGCACAGTTCATTGTATCACGATAATATTTTATAGTACGTCTATCATAGTCATATTTTGCTGACCAATTAGTAGTAGACTTAGTTTTGTTCCCACCATTAGGATCACGATACCACGTCATAAATGTAGTCATCAACTTCGGAACATTTGGTAAAGTAAGTGATACTTTTTTAAATGCTTTAGATGAATCTACACCAAGTTTTTTCTTTATATGATCTGTAAGTATAGCACCTTCTGAAAGACGGTTATCTGTTAAAAATTTTTGACCTTCTGTTGAAATACAATAATAATTATTGGCAATCTTAAAAACAGTTGTATCGTTAGGACTGCTATATATCCAGACCATTTTGGGATTTCCATAAGCATCTTTTTCTTCATGATCTGTAAACTCAGCTTGTCTTACTGCATCAGTATCAGATCCGAGCGCAAAAGGATCTATAAAGAGATTGTTGGTAATTTTTATTTCTTTACCTGTTTTACCTAATGATAACAACCCATGATATGACATACCATTTACGAGGGTATTATGATCAAAGTTCATATATCTAATTGGAGCAGTACTTGCATGATGACGAATAATTCTATCCTGCCAATTAATAAAAGTATTATTTACCATAATAAGAGAATCGCAAGACCCGGCTCTTAAATCTACTGCTTTACCAGCACCGAGATTAGAAGTTCCGAGATAGCCCATATTTGTAAAAAGTGAGTTAGTAATCTTTACAGTTATCGGCGCCTGATCTGTTCTTACATGGTTACCATTAGTGTTCGTTAAAAGGCAACTATCAATATAAATGTTCTTACCAGGTGAATTAGTAGAAATTAGTGCACCTTGCATACCGCCAATATAATTAGTAGGATCAATTGCTGGGTCTGCTTCTACTATTCCTGATATTGCAAGATTTTTAAGATATACATCTCCACTTACATGGATAAAATACCCAGGTGGTTTACCAGTAGTAGCATTAGGGAATAAGTAAATAATTGGATTTTTCCCAGGTCCATCTTGAGCTTTTATTCTCAATACCCAATTAGTATTGCGAATAAAATTTCCTACAAGGTACTCCCCTCCTCTTTGTAAAACATAAACACGATCAGGATCTTTTCTGGTACCATTGGAATTAGTATCAGCTAAAATAGTTTGATCAAGGAATTGTCCAGGACCCGTTGGGGGCGGAATAAATAGTTCATGAGGATTTGATTGAGCTAGAGCCGAAATTGAATAGCACATCAACATTAGGAGTGCTATAAAGAGAAATTTGTATTTCTCTTTTTTCATAATAACCTCCTTTTAATTAAGTTTTTTTAAATAAGTGAATTAGGAGAAATATATTTAGTTTCATAAAGTTACTCTCACTCCAAAATCTATTGTCATACCATATTTTTCACTACCATCAAGTATTCGCCAACCTGTGAAATTATTTTTTAAGAAGCCTTCTTCTTCAACACTTGAAAAGTTGTTTATGTTTAGCATGAGTGAAACATTATCAGTAACTTTTTGTTTAACAACAAAATCCCATTTTGTAAAACTTCCCTGTTCTTGATCATTTCTACTATCAAATGAAAAACCTGTATTAAATTTACCTTGATAAAAAACTGAAAGCCTTGCTGAAAATCCAGCAATATCATAACCAATCTGTGCATTACCAAAGAATTCTGGTTGTCCTTCTAGCTTTTGCTTTTGATCAAATAAAACAACTTTTAATCTCGTAAATGGGAAGTATGGTATTGTTTCCTTATCGATTCTAGAATTAATAATATGCGTTTCTGATCTTACAATTGAAAAGTTATAACCTAAAACAAGATATTGTAACAAACCAGGTAAGAAAGTCATATTTGCTTGATGTTCCAATTCAAATCCCCACACTTTAGTTGGTTTATCTGAATTATAAGGGAATAATAGTGCATATTGAACACCGGAAGCAAATGGCGATCTCCATTTTATTCCAAGACTATCTAGGAGTTTATCTCCTGTAGTTGGCACACCATTTAACATATGATACATATTGGTTATCTCTTTATAAAACGCAGATAAAGTAATTAAACCAATATCTGTTGTATAGAAAGATGTATTAACTTCATAATTCCAAGCAGTAGCAGATTTTAGTCTTGGATTACCAACATATAAAGTTACATTATTTGTAACACCTGGTACACCTGTTCCTGCAATTCTTGCAACGTATTTCTCGATTCTATAATTAAAATCTGGTCTTGCTAATGCTTTATATGCAGCTAACCTTACATTCATAAATTCAAATGGTCTATAAGTTAATTGAAGGTTAGGGAACCAGTTTGTTTCAGTAAAAGTAGCAGATGTATCTTTTAATGTACCTAGTGGTGTAGGGAATCCAGTCAAAGGTCCTGGAGAGTACTTTGCTTTGTAGTCATTTTCTTCTCTTTCCATTCTTACTCCTGCTATTATTGTCAAAAATTGACCAATATTAAAAGTATTCATTAAATAAGCAGAAGAGACTCTTTCAATTATATCGTAACATTCAGCGGCTATTTCATTATTTGGTTTATACTCGGCATCTTGACCAGCTGAAGTAGCAACTCCATCTTTATTTAATCTCCACCATTCCCTAATAGCATCTTTAGTAATTAAAGGATATAAATCATATTTATCATAAACATTTCTGTGCTCAGGATTCACCAAAAAATTTGAGAGTAAAATTTTACCACCATCTAGCTTAAGATTGGCAAATCTTGTTCCGGCAAAATTCTTTTGTTTTACAGTCCCATCAGAAGCAATATAATATTTTCTAAATGGATCAATATAATATGGAGATGCCATTTCTGATGTTTGCTTTGATCTATTTTTTATTTTGTATTTTCCACCAAATTTTAGTTCATCAGAAATCAATGTAGAAATTGTAAATCTTTTTGAGAGATCAGCAAAAGCAGTTCTCTCTTTTTCAATATTTCGTTCACCTCTAAAGAAACCCCAGTTTAAATAAGCTTTATCAAAATTGTTTAATGCATAAGGGATCAATGCTTCTGGAGGTCCTTTTAATATTTCTGGAGGAATTGCTCTCATTCTTGATATAGGTTCACCATTAACAACTTCAGGTGGTTCTCTAAAATCAAGACTATAATCAAAAGGAGCCTCTGAGATTGATTGTGCAAAAGATAAACCCCATGAAGCATTAATACCAAACAAGTAGTTCTCTCCTTTAATTGAGCTATTATAAGTTTCAATTTCCTGCTCTCTATCTCTTGTTTGGTAAATCAAATCAGTTGAACCAACAGTAGGATAATTTCTTGAAAATATTGTATAATCTCTCTTTGTTTTATTATAAATATTCGAGATTTTTATTGACCCACTATCAGGAGTATTAATATCTAATAATAGATTCAATCCACCACGTTTTCTTGTCTCTTCTGTAAAGTAAAGGTCAAAATTGGTGATCTCGTAATCTGAACCTTTACCATCAACATTTGTATTATAATCAAGGTCAGTATTTTCTTTACTTCTATCTCTTTGCTCTATATTACCTGAAAACTGAACACCCAATATATCATTAAAGAAACGTTCACCATATCTAGCTTGAAAATCATATTGTTTAAAAGTATTATTCAATTGATTGTAAGCACCTTTCGCATCAACTCTTATTAATCTTTCTGTTGGTGCTTTTCTGGTAACAAGATTAACAGTACCAGCAATAGCATCAGCATCTTTATCAGGAGTAAGTGCCTTATATAGTTCAATACCGGCAAGTGAACCCTGAGAGATTGTACTTAAATCTACACCACGAGAGTTAGCATCAGTAGTAGCAATCCTAACCCCGTCAATTGTAATAGCACCAAACTTATCACTTAAACCTCTTAAAACAATTTTATTTGCTTCACCACCAGAACGTTGAACAGAAACACCAGGCATCCTTCCAATTACCTCTGCTGCATTAACATCAGGTAATTCCTGAATTTTTTCCTCTGATACTACATTAACCATTGTATTTGCGCTTATTTGCTGGTTAATTGCAACCTGTTGACCTCTTTGCTGACCATAAACTATTATTGTCTCTCCTTCAACAGCATCAGGGGAAAGTAAAACATTTAACTTTATTACTTCTTTTGAACCTTGTGGAACTGTTACTGATAATTCTTTATTTTTATAACCAATATATGATACTCTTACTGTATATGTACCAGCAGGTACACCAGTTATCCTATAATTTCCTTCACGATCAACATTTGATCCCAAAGCTGTTCCTCTCAAATGAACTATACCTCCAACCATAGGAGCTTTCGTAATTGAATCCAATACTACACCTTGAATTATAGCTTGAGCGAATAGTTCATTTGACAAAATAAAAAATAAAAACAGAAAAATTAGCTTTAATATTCCTTTCTTCATAGATCCTCCTCAATCAAGATCATTTTATATTATCATTTAAAATTTAAAATATACTTTTGCATTACGATAGCAGATATCTTTTATCATTTCACCAATTAATTGTTTTTCATTTGGGATAAGCCCCTTCTCAATTTCATTCCCTAAAATATTACATAATATTCTTCTGAAGTACTCATGTCTTGGGTAAGATAAAAAACTTCTTGAATCTGTTAACATACCGATAAATTGACTTAACAATCCCATATTCGATAAAGCTTCAAGCTGTTTTTCCATTCCACTTTTCTGATCAAGAAACCACCATGCTGATCCATATTGTATTTTTCCAGGTACTGAGCCATCCTGAAAATTACCTATCATTGTTGCAAATAATTCATTATCAGCTGGATTTATATTATATAGTATAGTTTTTGCTAACATTTCATTTGAATCAAGTCTATCAAGAAATTTTGCGAGTGGTTTAGCTAAAGCAAAATCACCAATAGAATCAAAACCAGTATCAGGCCCAAGTTTTTTGTAATATCTTGTATTATTATTTCTTATGACCCCAAGATGAAATTGCTGAACCCAATCTTTCTCAAAATCCATTAATGCAAATTCATATAACATAGCAGATTTAAATTTTAGAATTTCAAGTTCAGAGAGGGCTTTCTTTGCTAATGCTTTATCAAATATTTGGTTGATTTCTGATTGGGTGTAATCTTCACAATATATTGTTTCTAGTCCATGATCAGATAAACAACAACCAAAACTACTAAAATAATCATGCCTCTTTCTTATTGCTGTTATGAAATCATCAAAAGAAGTAATATCAATATTTGTAACTGATGATAATTTTTTGACCCAAGGAATAAAAATTTCTGGATTATCAATCATCATACCTTTATCTGGCCTGAAGGCGGGGAATACTGTAAATTCTTTAGTTTTATTCTGATTTAATAAATTATGATATTCAAGGGTATCAGTAGGGTCATCAGTTGTACAAATTATTTCAACTTTCATTTGTTTAATTATTCCCTGAGTAGAAAATTCATCTAGAGCTAATTTTGCGTTACATTCATCCCAAATACTTTTAGCAGTATCTTTATTAAGTAATCTATCGGATATCCCAAATGGTCTTTTCAGTTCTAAATGAGTCCAGTGGTATAATGGATTTCTAATTGTTTTTGGAACTGTTTCTGCCCATTTTTCAAATTTTTCCCAATCAGAAGCATTACCTGTTATAAATTTTTCAGGTACACCGGCAGTACGCATTGCTCTCCATTTATAATGATCACCATATAACCATATTTGGGTTAAATTTTCGAACTTTTTATTTTCTGCTATTTCCTTTGGTGATAAATGACAATGATAATCAATAATTGGTAAATCTTTAGCATAAGTATGATAAAGCTCTACTGAAGTCTTTGTTTCAAGAAGAAAATTTTCAGTAATAAAAATATCTTTCATAATTATTCTCTCTATTTAATTAAAATTATTATCTTGCAAGCCAACCACCATCAACTGCAAGTATATGACCATTTACATAATCCGAAGCAGAAGAGGCAAGAAAAACCACAGGGCCTTTCAAATCATCTGGTAAACCCCATCTACCAGCTGGAATTCTATCTGAAATTGATTTAAATCTTTCAGGGTCTTTTCGTATATTTGCAGTATTATTAGTTGCCATATAACCCGGAGCAATAGCATTAACATTTATGCCATATTGAGCCCATTCATTAGCAAGGGCTTTAGTGATTTGTGCTACAGCACCTTTACTTGCTGAATAAGAGGGTACTATTATACCACCCTGAAAACTTAACATCGATGCAATATTAATAATTTTTCCTCTTTTATTTGGAATCATAATTTTTGCAACAGCTTGTGATAAGAAAAATACAACTTTTGAATTAAGATACATTACGTCATCCCAATCCTTTTCAGAAAACTCAATTGCAGGAGCTCTTCGAATTATACCAGCATTATTCACAAGAATATCAATAGTACCAAATTTTTTCTTCGTCTCATTTACAATAATATCAATTGATTCTTTATTCATTAGATCTAATTTTAAGGAAATATAATCTCTTCCTAAACTAGAAATAATATTTTCTGTTTCACTCATCTCAACATAATCCACCAAAACCAAGTTAGCACCTGCTTCAGCTAATCCAATTGACATACCCTGCCCTAATCCAGTTGATGCTCCTGTGACAATCGCAATTTTACCTGTAAGATCAAATAACTTACACATATTTTATCTCCTATTTATTTTTTTCTAATAGATTCTGAAGAACTATATCAAAATTATTCTCATTAATCACTTTTAAATACTTTACAATAGTCTCTACCATTCCATCAATCTTTGTTAAGTCATCATCCCATAAAGATTTATTTGAGAGTATGGTTTCTACATAATCTTTTATTGAGTTGCTTTTGTTCAAAAAAGTTTCAAAAAAATAATTGAGTATATTTTGTTCATCATTTACTAAATAACATTTATTATTATATTTTGTAATAAAATTATTTTTTTCATCTTTTGTTATCATATACCACCGCAATAAACAAGCAAAAGAAAAAACTGTTACTTGTGGTAATTTACCCTTTATCTCATAATACTTTAATATTGTGGGTAAAACTCTTACTTTAAATTTTGATATTGAATTTAAAGTAATTGAAATAAGATAATGTTTAATAAATGGATTTCTAAATCTTTCTAATACTGCAGAAGCATATTTTTCAATTTCAGATTTTGTAAAATTTAATGTAGGAATGATTTCTTCAAATAAAGCTATCTGAATCATCTTATTTATCAAAGAATCATCCATACTTTGTTTTACTGTTTCATTACCCAGTAAAATTGAAGGAATTGTAAAAGTCGTATGAAGACCGTTGAGTATTCTTACTTTAAGTGTTCTATAAGGAGTAATATCATCAGTCCAAATTACATTTAAATCTGCTTTATGAAATGGCAATTCTCTTTTTAAAGTACTATCAGATTGAATAACCCATAAATGAAATATTTCTGAACTTACTAATAATTTATCCTTATATCCTAATTTATTTTCTAATATAGTTATTTCATCCTTTGGATAACCTGGTACAATCCTATCTACTAAAGTGTTATAAAAAGAGTTATATTTATCAACCCATTCAATAAATTTTTCTTCTAAATTCCAATCTTTAGAATGTTGTAAAATGATTTCCTTTAATCTATCCCCGTTGGATTCAATTAATTCACAAGGAATTATTCTATAACCTGCATTTTTAGATCCTTTTGAATAATTATATCTATAATATAAAAGCATAGTTAACTTTGCAGGAAATGAATCTGGGCATGAATCAGGAATAGTATCAGTTTTTGTATAGGATATACCTGCCTCTGTAGTATTAGAAATAATATACTTTATTGTATCCACTTTTGCTAAATCAAGGTAAGCTTGCCAATTAGTATAAGGATTAAGTCCTCGACTTATACAGGTTATTATTTCATAGTTCTCAATTAATTTATCATTAATAATTCCTCTTTGAATAGATGTATACAAACCATCTTGTTCATTTAGAATATCAACTGTCCCATTTTTTATAGGTTGAACAACGACCACGCTGCCATTGAATAAATTTTTTGAATTTAATTTATTAATTTGCCAATCAACAAAAGCTCTAAGAAAATTTCCTTCACCAAATTGAATAATTTTTTCTGGTAATTTTTCCAATTTACCACAAGTTATGTTATTAAGATCCTTAATATTCTCATTCAAAAAATTTCTACTTAAATAATTCATAATGTAACTCCTGTCTTCCAAATCGAAATTTCACGATTCCCATTTATTTCGTTTTTAGTTTTTATTTCACCTGATGCTACTTTAATAATAAAATCAAAAAGTTCATCTGTCAACTCTTGAATTTTCTTTTCTCCCGAAACCAATACTCCTGCATCAAAATCTACCCAGTTTCTTTTCTTTTCATACAACTCACTATTTGATGATATCTTTAATGTTGGTACTGGAAAACCAAGTGGGGTACCCCTTCCAGTAGTGAAAAGTAAAAGAGTAGCGCCACTTACAACCATTGCAGTTGAAGATACCCCATCATTTCCAGGAGCATTTAGTAAACTTAATCCTTTTTCTCTTATTTGCTGGCCATATTCTAAAACATCATTTATTGTTGAGGTTCCACCTTTTTGAATAGCACCTAGAGATTTTTCTTCAAGGGTTGAAATACCTCCTTCTTTATTACCTGGTGATGGATTTTCATAAATGGGTTTATTGTGATCTATAAAATATTTCTTAAAATTATTTATTAAATCAATAATTGAATGATATACCTGTTTGTTTTTTGCACGATTTAATAATTGCTGTTCTGCACCAAACATCTCTGGAACTTCAGTTAAAAGTATACTCGCTCCATAAGCAGCTAACTTATCAGAAATTTTACCTACTAATGGATTAGCGGTTATACCAGAAAAACTATCTGAACCTCCACATTTCATTCCAACAATTAAATCAGAAACAGGACATAACTCTCTTTTATCATTTTTCATATTTTCAAAAATTTTTGTTATTGAAGCTATTCCTGTTTCTATTTCATCGTTTACTTCTTGAGAATTAAAATAAATAATTCTATCTCTATCAAAACGATTAATAGTATCCATTAAAGAATCTAATTGGAGATTCTCACAACCCAAACCCATTACAAGAATACCACCAGCGTTTGGATTATTAATTAACCCTTCTAGCACTTTTTTAGTATTCAGTAAATCATCACCTAATTGACTACAACCATAGGGATGAGAAAAAGAATAAACCCCATCAAAATTATCTCTTTTTAATCTTTCATTACAAATTTTTGCAATTCTCTCTGCAGAAGTATTCACACAACCGACAGTATTTATGATCCAAATCTCGTTTCTTATACCAACTTTACCATTTTTCCTTCTATAACCCATAAAATTTGGAACTGGTGAATTTATTTTCTGCTCAGTTTTCTGTAGGGTATAAACATACTCCTCATAATCAACTAAATTTGTAACAATATTATGAGTATGAACCAATGATCCTGATGAAATTTCTTCTACTGCTTTACCAATAACCTGACCAAACTTAATAATTTTTTCATTTTTAGAAATATTTCTAATTGCGATTTTATGTCCTGTTTTAATATCTTCTTTAATTACAATATTATTATCAGCAAAAGAAATTTTATCTCCTTTATACAGAATATCTAGAGCAACTACAACATTATCCTTTTCATCAAGATGCAAAATTTTGTTTTTCATAAATTTATCTCTATGCTATTCATCGTTCTTATTTAATTAGAATAATTTATTTTAATAAAACCATTTTCATACATTTTGTAAAATTATCAGCTTGAATTTTATAAAAATATACTCCTGTCGAAAGATTGTTTGCATTAAATTCTATCTCATATTTACCAGCATTTTTATAGTCATTCACTAAAGTACTAACTTCCTGCCCAAGCATATTATATACTTTTAGTATTACTTTAGATGACTTTGGTATAGAGTACACTATCTTTGTAGTAGGGTTAAATGGATTTGGGTAATTCTGTTTTAATTCAAATTCTGTAGGAATTATTTCTTGATATGAATTAACATCAACAATTTTCAAAGTTGTATCTGGCAACCAATCATAACCGAAGTTCGGATGAGTATTTTTGGAGAAAATATTTTTTAATGTATATTCAGAAGCTTCAGTATCTGAAAGTTGTTTTCCAATACTAATTCTAGTTGATGGGCTAAAACCAGATCCAGTGCATTTATATTCAGCATATAAACCTGGTGTTACATTCCATGTTTGCCAACCTGCAGGATCAATAACTGATGGCTCATTACAAAACATGAAAACTGTTCTTGGAGCAGATTGCCATGGCCTTCCTAAAAAGATTTTAGAAATTACTTTACCATCAAAACCAACAGAATCAGCAGTAATAACACAATTTCTGAAAACATAACCAAATTTCGAAGTAGCATCAGTTGAAGCAGCAGTAATAGTACCACCATCTCTATTAACATGCAGTCTACAACTATCAAATACAACTACATCTCTTCCGAAAATGAAATCTACAGAACCTTCAATATAACAATTCTTCATATATACTCTTCCAGTTCCAGAACCACCCCATGTATAATAAGTATCCTGATAACCTTTTAAATTACAATTGTAAAAAGCCATGCGATCACCATTAACACGTAACGCTACACCCTGTTGATCAGAAAAACTACCATCATTCTTTACTGTGTTCTGAAAAGTTAAATTATAGGCAATAAAATCACTTGCATCTATTGCTACTGAATAGGAGTTGGAAGTACCACCCGCTTTTCCTGCATAATCATCATAAGTTAAAATGGTATTATTCTTATCTTCGCCTTTTAAAATAACATTTACCTTTGATGCTGGTAATAGAAGCTTTTCCTTGTAAGTCCCTTTTTTGATTAAAATAGTATATGTTCCATTATAGTAATCGGGTATATCATTAAATGCAGCTTGAACTGAAGAATAATCCCCAGTACCATCTTTAGAAACAACTTTTGTTATTGGGGCTGAGAGTGAAGGTGTGTTGAAAGTAATTATTTCTCCATACCCAATACCTTTGCTATTCTGAGCATATGCTCTTGCATAATATTTTGTGTTAGGTTCAAGTGGATAAAGAATACCTGTAAATGAACCAAGACCTGAGCCATTTTCAGTTTTATTATCATTTATTGTAGGTACTGTTTTTGTACTACTCCAACATATTCCTCTTAATTTAACAGTATCCCCTCCCCAAGCAGTAACTTCACCACTTATTGAAACACTTTTCGCAAGTAGATTTGAGGTTGTTTTCGTAATTACAGTAGGGAGAGAAATTGAATCCAGAGTAGTGAAACTAATTTCTTCACCATACGAAGTTCCAGCATCGTTTGTAGCGTAAGCTCTAATATAATATTTTGTACCTTTATTTAGATTTTTAAGATAACTAACAAATGAGCCTGTTCCGGTACCATCATTTGTTTTTGAATCATTTATTGTTGGGGAACCAATAGTATTATAACATACACCACGAGCAGTAACATTAGAACCTCCATCCGAAGAAATGTTACCTCCTGATGTAGCAAAAGTAGTAGAAATATCAGTGACTGGTGCTGTTGTTAAAACTGGAGGATCGGATGTTACACCTGATACTTTTCCATACACTGATAAACTACAAATAGCAACAAGTTTTGCCCAACCTTGAGCCTGAGAATTATGAGGATATATTCTTATATAATATTCTTGACCAGGTAAAATTGTATCATTAAATTTCCATGATACTGAAGCAAGATAATTTCCTACTAAATTAAAATCAGGAACCAAAGTAGTTTTTTTCTTAAACGATGAATCTTTTGAGCCAAATATTGTAGCATAAATTGTATTTGAGTACCAACCTCCAATATAAACAAAACCACTATCGAGATACAATGTACCTCCCTGTTTAGGTTTTAATGTATATTGCATATACATAGAATCAACTGGATTTGGTTCGGCATTCCATGTTTTTATTGAAGTTTGAATTGCAGCAACTTTCGTTTGAGGACCAGATTGTGAATTTAAAGGCAAACTTGTATACTGATATAACTTCATTGAACTATAATATGGATTATTTGCTACTATTGGACCTGTAGTAACTGGCAATTCATCTGAATATTGTGGCCATACAACTTTAACCGTTGAAGGTAAAGATTCCATTTCTCCAGAAATTTCAACATTTTGAACTAACATATATTTACCAGTACTTTGAGAAACATTTTCATGCCACGGATAAATTCTTACATAGAAAGTTTCATTATCAGATATTTTTAAGTCTAAAGGGAAACTATAAGTTTCTAATGTATCTCTCTTAAGATAATTTCCAGATATTCCAGTATTAAAAGTTAATTGTGTTTTTGAAATAAAAGCAGGATCTGTAGAATACCATATATTCGCTCTCATGGTATTTGTACTATTTGAACCAAGCTGAACACTAAAATTTTTAATTATGAAATTAATATTTGATTTTGGTGTTACTGAAAATTGAATATAAACACTATCAATTTGGTTTGTAAGCCCTCCGGGCCATGTATTACCTTTTATTCTTACCCTCTGACTGGAATTATAACCAGTAAATCCATTCATATCTGTATTTACAAAAGTTTCGTTACTTGCGTTTAATAGACCAGAAACTACTGGCTTATAACCTGTGCCTCCTTTAGTAGAATCAGTAAGAGGCCATTTTACACTCGCTGGTATAGTTTGAGAATAGATATATTGACTAAAAACAAATAATAATAAAAAGAATGAAAAATATTTCTTCATAATAACCTCTTTCAAAATTAATTATTTATCATATATTTATACTTTTAATTCTTGGTACGAGTAAATGAAATATTCCTAAAGCAACTAAATAAGCAGAACCAGATATTATAAATAAAGTCATGTAGCTCCCTGTAAATTCAAGTATAAACCCTGCACCTGTTGAAAAAAGCATACCTCCAATAGATCCAGCCATTCCTCCAAAACCAACAATAGAACCAACAGCATGTTTTGGGAACATATCAGAAGCAGTAGTAAAAATATTAGCAGACCAGCCTTGATGTGAAGCAGCTGCAATTCCAATTAATAAAACAGCGACCCATAAATTTGAAGTCTCAGCAGCAAAAATAATAGGAACAATAAGCAAAGCACAAATTAGCATTACAACCTTTCTACTCTTATTTATATCCCAACCCATATTAATAAACATAGATGAAAGCCAACCTCCTCCTATACTACCTATTGTTGTCATCATGTAAATAATAATAAGAGGTAAGCCTAATTTATCTAAAGTGAGCCCATAATTCTTATTTAAAAATTTAGGTAACCAATATAAATAGAACCACCAGATAGGATCAGTTAAAAATTTTCCAATTATAAAAGCCCATGCTTCTTTATGAGCAACTATTCTAGTCCAAGGAATTTTTTCACTTTTTGTAACTTCTTCTTGATCACTATTAATATATTCTATCTCTTTTTTACTTACCTTTTTATGCTTCTCAGGTATTTCATAAAAATAGAGCCAAAATATAAGCCATATAAAACCAATAGCACCAGTAATAATAAAACTACTTTGCCAGCCATAAGAAAGAGTAAGCCAGGGAACAATCAAAGGAGCAAAAACAGCTCCAATATTAGCACCAGAATTAAATATACCTGTTGCTAATGCTCTTTCCTTTTTAGGAAACCATTCTGCAGTTGCTTTTATCGCAGCAGGAAAGTTACCTGACTCCCCTAAACCGAGAAAGAACCTTGCAGAAGCAAACCCAATTACAGACCTTACCAAAGCATGCCCCATAGCAGCAATACTCCATAATGAAATTGCTATACTAAACCCGATTTTTGTACCAATTTTATCAATAATTCTTCCAACAAATAATAAACCTAAAGCATAAGCTGCCTGAAATGTAGTTACTATATAACCATATTCAATCTCATTCCACCCAATTACATGTTGAAGTTCTGGAGCGAGAATTCCTAAAACTTGCCTATCGATATAATTAATAGTTGTTGCAAAAAATAATAGAGCACAAATTGTCCAACGATATTTTCCAATTTTTTCAGATACCTTTTCCTGATTAAATGACATTATAAAATCTCCTATTTTATATATTTTTTAATATCAAGATTTGACTCTTTAATGCATTGTACCACTAATTTTGCTATTTCATTTGCACCATAAATAGTAAAATGAGTATTATCTTTCTTTCCTTCCGGATATAATTTATACTCACCTGGATTTACCCAAAGAAATATTTTTTTTGTTTCTTCAACCCCAAGGCTATCAAAAAAAAACATACTTTTTTTATGTAAATCTAATAATGGCACCTTAAATTCTTCTGCGACTTGTTTCATAGACTTTGAGTAGTCAGGATGACTATCAATAATTTTCCCTGTTGAATCAAAATTTCTTCTATTAACCGGTGTAATTAATACAGGTATTGCTCCTTTAGATCTAGCTTCAGTGATATATTTTATCAAGTTGTTCCGATAACTCCCGAATGGGTCAGCAAACCTTAAACTATCTGTTTTTTTAGCATCGTTATGGCCAAATTGTATAAAAACATAGTCCCCTTCTGAAATGCTATCTAAAACTATTTTCCACAGACCCTGATCTAAAAAACTTTTAGTGCTTCTTCCATTTTTTGCATGATTAAAAAATTTTACATCCTCAGTAAAATAATTACTTATCATCTGCCCCCAGCCTCTTTCAGGATTATCTTGAATAGGTTTATCAGCCATTGTAGAATCACCTATTAAAAATATTCTTATAGGTTTTGAGTAATACGCAAATATCATAGTAAAAAATATTACTATGATTGTTAAATTTTTTATTCTTATCATTAAATTTGAAAATAAATTATTTTTTCTTATCTGGTTGTAAAATGCCATAATTCACCTTTAATAATACCTTTTTCAGTTTTACCATCTACACGCCAATAATAAGTTTTATTTTTTTCTAATTTATTTATTTCTAAATAATTTTCTTCTTGTTCTTTTATAAGATTTAGATTGTTTTCATCAGTACCAAAAAATATTCTCTGTTTAAGAGTTTTTCTAGCAGGTGCCCATCTTAATATCACATTTTCATTATTAATATAATAAGCTCCATTCCTTGGGAATATTAGAATACTATAAGGCATAATATAATTCAAATGAGACTCGGGATCCCATTTCCCTTTAAAAGTCCATTTAGCATCAATTTCTTCTGGTTTTGGTGATCCTTCTGCAAGCTCAAGGTTATCCTTAAACCAATCATAATCTCCACCTTCTCTATGACAATTATAAAAATAATGCCTTTCTCCCCATTTCCATGGTCTTGATGTTGGAGAAGTAGGATAATAAATTTTTTTATCAGCCATATTTTTACTAAAAATGCAATCGAGTAAATAAATTTGAGCGTCTCTATGGTGTCTTCCTAAAGGGAAATTAGGTACACCATCAAAATAAGAATATCTTATAACAAACTTTTGATCTTTATCAGTATCACCATCATGCCAAATACTTGCACTAAGATTATACCCAAAAAACCTACTATCAGTTATATAACACCAACCCCGAGGACAAACAAAATCAACCCATCCTTCAAAGTAACAATTTGAATGGTAATACATACCATCTTCTTTGTTCCATAAACTCATTGTATCACCACCATCAGAAATTACATCGCAATAAATAAAAATTATTCTAGTACCCCAACCCCTTACAGCAAATTGATGTTTATTTTTAACATCATAGATTGATCCATAATTATTATATATGGTCATATTTGCAAAAATTATATCACTTACTAATGTGTCAATATTTATAACAGCAGATCCCCAATCACTACCATTATGTTCTTTAGTCCAATTTTCCCTAAGTTCAGGGAAAATTATTTTAGTGAGTTTTCTATCTTCTCCAATAAGAGTTATATGGCTATTTTGAATAAATATCTTCTCTCTGTAAATTCCATTTTTAATAAAAATTATAACTTGTTGTTTGTTATTATCTGGTATAGAATTAATTGCCTCTTGTATAGAAGTAAAATCTCCTGAACCATCTTACGATACAATAATTTCTTTTTTTTCTTGAGCAATTGAGAAATTAATAATTATCAAAATATTAAATATTAATATGTATAGCCTCTTCATAGTTTGTTATTATATATTATTGTTTTGACGAAATTAATTTCAATATTTCCGTTTTTTCTTTTTTGTGCTTTTGAATATGAAAAAAAACCAATTTTTGCACCTATCCATTCACCTTTACAAGCTTTAAATAACTTTCCAATTTTTGAAAAATTACTACCATCAAATGAATAATAATAATCACATATACCGTTTTTCTTTACATCTATTTTTAACGTTATTTTGTTTTTGTTGATAATTTTTTCTTCTTCAACCAATTCATTACCACCTTTATCTGCTTCAAGACAAGTAGCTTTTAAAAGTTTATATTTATTTCCAACTTTTTGTAATCCAATATAAGAATAATTCTTACCCATCACTACCAAACCGGATATTTCATCTTGTTTTAGAGATTCAATATTTATTTCTGAAATAAAACAAAATTCTTCTGATGGGAATTTCTGAAGCAATAAATTTGGTAGATCCCATAAATTTTTTACATTATTAAAAAATATACTATTGAGTTTCAATTTCTTAGCTGTATTTAACAAATTATACCATTCTTTTTGGGGATTTGCACTCCACTGCCAGAGAAGACTTAATTTGGATTGATCAAAATTATCTTCAATTATAATTATACTGTCGATATCATGTTTAATTATTCCAGATTTCTTGTATTCTGAAACTGGTTCACCAATTCCATCTCCATCAAAATCTAAACCAATTTTAGGATAATCATCTTCCCACGCAAGGGGTTGAAGATGAATAATTCTTCCATAAGCATCTTTTTCTTGAAAATGAATAAACCATGATTCCCCATTTGGAGTTTCAATCCATGCTCCTTGATGAGGTCCATTAATTTGTGTTGTTCCTTGATTCAATACTATACGATAATCATAAGGTCCATAAATATTTCTAGAACGAAATACTACCTGCCAACCATTTTTTACTCCACCAGCGGGTGCAAAAATATAATAATAGCCATTTCTTTTATATAATTTTGGACCTTCTAAAGTAGGATGAATAATTGGATCATTAATAACATTAACACTATCATCGTAAATCATTAAATTATCAGGGTTCATTTTTCTTACTGTGAGAACGCTATTAAAACCAACTCTACTTTTTGCCCATGCGTGAATAAGATACATTTGCCCATCATCATCCCAAAAAGGACAAGGATCTATCCAACCTTTAACATTTTTTATTAACTTCAAAGGAGACCAGGGGCCATAAGGATTGGATGAAGTAGTAACAAAAATTCCCAAATCAGGATCTCCATAAAAAATATAATACACACCTTTTCTAAATCTAATACTTGGAGCCCAGCAGCCTTTTCCATGCTGGGGTATATCATAAATCGGAGAAGGTAAAGAATCCAAAGCATAAGCAACTAATTTCCAGTTAACAAGATCTTTTGAATGTAAAATTGGTAATCCTGGAACACAATTAAAACTTGATGCTGTCATATAATAATTGGTACCAACTCGAACTACATCTGGATCAGAATAATCTGAAAATATTATTGGATTCTTATAAAATCCATTACCTTTATCACCTGAAAAGACAAATTCATTTGGTTTCACAATACTTTGAGATAAAAGAGAAAAATGCAACAAAAGTATATTTACTATGTATAATAAGTTTTTCATTTAATTTCTTACTTCATTTCATTAATTGGTATACCATCCATATCACCAAAATCTTGATTTTCACCTCCCATAGCCCACACGAATGAATAATTCTTTGTACCACAACCTGAATGAATAGACCATATTGGTGAAATTACTGCCTGTTGGTTCTTAATAATAATATGTCTTGTTTCTTTTGGATCTCCCATAAAATGAAATACAAGAGCATCATTTTGAATATTATAATACATATATATTTCCGATCTTCTCTGATGAGTATGAACTGGCATAGTATTCCATACACTACCAACGGCTAATTCTGTCATACCCATAACCAATTGACAGCTATCAAGATTTTTTGGTTGTATATATTTATTTATTATCCTGACATTAGCTTCAGAAGGTGAACCAAGAGAAACTTTTTCTGAATCATCTTTTCTTATTAATTTTGATGGATATGATTTGTGAGCAGGATAGCTTACAAAATAAAACAAAGGTATTTTTCCATCTTCTGATTTTTTAAAAATAATATTTCTTGTTTCTCTTCCAATATAAAGCATATCCTCTTTTTCCAAAGAATATTCATTTTCATCAAGGATAATTGATCCTTTTTCACCAATATTGATTACACCTAACTCTCTCCTTTCGGTAAAATAGTCAACTCCCATTTCCTTTTTGCTTGCTACCAAAGACAAATTATTATTAATCGGCACTGCAGAACCTACAATTGCTCTATCAACTTCTGAGTAAATTAATTCTATAGTATCTTCTTTGAAAAGAGAATCTAATAAAAAAGCATCTCTTAATTCATCAGTAGTCATTCTCTTTATGTGTTCGGGATGAATTGAATATCTTATAATCATGATATACCTCTTTATTTCACTTTAATTTCTAATTTATTTTTAATTTTTTTTGAATAGTCCTTTAAATAATTAATCCAGTCGTTTTCATTTTTAAAATCTCCGTTTTTAGTCCAGCCAGCACCTGAGTAATAAACAAAATTTTTATTACTTTTGTGCTGGCATATGGCGAGCAAATGGCTATTAGTGTCTTTCAAATCAAAATATTTATTTCCAGGAATTATAATTCCTATTCCTAAAAACTCATTTACAGGGTCATCATTAACTGGACCCCATAGACTTACAATTTTATCATGCTTATCATAAAATGATTTTACATTTTTCCTCTTGACAATACCAGCTGCTATAAATAAATCTTTCTTTCTATTCTTTGATTCAAAAATAAGTTCGATTTTATTTAAATTTGAACCTGCATCAAGAGTAATAATTTTTTTCTCTTTTACTTCTAAACCATCATAATTAATTGATTTATATGTAACCTCAAAAACAACTCTTAATGGGCCAGATTCAATAAATCTATATGATTCAAATACACCAGGTTGATAAAGGGAATCATTTTTCCATAATGCAGCACTACCAGCACCAAGGGATTTACCTACTGAATAAAAATCTGCTCCTTCTCCAGTATCTTGATGATAGGTATCCTTTCCATCCTTTGCATACTTTTCACTATGAGTATACCATTTCTCAACAATATTATAGCGTACTCTTTTACACCATATATCAATTCCATTATTAACTTCATTAGAAAGTGCTGGTCCATAAATTCTGTAGGCTATTCTATCACTTTCCCATGCAATATCTTCTCTCTTTTTTTGGAAGTATAATGAGACTAAAGGCTCAAATTTAAAGGTATCAACTTTAGTAATAATTGAATAAGTTTTTTCTTCAAACTTATCAATTGATGTTAACAACAATAATTCATCAATTTTTCCATCTCCATCATTATCAGCAGCTTGAGATGGAATTACTCTATTCTCTTTTTCATCTAATATAGAAAAATTATCTTTAGTTAAATTTGGATTATTTTTTATAATTGATTTCCATTTTACAGAAATTATTTCATTTGCATATTTTAGTGTGCTATTATTTTTGATTACAATTTTTGTTGTTTTATTTTCAGAAAATGAATTATTAATAAATAAAAATGCCAATATAAAAATTATTATTCTTTTCATATCTTTTTTACTTTTTTATTTGTTTACATTTATTAAATAGATATTTAATTAAATTATCAGCTGCTTTTTTATTTTCATATTCTTCAGGTAACCTTCTACAATCCATATATTCATTATAAAACCAGGGATCCCCAACAGCAAAAACCAATCCTTTACCATATTTTGCTATTGCAATGATTACATTAGTATTTTTAACTAGAATTGGTTTAGCAGGTTTTTTTAGTGTAAGTGTAGATATTTCCTTTAAAAATATTTTTTTAACATTTGTAAAAATATCATGATTTGGCAAATTTGTAAAAGCTCCCATTTCATAGTCTTTACCAGCAACTCGATTTTTACTATCACCATTAAATATTATACCAAACTTAGAAGTAAGTTTATTTAAATTATTAAATTCACAGTTACCACTATCATTTGCAAAAACAAGAAAAATACCGCCTTCTTTAACCCATTTTGTAATTACTTTTATTGTTTGATCATCAATATAATTTGGATTATCTGTTTCTTTTTCAGTATCAGGATCTACAATGATGTAAATATTATAATTCTTCAAATTTTCGATAGTCGGAGCTGTTTTAAGAGAGAAAATTAATCCATTATTATTTTTTATAATATCACCAAATTGTGAGAATCCACTATTTGTGGTATCCTCCCAAGTATAATGATACTGTTTACCATTTTTAATTTCGTGATTGAAATAGTAATCTAATAATACTTTTATTTTTTCTTTATTATCAAAATATCTAACGATTTCAATTGAGGAAAGCATAAAAGGACCATAACCCTTAAAATCATTAACTCTTTTAGGTTCACTAATATAATATTCGTAACTACCATCTCTGTAAGGATTGCCACCCAAGCCACTAACCTGACATACATTTAACAAATTGATATTTCCATTTTTGTCATTTTGAGTAAAGTATTTAATCATTGATTCAAATGACTCAATAGCTAATTTTGCAAAATTATTTTTTAAATACCCTTTATTTACACCTTTAATAAATGCATAGATATACATCGCAGAAGCTGATGTTTCAATATAATTACCCTTTTTATCAGCATAATTTACTACTTGATACCAGAGCTTATATTTTCTATCACGATATTTTACAAGTGAAGTAGTAACATTTTTAAATATTGTAATTAGTTCCTCTCGTCTACTATAAGTTTCAGGTAAAAAATCTAAAACATCAACTATACCCATTAGATACCATCCAATTGCTCTTCCCCAAAAATTTGGTGAAGTTCCCTTTACAGAATGAGCCCATTTTTGAGTTTTACTTTCATCCCAACCATGATATAGTAATCCGGTTTTTTCATCATAAGTATGATTATATATAAATACAAACTGATTAACGATATCATCATAAGCTGTTGTATCATTATTCATTTTTGAATAATGAGCATAAAATGGCTCTGCCATATAGAGACCATCTAACCACATTTGATATGGATATATTTTCTTATGCCAAAAACCACCCTCATTTGTTCGTGGTTGATATTTTAATTGTTTTCTCAAGGTATCAGCAGCTATTTTATATCTTTTATCTTGTGTGATGTCATACATGAATAAGCAAGCTCTTCCAGGCACAATATTATCAAGATTAAAATCGGCTAATTTATATGTTCTAATATTGCCAGCAGAATCAATATAATAATCAAGATTTTTCTTTATATAATTTATTATGCTTTCATCCTTTGTATCTATCCATAATTGGTGAAAAGCTTCAAGTATTAAACCTTGTTCATAATTCCATTTTTTACTTTTTTCTTCATCCTTATAATAAATTGAGTCGGGATTTCTTTTTAAAAATGAATTAAAAATAATTTCACGAATTTTTAAATATTTCTCTTTCTCATTTGATAAAACATAATTTGATAAAAAAACGAGAAAGCATATAACTATTAAATTAATTCTTTTCATATTAACCTATACTCTAAAATTGAATACCAATACCTATTCTGTTTACATCATCAAATAGCTTAAATTTTGAATAAGAGTAGTCTACTCTAACTTGCTTGTCAAAAATCGAATGTGATAAACCTATACCCAAAGACCACGAAGCAAGATCACGATTGGTTTGATAACCACCTCTAAAAGATAATAGATTCATGAAAGTATATTCAAAACCAAGATTAAGTCTTTCTGAATAACTATTTTGATGTAAGTAATCTATTGCTAAAACAAAAGAATTATCTTTTAAGGGTTCTCCTGTAACAATATTGAAAAGATCCATAGCAATACCCATTGTAAAAGTTAATGGAAGTTGTTCTTCAATTTCTTCTCTTTGAATGTTAGAAGCAAAATTTCTTATTGCCATTCCAAATCGAAAACTTCTATAACCAGTATAATATTTTACACCAGCATCGAATACTAACTTTGTTGCATCATTTTTTTTCGTTTCACCTGTGCTGAAATAATTTTCTCCTAGACTCTGGCTAGCAATTTTGATTGTACCACCTATCATAAATTGTGAATTTATAGCTTTAGCATAACTAATACCTAATGCCATTGCTCCAATATTTTTCATCTCTCCATTATCCTTATATCCTAAAGGATAAAGAGATTGCTCACTTGCAGATATTAAACTAGTACTATAAATAGTACCATAATCAACTGTAACTATATTAGCTCCTACTACACCAAAGTTTCCCATATTATAAGCAATACCAGCACTTATATATTTAATATCAGCTATCCAATTAGTTACATTAGCTAATAAATCAAAAGAATTGTTCATTTCAGCAAGAGCAGAAGGATTATAAAACATTGCTTCTGCACCTGTACCAACACTAAAATAAGCATCCCCCATCGAACATGCTCTTGGAGAAGTACTAACAAGAAGAAAATTCATGGTACTTTGGGCTACCTTTTTCAAACCTACTTGAGCAAACATACTGCTTGTGATCAAAAATATCATAAAAGCTAAAGAAATAGTTATTTTATTTCTAATCATTGTATTTCTCCTTACCTTACAACAACAAACTTTTGATAACTAATATCACCTTCTGGTTTCTGAAATACAGCAATATACACTCCACTACTAATAACTTGTTGACTTGCTGTAATCATATCCCAGGTTAATGAACCTGCCTTTTGAGGGCTATCGTGCTCCAATGTTTGAACCAGATCTCCATTTTCAGTATAAATCTTTATTGTTACTTTTGGTGGAAGGTTAAAAAATATAATTCCACGTGAATCAGTGAATCCATATGTCTGTAATAATGGATCATTTATGTTGTAGGGATTTGGAGCTATCCGAATTTTCGTCATATCATTAGTTGAATATCTCGGTGGATTTATATAATCAATATTTGGTACTAACAATCTACTACTATACATAATTTTTCCTCTTGTTGTAGGATCAGCATTTAAATCATTCTCATCAATTTTTGCTTTAGCTTGTATGTAGTAATAATATTGACCCCCAAATAATACAGTTTTATCCATAAAAATGTGTTCTGAAGATTTATCATTAGCATTTGAAGAATATATTTCTTCATAGAAAGTAGTATCACGATTTGAAACTCTTCTCATAATTCTATAACCGGCAAAGTTTGGCATTTTTTCTGCTTCAATATCTGACCACTTAATTTCTACTCCATCACCATAACCAGTGATAGAAATTGAATCAGGTGGAGGTGGCGCTTGAGGTATTTTATAACCATGTTCAAAATTCCATTTTGCTCGATATGCACTTAATCGAACAGAATCTAAGCCAGAGCTAATCCATCTAGCTTTTCTTTTATCTTGTTCGGTAGCATCAACAGGAAAAGCAAAATTTTTAGGAAGCCACCCTTTATCAGGATCTGGCATATTTGGAGGGTTTTCCAGTGTTCCTTTTAACCATTTTTCACCAACTTCTTTTGCCAATTTTAAATTTATACCTGTATAACCACTTGCATAAACAATATGGATTTTTTGACCTGGGCAAAAAGTATATGGACCGAAACTACATGATCTCCAGATTTCAAGACCTGCCATTCTACCTAATGGAGTATTACCATAATCAGGATTATTTCTATCATCATTATTTGCGCCATGATGAGTGCCAGGCCAAGTATTTAACATAGGGAAATAATCAGAATATGCACCTCTTATTGCATAAAAGTTTTTATCTCCAAATTCATCCTGATCACCATTATAAGGCATTCTTGTAGGGTTACTTAAATATGTTACTCTGGGTTGTAAAAAATCATCTTTATCATCAGCTGGATTTATATATGGTTCTTTAGATGCATGTAAAATAGCATAATAATGAAAAGACGTATTAGACAATCTCCCCCCCTGTGAAATTATTGGGGCTCCCATGTCATCACCCGGTTTATCTGGATCATCAGCATGATATTCATAAAATATTCTAGCTGTATCACCAACTTGACCTCCATAATAATGTTGCCAGGTTGTTTCAGTTTTTGACTTCTCGCTTGAGTTTGGGGCAGGATTTGATCCATTAGAATAATAAATATATTGAGAACTTTGACTCATTGAAATATAAAATTCTTTAAGAGTATCTTTTCCAGTATTCGTAAATATTATGTCAGTAATTATGTAATCATCATTATATGTTTGACTCCATTGCATTATTTTTCTATGGATATCCACACCAAGAATATTTCTTGTGGTTACTTCTACAATCTGATCACATGTAATACCATTAAATTTACTAGGATCATAAGTGCCAAAATCAGTAAGTTTATTAACTGTTCCATTTATAATTTGCTTAGGATATTTAAACCTAATATAATTTGTCATTGGAGTAATAACTTTTCCAATAGGCATAAAAGTATTTGTAGCTCCATAAACTGCTACAGTATGAAAAGTATCAAGAGGATCTCTCCAGTTAACAGTTGCCAGTTGAATACCAGCACCAACATGGCCAGGTCTGTTTTGACCTCTTAAACCAATTACATCATAATCATTGGGGAAAAAACCTGTTCTATATTCAAAAGTTGCAGCATCTCCATTAGCAATAATTCCCGCCCAAATTCTTCCCATTCTCATTGTAGTTGTTTGTAGCTCTGGTTGAACCTGAGTAAAAGAATTATTAACAGATGCAAAAAAAATGATGATTAATAAAGTTATAATAAAACTATTTTTCTTTTTCATATTAATCATTTATCTCCAAAAATTTTTTTTCAAAACTAAAAATCAAATTTAATTGTAAACCAGATATCTCTTGGTTTACCATAAATCCAGTAAGTATAATTTGGATCATTTATATAAGGTTTTTCATCTGACCTTAATTCGCCAATTTTGTCATTGCCCGGTAAATAATAACCTGGATTTGCAGCTCTTAAAGCATCATATTCTGGTGAATCATACATTTTCAGTCTGAGCGAAGCAAGATATTTGGTATCATCACCAGCGCTTTTGTTAAAAGCATAACCTTTACTTAATAAATTTACTTTTATATTAAAAATATTATTTACATCTAAATTAAGAGTAGTGTTAATTCCTGCGATTCTAAATGTCTTGCTTATTTTCATATCAAACATCCAGTAATCAGGCCATTGACAATTATTACTGACATGAGCTTTATTCAAGGGATTCCAAGTAAAATACGCTCCGGCTTGCCATTCACCAAAAAAAGCAATCTTCCAATCTCCTAAAATACCATTATCACCAAATAACTTTGGACCTAAATCTCTCGGAGTACTAAACGTGATATTACCATTTACTTGAGGTAAAGGTAAAGTTCTGGTCTCCTGCGCAGCATACAAACCTTCTTTATCATTATTAATAGTAATATCAGTAATTAATTTCCGACCAGTTAAACCAGACTTTTTTAGCATATAGTTAAAGTTTATCCATCCTTGAATCCAGGAATTATCCTGTTTGGTTAACTTTATCTCCAATCCTTGAATATCTTCATAATTATTATTTGCCCAACTATCATAATTTATTGTTCCAGAGGCATTTTGATAAGTTACAGTTCCATTTTCCCCTGTTACATCTTTAGAGTATCCGGATACAGATATCACCATACTTTTATAAAAATTATAAGCCATTCCTAATTCATAAGAGACTGTTCTAGGAGGTTCAAGATTAGGATTTGACATGTCATACAAACCATTTTTAGTATATCTATATCTAATCAGATACATCGAATAATATGGAGGATTAGACCTAAAGTGTCCATAATTGAAATAAAACTTTGAATTTTCTGTAACAGGAAATGAAATACCAATTCTTGGACTAATGGTTAAATAATTCTTAATAGGTTGTAAAAATCCAGGATGCTCTTTATCATATGCTTCCCATAGTTCCCAGATAAGAGATCTTCCTTGAGATAAAATATCAAATAAAGTGGCATCAACTGCTGTAGGGGTAAATACTGCAGTAGCAAATGGATCACCAGATGGCCATTTTCCACCACCACCATAGAAATAATCTAAACGAATACCTAAATTAGCCACCATCCAATCATAAGTAATCTGATCCTGTAAATAAATTCCTGTTTGACTTGGAGTTCTTTTATAATTAAATTCATAAACATTATAAGCATTATCATTCCATTTCATCCAAACATTATGATCTAATTTGATATAGTTATATTCTATACCTGTTTTTACATAATGATGATCATCAAGTTGTGAAGTTAAATCAAATTTTACTCTATGTTGTTTCACTTTCATATTATCGTAAAGATCACCCTCCTTCCCTCTGAATCTTCTAGAAACGCCTGGCACTAAATCATAACTAGGATAAGCAAAACCATATACTCTATGAGTTCCATAAAGCATTTTACCATAAGGCATCTCATCAACGGGAAAAGGACCTATAAAAACAATAAGTGAAGTATCACGGTTATTACCTGTAGGAGTGTAATCTTTTATTGATGATGTATTAAGAGATAATTCTGCAAAAGTTTTTTCACTAAATAAGTAATTAAAGGTAATACCACCCATCAAAGTAGTTTGATTAAGAATAGGATATAAAGGAGCATCATACCAATAGATTGGATCTCTTATAAAATCTTTAACATTATCCTGTCTCATAAATCCACCATTTCTGCTTGCATCAGGAAAATTACCATTTGGTGGTACTATAGAACTAACCCCAATCTCTCTTTTCCACAAACCAGTAAAGGTTAAACTTAATTTCGGTGATGGATTTGATTTCATTGTTAAAAGCGTAGTATAGGTTTCATCATAGGGTAATGTTACAGGCATAATATAATGTTTTCTTGAAGAGATATTCGAAATATAAAATGTTGCATCACCTAATTCTTTTGAGAAAAATGGAAGGGGTCCACCAAAACCTCCATCGAAAGTAAAATCAGAACCACCTTCTTTCATCTTATGATCAGCAAAAGCTTTTTTCAAATTATCAGGAACTGTATAACCAAGTTTAGCAAGTCCCTCATAATCTGGTTCGGTCATATGCATCCATGCACAGAGTAAATATAAATCTAGAGGGGTTGCTTGAAGATTTTCGGGTTTCCCTTTATTATAACTCTTCGCTTGTTCAATCCAACCTGAGAAGTTATCATATTGTTGTTGCAAATAAGGATTATCTTTCCAAGCTATAGTTGTACCAACAAAAGCAACTTCGGGATCCAAATAGGGTCTTAAATTAGGACCCTTTGGATCGTAAAATGACGGACCAAATCTTCTTATTGTTGATTTATCTATTGCAAAGGAAAATGAACCTGAATACTTATTTGGAGAACCAGATTTTGTTGTGATATTTATTAATCCAGATCTAAAATTCCCATATTCAGCATTATAACCACCGGATAGAACAGATACTTGTTCGATTGCAGATAATGGTATACTTGTTTCAGCACTACCAATAGCTGCATTATTATAGTTTAAGCCATTGATCATTGAACCGGTTTGATCTGCGGAACCACCACGAATTGTCATAAAACCATTCTCTTCAGAAATACCCGGTTGTTTTTGTAAAAAATTATTTATTTCACGAATACCAACTGCTTCTAACATCTGCTCACCAGTTATTACTGTTTGAGTATTTGATACCTCTTTATGTAAATCATTTTTCTCTGCTACTACAACAATTTCTTTACCTTGAACTGCTTCTTGTTTTAATGTAATTTCCAATGTTGTAATTCTATCAGCAGATACCATTACATCAACAACTGTTTTTTTAGCATAACCAATAGTTGATACTTTTAAAGTATGAATACCAACTGGTACATTTATTATAGTAAATTTTCCATTTATATCAGTAATAGCTCCTAGATTTGTATTTTGAACTACAACTGTAACACCAACAAGAGGTTCCTTTGTTTCTTCATCTTTTACAATTCCAGAAATTTTACTTCTTGATTGAGAATAAAGAAAAAAAGGTATAAAAAGTAATAACAGTATATAAAATAAATAATTTTTATTTTTTAACACTAGATACATTTGATCCTCCAAACCTAGCTTATACTCAAAGAAAAAGTTTAATTACTAAAGTTTTTAATATTATATAATTTATTGTTAATTTTTACATTTTTAAGATTCAGAGATTTCACGTTTTCGATAATGTTTTCTTCTTTAATATTTTTGAAAATTGAATTACTTATAGTAATATTTTCAACTGGAGAGCGATCATAAGCTTTAATCCAAATAGCATATTTACCTTCATTACAAATAATGTTATCCATATTAACATTCCTAATAATTGGAGTAAAAGTTCCTGCATCCCCTTCTTCGTAATAATAATCTATTCTCAAAATTTCTCCTCCAACCTGGCCAATCTTGACATTTTTCATAAAAATATTTTCAATTAAACCACCTCGTAGAGAATTAGTTTTAAATCTTAATGCTCTATCAAGATTTGGACTATTCATCCAACAATTCTGTACAAACACATTTCTAACACCACCTGAGATTTCACTCCCCATTACAACCCCACCGTGTCCTTCGATCATAGTACAATTCTTAATTACTATATTTTCACTCGGTATACCAACTCTCCTTCCATCATTATTTCTTCCTGATTTAATTGCTATACAATCATCACCATTATTAAAACAACAATCTTTTATTAATACATCTTTACAAGACTCTGGATCACAACCATCAGTATTTGGACCAAACCCCTCTACATGAACTCTAATAATTGAAATATTTTGAGATAACACAGGATGAATAACCCACATTGGAGAATTTATTATTTTAATTCCTGAAATTAGAACATTTTTACATTTATAAAATTGAATAAAATTTGGTCGTAGATAATGCCCTAATCCAAAAACCCTATTCTCTACAGGTACATTATCTTCTCCCATTTTAAACAATAAATCTCTATCTTTTTTTTGATTTGGTTTTAGTGTATCTTTATTATCCTTAGTTCCTTTCCAAGCCCACCAATTTTCGTAACTGCTGCATCCATCTAACAACCCCTCTCCAGTAATAGCTATGTTCGTTTCATTATAAGCATAAATCAATGAAGAATAATTATAACATTCTACACCTTCCCATCTTGTAAAAACAACAGGTAAATATTTCTCAGGATCAGTTGAAAATTTAAGTGTAGCACCTTTTGATATATATAAGTTTACATTGCTTTTCAAATAAATTGCACCTGTAAAAAATACTCCTTCTGGTACTATTACTTTACCTCCACCAGATTCACTACATGCCTTAATTGCGTTATTTATAGCATTTGTACAATCTGTTTTTCCATCTCCTACAGCCCCAAATTTTAAAATGTTAAACTCTCTTTTAGGGAATTTCGGAGGAATAATTCGGTTTAAAATTTTTTGTTCAGTACCCCAATTTACAATATTTGAATTATTTTGACAGAAAACGTAATTGAGCCCTAAAACATATACTAATACAAAGAATAATATTATTTTATTTTTTCTCATACTAATTCTCTTTTTCAATTACTAATTCATTAAGATAATTTTCAATATTTGAATATCCATTTTTCGAAATTTTAGAAGCATCAGATGAATCTTTTGGATCTAGTTTATTGGCTAACTCCCATTCATCTGGCATTCCATCATGATCTGTATCAACTAATGGTTCAGAGGTTTTTAATTCAGGCCAACCACCAACATCGGTTTGAGAATCTATTATCCCTAATTTTATACTGCGATTTAAATTTTTATGTTCAGATCTATAATATTTACCTTCAAAATTTGGAATTCCAGTTTCCACTTCATTAACAATTCTTAAATCAACAGCATCTCTTATTGGATAAATTGCACCAGAATATTTTAATACCTTTTTAAATGCTTCTTGAGGTGAATCTGTAGTATCAATTATAAAAGGGAAAGGATGGTTTACACGAGATTTTTCGCTAACCTTACCTTGAACTCCTCCATCCCAATTGTTAGATGATATCTCAGGAAAACCTTCAATATAATTACCTTCAATAAACCACCTTGATTCATCATCAAAAATTTCTACTATCCTATCTTTACATATAGTTGCTGGTCCAGGTTTAAAGTAATTTGATACAATATTATATCTACCCATTTCGCCTGCATAAGCACTATTAAAACCCCAGTTAAATATTACATTATTTCTAAAATCTACCTGTTCATCACTAGGATTTTTAGTGGTTCTTGCACCTTGAAAACGAGGATTTCTGCTTGTATGATGAGCTAAAAGATTATGATGAAAACTTGCTCTTTTTCCACCCCAAATACCACCATATCCATGAGCACCTTTTGAATGATAAGAATTATCTAGACTTTCAGAAATAATACAATACTGTAACGTAAAATCTTCATTGTTATACATTGAAGCAACTTCATCAATACCCCAACTCATAGAGCAATGATCAACAATCACATTTTTTGAGTTATTCACACCAAAAGCATCAGTTTCTAATTTTGTTTCATCTCCTAATCGAAATCTTAAATAACGAATAATTACATTATCAGCTTGTACTTCAAATTTGTTATCTCTTATACATATTCCATCACCAGGAGCGCTTTGTCCGGCAATTGTTACATCTCCCTTAGTAACTTTCAATTCGCTTTTTAAAGAGATATAACCCGATACCTTAAAAATAATAATTCTTTTACCATCCTCTGAAAGTGCAGCTCTTAAACTACCCGGTCCATCATCATTTAGATTTGTTACTTCAATTACTCTACCACCTCTGCCACCAGTTGCAAATTTACCAAATCCATCTGCACCTGGAAAAGCTTTTATTTGAGTAAAAAGTTGAGAGCTCGAAATAATTAAACAAAAAAATATGGATACAATCTTTTCCATAAAAACTATTTTAATAAATTCATCTTTATAATTTTCTTTTGATTACCATATGTAACATAACAAAAGTAAATCCCACTACTAAGAATATTACCCGAATTATCTTTACCATTCCAAATAAAAGAATAATTCCCAGGGTAATATAATCCATCAGCCAGCACAATAATCTCTCTTCCCAGAATATCATAAATAACCATTTTTAAAAACTCTCTTGAAGGAAGTGAAATTTCAATATTTGTTTGAGGGTTGAATGGATTGGGATAATTCTGATAGAGTTTAAATTCTTTTGGTAATTCACTATTTTTTTTCGTATCTAACAAGTTAGATAAATTATTTAGATATTGTTCCAATCTTGTTGTACCATCAGATAACAATAAATTTCTATCTGAAGGATCATTTGGATTAAGGCCATGAGATATCTCCCAATTATCTGGCATTCCATCATGATCAGAATCAATTGGGGGTTCTTCGGATTTTAGTGTTGGCCAACCACCTACATCTTTCTGAGAATCAATAATACCTCTAATTATGGAAGTATCAGTTAAACCTTGTTTAATTTCATAAAATTTACCTTCGTAAGTGGCTATACCTTTAGAAACTTCTTCAATAATTCTTTTATCAACCAGATCTCTTTTAGGTAAAACTGCACCAGCACTTGCTAAAACCTTATTATAAGCTGCAATTGGGGAATCTTGATCTATTGGTACAAAATAGTTGGGTTGATTCAATCTGATAGAAGGAGATTTAGCATAAGCACCTTGTACACCACCAGCCCAATTATCTAAAGAAATATCCGGATAACCATCTACATAATTATCTGCGATATACCACTTGCCTGTACCCTCGGTAATTTCAACAATTCTATTTTTCACTGTACTTTTTGTAGCTGGTCCGGATTTATAATAATTTGCAACAATATTTATAGTACCTCCTTCACCACCATAAGCACTATTAAATCCCCAATTATAAATCACATTATTTCTAAAGTCAACATTTACACAAGTATTAGTTTCACCGCCAGCAAATCGTGGAGTTCTACTAGAATGATGAGCAAATAAATTATGATGAAAAGATGCATTTGTACCACCCCATATACCACCATATCCATGAGCACCTTTTGGATGAACTGACATATAAAGAGATTCACTTAAAATGCACCACTGCATAGTAAAATTTTCATTACCATAAAAAGAACCTGTTTCATCAACGCTCCAACTCATAGAACAATGATCAATTATTATATTTTTTCTATCTCTACCCCAAAAACAATCTGTATCACGCATGGTTTCATCACCAAGGCGAAATCTTAGATATCTAATTATAACTTGATTAGCATCAACTACAACCTGATAATCCCTTAAACAAATGCCATCACCAGGTGCAGTTTGACCAGCAATTGTAATCGAATCATACTTTATCTTTAAATCCGATTTTAATTTTATAGTCCCAGATACTCTAAAAACTACGGTTCTTGCTCCCCTTGTTTCAATAGCCGCTCTTAAGCTACCGGGCCCAGAATCCTCAAGAGTAGTTACCTCAATTACTTTTCCTCCTCTGCCTCCTACGGTATACTTGCCAGCTCCTTCAGCTCCAGGAAAAGCTAAAGGTTGTGCAAAACATAAAGGAGCAAGAACACTCAATAATATTAATAGATTCTTATAAAGCATAGAAAATAAAGATATTATTTTATAAGAGTCATTTTTTTAATTATTGAACCAGAAGATGTAGATAATCGGTAAAAGTATACTCCTGATGACAAACCTTTTGAATTAAATTCATATAAATAAGTACCTGCATTCAATCTGCCATCAACTAATCTAGTTATTTCTTTACCGACTAAATTATAAATAACCAAAGAGACATAATCAGATTTTGGTAAAGTAAATCTTATATTTGTAGTAGGATTAAAAGGATTAGGATAGTTTTGTTCGAGATAAAATACACTTGGAATTTCATTTATCTTTTTTATTCCATTAGTAAGCTTACCCCAACGTGGATCACCAATAGGACCTTTAGTAGTGCTCATAGTTTGCAAAGGAGAATTATCAGGTAAAGTAAAATCTCCGTTAGCTGCATCTTTATAATTTGGATTCATTGTTACTGTATCTTTGAACATATTTAACCTGAAATCTCTTTTACCGATTTTCCATAAACAAACATTTGATATAAGAGCAACTGAATCATATAAACCAGGCCCTTCGTTTTTCCAATATAATCCTTTCTGAGAACCTTCAGGAGATTCATTCAAATTTGAAAAGATAGAGTTAGTAATTAAACAACCACCATCTCCTTCCACCTCTTCCATAGTAATGAAATTCTTAATACCTGTTAAACCATTATCCATTGTGATATGATCAACTTTTAAATATGCTGAAATATGCTGACCAGTATTTGTATAACCTAAAATTCTGACACCATAAGGAGCTAACTTATAAATTGTACTATTTTTTAATTCAACATACTTTGCTACTGCAGTTTTCAAATGAACTACTCCACCATTAGCCACATTATGAATAATAGAATTCTCAATTACTATAGTGTCTATTGTTACGTTACTTTTATATGAATAATCCTGACCATTTATGACATCTTTTAAGGTATGATGTATATAACAATCAATTATTTTAATATTTTTTACATTTATTGGTTGTGGTGTAGAACCCACATTAAACCTTGCAAAATCAGTAATTACTACTGCATTATTATATATACCATCAAATTCAATTCCCTTTACAGTTATACCAGAATTATTACTTAATACAAAGTAAGAATTGGGATAAGAAGAATTTACAGGTTTTTGAATTTTTATTATTGGTTTTACTGATTTACTATCCCCATCAACTTCAATAGTAATTGGTTTTGTTATTGTAAAATAAGCATCTGTTGATTCTGTATATAACCCACCAGGTACTAATTTTATTATATCATTGGTTTGGGCTGATTGTATTGCTTGTTTTAAGGTACCATCTCCAGGAGTTACGTTTATTATATTTTGTGAATACGTAATGGAGATTAATGAAGTTAATATAAAAAGTAGCATAAATTTTTTCATAGCTCATCTCCTCAGTTATTTTTTATTTTTAATTTTTTCTTATTTCACTTTCTTTTATTGTTTTTTTTAAGAGTTTTTTTGTATGTTCACGTGATATTTCAAGATGTCTTATAATACTTGTTTTTGCAGATTCAACATCTTTACTTATTATTGCATCAATAATTTTTTTGTGCCATAAAATTGCGGAATGACCGGAACCTTTAACAGCAGGATATACTGCAGATCTAATTTCGTACATTACATTATAAATAGGTTCTAAAATCATTGGTAATAAAGAATTCTTTGTTGCTTTTGCTATAAGTAAATGAAATTCACCATCCAAAGCGGATCTTTCTTTATAATCAATATTAGGATTTTTAAACTTTTCATAATTATCTTTCAACTTTTGGATATCTTCATCAGTTCTTGTCAATGCTGCTGTAGCTACAATATTTGGCTCAATTATTTCTCGAACATAATGAACATCAAGTATTTGTTGCTTTTCTAACTTCATTAATAAATATCTTTCGATATGGCTTGATACTGTACTTGTAGAAATATCATTTACAAAAACACCCTTACCTTTTCTTATAGTAATCAAACCCATACCACCTAAAATTTTTAACGCCTCTCTTAAAACAGTTCTGCTTACATTAAATTGAGCGCATAATTCTTTTTCAGAAGGTAATTGAGAATTAACAGGTATTCTCTTCTGTCTTATGGCTTCTTCGATTTCTGCAACTATTCGCTTAGAAAGAGGCTCTCTTGCAGCAATTGATTTAAACATTTATTATCTCCTATATCACATATCACATATCATACATGTTAAATATAACTATAATATTTTTTTTTGTCAAGTAAAATCGCTTTAAAAAAATTGGTTAAAATAACTCAAAAAGGAAAATTATCGCAAATATAATTATGATTATAATATATTAAAAATATTTTCATTTTTTAGTTCTACAATATTAGAAGATAATAATATTATTTTAACAATACCTTAACTTAAAATAAATAATTTTTTTAAAATTTATTAATCCAATCTTAATTTTTTAATAATAGTTACAAAATATATTTGACCGAACTTTAAAAAACATAGGAGTAATTTATGATCAAAACAAAAGTTACTATTATTTTATTTATACTTTTCACCACATTATTAAACGCACAAAAATCAGGTTATATAGTAGGTGATTTTCATCAACACACTACATACTCTGATGGCTGGTACTCTATGGAAACTATGATGTATATGAACAACAAATTTGGTTTAGATTGGTGGGCAACCAATGATCACGGTGGAGGTTTTCCTAGAGATGGTAGAGGACCTTTAAGAACCAATTTACCACATACTCTTGATACAATATGGAATTCTATTGCAATTGATGCTAAATGGTGGGATTCATATCAACCTAATCCAATAATCGGTACAAATAAAACAAGTTACAATCATCAGGTTATGTGGAGATGGCAATCTTTAAGAGACTACCAAATGCATGATGTATTAAATGCAAGAAATAAGTATAAAGATAAAGTAATAATATTAGGTTATGAATGGAATATGCCGGGTCATGAACATTGTACTATGGGAATAATATCAAACCAATTCGATAATAACCCAAATGCAAACCCAATGGCTGAATTTGAATATAAATTTGATAATAGTGATACCGATACTACTGGAGGTAAATCACAAGGATGGGCAAAAAGTATATTAACAGGTCACAACAAAGCATTAGAAGCTGCAAAATGGTTGCAACAAAAGTACCCCAAAACAAGTTATATAATACCAGCACATCCAGAGAGAAAAAGTTTATATAAAATTGAAGATTTTAGAGATTTAAACAGTGCTGCACCAGATATTTGTTTTGGTTTTGAAAGTATGCCAGGACATCAAAAAGGTCCTGCAAGAGGAGAATATTCACCTTCATCAAAATCTGATGGAGGATGCACATACGGAGGAACTGGAATCTATGCTGCAAAAGTTGGAGGGCTATGGGATGCCCTTTTAGGTGAAGGAAGAAGATGGTGGCTTTTTGCCAGCTCTGATTGTCATAGTGTAGGAACAGATGAACTTAATGGTCCAGATTTTTGGCCAGGACAATATCAGAAAACATATACTTATGTATCTGACAAAACAAATCCACAGTCAATAATAGATGGTTTAAGATCGGGTAATAGTTGGGTAGTTACTGGTGATTTAATTGATTCACTCGATTTTACTGTAAATGGTGCAAAAATGGGTGAATATGCCAAACCTATAAACGGAAATGTTACAATTATAATAAAAGTAAGAGACCCTCAAAAAAACAATAACAATATTTTCTCTGAATATAAAAATCCAGTATTAAATCATATTGATTTAATAGCTGGTAAAGTAACAGGAAGATTATACAACAATCAACCAGGATATAATGACCCAACTAACCCAACTACAAAAGTAATTGCGAGATTTGATGCAGTTGGTGGTATAAAAGACGGCAACAATATAATAAGCCAAAAATGGGAAGATAAAGGCAATGGATGGAAAGAAATGAGTATAACACTCACAAATGTTACAGATAAAATGTATTTCAGATTAAGAGGTACTAATCATGGATTAAATGTTCCTAACGAGACGGATATTAATGGCAACCCATTACCTGATACTTTAATACCAGCTACAGCAGCAACAGCTTTCGCAGATTTATGGTTCTACTCTAATCCTGTTTTTTGTGGTGAAAATATAACAGATGTGAAGAATGAATATAAATCTAATAATGAAATAAACATATATAAACTTGAACAAAATTATCCTAATCCATTTAATCCTTCTACTACCATTGAATATTATATACCTACAAACTCTCATGTTAACATTTCTATTTATGACATCAATGGTAAAAAAGTAAAAACTCTTGTAAATGAGATAAAAAATAAAGGTAATTATAAGATAAACTTTGATGCTTCTGATTTAAGCAGTGGTGTTTATTACTACACTATTAAAGGAAACAATTTCAGTAAAACAATGAAAATGAATTTACTAAAATGATCATAGCCATTCTCAATGAATAATTAGAGGGGGTTAATTACCCCCTTTTTATTTATATATATTATTCTATTTCTCTTTACTTTCGTCAATATTTTATTGAAATATAAATAATTAATTTTTTATAATATTGTTTAAAATAAATATTAGCCTATAATTATACATATATTATATATCCATTTTAATTTGATTTTTACCTGTACTTAAAACATTATTATTTTTTCTTGGCAAATTATCATATGGAAATCCATTTTTTAAATACATTCGTGCATTTTCTAAAGCTTTTTCTGGATCCATATTCGCATAACAATAGATACACCCATGTGGACAGCTATCATAATAGCCAATATCTTTGCTTTCGATACAACCACACTCAATACGAGATGGAACTTCTTTATATTTAAAATCATTACCACTAACTTTTTGAATTAAATCATAATCAACACAATGAGCCTTCTCAACACTAGTTGGTTTAAGCAAATTATCTTCTGCACAAGCATACATTTTAATATTATATCTATCTGATATTGATTTTAAATCTTTTGTTAATGCAATTCTTTTTTCTAAAGGATAATTATAAAGTTCAATATTATATTTTTTTGAAATAATTTTCAAATTGTTAATCGTTTTTTTATAAAAATCCACATAACTAAAATAGCACCTTTGAATATAACCACTTAATTTTCTCGCAATATATTCAAATTGAGATAGTATATATTCTTCATCAGTTATATTTGATACTATAATTGGATCAAACCTCCATTGAACATAAAAATCACCATAACGTTCAGATAATTGCTTTACCAAATCAATAGCAAAATCAAATTTTGGGTTTCTTTCTTCTAGTTCCTTTGGTAATCCATTTATTGTAAAATGCATATAATGTCTTTTATTATATTTTTTATCTATAAAATCTAAATGCTCAATTAATGGTTTTGGATTTCGAGTCCAGAAAACAAAAGCTCTAACATTCTCTGGTGATAAATCCACATATACTGGCTCATGTGAAAGTGGATTCATATAATAAACATATCCTTTTTCGAGTCTATCTCTAAACCAATTTGCAAAATATGCAGGTATATCTGTTCTTCGACTCACAGAAATAATATGAGGTTTATCTTTTTTCATATTCACTTAATTAATTTTATGTATAAAAATTCTATGATAATTAGAAAATTGAACATTATTAATTATTTGATTTACATAGTATCGATAAGAAGTTGTAGTCAATATTTCATTTCTATAAGAAATATTAATTAACTTATCAGAATTTTTGTAAATACTATATAAAGCGTCAATACCTTTTCTACTATTTAAATCATTTGGACCAACACAAAGAAATAAATTAAAATTACCAGAAAAATTTTTTAGGCAATTGAATTTATTAATATAATCATTAAATATATCTAATACATTAGAAAAAATATGAACATTAATAATATTTCCACTATAAGTACATTTATTCTCATTAAATACATCAAAATTTAAATTTTCAATTTTATTATTATATGAATTTATTTTAACATTTTCAATACTATGAATTTGAAAATATCTTTTCAAATATTTTTCACCAATAATCAAAGATATTTTTGAAGGTTCAATTAAATTTATCTCTTTAATTATAAAATTATTTTTATGCTTAGATAAATAATTTAATAGGACTAATGTACCCAATGCCTGACCACAACCCCAATCATAAATCCTTATTATATTATTTAATAGGTAATAATCATTGATTTCTTTTAAAGCTAAAATAAGTTTTTCAAAATGTAAAGCACCATAAAAAGAAATATATGCACTTACCTCTTTTTCATTTTCTAATATTTTTAATCCTCTTTTTAAATCATTCCATTTAATTTCATATAAATAATTGTTAATATATTTTTCTACATGATAAAAATATATCTTTTTTAAAATATCATAGTATAAATAGTTATTCGAGAAAGTATTGACACTTGAATCATTCATAGTTGTGGTCATTTTTATCTCCTTTTAATTCTCATTGAATTTAAAAGTGAAAATTATATGATCTAGCAACAATATTTTTTAAAATAATATTAACAAGCACACTTTTTAAAAAAGTGTGCTTGTTTCTTTTAAAATCGTGAAAAAAAATTATTTTTTAGAATCTTGGCTTATTTTACGCATATTTTTTTGATATTGACAAAACATAAACCCCTTAGCATCTAGAATACCATTAGAATCTTTACTTACTTGATAAAAATTAGAAATTCCCATTTCAGACGCGGCTTTTTGAACATCATGTTCAGTACCAACATAATTGAAAATCCAATTTTTATCTTTCAATTTGTTTACAAGCTCAATAATAGAATTACTATTATATTCTGTAGATGCGTTTTCATAACCATCAGTAAAAATTGTTACTATAACATTATAATTTTTTAGAGTATCAGTTATTTTTTCCAACTTTGTTAAAGTAAAGCCCATCGCGTCGTAAAGAGGTGTATTATTATCCGGATTATATTTTTTACTATTAATTTTATCCAAATAACTAATAGGAACATTCTCAAAGTGAGTCTTAATTCCATTACCATTAAAACTAACAAATGTTACAAAATGCTCTTGATCAGGATATTTCTTAACCTCTTCTTTAATGTTTTGAATAAGTTCATTAAAAGCAGTAATAATCGGTTCTTTAATTGAAAACATAGAACCACTTTCATCAAGAATAATTACATTGATTACTTTTTGTTTTTCTTGAGTATCCATTGTGTTACTCCTTTTTAAATTTAAAAAAATAGTTAATTAAAAGGCGTACTACAGTTTTTATTTGGTTTTCGTGAACATCAGATTAAATTGAAATTTATTTTATAAACTAATTTTCTCGCTTTATAAATATGACATACAACTATTTTGCCACTATTCAAACATACAACATTTATACCAAAAAGTCAAGTAAAAAGTTTCAGAAAAATAAATTTTTTTTTAAAAAAATAGTATATCATTGTTATTTAAGAATTATAATATATTGATATATAATATTATAAAAAAAATTAAATTTTATTTTAATAAAACCATTTTTCTTATTATTGAATAATTATTTATTCTTATTTGATAATAATAAACACCACTATTAAATCTACTTCCATCGAATACAACATTATAAATACCAGGTGTTTGATATTTGTTTATAATCATTGTTACTTCTCTACCCAAAATGTCATACACAATTATTTGTACTAATCCAGCTTCGCTAATAGTATATTTTATATTAGTAATTGGATTGAAAGGGTTTGGATAATTCTGAAATAATTCTATTTTGGAAGGCATTACATCGGAAACATAGTTTGTTAATTTGTTAATTCTAATTATATTACTTTTTTCTTCAACATTACCTACATAATCAACAGAAATAGCAAATATATCCAAATTATTTAAAGAATCTAAATTAACAATAATGGAATCATTAGTAAACGAACAAAAATAAGAATATGATGAATTATTATCAGAGATATACAAATTAGTAATTGCACATCCTGATTCTTTTTCATCAACTAACTTTTTTATAACAGCAAATTTTTGATTCTCAGTAATATAATAAAATAGCTTTGTTTGTGGTGGTTTTAGATCAATTCTATTTGTAACTAAATTTGTAGTTATCGGTGAATTTAAATCAAAAGTTATAGTTGCTTTATTAGTTATTATTGTATTATTTGGTATTTTATCAATTGGTTTAACTATAAATTCAACATAACCTTCACCTTCCGGAGGATGAACATTAGGTGGTAATTCAATACTATCTATTTGCCATTTTAATATTCTACCATTTTGTGATATGTTCCATTTATATTTTTCATCTTTATGACTAGTACTAATAAATTGTACAGAATTTGGATCTAAAAATTCTGAGAGTGTATCAATAATTACAATTCTATATGCTGGAGCTGTAGAAGAACTCTTATTTTCGAAGTTAATTCTATAAGTAATAAAATCGTTTTTATTTATATAATGTTCTTCTCCATAACCTAGATTTGTTGTTTTTTCATTTGGGTCAAAAGAATATCTTTTTTTAATTAATAATGATTGATAAAAAATATTTCCAATAGTAGTATATCTTTCTTCTTTATTATTCCAAACAACAACATTATTTATTTTTTTTGTTTTTCCATCAAATATACTCTCAATATTAGAATAAATAAATTTTCCACTTATTTTTGATGAAGACCCTTTTGATTGCAAAAAATTATTTAAAAGTGATGATAATTCTTCACAAAACATTTTTATTGGTTTTTCATCACCTTTCCATCTTTTATTAAGATTATTATAAGCTAAATAAATAGAATTAATAATAATTTGTTTAATTTCATCACTGCTCGAAATTCCTTGCCAATAATATTTTGTGGTTTCTAACAAATAATCTGCCAGCTCAAGATTTGTATTCGAAAGTATTAATAAACCATAAGAAATACTTGTTGATGAGTTAAAATTATTCATTAAATCGAATTCAAATTGAATATTTTTATTTTTTTTCGGTGGAATGTTGCTTATTAAAAATGTAAACTGTTTCTTATTATCATATGAAATACTATCTATTACTCTAATTTTATTATCTGGTTTAATAAATCCTAAAATATCATTAATGTTAATATCCAAATCAGCTCTAATCTGAATCAAACCAAAATAACTAGAATCAGAATTATAATTCTGTATACTTACTCCAATTCTATTATAAGGAAATCCTACACGAGCTGTATTTGAACCAATAAAAGAAGTATTAATTTTTGGTATTTGTAGCCCAAAAGAAATGTTACAAATAAAACTAAAGGCAATTAATAAAAAATTTATAGTTTTCATTTTTTCCCCCTTAAATTATTTAATTAAAATCATTTTCTTTACATCAGAATAATCATCAGCTTTTATGTAATAATAGTATACTCCACTATTTAAATTACTTCCATTAAATTCTATCAAATATGTACCAGGATTTTTATATTCACTTTGAATCATTTTAACTTCCCTGCCTAATACATCATAAATTATTATTTGGACAAAACAATTTTTAGGTATAGAATATTTTATTTTTGTAATAGGGTTAAATGGATTAGGGTAATTTTGAAATAATTTATATTCATTTGGAATAGTATTTGAAGAAATATTAGTAATATCTTTGGAAAGATTAAATTGATAAGTATTTGAATAAGTAGAATCATTCCCATCATAGACTATTACATTCCATGAATAGTTATTTACTGAAGTAAAAATATTTTTAATATCAATTACTTTAGTTGTGTCATTATTACATTCTATCATCACTGTTTCAGAATCATTTTTAATATTTAAATAATATGCCAAAGAATCCTTATCGTAATCAATTGATTTAGACCAAGTAAACTTAATTATATTATTTGGATAATTATTTTTTAAAGTAATATTATTTTCCGGTGATAATAAAGTAGGTATTGTTGGTTTCGAATTTACAACAAAAAAATTTTCAGGTGTTGAAAAATTACTTGTATCTTCAGAATTCATGGCCATTACTTTCCAGTAATAATTACAACCCTTTTTTAATATTTGAGGAATATAAAAAGTATCATTTACAATTTGATTTAAAATTATATTGTTAAATGAAGTATCTGAAGAAACTACTATTCTATATTTATTTGCTTTTGATATTTTACTCCAATTAAATAAAATATTCTTATTATAAACAGTTTCTCCATTTTTTGGTTTTATTACAAATGGTGAAGGCAATTTTGTTATAATATCTTTTGGAGCATAATAAAACTTTTTTTTCTCATCTTTAGAAACTCCATTACTTACCTTAATTTTTACTTCTCTTAAAGAGCTATCTCTTAATAAATTATGAGTTGTATATCTAATCAACAATTGTGACTCAATTTGTTTAAATATTATATCATATACACTATTTAATTCTTCAGGTTTATTAGCATGAGCGAATAAACCTCCAGTTTTATCAGATACTTTTTTAAGTTGAGCATCATAGCTACTACCTAATCCTATACAATAAACAGGGAATCCATACGAAACACATTTATTGATTGCTTCATCAGCACTATATTTGCTATTATTATCACCACCATCAGTTAAGAGTATAATTATATTTCTACAATTCCCTTTCTTAGAATATTCTGCTGCTGCAAATAAAGCGTCATACAATGCAGTAGTACCATAAGCATCTAAGTTATCAATTTTACTTTTAATCCTTTGTTTATCTTTAGTATATTCTTCATCATACGAATAGCCGCTACTAAAACTAATTAATGCTGCTATATCATTATCACCTAGTCTATCTACAAAATTCTTAGCTGCATTTTTTGCATAAGTAATAGGAGTGCCCATCATACTACCACTTCTATCAATTACAAACATTATTGATAAATTATCTCCTGTAGATCCACTTAATATTTTAAAATATTCGTTAACAGTATCTTCTTTCACCTCAAAATTTATATTACTAATATCTTTAACAATATTTCCACAAGAATCAGTCAAATTAACATAACAATCAATTACAGGAAAATTGACACAAATATTATTAAAATTTAATACCAAATTTTCATCAGGTATTACATCTAATATTATTTTTTTGTATATAGGATAAGAAACCCATTCCATATATGTTATTTCATATACCGTATCTCTGCCTATTTTATTACTATTGTAATAACGTTGATATTCATTATACTTATAATAGGAAGCTATAAAATCATTTCTACTAAAACTGATATTGTTATTTTTAGGATATGTTGAAAGTAAAATCTTACCTTCTTTTGAAGGAAAATATTTTTCTACACAACCATGTTTTGCTGGTAGAAATGATATAGTATCAGTTTCAATTTTTGTTTTACATGAAGATAAGATTACATTTAATTCCCTAGCTTTCGGTTGTAAAGTAACATGTAATATTACAGATAAATTATTATAAAATTCCCTCTCATCTTTTATTATTGTTTGATACAAACCTGTATCTACTGGAGCTATAAAAGAATATTTTATTGGAATTATATTAATAGAATCACAACCAGCAGAATAAAAGTTATTAGGACTTACTTTTAACCATTCTACTTCAGGTGATTCAATTAAATTACCATACATTTTTTGAGTTGTGTTGGAATAATAATATATCCAACCATCAAATTTTTCCCCAGGAAATAATTCTACATAATATACTTGTATATTTTCATTTTGTTTGTATAAGTTTAATTTTTCATTTACTTTTAATGATACAGATGTAATATTTTGAGAAAACAAATTTATACTCATTAAAAATAAAATTGTAGATAAAATATTTTTCATATCACCTCCTATTTATTTACCAATAAATATTGAAGTATTTTGTATATTATTTTGAGCTTTTCTTGCATATCTTGTTTTTTCTTCATAATTATCTTCATTAATCGATCTTCTTATATTTTGTAATGAATTCTGAATATTTACCTTTGTATTAAAGTCATTACAATTAAACATATTTGATTCAGCAGTAATTAATCGACTTCTTGCCTTTTTTAAATATGAATTCATTTCATCAATATTATCAGCTCTTGATGCTTTTTTCAATAATCTTTTCGCTTCCTGAATATTATTATTTACTATTGTGCATTCTGGTGATTGAATAGTGTTATTTTCATTAAATTCATATAATGTTTGTGCTTTAATACTACCGCTTATGAGTATTAAAACTATCCTTGTAAATAATATCATTTTTTTCATATATCCTCCTATAATTTTATTTCAAATATTACAATTAGTGTGCCAATTAATAATTATGTATTTTTTATTATTGATGTAGGTTTTTCACAAATTATGTCGATAGTTTCTATCAAAAAATGATAAGTGCTTATAAAAAAATGATAAGTTTAATTGTGTAGATTAGCTATTATATGTTTTTTTAAAAACTATTTATTATTTGAGAATAATTTATATTGATTTGTATAAATAATATAATGCAAACTATTATTAAAAAATCATGAAAAAAATTTATAGGCAAGTATAACTCATTAAAATATTTGAAAACAACCAAATAAGTTTTTAATTATTGTTCAAATGCCATATACTTTAAATATATTATTTCTCTTTTGGTATTTCTAGATCATAATCTTCAATTTTCTTTTTCAAAGTATTGAGTGAAATACCAATTTCTTTGGCTGTTTTTGATCTATTAAAATTATTTTTTATTAAAGTATCTAATATTAATTTTCTTTCTGACTCTTCTTTCGGTGTTAACTCAGTTTCTGTTGAGAGTACTCTATTCAAAACTGATTTTGGTAAATCCGAAACATTTATAATATCTTTATTTTCAAAACACTCATAATATATATTTTTTATTATACGATTCAATTCTCTTATATTACCAGGGAATTTATATTTTAAAAACAGCGAATATAATTCATCCGACAATCTAAGTTCTTTTCTTTTTAGATTATCAGCTTCTCTTTTAAGAAAAATGTTAATCCATTCTTTTTTTTCATCATCAGTATAATTTCTAAAAGGTGGTAATTCTATTTCAGGCAAGCTAATTCGATGTAAAAGATCATACCTAAAATTACCTTTTTGGCATTCTTGTTCAAGATTTTTATTTGTAGCAAAAATTAAATTAACATTAGTTTTTTGTGTTTTAGTTGAACCTACTTTCTGGAATTCTTTTTCATTTAAAACTCTGAGTAATGTGGTTTGCATTTTTAAAGATATATCACCAATTTCATCCATAAATAATGTACCATTTTCACATATCTCAAAATATCCTTTTTTATCCTGATAAGCACCTGTAAAAGATCCTTTAACATATCCAAAAAGTTCTGATCTTAATAGATCATCATCAAAAGCTCCACAATTTATAGCTATAAAAGGTTCATTTTTCCTTAAGGAATTCTTATGAAACTCTCTTGCAAGGTACTCTTTTCCAGTGCCTGTTTCTCCTCTAATTAAAAGAGAAAATTCATTATGAATTTTTGCAAAAACTCTTACTTTATCATACATATCTTTTATTGATTTTGTAATAATTGTATCGCTATAAGATAAATTTTTCTCTTCAATTCTATCTTTTAATACTATCCCAGCAATTGGAGATTTTTCCAGATCTACAACCATCCAATCAGTATTTTGCATAATTGATTGCTCAGGATCTCTTAAAGTAACCAATCTCATATTCCAAATAAATTGAGCGGCAATAAGAATCCATGCCATAAACATTGGTTTGGTTCCTGGATTAGTATATACTGTAATTTCATCTTTAATATATTTTTCTAAAACCTTTTGAACTTTTGGTTTAATTTCACTTACATCCCAAATATCTGTTATTTCAATCAAATGACCTGTGATTCTTCTATTACCAAAACTATTATTTAACTCCTGGATTAAGTTTCTTACATAAGATGAATATCTATTATCTGAATATAGAATTATATGCTCATCAAAATTGTAATTTTTATGTTTGTGGATTTCAAAAGTAGGTCCTTTTTTTGATACTTTATTTGAACCTCTTTCAAAATCGTTTAATGTAGCTAACCATGATATTAATATTTTTTTCATTTTAAACTATCCTTTTTAGTGTAAATAAAAATAAATGATTTTTTTAGGGCTCTCGATATTAAATCTCTCACTCTTTGCATATATTGTTAAAGAATAATTTTTGCCTTTAAATATTCCTCCATTATCAAGGTTATTAAAAACATAATAGTTTTCTTTTGTACTAACTTGTTTACGACCTGATAATCTTAATATATATAAATCTGCTTTATCAATTTTATCCCAGCTTAATATAATTTTGTTATCATCGATATAATATTTACCTCCTTTTACTTTCTCCATATTATGAATTTTAATATTTTTTATTGGTGGTAAAGTATCATTAGTTAATAAAAGAGTAGTATCAACAGAGATAATAACATTTTCTTTATTTTTTTCAACATTTATTGCTTCAACTTTGCAAATATATTGACCCCTTATATTATCATTTATAACATAAAAAGTATCTTCAATGTTTTGATTAAATATTTCTTTAGTAAAATCTTTTAAAGTTAATTTATAATTCAATGCATTACTTACCTTGTTCCATTTTAAAATATAAGTATTATCATTCTTTGATATATTAAGTATAAGTTTTGGCGGTGCAGGAGAGTCAGATGTTATTAATAAATATAATGATAAAAAAACAATTAATAAAATTAATATTAATGAATACAATACTATCCATTTATAATTTTTAACATAAGATTGTAATATATAAAAAGTTTTATTAATAATATTTTTATTAATTTTTTCTAAAAATAAATAATAATCAACAATTAATAAAAGAAACTTATAAGTAAATATTAAGGACTCAAATGAATGTCCATACTTAATATTGAAAGTTCTTTTTATTGTTTCATAACGATAACTTACTGAAAAATCAAAATCTTTACGATTCTTTTTTATATCTTCGATTATTAAATCTTTATTATCATTATCATTAACACCATAATGAATTCTCAATAAATCAATAATATTTAATATAGAATTCCGTAATATTTGTGATGATATTTTAGTATCTTTTTGTTGAATTAAATTAAAATTTAATGAATTAATATTTGCATTCAATGATTTTAAGCAATCAACTTTTTGTTCTAGTATAACATTATTCTCGTTATTTTTTAAATCATTTATTTTTTGATTAATTACTTCTTGAATTTTTTTAAGTATCTCTACTTGATATTCTTCAGGTAAAATTATTGCTTCAAAACTATAAGTTTTATCAATATACTTTTTAATGAACCAATCAATTACTATTACTAAATGCTCAAGAACTATTAAAATATCATTACCATCTGGCGGTATACTTGTATGGGCACATCTATTCCCATAATGTTTAATACTATTAAATAGGTTCTTCATTTCAATACCAACTTCACTCTCAAAATTAGGGTTTTTAATTTTCGAATCAAGTGATTCATTTTCTTTAAATGTTATGTTTTTAATATAAAATATTATATTAATGATTTTTTCTATTATATCTCTTGCTGAATTACCTGAAAAAATTAATAACTGGTATTTCGAAGAAATAATAAATATTTTATTTTTTAGATTTTTTAAAAAAATATTTGTTCTATCAAGTGAATCTTTTAGACCTTTCAAATCATAAAAATATTTAGGTAATAGTTCCCCATTCCTATTATAATGCTCTTGTTCAGAATTTATTATATCATTTATTTTTTTTGAACGAATATCAAATAACTCGATAATTTTTGTTATTCTTTTTCTGGTATACTTTTCAATAATCATAAAAATTTATCCTTAAAGAGTGTTATTTCCAAACTTTTATTGCTTTCCAACCGAACTCATTTCTTTTTTTATTAAAAGAATAAATTGCAATACCTTTAACAATATTGTTGTTATGTAAATTGTTTGATTCAATAAAATTCCTAGTTATTAGAATAGTGTCAACAAAACCTACTTCTTTCGATTTAGAAAGTTTTATTGCTCCCTCAAACTCTTTATATACATCTTTTGATGGTAATTCTTTTGTTTTATGGTATTCTACAACTTCATATATTTTGTTCTCGTTTATTTCCTTTAATAAAAGTTTAAATTCAAAGATATCTCCTATTTTTGGTTGTAAATTTTTCTTTAACTTAAACCCACCAGCAATATTCCTATCAACAATGAAATAAGCTTTACCAGAAGTTTTATCAATATTTGTAATAATTCCTATACCAATAATAATTGAATCTCCGAAAACAATATCTTCTGCAATTTTTAAATTTTCACTATAAAATGATTGATTTGAACTTGCAGCTTCATGATTTTTAAACCAATCAGAATTAATCCAGTTATTAATCTCAGAAGGTATATTTTGATTTTCACTTCTTTTAATTCGAATGATTTTTTCTATTTCATATTTTGCTTCAGAATATTTTTTATTTTCAATTAATAACTTTGCTAAATTTTGTCTTACTTTCAAAATATATTTTTCTTGATTACTTACTGTTATTGCTTCACAATAACAAGAAATAGCTTTTAGTGGTTCAGATTTTAATTGGTCACCTAATAAAGACCATGTCCAGAATTCTTTAGGCTTTAACTTAATAAATGAAATTATTGAACTTAATATATCGTTTTTATCTGAGGATACATTAATTAGTAATTTACACTTATAAAAATTAAGCCAAATATAATTTGGATATTTATTTATTAAAGAGTCAATTTTATGAATAAAATTTTTTACTTTTGATTTTTCTGAAACATTTAACAACATTTTTATGTATGAATAGATAAATATTTCTGCATAAGACATTATTTTTTTACCATCTTTATTACTCTCTTTAAAATCATCTGGCGAAAAATCTTCTGGTGGATTTAATATATCGGTAATTAGATCAAAATTTAAACCTTTTACATCACTTTTTACAAGCTCGTTAATATAATAATAAAATAATGAGTGAATTCTGGATGGTTTTTCTGGATTTAATTTTTGATAATTTCCTATTATCTGATTTATAAAACCAATATCAAAGATTTTACTGTTTGAGGAATATTTTAAAAAGTCAATTATTTTCCATAAAATATCTTCTTTATTTTTTTCTATATCGATTTTTAATTGCTCAATTATTTCTTTTTTTATTATTTTAAGAAACTCATTAGAGTCTATATTTCCTAAATAATAATCAATTTTTTGATGTAATTTTTTAAAATTCTTATAGAGTAATTCATTGTCTTCTGTTTCAGGCAGTTCTAAGCTAACAAATTTGTTATAAAACTCGTTTGCTAAATCGTAATATTTTTTTTGAAAATTTAATTTTGAATGGTCATATAAAACCCACCCATAAGCTCTTTGAATCCAGGTATCTTTAGGCCTTAATTCATATGCCTTTTCAGCTAACTCTAATGCTCTAAAAATATCTTGTTTTCTAGCTTCAAAAATATCTCTTACAGATATTTCTTGTGGGAATAGATTTGAATTTAGCATCTTCAAACCCCATTATTTATTATTCCTTTTATCAAATTGATAAATTCTATAGAATTAGTTTTCTTTTCCTGAACCCATGTAATTTTATTATTTTTATAATAAAAATCAAATATTGCGATTAGACCATTTTTCTCAAAATAATACCTTTCACAATTATTTTTATGTTCTATGTAAGTAATAGTAATATTCTCTTCTGATAATATTTCAATTAAATATTCATATAATTCTTTAAGGAATATTTTATCATGAGGAAAATTATAACTATTATCAATAGCAATATCTGCTTTCTCAGAATAGTAAATATCTAAAACTTTTTGTCCTAATTCAAATGAATATTCAGAGGTAGGAATAAGGTTAATAACAGGTTTATAATCATCAGTATTAAAATCAAATTCAATAGTAACTTCACCTTTTTTATCCTTAAATAAAATTTTCTCCTTTTGGTTATCGTTTTCAATTTTGTCAACAAGTATATCATAAGAATTATATTTTTCTATATGTGCATAGTTCAACACTTTTGATTTCAATTTATCAAAATTTAAATATTTTTCATTGTTTGCAGCAGCTGGTAATGTAAGATTTTTTTCTAAAATATAATTTTCATAATACAGTGGGTTATCTAAAGAGTACTCCGGTATATTTATTAAATATAATTTAAGTTTAGCTCGAGATATTGCTGTATAAGACCATCTGAAAAACATTTCTTGGCTAACATTTTTCAAACCATGAAAATCAATAAAAACATTGTTCCACTCTCCACCTTGTGCTTTATGGCAAGTAATAGCGTAACCAAATTTAACATGAAGAGCATTGAAATAAGGGTCAATTTTAAGTGCTTTCTTAAATAATTCGGTTTGTTCTATATCAGTAAATCTTCTTGATTTACGTCTTATCTTCTCAAGTTCATGTAAATTGTCTTTGATAAATCTTTCTTTAAAATCTAGAAACAATGCTTTATACTCATCTTGGGTCAAACCTGAAGAATGTGAATATAACAGATTTTCAATTATCTTAACTTTCAATTGAATATCATTATTATATAGATCTTTAAATTGAATTAAAACATCTCGAAACGTTAAGGTTACAATAATATTACTTTTACCATTATGAATAATAATATTTTTCACATCCTCTTCTTTAATTGGGTAAACTTCAACTACTTTTACAAACTCACCATTATATAAATCATAATACTGTAATTCAATATTATTATCGCTATCTCTTTCTTCTTTATACAAATAACAATTCTTTGTAACCAATAAAATATCATCTTTACATATAGGAATATTTTCTTTATCATTGAATAAATTTGAATTACTTTCGATAGAATATTTACCCTGAAAAAGTTTTTGTCTGATCTTCTTATTATATTCAAACGCTCTTTTATTTGAATATGTAATTATTATATTTTCATAAATTGTATCATTAAAATGATTAAAATTCAAAAAATATTCATTAATTACATCATTTTCACTAATTTTAGTGACTTCGCCTTTCTTTTCAGAAATTAAAAAAGAATTAAAATCACCACAAGAAATTGATTCACGTAATTTTGTCGCATTTAGAAGTATAGCGCTATCTTCAGTTTGTCTAAAAACTTCGTCTAATTCGATTGAATACAATTTTTTACATTCAAAATTATTCTTCAAATAATCTTCAGAAAGGGCAGCACTGAAATTTGATTTTACAGGGGGTAATTGAGCATAGTCACCTATAAAAATAATTTTATTATTGTTATTTTCAACATCAATATATTTGAGCAAATCAGTTAACAACTTCCCTGAACCAAATCTTATAATACTGCTTTCATTGTATTGATCAGAAATCATAGAGCTTTCATCTACTATCACTATGGCATCATGCAAATCATTATTTTTCTTAATAGCAAAATAAAATTTATATTCATTTTTATCTGAATTACTATCTTGATAAGTAATTATATTTGAATACGAGTAAATCATTCTATGTATAGTTAAAGCTGTCATACCAGTTTTATCCGTCATAATTTTAGCAGCTCTTCCTGTTGGAGCACATAATGCAAACAAAATTCCTCTATCAAGCAGTAATTTTATGAAAGCCTTTAAAAGAGTTGTTTTACCTGTACCAGCGTAACCCTTTATTATAAAAAATTTGTTCTCGCTATTTAAAAACTCTTCAAATAATATTAATGCTTTCTTTTGAGATTCACTCGGTTTAAAATGTAAATATTCAAAAATACTATTAGTCAAGAACTATCCTATTACCATTTTTTATTAAATTTAAAATTTATAAACAATAAAATCAAATTAATTATTTAAAAAATTATTATTTACATTTCATATAAATATTATTATATTCATAATAACTTATCGAAGGAGACTAATATGCTTAATGAATTTAAAAAATTTATTATGAGAGGAAATGCTCTCGATTTAGCAATTGGTGTAATTATTGGAGCTGCTTTTGGTAAAATTGTAAACTCTGTTATTGCTGATATTCTTATGCCACCAATAGGTTTGCTTATAAGTAATGTAGATTTTAAAGACATCAAAATTAATATTGGTATAACTAACCCTGTTTACTTAAATATTGGAAATTTCATTCAAACAGCTTTTGAATTTTTGATAATTGCTTTTGTTTTATTTTTAGTAATAAAAGCAATGAATAGATTCTTTAAAAAACAAGAAGAAGAAATTAAACCTGCAGAGCCCAGTCAGGTTCAGTTATTAACAGAAATTAGAGATTTATTGAAGAAATAAAAAAAGGGATTAATTTTTTAATCCCTTCGTGTATATAATTATAAACACTATAGACTTACTTTAAAAACCAAAAACACCTTGCTGGAATAAGGATTGGTAATTAATTGAGTAGAAATTGGTAATGAAAAGTTATCTGTAATTTTTATTTCTTTGCTGGTACCAAATCCACAATTAATTAAAGCAATTTTACTATCTTCAATTCCATATAAATCAGATTTATCTTTCCCTTTAGCTAATCCCATAAAAAGATTAAATGGCATCTTATTAACATCAAAAGTATAACCTGCTTCAATATAAATATTATTATCTACATCATTTAAAATACCAAAATCTACTTTAAGAGATAAAGGAAATGTTTCTGAACCTTGATAGCCAACAGCTAAATTAATCCAGTGGGCACCTTTACTAACACCATCTTCTACACCTTTGTAATTTGAAAATTTATCACCTAAAAATGGATAGTAAAAATCGACCATTTCAGTATACAATGTACCAAAATCAAAAGGTTGACTATATCTTAAAATTAAATCAATTTCTGTAAAGGCAACTTTTTTTTTCATTAATTACTTCATTAGCCATAATTGAGTGTGATCCCCAAATAGTAAAATCAAAACCAAAAGCAGATAAACCCAAATATGGCTGAATAGCAGGAGAGTTTCCAAAATCAATTGCTCTCCAATTATAACTACTGACGAAATCAACTCCAGTACTTAGCTTAACATTACTACTCTCCTGTGAGAATAGAAAAATTGGTAAAAAAAGAAAAACAACAAGTAATTTTCTTTTCATAATCAATCCTCATAATTTATTATAATAAAATTACTTTTATTTATATTTTGATTTTTTTCAAGAAAATTATTTTCTCAAGGTCTCATTTAAAAATAATAAACACTATTAAAATAATCAATACTATTTAAAATAGTATATCTCTTATTTTTATTAATATTCACTATTTATCGAATTATAAAAAATTACTAAACATTTACCCATTCATTTTTTTCAGCAGACTCATATAATTTAAGTGCTACCTCTAATGTTCTCTTTCCTTCTTCAAGGGTAACTCTGGGATTTCTATCATTAATTATAGCATCAATAAAATCCTCAAATAAGTAGTTATGCTCAATATAAGATAGAGATGCTGCTCCTTGAGAAGCAGTAAGAGAATTAGGATCACCTATCTTTCGAATATTTTCATCCTGAGGTAATTCTTCCTTGAATTTCCATTCCTCAATTCTATCACCTTTCATTACTGCTAAACCATTTTCACCACAAATTTCTATTCGAATATCAATTCCAGGGTAACAAGCTGTAGTAGCTTCTAAAGATCCTATTGCTCCATTTCTAAATTCTAAGAAGGCTTGAACAGTATCTTCTAATTCCACTTCAGGATGAGCAATATTTAACATTTTTGCATAAACACGATCAACATCACCAGTTAAATATATTATAAGATCAAGATAATGAAAAGCCTGTTGAATTGTTACCCCTGCTCCCTCATTTTTTAAAGATCTCCATTTATCCATTTTGTAGTATTCTTGTGGACGGAACCATTTCATATAAGCAGAAGAATAAATAATTTTGCCAAACCTTCCATCATCATAAGCTTTTTTTATTGCTTCAATTGCCCTTCTAAATCGACATTGTAAACTAACAGCTATTTTCACTTTATTTTTTTTACCTGCTTCAATCATTTGATCGACTTTCGAAAGAACCATTTCTGGTGGTTTTTCTACTATAACATGCTTTTTTGCATTTGCAGCTTTAATAACAAAATCTGAGTGATATGCATTTGGTGTTAAAACGTTTATAACATCAATATCAGGATTCTTCAACATATCTTCAAAAGATTCAATCTTACAATTAAAATCCCCAGCCAATTTTTGAGCTCGGGTTGAATCCAAATCGGTAACGGATATCAGCTCCATCCTATTAGAATGTTTAATTGCTTTTGCATGAAAAACTGATATTAGCCCGCATCCTACTAAACCAAAACCAAATTTTCCATTAATCATAAATACTCCGTTCTTTTATATGGGTTTTAAAATAACTTTTAATGCTTTTTGTTCTTCTATAAGGTTAAAAGCTTTCTCCCAATTTGTTAAAGGTTCAATATGTGATATTACCTTTTTTACATTTATTGCCCCTCTTGAAATTAAACTTAATGATCTTTCCCAAGAGGTGTAACTTGTTGATAAACAAAAAATCACATCAATAGCTTTAAACATAGCTTTATTATATGGGAAATTAATCTCTTCGTTTCCAGCCATACCAATAGCACAGAATCTTCCTTTTTTTCTCAAAATATTAATTCCTGTTCTAATTGCTTTTTCAGAACCAGAAGCATCCACCACTAAATCAGCTCCAATATTTTTTGTCAAACTCATTACTCTTTGTACTAAATCAATTTTCTCTACGTTAATTACTTCATCAATATTTAGCTCTCTTGCTGTTTTTAAACGAATCTCTTCATCATTATTAATACCAGCAATTATCACATATCTCGCACCAGAGGCTTTAGCAACTTGAGCAGCTAATAAACCTATAGGACCAGGACCAAATACAACGACAAAATCTTCAGGTTCTACTTTTGCTCTTTCTAAAACATCGTGTACAACATTACTTGTAGGCTCTACCAAAGCAGCCTCATCATAACTAACATTTTCTGGTATTTTATGGAGTAAATGTTCTGGGGTTACTAAATATTTTGTAAATGCCCCATCAATACCCCAACCTGGTGATCTTTTATCGGGACATATTTGTATATTTCCTGTTCTGCATAAATAACATACCCCACAGGCTTTTGTATGTGGTTCACCAACAACTCTATCTCCTACCTTATAATTCTTAACATTTTTCCCAACTTTAACAATTTCTCCTGCATATTCATGACCAAGAATTACTGGTGGCCAATAAGGAAATTTATCATGTTTGATATGTATATCTGTTCCACAAATTCCTGCAGATTTTACTTCAATCAATACTTCATTGTCTCCATTAATTGGCTCATCTACCTCGCGTAATTCAATATTACCTACACCTTTTTTTGTTTTTACTAAAGCTAACATAAATTACCTACAATAATTAGTTACAAAATCTAATAATATTTTTGAAGCATCTATTATTTCACTAATTTTTATTTGTTCCTGGGCAGAATGAGCATACTTTAAAGAGCCAGGTCCAAAAACCACTGTTGGAATTTTTAATTGGTTATTATATAACCAGGCATCACAGGAAGCTGTCATAGCAGATATGTTACCAGAATAATTAAATTTTTTAACTGATTCTACAAGAAGGGTAACCAGAGGATGATCTTCAGGTATTACATTACCATCTGAATGGAGCATATTAAATTTTATTTCAAAATTATTTTTCAACCAATCAGAACCTTTTTCTATGATTTCGTTCTTCATTTCTTCCATTATCTCTTTTCGATTTTTGTTTGGTAAAAAACCAAACACACCTTTTAACTCGGCAATAGGTGGAGTGGTTGCTGGCCAATTACCAGAATTTAAAATACCAAAAGTAACCGGCATTGGATTTTCATATACATCAAAAAGTCGATTTTTACCCCTTGATTCAGCTAACAAACGATCGTGATAAATCTCCAAAATTTGAATTACTTCATATGCTTTTTTAATTGCACTTACAGTATCACCAGCTCTCCCACTATGCCCACTTTTACCATAAACAAGTATATCAAACCAAACAGCACCCCTAACAGATGGTATTACTGCAAATTCAGATGGTTCTAAAACAATTGCCGCATTAGCTTTGCAACCTTTTCGTACCATCGCAAGAGTACCATTACCTCCACTTTCTTCTTCAAATACAAAATGAAATTCTAAATCACCTTTTAATTTTATTTTTCTCTCTTTTAATAACTCTATCAAACCTACTAAAGTAGCAACCTGCCCTTTCGCATCACAAGCACCTCTACCGAAAATCACATCATCAACTATCTTAGGCTTAAATGCATCTTCTTGACCCTGTGATGGTGGAACAACATCAACATGAGTATTAAACACAACTGATTTCCCTTCACCTTCTCCTTTTATCTTTATCTTTAAATTTGGTGTATTTTTATAAGTAAAATTTTCGATAGGAAAAGAATAATCTGGATCAAACATTATTGAATCATCAACTGTTATTAGTTCAATCTCATCACATTTATCCTTCAAATAATCGTATAGGTATCTATTAACAGCTCCCTCCATACCTCTAATTGATGGTATTGCAATTAAGTCACATAGTAACTTTGAAATTTTTTCTTTCATATATTTACCTAATTAAATTTAATTTTATTAGTTGAATAATTTAGAAAATATTTTTTTAAAATTCATTAGATTAATTTTGCTTATTCTTTCATTTATAATTTTTCTATTGCACTTAATGAGTTAGATTACAAATAATTTTTCTTGAAGGTATACTTCTTTTTGTAGCAAAATATTAATATTTTTTATAAAATTAAATTTTTTTCTTGACTTTGAAAATTAAATTCTTAATTTATATTGTTACATAAATTGACTATAACCTAAACTAAGATATTATTGAGGTAAAAAAAGAATTTAATAAAGTCTTATAAAAATAATCAGAAGAGGAGTACAAAAATGAAAAGAATAAGATCAGCATTCCTTCTATCAGTACTAATATTTTTATTTCTTTCATTTGAAGGTTGTGTAGAAACCAGACAAAAAGATATTACAACAGATGCGAATGGTTCTGCAGAAGGTACATTTGTAATTACACAAGATTGTAAGATTACTTTTACAAGCTATACTTGTAATAAACAAGGTTGTGGAAGTAATTTACAAATACAAGTCACACATACTGCTAAAGATAACTCACCAAAAGAAAATATCATTATTGTAACTGCTAATCAATTAAGTTCTGATTTAAACCCAATTTCAACTAAATTTGGAGATAGACTTGTTTTTAAGATTTCAAATGGGTGCCCAAATGCAAAATATACTATAACTTTTACTCTTGATGCGGGATCATAAAAAAAATGTCATTCCTTAACTAAAATATAGGAAAAGGAATGACACTTACATTTCTTTAATTATTTAATATTATTTTTTAGCTTTACACTTTGTATCTTTAGCACAGCAATTTTTAGCATTTTTATGATCACAGGTTGTACCACAACAATTTTCACCACAGGTGCAAGGTCCACCTTCTTTACATTTGCAATCAGGGGTACAAATACATTTAACATCTTTACAACAATCTTTTCCGCATATACATTTACCATCATTTGATTTTGATATCTGTACTGTACTTTGCTTTGAATTCTTTGAGGTAGTTTGAGCCTGACTTGTAACAGATGCTACAAAGAAGAGCACTAAAACAAATAGTGAAAGAATGATTGATTTTTTCATAGTATTAACCTTTCATTAATGTTAATTATTTAATTGATTGAGTTTTATTAATTAAGCTGCAAGATCTCCCATCTACAGATAATTGAGATAATAGTATATTAAAAAATTTTTCTTTTTGAGATTCATTTAAAATTGATTTTTGGCTAATAATATTATTAACTAAATTATGTAACAATTTAGATTGTAAGGAATCAATTTTATTTATAAGAATATTTATACTATCTTTATCCTTGTCTTTATTTCTTAATTGCAATATCAGTTCATATTTATATCTATGAATTTCACAATTTAATGCATTTATACTATCTTTATAACAGGTTTGACATTGCTTCATTTGGCAAAATTGATTTTCAGAAAGATTCAAAGAATCTTTAAGTATACTTAGAGAAGATATTTTTTCATTATTATTTACAAAATACTTATTATAGATATATGAACCCAAAATTGAAAAACCTAAAGATATTATTGCAATGAATAAAAATGCCAAAATTCTATTTTTCATAATTACCTCTCACTAACAGTGATGTTTAAATTACTTAAATGTGAATTAGAGAGATGGTAATCTTTTGAAACAACAGAAGAAATATTGTAATTTTTCTTTTCAGAAAATATTTTATTAGTATATATAGTACCAACAACTATTGAAAGGAATAAAATTACTACAAAAGAGTATTTAATAGCATAATATGGAGGTAAACCTGGTTTTCTTTCAATATCTTTAGAGTTAATTGTATTCATTATTCTTTGATATAAATGCTCTGGTACTTTAATTCTTTTTTTATTATTTTCCCAATTTACAATGTTATTTACTAAATCATAATCATTTTTACATTTTTCACAAGTAAAAATGTGTGATTCAAAAAAAGATTTATCCTTATCCTTCAAATCTTTATCGATAAATCTTATTATATTTTTCCTAAACCATTTATGTTTCATTTTTACCTCTATGTATTTGACAAATAACTTTCGAAAAACTTGCGGTCTATTTTTTCAAATATTTAAGTAATTGTTTTGAAAGATTTTGTTTGGCTCTAAATATCAAGGATTCGACCGAAGAAATAGTAGTATCCATAACTTTGGCTATCTCTTGATAAGATAAATCCTCAAATTTATTTAATATTAAAGCTGTTTTTTGCTTTTCGGGTAGCTTTTCTATTGCTTTATGTAATAGTTTTGATTGTTCAGTTTTATCATATTCACCCCAAAAATTATCATTTAATATATCATTATCATGTTTTTCTACTTCTATAAAATTCTCGAAAGTAATAAACTTTATTATTTTTTTTCTTCTTAAACAATTCAAACAATGATTTATTGTTAGTCTATAAATCCATGTTGAAATTTTAGACTCACCTTTAAATGAACCAATACTTTTATAAATTTTGATAAAAATATCATGACAGGCATCTTCTGCCTCATCTTTATTGTTTAAATATCTACAACATAAATTATAGATGATATCTTTATATTCATTATAAATTGATTCAAGACTAAAGTCTTTTTTATTATTTTCTAAAAGTTTCATTATAAACTTTAAAATGTTTTATAAATTAGACAAAAAAAAGCTATCACAAAATTTATTTATGATAGCTTTACAAAAAATTTCAAGAATAAAAATTATTTACTGATAGATAATTTAAAACCAAACTTACTTCCTTTAGAAAGTTCACTTTCCATTATTAAAGCACCGTTATGCATTCTAATAATTTCTTTAACAACAGCTAAACCTAATCCAGCACCTCCGGTTTTAGAGTTATGGTCAAGTTCTGGTCTATAAAAATATTCTGTTATTTTCTTTAATTCATTTTGACTTATGCCTTTGCCAGTATCGGAAACTATAAAGACAACATGACCATCATCTGTAGATAAAGATAACTCAATTTTACCTTTTTCTTGAGTATATTTTATTGAATTATCTAAAAGATTATCTAAAGCATAAGATAGCAATTGTTTATCACCTAAAATTTTTATATCATCAGGGGCATTTATTGACAAAACAAATTCGATATTTTTAGGTTCAATTACTTCTTTATAATCATCATAAATTTTCTTAATAAAATCAGTAGCTTTCAATGATCTAAGATTAACTACCTGCTCACCTGTACGCAATTTGGAAATTAATATTAAATTATCTACTACTTTATGTAAACGCTTTGTTTGATTAGAAGCCTTACCTACAAATTCTTTTACCTTTTCAATATCTGCAAAATTCATATTTTGTAATGTCTCTAAAGAGCTTTCAATAACAAATAAAGGCGTTCTAAGTTCATGCATTAAATTTGTAATAAATTCTTTCTTAATAGATTCTAATCTTTCAACTTCACTCTTCTCATTTTCTATACTTTCTGCAAGTTGATTGAGTGTTTCTGCTAGAATACCAATTTCATCCTTTTTATCAACATGAAATCTTCTTTTATAAAAACCATTTTTTAAATCAAGAGCAAAGTCTTTTAGATTCTTTAATGGTTTTGTCATCCATTCGGATATTTGTAAGGAAGTGACAAAAATAATTATTAGAGAAAGAATCGCAGAAATTCCAAGAATAAATTTAATTTCAGTACCTAATCTATTTATAGTTATAATTGGTATTGAAGTACGAATATAATAAATTTTCTTATCACCAATATGGAGTGGGTTCTCATAGTACTCAGCATAGTAGATCATCCATTTATGTACAGTATGACTGAATCTCTTTGAAAAACCATAATGGTTATTCCTTGCATTTACTATTTCTTCGCGATTTTTATGATTTTCAACAGTATCGATTTTCTCAATATCAATATCGGAATCACACCACACCTTACCTACGCTATCGATCAAAGTAATCCTAGTATCATTTAAAGCAGAAATAATTTTGATTTTATTATATAAATTATTATAATTATCTATTGAATCAGATACTAAATAATTTACAATCTGACGGGTTGCACTTTTAATACGCTCCTTTGTTAAACCCTCTAAATAATCAGAAATTCTGATAGAGGTAAAAAACCAGCTCAATACAAGAGCTAGAATTGTAACACCTACATAAGTAAGCAGAATTTTAGATTTAATTGTTTTCATAAATATTAAATCTTAAAAAATGTTTTTAATAAAAAATATGTAATACCTCCACAAAGTGCAGAAAAAGGTATTGTTAAAATCCATGCCCATACTATTCTACCAGCTACTCCCCACCTTACTGCCGATAACCTTTTTGTACTTCCAACCCCTACAATTGCACCAGTTATAGTATGTGTTGTACTAACGGGTATGCCAAATAAAGCAGTACCAATCAATGTAGTAGCCCCGGCAAATTCAGCACAAAAGCCACCTATAGGTCTTAATTCAGTAATTTTCATACCCATAGTTTTTACAATTCTCCAGCCTCCAAATAAAGTACCTAAAGCTATAGCGGCATGACACATTATTACAACATAAAAAGGTACATAAAAATGATCAAGGTAATTAGCGGATACTAAAACTCCTACAATAATACCCATAGTTTTTTGAGCATCATTTGTCCCATGACCAAAACTATAAAATGCAGCCGAAATAAGTTGTAACTTACGAAAAACGTTATCTATCTTGCGAGGTTTTTTATTCCTCACAATCCATGTTGTAATAAACATATTGATAAATCCAAGAAGAAAACCAATCATAGGGGCTATAAAAATAAACAAAATTATTTTTATCCAACCGGATAAAATTAAGCTTCCAAAACCTAATTTAAAAACTGCAGCACCACCATAACCTCCAATAAGAGCATGTGAAGAACTAACAGGTAACCCTAAATACCATGTAAGTAAATTCCAAATTATCGCACCTACAAGACCTGATGCTATTACGTAAATATCTACTGCTTCTATATGAACCAGACCTTTTCCTATAGTTTTAGCTACATGTAAATCAAATGCAAAGGCTGCAATAAAATTAAAGAAGGCTGCCCATGCTACTGCAACCGATGGTGATAAAACCCTTGTTGATACAATTGTTGCTATAGAATTAGCAGCATCATGGAAACCATTAAGAAAATCAAAAACTAAGGCAATGAAAACTATAAGGATAACTATTTCTAGCATATTATACGTTCTTTATTATTATTCCTTCAATTATAATTCCAACACTATTACATCTATCGATAGCTTTTTCAAGAATTTCTAATATCTCCTTCTTTTTAATAAGTTCGATTGGATCCTTTTCATTTTCAAAGAGTTGAGATATTGCCTGTCTAAAAATGACATCACCTTCAGTTTCCAATTTTTTTATAGATATTAGTTTTGATAAAGTATCTTTAGCCTCAGAAAGACCAGGGACAATATCCTTTAATATTTCAGCTTGTCTTAAAATTATTTCTGATAATTGTGGGCCATATTCGATAGGATTCTTCACTTTATAAATAAAGATTCTATTAGCAATCACATCAAGAGAATCCATAACATTATCTAACCCATCTGCCAAAGAAAAAATATCTTCCCTATCTATTGGTGTAATAAATGTTTCATTAAGTTCATTTACAATCTGATGGATAATTCCATCACATTTATGCTCAATCATGCTGATCTTTGAAGTGTATTCACCAAAATTTTCAAATTTAATAAGCATTTCATTCAGAAGTTTTGCACCTTCTAATATACTATTTGAAAGTTCCGAAGATAATTCAAAAAATTTTTTATTCTTTGGTAAAAATTTTTTAAACATTAAATCTCCTCAAATAATTATTTCTTAACAAAAAATTAACACTAATTTAACATTAGTTTAACATATAATCAAGGAATAAAGGTCATAAAAAGTAAATGAAAAAATATAAATATTATATTAGTTTAATAGAATATATAATAAAATCAATCTCTTAAAAA
>DATCTW010000015.1:0-7143 GCA_036567745.1 Ignavibacteria bacterium | reverse complement strand
GGTTAATGATGAGAAAAATATGGAAATTCTAAGAAAATATGAAGATTTAGCAGAAAATAAAGAGAATGTGATATTCGGTGGACGTTTAGGAAGATACAAGTACTATGATATGTGGGAAACCATTGATGAATCATTGAAATTGGTAGAAAAAGAGCTTAAAATTGAAATGTAAAAATTTTTCTGAGTTGCTGAAAAATGTCAAATCATATCTATCTATATAGTAATTCAAGCAAAGAAAGTGTTTCTGAAATCAAAGGATTAAACATAGTTTTTAAAGGAAAAAATAGTGAAGTAATGATTGAAGAAGGGTCAAATTTTATTTCAAGCAAAATAACCCTTCACAACAACTGCAGAATAAATATTTCAAAAACAAATGAATATGGAATAAGAAATTTATACGCACAGATTTTTGATAATTGTAAAATAAATATTGGTAAAGATTTTTCATGTGTATCATTGAAAATCAATTTACTTAATGAAAAAGGTTTATCCCTGTTAATTGGGGATTATTGTATGTGCGGACATAATGTAATTATTAGACCTTCAGATGGACATATACTATATGATATGAATACTAAAGAACTTCTCAATAAAGGAGAAGATGTTTTTATAGGGAATCATGTCTGGATTGGTTTGAATTGTATTTTTTTAAAAGGGGCTAAAGTTTCTGATGATTCTATCATTGGCGCAAATAGTTTGGTCAATAAAAAATTTTATGAAAAGAATGTGATTATTGCAGGAAGTCCTGCAAAAATTGTCAAACGTGATGTTAATTGGGATAGGAAAAGTCCTGAACGATATGATGAGTTCATTGGGAATAAAAAAAATGAGCGTAATCACAAATCGTTGGTTAATAATGATTCAGTTTATGTTGAAAGGAAATTTGATAAATTATTGTCTTTTCTGTATATTTCTAAGAAGGAAAATCTAAATCCGAAGAATATCTATAAAATTTATAAAGCAAGAAGGCAAATTAAATCTTTAAATCTTTTTGATGAAAATTATTATTTAAATGAACGTTTGGATGTTGAAAATTCTAATTTGAGTCCATTGGATCATTATATTTATCATGGATGGATGGAAAAAAGAAATCCCTCGATAGAATTCGATGGGGAGTATTATATAAAGAGATATCCGGATGTAAGAAGTTCTAAAATAAATCCACTTGTTCATTATGTTCTTTATGGAAAAAAAGAAGGAAGATTCCCCAATCATAATATAGAAATGAATTCTCATTTTGATAAATAAATAAAGATATAATTTTTATAGCTCTTTAACTCAAATCAAATAAAATCATTTACTACTTTTAAAAGAGAAAGAAGAGAGAATAATTATTATAAAACAATGTTTTTAGATATTCAATGTGATATTGCTGAAGTAATTGATCCTGTATTTAATAACTGATGTAAACCTTATAACCCATGAAATACTTGATTATAGGCCTTTTTGATACTAAAAATATATTTATGATCAAAGCCCATATGAGCATAGAATGGGTTCATTTTATTGAAAAGCAACAAGGAGATTTAATAAATTTGAAGAAAATTCCCCGGGTATCAGTAATTATACCCGTGTATAATGTGGAGAATCATCTGGAAGATTGTCTGGATAGTGTTGTAAATCAAACATTAAAGGAAATTGAAGTAATATGCGTAAACGATGGTTCTACCGACGGATCCCTAGATATTCTGGAAAAATTCGCTGAAAAAGACCAAAGAATCACCATCATGGATCAGGAAAACCGAGGTGCTGGGGCTGCTAGAAATAAAGGTTTAGAAATTGCCAGGGGCGAATATCTTTCATTTCTAGATGCTGATGATTTCTTTGAACCAGATATGCTGGAAAAAGCATTCAATTATTCATGGAAGAATTCATTAGACATAACAGTTTACAGAGTCAAGACTTTTGATAATAGAACATCCAAGGTAAGAAATATAAACTACGATATTCGAAAGAAATACCTTCCAAAAAAGGATGTTTTTAATTATAATGATTTTCCAGGTTACATTTTTAACACCTTTAAAAATTGGCCCTGGAACAAATTATTTAAGAGAAACTTTATTTTAAAAAACAATATCCAGTTCCAGGAACTTTTCAGAACAAATGATCTTCTATTTACTTGCAAGGCACTGATAAAAGCCGATAGGATCTCTGTTTTAGATATTCCTCTAATATATTACAGGATTGACCATGATTTTCACAGTCAGAACACTAATCATAAGCATCCGTTTGATTTTTATCATGCGATGTTAGCATTAAAGAGTTTCTTAATTGATGAAAATATTTTTACAGGCCAAGTGGAACAAAGCTTCGTTAACTTTGCCACCAGTGGGTGTTTATACAACCTAAAATCCTTAAATACGAGAGAATCCTATGAAAAACTCTACAATTTCCTGTATGAAGAGGGATTAGAACAGCTCTCCATTAAGGGCAGGCCTGGTGACTATTTTTATGATGGAAATTTATTGAAAATTAAAGAAATTGAGAAACAACCCCTATTAGAACCTTCAAGCAAACCACGGGTTTCTATAATAATTCCCACATACAATGTGGAAACGTACTTAAAAGAATGCCTGGATAGTGTTGCAAATCAAACACTACGAGACATTGAAATTATCTGTGTAAATGATGGTTCAACAGATGATAGTCTATCTATTTTAGAAGATTATCAAAGGAAAGACGATAGAATAAAAATAATTTCTAAACCCAATGCTGGTTACGGTCATACCATGAATGTAGGTTTTGATGCTGCTATTGGGGAATATATTGGTATCGTTGAACCAGATGACTACGTTGAACTGGATATGTATGAAACCCTTTACAATGAAGCTATAAAAAATGATGTTGATTTAATAAAGGCAGATTTTTATAGATTCACTGATTCGGGAGAAAATATTAATAAAACCTATGAGAAGGTAGCCCGTAAAGATAGTAATTATAATCGTGTTATTAACCCACAAAATGAGTTAGAGGTTTTTCGTTTCATTATGAACACATGGACTGGGATTTATAAGAGGGATTTCATTGAAAAATATAAAATACGACACAATGAAACACCTGGTGCTTCATTTCAAGATAATGGTTTATGGTTCCAATCATTGGCATATGCATCACGAACTTATTTTATAAACAAGCCTTTCTATATGAATAGGAGAGATAATGAGGGATCATCTGTCCATGATAAGGGCAAAGTTTTTGCTATGTGTAAAGAACATGATTTCATGAGGGATATTTTAGATAATAGCCCTAAATTAAAGGAAAATCCTGAGTTTAAAGAGAAACTTGTTTATGTTTATCAACGTAAACGTTTTGGTAGCTATATTTTTACTCTCAACAGGATAGGGCCTGAATTTTATGAAATGTTTTTGGAAAAATTTCAGGAAGACTATGCTCTTGCAGCAGAAAATAATGAACTGGATAAAGAACTTTTCTCAAAGAAAGACTGGGATCTTCTACAGTTGATAATAAAAGACCCTACCCTTGTTATTGAAAGTGATTTTAAAAAAGTTTCCAGAAAATCATCTGCATATAAAGCTTCCATAAATGGTTTAATTAATAAAAGGAAGAAATTTAATAAATTATCGTCTTTTCTATATATATTAAAAAAGGAAAAACTAAATCCAAAGAATATATACCGGATTTATAAAGCAAAAGGACATATTAAATCTTTAAATCTCTTTGATGAAGGTTATTATCTGACTAACTATTTGGATGTTAGAAAATCTAATATGAATCCACTGGATCATTATATTTACATGGGATGGATGGAAAAAAGATCTCCATCGAAAAAATTCGATGCGAATTATTATTTAAGAAAATATTCTGATGTGAAGAACTCTAAAACCAATCCACTCGTTCACTATGTTCTTCATGGAAAAGAGGAAGGAAGATTCCCCAATCATCATGCTGAAATTACTCACCAGAGAGTAATGAAATGATGAAAGTAGGAGTTCAGCGTGTTTATCTAATGTTTTCCTTTTTTTAGTTCGTTTTTCTAATTTGTTAATTTCTTCGCTCAAATTTATTGAATATTTTCAGATCAGTTTTCAGATTTTCATTTAATTGGTGGAAATTATTTATATCCATTTAAAAAAAAGGATATTTTGATAATGAAATGAAATGTTATTGAATACTACGAAAAACTTATAAGTTTCTGATTTTATATATCACTTATTGAGGTGTATAAAAATTATAAAGGAAAACCAAAGATACTTCAATTACATACTAATCCTTGCGGATGTCACTGTAATTATATTATCGTTAATTTTAGCATGGTATCTACGTTTCCAGACCAGTGTCTTTGGTGATATAGGTGTTAGTGGTTGGGGATTTGCCAATTATATGATACCGTTAGTGATAATTATACCCCTCTATCTGGTTCTCTACTATATTTTCGGTTTATACCGACCACAAAGGACCAATACAATTGTCTCTGAAATTGGGGATATAATCAAAGCAAATTTCACCGGACTGGTAATACTCACCACCCTCTTATTTTTGTTCAATGCAGTTGATTATTCCAGGTATGTTCTGGCTGGTTTCGTCACCCTCAGCACCCTTTTTACTGGCATTGAAAGACTGGCCGTTAGAAGTTTTATGCGGTTTATTCGCAGTAGAGGTTACAACATCAAACACATCCTGTTGGTGGGTGGAGATGAGCTTGGTCATAAGTTTGCCCAGAGAATAGAGGAAAACCAGCATATTGGTTACCATATCATGGGATTCCTGGATGACAATCTTGAAGTGGGACATAAAATCTTAAATTCAGAGGTAATAGGGAAGATCAAGGATCTTGAGCATCTGATTTTAACATCACCCCTGGATAGAGTGGTGATAACTTCATCCCCACCGGATTACAATATCATGGAAATTGTGGATCTCTGTGAGAAACACGGGGTAAAAACAGTGATCATACCCGAGTTTTCCAGATATTTCCCTGCCCGGCCTAACATTGATATGCTGGATGATATTCCCATAATAGATGTAAGGCACATACCCCTGGATAATATGTATAAAAAATTTTTAAAGAGGACTTTCGATTGTATCGCAGCAACTCTAGCCATAATCATCTTATCACCCATTATAATAATCACAGCTTTACTGGTAAAAATAAGTTCACCAGGGCCTATCATATACAAACAGGAAAGAGTTGGTTTGAACCGGAAAAAATTCAAGATCTATAAATTCCGGAGTATGAATTCCATTGATGAAAACATGATAATACCACAATGGACCACCCAAGACGACCCTCGAAAGACCAGGTTTGGTTCCTTCATCAGAAGGACCAGTATCGATGAATTCCCCCAGTTTTTCAACATACTCAAGGGTGATATGAGCTTAATAGGTCCCCGACCAGAACGCCCGGTGTTTGTGGAGGCATTCCGGGAGCAGATACCCAAGTATATGATAAAACACTACGTACGCCCAGGAATGACTGGATGGGCCCAGGTTAATGGTTGGAGGGGTAACACCTCCATTGAAAAAAGGATTGAGCACGATATTTATTATGTGGAGAACTGGACAGCTTTACTGGAAGTTAAAATATTCTTTTTGACTTTTATCAGGGGATTCATCAATAAGAATGCCTATTAATCATCAATAATAACTTGATTTTATTATTCTACCCATTTTTTTGCTTCAAAAACCCATGGCCACTTGTTTATTTCTTCTAAACATTCATCTTTACTTTTCAGTGACGCGCTTTTTACTTCAAGTTTGAAATTGCGGTCGCTCCTATTTTGTGGTCTTTCATGATAAAGATGGTAAAGTATGTCATTTATCCGGAAATGTTTTAAATTAAATAAATTTGCCCTATGCATTATTTCATTGTCTTCTCCTCCCCAACCAATGAAATATTCATTTTTCATACCTATTTTAATAAATGATACCTTGTTCCAGAAAACTATTCCACCATCAGCACGAATCCTATCTTGTACCTCTGTTTTAAGGGTTTTAAAATCATATCCCTCAATAAAGGCCTGTTTATCAACTATATCCTGCACCTTCCTATCGAAGGGATGGACAACATCAAAACCCTTGTCCAATAAATTCAATGCCATATTTATATTTTCTTTTTTAGTTAAGCAATCCATATCAAATATAGCTATATATGGTGTTTTAGATGCCATAACGCCTTTATTAATGGCTAAGGATTTATTAAATAATTCTCCACCTGCATCATTCCAGATAACCATAAAATTTTTAAATAAATCATGGTAGTTATCATTTAAAAAGTTTTCAGATGATGAATCTGAATATTCTGATATTATTACATTCTCTATGCCGATGTTACCCAAATAATTAAGATTTATATCTAAACTATCCACACGATCTTGATCTCCAACTTCACGGTAAGGAATGATGATAGTAAACTTACTGAAGTCAGCATCTTTTTTAAAATAGTTCTCATCAATTAAAATTTCTTTAATGCTTTTATTTTCATTTTTTAAGTTTTGAAGCACCATTTTACTATTTAAGATTCTATTTTGAATGATCTTTTTTTGTTGGATGAGTTTTTGTTTATCTTTTTGTAGCTGGTTTCGTTGCTGGTTGAGCTTTTGTTTATCTTTTTGTAGCTGGTTTTTTTGTTGTATAAGCTTTTCTTTATCATTAAGTAGAATTTGTATTTGATTTTTACTTTTTTCCAATTCTATTTCAACTACTCTATATGTGCCAGTTTTTCTTATCTGACTTTTAATAAACTCTTTTGACATACTACACCCTATTAAATCACAGTTTAGTTTCATTTGTAAACGAGTCATCTATTCTACAATAATCATCTGACAGTATCTTTAGTTCATTTAATCCTAATTTTTTATAGTCTTGCTTATAAATCACATGGAGAATGGAAAAAGATGGATAATTTTTTTGTCAAGTTTTCAAATTTTAATTAATTTTTTCATTAATTTAGGGGCTGGTGAAGAACATACTATTTTTTCTTAGGAGCTTGATATGATTTTTAAGTTATAAGTTTTATAATTCTTTTTTGGCCTTTCATGATAAGGGGCGTGAATATTATTATATGCTATGTTCAATGGAATATTTCCTATCAATTATATGTGTTATTATATTTTAATAAACACGAATGTATTTATTATAGTGGATTATAATATTTTTGAATATTGTTATAAATCTATAAAATTT
>DATCTW010000014.1:0-3002 GCA_036567745.1 Ignavibacteria bacterium | reverse complement strand
TGTAAATATTATGCTTTTATAGGTTACAATTACAGTATTATACAGAAATTTAGTAAAAAATTCCACATAGTGCCTTGTATAGGGACATTCCCACAAAGATAAGATATTTGATTTTTTCCTTTTAAAAAGATTTTTCTTTTTCTTCGAAGCAAAAAACAAAGTATAAAAAGCTGTTTTGCTGGATAAAAAGATGTCATTCTTTAAAGCTGTTCTTCCTTTTATCCAGCATTGTAGAGCTTTTTATATTTTGTTTTTCTAAAGAGTAAAGAAAATCCTTTGGATGAAAAAAATAAAATATCTTATCTTTGCGGGGGCATCCCTATACAAGGCACTATGTGGAATTTTTTACTAAATTTCTGTATAATACTGTAATTGTAACCTATAAAAGCATAATATTTACATTTTGAATATTATTATTTTTTTGTTAATATTTAACTATAGAATTCTTGTTGCCCTAAGGTGCGAAATTGCATATAAGTATAAATTTACCACAAATTTGGTAATTGATTTTTAAAAGCAAAAAACTATTTGTACAAATATAATATTGACGTTATAAAAATATGATGGTATTATTTTATATATACAAATTAGGGAGGTTTTTATGAGTTCTATTAATTATGATAAGTTTTATGAGAAGTCTATTAATGCTTTTTTAGATGTTTCACGCAGGTTAGCTTTAAGTCATGAAGATTGTTTCGACGATATGATTTCAGTGTATATTAAATCAAAAGTTGGTCTAGTAAGAAACGAATTGTCTACAAAAATTTATCAGTTCCTTTTAGAAGGAGATTTTAAAAAATTTGTGAGCAATGATGTTTTAGTTAATCGCTCTTCTTTGGATAGAGTTAATACTGTTTATCTAATTGCTAAGAATACTAAACTTCCAGTTAGTGCAACTGCTTATATAGGTATATATCTTAGAGATTTAGTTGTAAGATTTGAGTATAATTCTGTTAACTCTAAGAAAACAAAAATATTCATAGATTATTTTGAAAAAAATCGTTCTTGGTTTGAAAAAAACGGCTTCATAATGGAACAAAAAACCAGAAATTTTATTATTGAATCCAGAAAAAATATTAAGGAGTGGCATACTGTAGACCATATTTCAATAGCTAATATATTTAAAGATATGTGTAAGTATTTAAATTTAGTTTAAATTTAAAATAAGACCTTGTTTCTTTAAAATGGATGGAAACAAGCCAGATAACATTTTGAGCTATCTGGCTTGTTTTAAGGCTTAAATATCAACAACCTTGTTTGAAACTGTTTTCCATCTGTTATCAATTACTTCAAATTCACGTATTTCCACCCTTACTGCTTTTGATTTTTCTATCATTTCATTTTCCTTGTCCAGATACCTTTTCATTATCTTAGTTCCGCCATGTTCAAATTGACCGTTAAGGATTTCTATTGTCGGGTCAACATTGTCGGGTGGTTTGTTCATTAATTCATGTGCAACAACATCCATTCCAGTAACATAACGAAATTTTTGCTGAATCTCTCGGTTTTCCAGCTTGTCGAAACTGGAAATATCCTCATATAGTAGTACCCTTCTTGCTCCGCTGTCGAGTTGCATATTTTCAAAGCCATCTTTAAAAGATGCAATTAAACTTTCGGGAATATACTCATAATATCTTTTACCAAACCACATTGCCCAGCAAGAACCAAACCAAAGGTCATCAACAATATGAGAATGTCCAGCATTTTGTTCAATATCAATAATACGTTCATTCTCAAACATTGGGCTTTTAATAAGTTTCAAATAGTCGAATGGTTTATTAAATGCCTTGTAAATATCTGTTTGTTCCATGTTCTGCCAAAAATTATCTTCTGAACACACAATGTACGCAACAATTGCCGTACTGTTATTAAATATATTGTTAATATAAAAGAAAATATCGTTCTTTTTTTCAAAGAAAATTTCAGAAGGAAAAGTAATGCTAAAAAAACTATGAGCCTCCTTTCTTATAACTCTAAATTGATGAAGGGGTTGAGAAATCTCAAGCATAAACTCATCATTTGTTTCGATTGATTTATTTAGTAATTCAATGAATTTTTCTGATGTATACTTCAATTCCTTTGTTTTTCTATATTGTCTATGCCTGATTTTCTCATATGAGAATAAATTCAACTCATGAAACTGTTGAAAAATCTTTACGTCAATGAACTTGTTATCAAAAACAATTTCCAACATTATCTTTTCATTCATATTAAAACTCCTTAATTATTATGTCTATTCCGTGAGTTCTCCCATAATTGATTAATCCATTAACATCAATTTTAGAAATAGTCCCTGTTGGCACTCTTACATCGAGAACTTTCTTTGCAATAATTGTTCCATTAGACATAGTTACTTTTCCCAAGCCATACAAGTCATCTATGTATTTTTCAATAGCACTAAATCCGCCATCTGCAACATATGATGTGAGCCTTGGGTCAAGGGTTTTCAAACTTACAATTTTACCAGAAAAATCATCAGCAAAATCAAATCCTCTCCAGTAACCACCTGATTCTCTTCCCATGAATCCCCATGTACTATAGTCTGATTTGGATAGGAATGATTCAATAATCATACCTCGCTTTTTAGCATCTGCCATGCTCCAAATACCGTCTATCCAAGTCTTTAAAGCATCTCCTGAAAGTTTTAGCCCTTGTTCAGCAATAACATCTGCCTCAGACAGCAATTTCATTATAGTTGTTGCCTCAGCAGCAGCGGCTTCACCGATTTCTGAAAGGGTCTTTGGGTCTGTTATGCCTCTTAATCTGGCAGCTTCTATTGCTTCTCTTCCAGCAGACATCATGTCAAGTGTACAATCATTATGCACTAACAGGCCATTTGTGCCTACAAAATAAGTGTGGAACTGGTCAACATTGAGGTTCCTTAATAACTCAGGCTACAGTAAATATTATACATTAAGATTCTTTATTTGGCATTGGTTTTTCATAATACTCTGATTTATCTTTCATCATCCGGTAAATTATATTTACCAGCCTACGCATTA
>DATCTW010000013.1:0-112942 GCA_036567745.1 Ignavibacteria bacterium | reverse complement strand
AAGTGTTATTATTGTTATACTGAATTTAAATATATTGTAATTATTATATATAGCTCATTTTTTCAATTACACTTTTCCCCATATACATAAGCTAAAGGTATCTTTTTGAATATTCTTTCAATAATTCAATATCTATTTTATATGCTCTATAACTATGGTTATTAATATTTTTTACTTCAGTATAGATTTCCAATGTTTTAAGCTGTCTTGTTAAAAATGATTTACTGTCAATCCATTTAAAGTCGTCTTGTAGTTTAAAAAAATCAAATAATCTATCCGTATTATAATAATATAAATTATTAATGTTAATATCTGGATTTTCTTTTTCAATAAATTCATTCAAAATAGTTAATAATTTAACGGTATTATTATCATCATAATTTCTCTTGTTATGAACACTTTTTTCTGCATAAAAAGAAATGTCATTAAGAAGGTTGCTTGTATAGCTTCCTGTTGTATAGTTTTCTACAAAGTAAGCTAATGTAAAAATTGGTAACCATATATCGAGCTCTCTATTAGTAAACGAGTTATAATTATAGTTAAAAGGTATTTCTTCATATATTCCTCTAATTCTATAAGCATATTTCAATCCAAAGCAATAAAGAAGATCACGTAAATAAGATTGGTGATTTAAAATTTCGTCATTTACGGTATATCTCTCAAAGTGTTCATTACTTAATTTTCTATACATTTTTATTTTAATAGTTCTATCAGCTAAAACATCATCAATATCTTTTATACCAGCAAACATTTTTGGGGAATAAGTAGAGAAGGTTCTAATTCTATCTTTATATTTACCATCGCATCTTTTAACTATTCCATTACAACAAAATCCTGTTTTTAAAACTGACATTATTCCATAATATTTTTCTTTATCTTCTTTCCCCATTTTTTCAAGTTCATCAATAAATAATGTGGGGGAGTTGTTTTGTACATCACGATATATTACTGCTTCCGTAGAGTTAACAGAAAGCTGACCGTTAAAACATATTGGAGCAATTACTTCCATAAGCATGGTTTTACCAGAACCCTTTTCAGCGTTTAGATGAATATATGGATAGTATCTAAATACTCTATATATGTATGTACCCATTACCCATAAAGATATTAACGAATATGAAGCATTATCTTTGAGAAAAATATATTTACTTATATAATTATAAATAAAATTATAGATATCTTCCGGGGTTTCGTTAAACTCATCATTTATAAATTTGAGTATACCTTTCGCTGAAAAGCAAAAAATATCTGGTGTTGTAGTAGATAGCTCAATTGAATGATCAGTACATTTAGAAAAGCTTATTATTTGTTTATCAGATGTGATTAAAAATTTATTTTTGTTAATATTAATCGCATAGTACATTTTATTTTTTACAAAATCTTGTGATGTGTTTATTACTATCTTTTTCTCTTCTTTCTCAAGCATTGATTTAAAATCATTACTATTGTTTTTCTCAGTATCCAATAATTTAATATCTGTTATAATATTTGTTTTATCAACCAATTTATTGAAATCATAAATAGAATTTTTACATTTAATAAAATAATCTGTTACATCTTTCATCTCCTTAGAATTGCTATGAGGGAAGAGATCAATAATTTTTACATTTTTTACAATACCATAAATCTCTTTGGCTAACTTTTTAGATGCTTCTCTACCGCAATCATCACTATCATAACAAATTATTATCCTAGCTCCTTTTAGGTATTCTGACCAATCGTTTTTCCATGTTTTAGCTCCAGCAGAACCAGTTATTGCAACAAGTCCAAATTGTGCAAGAAGTATGCAATCAAATTCACCTTCGCAAATATAAATTTCTATATCTTCAGTTTCAATGATTTCAAGCAAAGGGTGTATTAAAAGAGATGCTTTACCTATCGTGGTCACATTTTTTTTATTATTTTTTATATCATAATTAAAAAATTTAACACAGGTTACATTGCCATTATTATAAAAAGGTATTGTAATTGATTCTTTTTTAAAATCATAACCAATATTATATTTAAGTAATGATTTATCGGTAATGCCTCTCACATTATTTAGAAAAGATTTAATCTCCTTAGCTTTATCTGTGTATAGATTATTTTTCCATCTTTCAATATCATCTTTTGTTATATCAATTTCTAATTTTTCTTCTTTGATATTATATTCGTCTGCAAATCTCTTTAAACATTCATCAAAAGAAATATTTTCGTATTTCATTCTAAAAGTAAAAATATCCCCATTGAATCCACACCCAAAGCAGTTAAATTGTCCAGTCTTAAGATTTATTGAAAGAGATGGATTAGTATCGGTATGAAATGGGCATTTTGTGATTGCTTGATTATTTTTATTTATAACAATAGTTAATATTTTTGAATAATAACTTTTATAGCCATCTCTATTTGATAAAATTTCCAATATCTTCTCTTTCTTTATCATTTTTCTTCTCCTAAATAAATTATACGGCAAAATATATAATATTTAATCTGATAATGTTTGTCAGCATTTGTCAATATTTTGGATTGAAAATAAATTGTTATAGCTTATGTATATGGGGAAAAGTGTAATTGTAAAAAAGAGCTATATATAATAATTACAATATATTTAAATTCAGTATAACAATAATAACACTTAATTACACTAACTAACAAATACAATTGTTATAAAAGTGTTATAAATGTAAAAGAGAGTTATTTTAGATACTTTTAGTGGTAGAGTTCCGATATGTTTGGAGTAAAGACGTGTCAGGGCTACGCCCCTCAATCATTTTCTAATTAAAAATCTACAAACGTTTCGGTGCTACGCACCTATTTTATTTATTACATATTGACAATCGATTACATTAGGGGTAGAGCCCCGAAATGTTTGTAGAAATGTAATCGAAAAAAACAACAAGCATCGTAGATGCGACACGTAAAATATACATGTCAGGGCTACGCCCTTAAACATTTTTTTTAATTATAATTCTACAAACGTTTCTGTGCTACGCACCTTTATATTTATGAAGCAAAATGTATTTGTTACGTTAGGGGCAGAGCCCCGATATGTTTGGAGTAAAGACGTGTCAGGGCTACGCCCCTAAACATTTTTCAAATTATAAATCTACAAATATTTCGGTGCTACGCACCTTTTGTATTTATTACATATCAACGTATTGTTTACCATAGGGGCAGAGCCCCGAAATGTTTGTAGAAAGCACGAACAAAAAAAAACAAGCACCGTAGGTGCGACACGTATAGACATGTCAGGGCTACGCTCCTAAAACATTTATTTGGCCATAAATCTACAAACGTTTCGGTGCTACGCACCTATTTATTTATGAAGCAAGATGTATTGGTTACGTTAGGGGCAGAGCCCCGATATGTCTGTAGAAAACATGAACAAAATATGTTAAAGCACCGTAGGTGCGACACGTAAATACATGTCAGGGCTACGCCCCTACAACATTTATCAAATCATAAATCTACAAACATTTCGGTGCTACGCACCTTTTTTTACGATTTTTAAATATTGCATACGAAAATGGGATATTTTGGTTACATTAGGGGCAGAGGCTCGATATGTTTGTAGAAAAACACTTTGATTTTGAATAAAAAAACTATTATCTTTGCATTGGAATTTTTATATAAGGAGAAAAATGAAGGCACTTGTAACAGGGGGAACAGGTTTTGTAGGAAGCCATCTTACTGAAAAGTTACTTGAAAAGGGTTGGGAAGTAAAATGCTTGACAAGAAAAACAAGTAATTTACGATGGTTAAAAAATTTGAATGTAGAGATTATATGTGGAAGCTTTTTCGATGATAATTCTTTGAAAAAAGCTGTTGAAGATGTTGATTATATATTTCATATTGCTGGTGCTGTAATGTCAAAAACAACACAGGGTTATTTTATATCTAACCAAATAGCTACGAAGAATCTAGCAGAAGCATCTATTAAATATAATAAAAGTTTGAAAAGATTTATATATTTAAGTAGTCAAACAGTATATGGACCAAGCTTGAATGGTGAACCTACAAAAGAAACCGATGACTGCAAACCGATTACAACTTATGGTAAAAGTAAACTTGCAGCCGAAAAGGAATTATTAAATCTTGCTGAAGAATTACCTCTAACAATTATTAGACCACCTGCAATTTATGGGCCAAGAGATGAAGCTATCTATCAGTATTTTCTGGCTGTTTCTAAAGGACTCATCTCTTTAATCGGTTTTTCTGATAAATTTATAAGTATAATTCATTCGCATGATTTAATAAACGGTATTATGCTTGCTGCAGAAAACGAAAATGCTATAGGTGAAATTTATAATATTTCCAGTGAAAAATATTACTCGTGGAAAGATATAGGTGATATATGTAAAAAAGCAATTGGAAGAAAGACTATTACTATTAGATTACCCCATTTTTTAGTTTATACTGTTGCTGCATTTTCACAACTTTTCGGTTATCTTACAACTAAAGGCGCAGTTTTTAATATTGAAAAGGCAAGGGATTTCACTCAAAAGTATTGGATTTTGAGTCCAGAAAAAGCTATAAAACAACTTGGTTTTAAACAAGAAGTATCTCTTGAAGATGGAATTAAATCTACAATTGAGTGGTATAAACAAAACGGTTGGATGAAGTAATTTGGTTTTTATTTATTTTGGAATTTAATTATGAGACTTAGCAAAGTAGAGTTTCTCGCAATGAATAACCCCATTAGAAGATACGTGCAGAAACATCTCGAATTAAAAATTATAAAGGAACACTTAGAAAAACATAATATTTCTTTAGAAGGTAAAATTATTCTTGACGCTGGTTGTGGCTCTGGATATAGCACTCAACTAATAATTAATGAATTTAAACCTTCAAAGATTTTTGCTTTTGATTTTATGGAAGAGCAAATCAGGTTAGCAAAGAAAAGAAATCTAAGAGCAGAGTTTTCAATTGGAGATGTTGCAAATATAAACTTCGATTCGAATACTTTTGATGCTGTATTTGTGTTTGGTGTATTGCATCATGTACCAGAGTGGAGAAAGGCACTTTCGGAAATTGCTCGCGTAATAAAACCGGGTGGAATCTTTATAGTCGAAGAGCTTAATGGATTTGTTATTACAATTGCAAATATTTTAGGCTTTACTCATCCAAAAGAAGCTCAATTTGAATGGAATGAGTTTATAGCAGAACTAAACAATGCAGGTTTCAGGATTTTAGAACAAAGAAAGATAATTCTAAATGAAGCAAAAAGTTTTTTGTGTATAAAAGAAGGTAGAAGATAATTTCATAATTAATAAATATTTGATTATTAGGATTTTATTAACCATTTAAATAGTTTTCTGTGAAAATATAATTTTAATAGTAATAAAAAATACTATTGAAATTTTGAAATTTATATTATAAATTATATGTAAGTGAAATGACATTGGGAACTTAAAAAGTAAGTTACTTGTTATATTATTAGACAAAAAAATTTGTCTTTTTTTTGCTCATAAAATAGGACTAATTTAGTCGGATATAAGATGTTAAAACTTTCAAAAAAAGTTGAATATGGTTTAATAGCAGTAAAACACATAGCATTAGAAAAGCCGGGTGAAACTTTAACTGCTAAAGAAATTTCTCAAAAGTATGAGATACCATATGAGCTTTTATCAAAAATATTGCAGAAATTAGCTAAAGAAAAAATTATCGCATCTTATCAGGGTTCAAGAGGTGGATATTCTTTATTGGTAAAACCTAATGAACTTAAGTTGTCAAATATAATAGAAGCAATTGAAGGACCACAATATTTAACAGAATGTATGGATAATGAAAATTGTGATTGTAATAAAACTGATTGTTGTACGATAAAGAATCCTTTAGAAAAAGTACAATCAAATATAAATGAGATATTAAATAAATTAACTCTTTCGGAAATAATGTAATGGAGATATAAAATGAAGTTACCTATTTATATGGATTATCATGCTACAACACCGGTTGATCCAAGGGTGTTTGAGGTGATGAAACCTTACTTTACAGAAATATTTGGTAATGCGGCTAGCAGGAGTCACTCGTTTGGTTGGGTTGCTGAAGAAGCAGTAGAAAAAGCAAGAAAGCAAATTGCTGATTTAATAAATAGCGACCCCAAAGAAATCATTTTTACAAGTGGTGCTACTGAATCAGATAATCTTGCCCTTAAAGGTGTTGCAGAAATGTATGCTGAAAAAGGGAATCACATTATCACACAGGTTACTGAACATAAGGCTATACTTGACTCTGCAAAAGCACTGGAAAGGAAGGGTATTAAGGTAACTTATTTACCTGTAGATAAGTATGGTTTAATTGATTTGAATCAACTTGCAGAGAGTATTACAGATAAGACTATACTTGTATCTATTATGTATGCGAACAATGAGATTGGAACAGTTCAACCTATAGAAGAAATTGGTAAATTATGCCATGAAAAAGGTGTGCTATTTCATACTGATGCTACACAGGGGTTAAGCACTTTACCTTTTGATGTTCAAAAGATGAATATTGATTTAGCTTCTTTTTCTGCACACAAAATATATGGCCCAAAAGGTATAGGTGCTTTATACGTAAGGAAGAAAAATCCTCGAGTAAAACTTACCCCAATAATTGATGGTGGTGGTCATGAGAGGGGAATGAGGTCTGGTACACTGAACGTTCCGGGTATAGTAGGTTTTGGTGCGGCTGCTGAATTGGCAAGGTTAGAAAGAGAGAAGGATTACCAGCATGAAAAGTATCTTAGAGATAAATTGAAAGATGGTATATTTAATAATTTAGATGAAGTGTATTTAAATGGTCACCCGGAGAAAAGATTACCTAATAATTTGAATGTTAGTTTTGCTTATGTAGAAGGTGAATCATTTATTATGGGTTTAAAAGATGTAGCAGTGTCTTCGGGTTCTGCCTGCACATCGGCCAGTTTAGAGCCATCTTACGTGCTTAAAGCGTTAAATGTTGGAGATGATTTAGCACATTCTTCTATCAGGTTTGGGCTTGGTAGATTTAACACTGAAGAAGAAGTAGATTACGTAATTGATCAGGTAATAAAAGTTGTAAAGAAATTACGTGATCTATCACCGCTTTATGAAATGGCAAAAGCAGGTGTTGATTTAAAATCGGTTGAATGGGCATCACATTAATAAAAATAGAGGTTAATATGGATTTGCAGACATTAGTTTCAAATTATTCAGATTTTTTATATTTTTATAAAAAAAGTTATCCAAATAGTATATTTCATAACTCAAATGTATTTCATCGTGATATTCAGTATGTTTTGACAGAATACATCAGAAAAAAAGAGAATAAGGTTTTGCCTGTGGGTAAAAGTGAAGAGTTAGCTTTTTCATTAGAATCTGAATTAGAAAAGAAAGGAATTTTGAAAAGGTTAGATCATAGATCGTGGGTTTTGCAATATCCTGATTTTCAAACTCCAAAAGTGGAAAAGAAGTAAATTTTTTTAAAGAAAGGAAGGTTTTTATGGCTTATTCAGAGAAAGTAATAGATCATTATAATAATCCAAGAAATGTTGGAAGCCTTGATCCATCAGATAAAAATGTTGGTACTGGTTTGGTAGGTGCTCCGGAATGTGGTGATGTAATGAAATTGCAGTTAAAAATTAATGAGAAGGGAATAATTGAAGATGCAAAGTTTAAAACTTTTGGCTGTGGTAGTGCAATTGCAAGTAGCAGCTTGGCTACTGAATGGGTAAAAGGTAAAACTATTGATGAAGCATTTTCAATTAAAAATACAGAAATAGTAAAGGAGCTAAATTTACCGCCAGTAAAGATTCACTGTTCAGTTTTAGCTGAAGATGCAATCAAAGCAGCTATTGAGGATTATAAGAAAAAAAATAACATTACCAAAAGTTAAAAAATTTTTTATATTATAATTATTATATGAGAGAAAAGCGATGAATGAGAACGTATTAATAGAAGATATAAAGGTTACTGATAAAGCCGCAAAAGAAATAAAAAGAATAATGGCTGAAAATAATATTAACCCTGATTTTGGTTTAAGGGTTGGTGTTAAGGGCGGTGGTTGTTCTGGTTTATCATATACTCTAGCATTTGATTCTACCCCCAAACCGGGTGATAAAATTATTGAGTCAAATGGTATAAAGATTTTCGTTGATGGTAAAAGCCATTTTTATTTAAGCGGCACAGAGCTTGATTTTTCAGATGGGTTAAATGGAAGAGGTTTTATATTTAACAATCCTAATGCAGTAAAAACCTGTGGCTGCGGAAGTTCTTTTGGTGTTTAATATTTGAGGTTATTGATGGAGAGGAATTCTTTTGCGGTAGATACACACACTTGTTGGAATTGTCATCACACGGTTGATTCTGGTGATAAGTGCCCAACCTGTCATAAAATTTTACCAATGGTTGAGGATGTTGATTATTTTTCTTTTCTAGGTTTCAAAAAACAGTTGAATTTGGATCTTGATGAGTTAGAGCATAGATTTTATGAGTTAAGTAGGGAGTATCATCCCGATTATTATTCTAATGGCTCTGAGATTGAAAAGGAAATTAGTCTTGAAAGAGCATCCTTTTTAAATTCTGCATACCAAATTTTAAAGGATCCGATTCAGAGAGCAAAATATCTCCTACAATTAGAATGGGGAGAAGTTTCAGAAGAAAAAAAGAAAATTCCTCCAGAGATCTTAATGGAAGTTATGGAGTTACAGGAGAAGCTTGTTGAATGCAACTCAGAAACTGATCCTGAAAAGAAAAAGAAATGTGAAGCCGAAATAGAACAGATTAAATCAGGTTTGCTGAAAAAGATGGATGACCTTAATGCACAGCTTAAAAATCTTTTCATAAAATGGGATGAGAACGTTTTAAATAATCCTTCTAATGAATCAAAACAAGAAATCTTGAAAGAGTTAAATAAAAATTTATCAATAAGAGCATATCTTAATACATTACTATCAACTATAAATAAATGACCAATGGATAATTTACTACAGATTGATTTAAGTAATATTAAAAAAGGAAAAGTTGTCGGTATCGATTTAGGGACAACTAATAGTCTGGTTGCCTATATGAATAATGGTAAACCAGAGGTTTTAAAAGATGAGAAAGGAACAGCCCTTGTACCTTCTGTAATTACTGTTTATGATGATGAACATATTATAGTTGGTGAAGATGCTAAACATAAAATAATTACAGAAACATCTAAAACCGTTTACTCTGTTAAAAGGCTAATGGGTAAATCGTATCAGGATGTAGAAAATGATACAAATTTGTTGACATATAGATTAGTGCCGAAATCAGAAGGATTGGTTAGAGTTGAAATAAATGGCAAGGAGTACACCCCTATTGAACTATCGGCAATGATTTTAAAAGAGTTGAAAAAAAGAGCTGAAAAACATTTTGGTGAGCCAATCACACAAGCTGTTATTACTGTTCCAGCATATTTTAACGATGCACAAAGACAAGCAACAAAGGATGCAGGCAAATTGGCGGGTTTAGATGTTTTACGAATTGTTAATGAGCCAACAGCTGCTGCTTTAGCCTATGGATTGGATAAAAAACAGAATGCTACAATTGCGGTTTACGATCTTGGTGGAGGAACTTTTGATATTTCTATCTTAAAATTAAAAGATGGAATATTTGAGGTGCTTGCTACTAATGGAGATACGTATCTTGGTGGTGATGATATAGATAGAAAAATTATGGAGTTTATGCTTGAAGAAATTAAACTGCTTTATCCAGATTTCAAACCAAATCCATCTGAGTTACAGCTTATTAGAGATAGTGCGGAAAAAATTAAATGTCATCTATCTTTTAATGAAAAATATATACTAGATTTATATTTTGAGGATAGTGATATAATTTATAATAGAAATTTTTTACGTGAAGATATAGAAAACATATCGCGTGAAGTAATAGAAAGAACTATCCAGCCATGTAAAAATGCACTCAAAGATGCAAAATTGAATCCACAAGAACTTGATGCTGTTGTTTTGGTTGGTGGTTCAACAAGAATGCCACTTGTAAAACAGATTGTTGAAGAAATATTTGGCATAAAACCTTATGATGAATTGAATCCTGACGAAGTAGTTGCATTAGGTGCTGCAATACAGGCAGATATTTTATCTGGTGGCACCAAAGATATTTTACTTTTAGATGTAAATCCACTTTCATTAGGAATAGAAACTTTTGGTGGTGTGATGAGTGTTATTATACCCCGCAATACAACTATACCTGTAAAAGCAACAGAAACTTACACTACTTTTGTTGATAATCAAACAGGTGTTGATATTCATGTGTTACAGGGTGAGAGGGAGCTGGCAAAGGATAACAGAAGCTTAGCAAAATTTACTCTTAAAGGAATACCTCCGATGAAAGCGGGAATGCCAAAAGTAGAGGTTACTTTTTTAATCAATGCTGACGGAATATTGCAGGTATCGGCAAAGGAACTAAGGACTGGCATTGAACAATCTATAGAAGTAAAACCTTCTTATGGGTTAACTGATGAAGAGATTGAGAGGATGTTAAGAGAATCAATTGTTTATGCGGAAAAAGACATACAGGAGAGAATGTTGATAGAATCAAAGAATGAAGCTCAATCTGTTATTTCATCTATTGAAAAGGTATTTAATGAACATAGTGATCTAATATCTGCTGAAGAAAAGGAATTAATTACTAAAAAAGTAAACCTATTAAAATTCTTTTTAGAAAAAGATGATATATCAGCTATAAGGAATTTGACTAAAGAGGTTGATATTTTATCAAGGCCAATAGCTGAACGAGTTATAAATGATACTATAAGCAAAGCGCTCCAAAATAAAAATATTCTTGATACTGATGTATAATATTCTTATCTTATTTATATAGTCCACCCACTTTAAAACAATCAAATAGGAGCCTTTATGAAATTTTTAAATTCATTAAGTAAAATTATATTAATTGTAGTTTTTGCTTTAGCATTTTATGGTTGTTTAAATTATGAACAAACCGTAAAATTGAATAGCGATGGTTCAGGTAATGTTAAAATTCATTATTGGACGAAGCAATCAAATGTAATGAGTATAACAAAGTTTTCATTTGATGCCAATGAAATAAAGAATGAACAATACAAGCCAGAAGTTGTAAAAAGTGTTCAAATAGATACTAATTGGGCAGATTCTACTGTTCATGTAAAAGTGGAGTTCGACTTTAAAGATATTAATCAGCTGAATAAGTTAAAAGGTTTTCAGGGTAACGAAATTACTTTTGTTGAAAATGGAGAGTTGAAAACATTAACTCATAAGTTGAAACAGGATTCTACTGCTAAAAATTTTGGAATGGATGCTTATGTTTTAAGATATACTTATGAATTCCCGTCTGATCCTATAAATGTAGATCCCAATGGAAAGGTTGAAGGAAAAACTGTAAAATGGGAATACAAGTATTCTGAGTTGGGCAATCGAGATATAATCATGTCTGCATCAATAAAAAGTAGTGCTGGGAACTCTATCATTATAATTATTGTTATTATAGTTGTAGTGATTGGAGTAATTGTCTTTTTTGTTATGAAGTCAAGAAAAAAACCTGAAGTTACGAATATTACTCAGTAAAGACAAAATTACTCCTTATATTAAATAAAAAATGAAAGGAGTAAAACTGATGAAACCCGAAAAAAGTTTTCTTGTAATTTTTGCATTGTTTTTATTTACATTGCCACTTTTTGCTCAATACGATACTAATAAAGATGATGCAACAAATACCCCAATATTTAAATCAACAGGAGCATCAGGTTCGGTTGAAATTCAAGGGCAGAATAACGAAATTAACAATCAAAATAATATAAATAAAGGAGAAAGAAAAATGTACGAGTGGAAATTGAAAGCAAGACCTTATAGTGATGAAGAAGCAAAAGAATTATTAAAAAGTGTAATGAGCCCTGAAACAACAGAATGGCACTATAAGACTCATCAAAATGGATATGTTGTAAAGTTAAATGAAATTGAAAAAGCTCTTGAAACAGCAGATAAATCTGCTGCTAATGCAAATTATAGTAATTTTGGAGAGTTGAAGCGTAGATATACTTTTAATCACGCTGGAAATTTACTGCACGAGATATTCTGGGCAAATTTAGGTGGTGATGGTGATCCAAAAAATGGTAAAGAAATATTAGCTCAGATTGAAAAAGACTTCGGTTCATTTGAAAACTGGAAAGCTGATTTTAAAGCAACTACACTTGCAGCTAAAAATAGTGGATGGGGACTTCTGGTATATGATTTGCTTGGCTCAGGTAAGTTGATTAATGTTTTAGTTGATGAGCATCATTATGGTGCTATATGGGGTGGTATACCTCTTATTGCTTGCGATGTATTTGAACATGCATATTATCACAAAGATGGACCAGCCAGGGCAAAGTATATAGATAATTTTATTGCTGATTTGCACTGGGGTAGAATTAATGAAGCCTTTAAGAAATTTGTAAAGTAAAATTTATTAGGTTGCTCAAATTTTATTTGGGCAACCTTTTTTTATTGAAAGGTAAGGAATGAAGAAAGAATATAAAGTTACCTTCTTGCCATATAATAAAACAGTAGTTGCAAAAGAAGACGATACAATTTTAGATGTAGCTCTTGATAATGGCATCGATTTGCCGCACAATTGTGGTGGAGCCTGTGCCTGCTCTACCTGTCATGTTATTATCAAAGAAGGAATAAATAATTTATCTGAGATGGAAGATAATGAAGCTGACCAGTTAGATGAAGCTGAAGGATTGACTTTAAATTCCAGATTAGGTTGTCAGGCAAAAATAAGGGGTGATATTGTTGTTGAAATTCCATTAATTAATGATACATTAAGACCATTATTTCATGAAGGAAGAATAAAGGAATAACTATGAAATGGGATGATGTAGAAGATATAGCATTAATGCTCATAGAAAAATATCCTGATATAGATCCTCTTTCTATTCGTTTTACTGATTTACATAAATGGGTTATTGAACTTGATGGTTTTGATGATGACCCGGCTAATTCAAATGAAAAGAAGTTAGAAGCGATTCAAATGGCATGGTATGAGGAGTATCAAAATAAATAATCCTTTTTTATGCCTCTTAAAGAAAAAAATATAATTCCAATTTTTCCTCTCCCTACGGTTTTATTACCTAACTCTTCATTACTGCTAAATATTTACGAGGAAAGATATAAAAAGATGATTATCGATTGTCTTACCTTAAATGATAATTTCGGTATATGCTATATTAATGATAATAAAATTTCTCAATATGGCTGTACTGCAAAAATAACAAAAGTAGAGCAAAGTTCAGTTAAAGGTGAGATGGATATTGTTGTTAATGGTTGGGATAGGTTTAAAGTTGAAAAATTAATTGATTCAGGCGTTTATCTAAAAGCACAAGTGGTATATTTTACAGATGATTATGAGAGTATAGATGAAAATCTTACTTTTGAGGTTTTAAATTTATACAACGAACTTTATAAGGTTGTTTTTAAAAGCACAATAGATTTAGAAAGGTTACAAATGGCAATACCACTACTATCATTTAAGGTGGCAGAAAAAATTGGAATGTTACCAGAAGAAAGACAAAGACTTTTAGAAATAAGATCAGAGAATAATAGGTTAAAATTAATAATTGAGTTTTTGAAAAAAATATTACCTCAAATTAAAGACTATAGCAAGTTACAGGAAATAATAAATAATAATGGTTATTTATAAAATAAAAAACCCCGTATTAAGTACGGGGTTTTTATTATTATGATTTGTTTAATTTTACAAGATGCACGGCGCAAGAAATACATGGGTCATAAGCTCGTGCAACCATTTCTAATTTAAACTCGAGATATTCTTTAGGTTCGTTAATTAAGTTTTCAATAGAAACTCGAAGATCTTTTTCACAATTAGCAAGGTTCTGAGCAGTGGGTGTTACAATATCTGCTTCAACAATTTTACCCTCGTCATCAATTTCATAATAGTGATAGAGTGTGCCTCGTGGTGCCTCCAGAGCGCCCACACCCTTACCAGCGTGTACTTCAAATTCTGCAAGGTCTTCAGGTTCCAGTCCTTCATTGATTATTAAGTCAACTAATTGAAGAGCTCTTTCTATTGAATGTATTAATTCAATCATTTGAGCGGTATTATTGTGTAAAATATTTTGTGAAGGTAAATTAGGAAGTAATTGTTCCTGAATTTCTTTAGCTTTACCATGTAAATATTTTTCACCATTAAGGTTAATTCTCGCAAGAGCACCCGTCATAAAAGGTTTGCCACTATATAGACTCTGTTTTGCATGAGAATGTTTTACAACGCCTTCGTGACAGATTTTTCTAAATTCTTCTTTGGGGAATCTTTCGTTTAATGATGTAATAATATAATCACCCAAAAAGCTATATCTTGTTTTATCTCTTGGTTCCAGAGCTGCGTAAATAGTAGGAGACTCTGCATAGTCAGAAATTTTGAATGTCTTGAATAAGTCAGCTAATATTAGAGCATGTTCTAATCCTTTTGAGAGGCTATTTTTTAGTGAAAGTAATTCTTGTTTAGTTGGTATTTTCCCAAATCCACCAATGAGAGCATTAATTGGGTGAATTGCTCTTCCACCTATGAGCTCTTGTAAAGTATTGCCTAATTTTTTTAATTCAAGTGCAATTGATACTTCTTTTGGGTAATCTTTTGCCATATTAAGCACGCCATCATAACCCAATAAATCAGGTAATACTAAAGCTGCAAGGTGAAGGGAGTGGCTTTCTATCATACCTCCATGAATTAGCAAGCCTCTTAAAAATTCTGTTCTTTTAGATACTTCAACACCAAAAGCATTTTCAATAGCCATTTGAGCTGCAAGGGTATGTGAAGCGGAGCAAATAGCACAAACTCGAGATATTATTGAAGGCACTTCGTAGTAATATTTTCCAAGAACTAATACTTCGTAAAATCTTGAACCTTCATAGATATCGAGATTAACTTTAATAGGCTCACCATCTTTTATATCAATTTCAATTCCACCGTGTCCTTCAACTCTACCAAGATGAGGTATATGTATATTTTTATTTACTTTCATCTTTTATCTCCTCCATCAATTTTTCTTGCATCCAAGCTGGTGTTGAGAACATAGACATTTTTTGTTCAATATCTTTTCTTGTTAGTCCAGCCTGTTTAAACATTAAAACATTAGCATCATAATGTGTTTCTTCAATTGGGCCATGGCAGCCACTACAGGGCACGTTATGACTTGGGCATCTTGCATTACAACCTGCAACAGTTAAGGAACCACAACAGACAACGCCTTTTTCAACAACCAGACATGCATTTTCTCTCATTTTGCATTCCATACAAACGGGTATATTTAAGATTTCTGGCAAGTCACCCAAACACAAAGATGAAATCATCTGTATTAGTTGATCTTTTTCGATTGGGCAACCAGGTAAACGATAGTCAACTTTAATGAAAGAACCAATGGGTTGAGCTTTAACGCTATCAATAAAATCTATATTATCTCCATAAACTTCAGCTTTCATTACTTCGCGTGGTATCTGATTTTTCATTGCTGCAACGCCACCAAAACAAGCGCAGGTCCCAATAGCTATAACAAGCTTTGCTCTATTCCTTACTTTTTTAAGTAAATCAATATCTCTTTGTTGAGCCACTACACCTTCAACAAGTGCAACGTCAAGAGGTGTGGTTTCGTCGTTTTTTGATTGAGCCATTACCCAATCAATAATATCAAGTTTAGATGCTATTTTTAAAAGTTCATCTTCACAATTTAAGATAACAAGTTGATCTCCTGCACAAGAAGTTAACCCATATATACCGACTTTAGGTTTATTCATTTTTATTTTCTCCATAATTCATTTCCAAAAAATTATAATAATTCTGGTAAATTTACTGCATCCCAATAAGTAAAAACAGGTCCATCGAGGCAAGTATATTTATAGCCAATAGCACAATGGCCGCATTTACCTATTCCGCATTCCATTCTTCTTTCGAGAGACATCAGAATTCTGTTTTTAGAGAATTTTAATTTCAGGAGTCTTTCAAGTACAAACTTATAAAAAATTGGCGGACCACAGATAACAGCATAGGTTGAGCTAACATCTAATTCAGGTAAGTAGTCAAATAAATCAGTTACAAGTCCGATTTTACCATTCCATATAGGATTGCCGGGTAAGTTATAACTTTGTTCTACTGCTAGTAGACAGTTAACATCTGCTCTTTGAGAAAGCAATGTTAATTCTTCTTTGAAGAGTAAATCTTCAGGATACCTTGCGCCATAAAGAAGATATACATCATTAAATTCATATCTTCTATCAAGTATATAATTTAATAAAGATCGAATAGGTGCCATACCCAAACCACCAGCAACCATCAAAACATTTTGTCCTTTGAGCTCCTCTACAGGATACCCATTTCCAAAAGGTCCTCTTATACCAACTACATTATTTTCTTTTAATCTATACAGAGCATTGGTAACCCTTCCCATTCTTCTTACGCAAGTTTCAACAATACCTTTACGAGTAGGTGAAGAGGATAGAGAAATTGGTGCTTCACCGGTACCCAGAACAGTTATCTCAAGAAATTGGCCTGGGTTATAATCAAAAGTTTCAGCAATTTTTGGGTCTTCGAATCTAAAATAAAATACATAATTATCCTGTACTGCTCTATCAATCCTTACAATTCTTGCTAAATGAGGTAAGTAAGGATTTCGTACTTTTGCTTTTAATGTATGATCTAATGCTGAATGTCTAAGCATATAATGCCCTCCTCAAAAATTATGATTTACCCATTACTTTATTAAGTACTTCAACTACGTGAATTTTAGTTGGGCAAAATTGAATACATCTACCGCAACCCGTGCAACTTGGTCTTCCATATTCTTCGACAAAGCCATGTTGTTTATGATAGTATCTATTTTTTACTCTATCGGCTCTATTTTTTCTGAATACATGCCCACCAGCTACAAGAGTATAATCTTTTGATAAGCAGGTATCCCATTGCCTATAACGCTCACCTGATTTGCCATCTAAATCAATAGTATCAAAAATGTTAAAACAATAACAAGTTGGGCAAACCATAGAACAGCTTCCGCAACATAGACATTTATTACCAAGTTCATTCCATACTTCACTTTCACGTTCAATATCAAGAATGTAAGGTAAATCCGAAACATCTAATTGAAGTTTAAAAGATTTTGCTCTTAAGTTTCTTTTTTCAATATAAATATCGATATCTTCTGGTTCGGGTTTTTCGAACAAGTCTGAAAATTCTTTGATAAAGTCATCACCCAAACTTGAACCAACATTTACTAAAAAGAAATCACCTAGATCATTAAAGTATAAATCATAACCATCGGTTACGTGGTCAGTACCCATTGATCTACAAAAACATTTTTCATCTGGCATACAACCTAAACCAAAGATAACAGTATTTTTTCTTCTGTTAAAATAATAAGGGTCAACATATTTGCCAGAGAAGGCGAGATCCAGAATTTTTAAACTATTTATATCGCAGGGATGTAAACCGAAAATAATAACCTTTTTATCAGGATCTTCTAGGTCTATGGAAAAACCTGAATCAAAGGAATACTTTATTAATTTTTCTTTGGGTTTAATAAAATATTTTTTTACTGGTAATATAGTTCTAAGATATTCGTAGGCAATTTCATCCGGAGAATCCATAATATCATACACATAGGTTGTTTCTGTTTTCCTTTTGGGTATGTGTACTTCTCCATGTTTTTGCATGCCTATTAGAAAATCTTGGAACTTTTCGCGGGTAATTTTTAAGATGTTCATTCATTCTCCTTTACATTGTTACTTTATATTCTATTTTACAAAAGCAACTTACGTATTTAATAAAGAGAGTGATTATGAACTTTACTGAAAGATCAATATAGAAAAAAGAGAATTCTCTTTGATGAAATAATTATAGCATATTTTGAATAATAAGTCAAGAATAAAATTTGATTTATCATGATTTATCTGTTTAAACAATTATTGTGAATATTTATTAATTTCGTAAATAGAGTAATTAGAAATTATAAATAAAAAGTGAAAGAAAAGCTTACTTATTTCGGTATTTATGACTGTAATTTTATAGTGAAATAGTAAAATATTTTAATTATAATAAAATATTGTTGATAATTATTGGGAAATAATTTATTTTTGATTATAATTCAATATGTTGTAAATTCAAGGTTCCTTTATGTCTATTAGATTAAAGACTGTTTTAGTCCTATTTTTGTCTTTGCTCTTAATTCTATTTCTCTCATCAATAATCATATCATACAATCTTAAAAAGGAATATTTAAGATTAGAAAAAGATTACTTAAATGAAAATGCTGAAAAATTAAGAAATTTGATAAATGACAGATTTAAATATGTATATAGTCTAACTGCTGATTACTCTATTTGGGATGATACTTATGAATTTATGAATAACAAGAATAAGAAATATATAAAATCAAGTTTAGGGGATCCTGCTTTTATCAAAAATGAAATTAATTCTATGATTTTCTTTAATACTAAAGGCGAACAAGTTTTTAGTAAATATTATGATTTGAAAAATGGATATTCGAAAGATACTCCAATAGAAATAATTAATCATATAAGAAATGATTTTAATACTTATAAAAAAAATATAAAAGACGAGAATCATTCTGGCTTCATTTGTCTAAATAAAAATTTTCATTTTATTGCATATTCAGATATTTTAACATCGGAAGAAAAAGGTCCATCAAGAGGTATTCTATTTGTAACCAAAGAGTTTGATAGTTCTGAAGTGTCTAAACTGAATTCAACATTTAGAGCTAAAATTGAGGTAAATTATTTCAATGATGTTGCCAAACTATATAATTTATCAGATACATCTAATATTATGTATCAAGAGTTGAGTAAAGATAAAATTAAAAGCATTATCGTGGTAAAAGATGTTTTTAATAAACCAGCTCTTGTGTTAAGTTATGTTTCTGAGCGTAATTTATATCTACGTGGTCTCGAGACTATTTCTCTAATAATATTCATAATAATTGTTATAGGTTTATTGTTTGGTGTTATTGAATTTTTTGCAATTAGTTTTTTTGTATTAAAAAGAGTAAGCTTACTTCATAAAAGTATACTATCGATTGGTAAAGGGGCAAAAGATATTACACCACTTAAAGGGAAAGATGAGTTAGCTTTACTTAGCAAATCAATTCGCAATATGTTTTTAACATTAATACTAACTGAAAAAGAAAGATCAGAGATTGACAAAAGATACAAAGATGTTATTGAAAGCGTAAACGAAGTTATCTTCCAACTTGATAATGAATATAGATTTGTATTATTAAATAGAGCATGGTCAAAAATTACTGGTTATACAATTGAAGATAGTATTGGCAAAAAGATAATAGAATATTTTGAAGATTGTAATTTTGATAATTTTTCAAAAGCTTTCGATTCATTACTTAACAAAAGTGAAGAATATATAAAAGTGGAGAAAAGGCTTAAGAAATTAGATGGCTCAAACTGTTGTATGGAAATTTTTATTCAGCCCGTTTTTGATGATAAAGCAAACATAATTGCTTTTTCTGGTATAATGAACGATATAACCGAAAGAATTAATTTTGAAAACAAGTTAAAGGCCAAAGATTTAATTTTACACTCATCTTCAGAAGCAATTAAATATTTATTAATATGCAATAATTTAAACGAAGCTATTGTGTTTACCTTAAAAATGATAGGAAATGCAATTAAAGCAGATGAGATTATTGTGTTTAAAAACATATTTGATGATAAACAAAGATTTATCCAAAGCGTTCCAATATTTATATGGACAGGAGATGATGGTGAACTGAAAGTTAGCAACAATATTAAATATGGAATATTTTCATCTAATGAACAAAATAATTTAATCAACAAAATAAAGAAAGGGAGCTCGTATCAGGTAATAGTAAGTGAAATAGATGGTCAATTGAAAGAAGAATTTATCAGTAAAGGTATAAAATCATTATTATTGATACCAATTACAGTGAATGATGAATTCTGGGGTTATATCCAATTTGAAGATTTAACCAATGAAAGATTAAGAAATGAAGATGAATTAAATATATTAACTTCAGTAGCGGTTTCAATTAGTGGTGCCATAAGAAGACAAATTGCAGAAGAAGAAATAATTAAAAGTCGAGAACAGTTCAAGAATTTAATTGAACAAGCCTCTGATGGCATATTTCTCATTAACGAAGATGGTTATATTTTATCGGCTAACCCTGCTGGTGCAGAAATGCTGTTATATGACATAAGTTCGATAAAAGGACTCAATTTAAGTAGCTTTGTTTCAGCTAAAGATAGAAAATCATTAACAGATTTTGTACAAAAAATTAAGAAAGGCAATGTTGTAGTAGATGAGTTTGAGTTCGTTAAAAAAGATTACACAAAGTTTTTTGTAGAGATAAGCGGTAAAGTATTAAATGACGATAATATTCAAATTATTGTAAGAGATATATCTGAAAGAAAAAGATATGAAGAGCGATTATTAATTTCAACAGCGGAACTAAAAGCGTTATTTGATGCCTTCCCGGATTTATTCTTCAGGATAGATAATAATGGTGTTATAATAGATTTCAAATCAGGTGAAAGAACGGATTATTTTTATCCGCGTGAGTATTTTATCGGGAAAAAAATTGAGGAGTTGGTTCCAGAGGAATCACAGGTTGATGTACAAAATGCAATGGAAAACGTTAAAGAAACAAACAATTTTCAGGTGGTAGAGTATGAATCCCAAATGGAGGAAGAGAAAGAGTATTATGAACTTCGGTTATTACCACTTATAAATGATCAATATATGGGTATTGTAAGGAATATAACCGATAGAAAGTTGGCTGAATTTGAATTACTAAAGGCAAAAGAGACTGCAGAAGAAGCTACCAGATCTAAGTCGGAATTTCTTGCAAATATGAGTCATGAGATTAGAACGCCTATGAATGGTGTAATTGGAATGACCAATTTACTACTTGATACTGATTTAACAGAAGAACAAAAAGAGTTCGCAGAAATTATTAAGAGTTCGGGTGAATCATTGCTTGAGATTATTAATGACATTTTAGATTTTTCAAAGATAGAAGCAAATAAAATAACTATAGAAGAAAATCCTTTTAGTATAAGATTAAGTATTAAAGATATTTTAAAAAATCTTGCTTTACGTGCACAGGAGAAAGGGTTAGAATTTGCTTATAATATTTCTTCAGAAATTCCTAATATATTGATTGGTGATCAATATAGAATAAAACAAATAATAATTAATTTAACCGGCAATGCTATAAAGTTTACAGAAAAAGGCTATGTGTTTTTAGATGTTCAAGCAATATCAAAAGAAGGAGATGATATTACTTTAATGTTTACAGTTGAAGATACTGGAATTGGACTAACTGAAGAACAGAAGAACAAGATATTTGAGCCATTTACACAAGCTGATTCTTCTACTACTCGAAAATATGGTGGAACGGGGTTAGGGTTAACAATTTCAAAAAGATTAATTGAAGCTATGGGTGGCACATTATGGGTAGAGAGCGAGCTCGATAAAGGTTCAAAGTTTATTTTTACAATAAATTTGAAAGTTAGTTCAACAGAAAGCACAAACTTGAAGTTAGATTCAGAGGTTCTAAATAATTTTTCAAATATTATTATACTTGAATATTCAAATTTATACAAAAATATACTTGAAGATATACTCAAATCATTAGAAGTAAATTATTCGATTTATTCAGAATTAAATGAGATGTATTTCAAATTAGCCAAATACAAAGATTCTGAAAAAATAATTCTGTTTGCAAATTCAGCAATGATTAAAACAGATATAAACACTTTTACAAATAATATATTAAATTCTTATAAGAATATAGTTGGTATAATACCAATATTTGATTCTGTACACATGATAACATCACTTTCGAAATCAAAAATCAGTAATTTATATTCATATATAACCAAACCTTTTGGGATAGTTGAAGTAATTGAATCAATAAAAAACTTGATAAACAAGCAAAGGTTTGATAGAAAAGCCGAAAGTAAAGTTATAACTAACCTACCACCTTTAGGGCCATTACAAATTTTAGTCGTTGAAGATAATCCTGTTAATCAAAAGTTGGTTTCTAAATTACTTGAAAGGGTAAACCATTTTGTAAAAGTAGCAAATAATGGTAAAGAAGCATTAGCAGAGTTAAATGTTAAACCCTATGATTTGATTCTTATGGATTTACAGATGCCTGTATTAGATGGATATGAAACTTTAAAGATTATCCGAGAGTCCGAAAAAGAAAGAGGATCTCATGTGCCTATAATTGCTTTTAGTGCTCATGCAATACAGGAAGAAAAAAATAAATGTCTTGAGTTAGGTTTTGATGAATACTTAACGAAACCAATTGTAACCAAAGATTTATATCAAAAGATATACAAACTATTTGGAATAAATATCGATTTAGATGATAATCAAGATAATGATATAGATCAATCACTTTCTACGGTTGGTGGTGATATTAATTTACTGATAGAGTTGAATACAATTTTTAAAAAAGATTATCTAGAGCATCTTGATTTGTTAAAGAAAGCAGTTGAAGAAAAGGATTTCGATAACATTACAAAAGTTGCTCACAGGTTTAAGGGAGCATTGGGTAATCTTGGTTCTTTAAAAGGTTATGAGGTTGCTAAAAAAATAGAATTCAAGGGTAGAGATAATGATGAATCAGAAATTATTGAATTAATTGAAGAATTAGAATTTCAAATTCAAAAGATAATAAATTTTATTGATTCAAAAGCTGAAGAAAGAGGTATAAATGCTTAAGAATAACTCTAATAAAGATCTATTAAAATCTATAGATGATTTAAATAGAAAAACAACTATTTTAATTATCGAAGATGATCCTATTAGTAGCAAACTTTTAGAGAGCACCTTAAAAAAGGAAGATTATTTAATTTTTACCGCTCAAAAAGGGCAAGATGGTTTGAGTATTGCTAAAGAAGTGATACCTGATATCATTTTACTTGACATTATGTTGCCCGATATAAATGGTTTTGAAGTATGCAGGAAGTTACGTGATGATAATAAACTTGAAAATGTTGCTATAATAATAATAACCTCATTACATGATAAAGAATCGCATAAGAAAGGAATAGAAGCTGGGGCTGATGATTTTTTAACCAAACCCTTTGATAATGAAGAATTAAAGCTAAGGGTTAAAGCAATAGCTAAATTGAATAGGTTTAGAAAAATTATTACTGAAAGAAAAAAATTCGAATGGGTAGTTGAAAGATCTGATAACGGATATGTTATTGTAGATAAAAATGATAAGATAGTATATCTAAATTCACAAGCAAAATTATATTTGAATTTACCACAAAATCAAAATGAGATAATTGAAAAGAAGTTTAAAGATATTGTTTTAGAGCAATATAACCTTGAACCAAAAGAATTTTGGGGAGATTGGTTAAATTGCAAAAGTGAAGGCGTTAGTCTTTATTTTGTAAGACCAGAAAGTCAATTTATCGGTGCATTATGGTTGGAGATTGAGATATTTAGTATTCCTGAATATGAGAAGAGCGAAAAAATTATTAGAATGAAAGATGTTACAAATCAAAAGTATTCTCAAGCAAGAATGAGAAGTTTCCAGAGTATGATATATCACAAACTTAGAACACCGATGACAAGCGTATTGGGTGGAATGGAAATTATTTCACAATATGATAAGATTGACCTTTCTCAAAATGAATTAAAAGAATATTTTATTGAAGTCTTTAATGGATTGAGAAGATTATATGACACAATCGAAGACATACTTGCACATCAGGAAGCAATGAGTCTAAATGCCTATGAAGATAGGTTTGATTTATCGGATATTGAAAAATTGATTAATATTACTACTGAAAGCATTAATATTAAACCTGTGGAATTAATTAATAATATAAAAAAGAATATCCTTTTACCAATTTCTGAAGAAGCTTTTGAATATATCTTATATGAACTTCTTGAAAATTCTAAGAAATTTCACCCAAAGAATGATCCTTTGGTAAAAATCGAGGTAAACGTAAATAAAGATAATGAATTTGTGCTTTTAGTAACAGATGATGGTAAACATATACCACCAGAAAACATAAAAAGAGTTTGGGCACCTTATTTTCAGGTAGAAAAAATTTTTACTGGTAATATTCCTGGTATTGGTCTTGGGCTAAGTTCTGTGGCTACAATTGTATGGAGTGCTGGAGGGCAATGTAGTATATACAATAGAAAAGATAAATCGGGAGTAGTAGTAGAAATAGTACTCCCGATTAAAAAATAAATTATCCTTTGTATTCACCCCACACTTTTCTTAATGCGTCAGATATCTCTCCTAATGTAGCATAATTTTCTACGCAGAAGATAATATAAGGCATAAGGTTTTCATTTTCGGATTTGGCAGCTTCTGTTAGATCTGATAAAGATTTTATAACTTTATTATTATCTCGTTCTGATTTTAATTTTTGTAGTTTACTTATTTGTTTATTAGCAACTTCGGGATTTATTGAGAATGTTTTCTGTTTTATGTTTTCATCTGTTTTAAATTTATTCATACCAACAATAATTTTTTCTTGATTTTCGATTTTTTGCTGATAATTATAAGAAGCAGAGGCAATTTCATTCTGGAAGTAATTTTTTTCAATAGCTTTAATTGAACCACCCATATCATCAATTTTCTTTATATACTCAACAGCTCTTTTTTCGATCTCATCTGTAAGAGCTTCAACGAAGTATGAGCCAGCTAAAGGGTCTATAGTATCTGTAACACCGCTTTCATAAGCTATAATTTGTTGTGTTCTTAGAGCAATTTGAACTGATTCTTCTGTAGGAAGAGATAGAGCCTCGTCTCTTGCGTTGGTATGCAAGCTTTGCGTTCCACCAAGCACAGCGGCTAAAGCTTGAATTGTAACACGAACAATATTATTATCTATTTGTTGAGCAGTTAGTGTAGAACCTGCTGTTTGTGAATGGAACCTTAGCTTACAAGATTCTTCTTTTTTTGCTCCAAACCTTTCTTTCATAATTTTAGCCCATAGTCTTCTAGCGGCTCTAAATTTGGCAATTTCCTCAAAAAAGTTATTATGTACATTAAAGAAGAAAGACAATCTTGATGCAAAAGAATCTACATCAAGACCAGATTTAACAGCTGACGAAACATATTCTATTCCATTTGCGATAGTAAAAGCAACTTCTTGAACTGCATTAGAGCCAGCCTCTCTGATATGATATCCACTTATTGAAATTGGATTCCATGAAGGTAAATTTTTGCTGCACCATTCAAATATGTTTGTTGTCAATCTCATAGAACTTTTTGGTGGATAAATATAAGTGCCACGTGCTATATATTCTTTTAAGATATCATTTTGAATTGTTCCTGATATTTTAGTTAAATCAGCTCCTTGTTTTTTGGCTATGGTAACATACATTGCAAGTAAAATAGCGGCGGTTGAATTGATGGTCATAGAGGTAGAAATTTTTTGTAACTCTATGCCATCAAAAAGAATTTCCATATCTCTTAATGAATCGATTGCTACACCAACTTTACCTACTTCGCTTTTTGCAATTGGGTGATCCGAGTCATAACCAATTTGAGTAGGTAAATCAAATGCAATAGAAAGGCCTGTTGTTCCCTCATTCAAAAGAAATTTATATCTTTTATTTGATTCTTCCGCGTCAGCAAAACCAGCGTATTGTCTCATTGTCCAGAATCTTCCTCGATACATAGTTGGATATGGACCTCTAGTATAAGGATACTCGCCGGGGAAACCAATATCATCATAAGATTTTTCCGTTGGAATATATAATCTTTCAATTTCTATTTGAGAATCCGTCTCAAATTTATTTTTTCTTTCCGGAATTTTTTTGATAAAATTTTCTACTTTTGTTTTTTCCCAATTTTCTTTTGCGGATTTTATTTTATCGTACATTTTTACCTCGAAATAATTAATTGATTCAAAAATATGAAAAATTTTCGTTATTTCCAAGTCAATGTTATGTTATGATGTAAATCAATATAGTTAGCAGAATATATGATTTATGATAAAACAATTTTTTATTAAGTTTTAATTGTTATCTTTTATTTATAATTATAAATTGAAAAATACTTTTTTAATATATTGTTTAATAATCGTATTTTAAATATATTGGTAAATAAGTTTTTGTATAATGAGGTTATATGAAAAAGTATATTATCCCTTTTTTGATAATTTTTATTTTCTCTGCTTGTTCAATTGAGAAATATGCAGTAAGAAAAATAGCGAATATGATGGATTATGGAATGGATGCAATAATGCAGGAGAATGATACTCATATCGCGGAAATAAGTTTATTAAGCAATATAAAGTTAATCGAAACTTTTATTGGTGTTGATCCCAGCAATGAAAAATTACTGCTTTTTGCATCGATGGGTTATGGAAGTTATTCCTTAGGATATTTAGAAGATTCACTTACAGAAAGAGCGAGCAACCTATATTGGCGTGGCAAAGAGTATGGAATGAGAATTTTGAGGCAAAAAGAGGGTTTCAAAGACGTTGAAAATGGAAGCCTTGAAGATTTTGAAAAGGTTTTAAAGAAATTTACTAAGGATGATGTGCCTTATATTTTCTGGACTGCATATAATTGGGGGAATTATATAAATCTAAATTTGAGTGATCCTGAGGCAATATCTGATTTTTCAAAAGTGAATTCAATGATGCAATTTGTACTTGATAATGATGAAACTTATTATTACGGATCTGCTCATATGTATTTTGGTACTGTACTTGCGAAGATGCCACCAGCATTAGGTGGTAATTTAGCCAAATCTAAGGAACATTTTGAGAAGTGTATTAGTATTAATAAAGGTAAGTTTCTGATGGTTTATGTTTATTATGCTAAAATGTATGCTGTAGCTTCTCAAGATGAAGAATTATTTAAAAATTTACTAACTAAAGTATTGGATACACCAGCTGATATAGATAAAGATCTGGTTCTTCCAAATGTTTTAGCAAAAAATAAGGCGAAATTTTTACTTAATAATATAGAAAATTATTTTTGAATTATAAATGAGGTTAATCTTGAAAACAATAAAAATATTATTAATTGCTTTTTTATTACCTTTATTAACATATTCACAAAAATATGTAATACGTTTTGCAACTGTAGCTCCTGAAGGTAGCACATGGATGAATATAATGAAAGAATATGATGCTGCTATCAGAAAAGAAAGTGGGAATCAAATAGGGTTTAAGATTTATGGTGGTGGAGTAGCTGGAGATGAGAAAGATGTAATAAGAAAAATTAGATTAGGGCAATATCACTCTGCTGGTTTTACCGGAGTAGGAATGGGTGAAATTACAAAGAAAGTAAGGATTCTTGATGCTCCTTTTTTATTCAAAACTTATGATGAAATTGATTATATATACAATAAGTTTGATCAGGAATTTTCAAACGCATTCATTGAAAATGGTTTTATTTTGCTTGGTTGGGCTGAAGTTGGTTTTGTATATGTGTTTACCAATACTCCAATATACAAATCAAGTGATTTAAAAAATACAAAGATGTGGGTTTGGCAAGGCGATCCAGTTGCCGAATCAGCTTTTAAAGCAATTGGAATAACTCCTATTCCACTATCTTTAACAGACGTCTATACTTCATTACAAACTGGTTTAATTAATGCTTTTTATACATCTCCGCTTGCAGGTATATCATTACAATGGTTCACAAAAGCCAAATATATACTTGATGTACCATTAGCTAATAGTGCTGGTTCAGTTCTCATATCAAAATCTATGTGGGATAAATTACCAGAGAATTTAAGGGAGATCCTTTTAAGAAATGGCAAATATTATATGAGAAAACTAACAGAGCTAAGCAGAAAGGATAACGAAAAATCTTTATTAATAATGCAACAAAAGGGGTTAAAGCTTATAAAACCAGATTCAAAGGTTTTAAAGGAATATGAAGAAATTGGAGAAAGAGCAAGACATAGTTTAGCAGGTTCACTCATTCCTGAAGATCTTGTAAAAAGAGTAGAAAATGCTTTGAAGGAGTACAGAAAAAATAAGAAATAAGAAAATAAAAAAACCCTCGAAAGAGGGTTTTTTATTATGAATACTTTTAACTATAAAAGAAAATTATTTTTCAGGGTTATTCATACTTATCCCATATTCTTTCAATTTAGTATATAAGGTTTTTAAAGATATACCAAGTATTTCTGCTGTTTTGTTTTTATTCCAATTGTTATTCTTCAAAACTTCTTCAATATGTTTTTTTTCCATTTCTGAAAGTGAGTAATCTGTGGTATCAGTAAGTTGAGTTTTAATTTGTTCAATAGTTTGTTCTGGAAGGAATATATCTTTATCAGTAATTATGTCAGAATTTGAAGTAATTTCAGCTTTTTTTATGATGTTGGAGAGCTCTCTTACATTGCCCGGGTAATCATAAGACATAAGTTTTTTTAGAGCTGATTCGGATAATTGTTTTTTAGCATCAGTAGACTTTTTAAGAAAATAGTCAGCTAATAATGGGATATCATCTTTTCTTTCTTTTAATGAAGGGACATATAGTGTAATTACTCTTATACGATAGTATAAATCACCTCTAAATCTTTTGTTGTCTACTTCAGCTTCGAGGTCGCGGTTTGAGGCAGCAACTATTCTTACATCTACTTTCTCTGTCTTAGTGCTTCCAACTCTTCTAAATTCTCCAGTTTCAATAAAGCGCAATAGTTTAGGTTGCATTTCAAGGGGCACTTCACCTATTTCATCAAGGAAGAGAGTGCCTAAATCAGCCTGTTCTACCAATCCTAATTTTGCAGAAAAAGCACTTGTAAAAGCTCCTTTTTCATATCCAAAGAGCTCACTTTCGAGCAAGGTTAGAGGAACAGAAGCGCAATTAATTGGTACAAAACTATGATTCTTTCTACTACTCATTGAGTGGATAAACTGAGCAATGCAATCTTTCCCACTTCCGCTTGGTCCTAAAATTAAGACAGGTGAGTTTGTTTGTGCGGCAACTTCAGCTTTCTCTAGAAGTTTTTTAAAAGGTTTACTTTCTCCAATAAGATCTATACCTGGAATCATTTTAGTTGCGCTTTGATTTTTGAGTATTTCTTCACGTTTTTTAATTGCTCTTTCAAGTAAATCTTTTAACACATTCATGTCGAAGGGTTTCAGAAGAAAATCGAAAGCACCCATCTTTAGAGATTCAACAGCAGATGAGATATCGCTATAGCCAGTTGCCATTATAACCTGAATATTTTTCCCCGTTTTTACAATATGCTTTAATACATCTAAGCCATGCTTTTTTGGAAGAAATACATCTAAAATTACTATATCATAATCGTTATTATCAACCAGTTCAGTTGCGGTTAAGCCATCATAGGCTTTAGTTACAGTATAGCCCTGATTTTGTAAATGGTTGCTCAATAAATCGTTTAATATTTCTTCATCATCGACAACTAAAATTTTACCTTTTGACATCTTTTCCTTGATTTTTATTTAAGACCAAAATCTGATTTTGAATACTTATTACCCTGCTCAAATAAGTATTTTATATTTTTTTGATTGTATGATTTTACTTTTGATAAAATCCATGAAACTTTCTGTTCGTCATTTTTATACTTTAAGCCGTTATCTTTTAAGGCTATTAGGTTCATCATATCAACTGCAGCTGTTAGTGCCTGCACGCCTAAATCTTCATAACCTAAGTCTACACTCATAGATAGCTCACCATTTAAAATAGATTTTACAGCTTCAGGTGTGCACCCTGCTCCAACGGTGATTATCTTTTTTTCTAGTTTTTTCTTTTTTAATACCTCAACGGCTTTTAAAATAATATTATCATCATTTGCAATTATAGCTTTTATATTATTGTTATATACTCTTAAGATGCTATCGACATCCTTTTCAATTTCGTTTGGGTAGTTGTAGAATTTTTGAAAAACAATGTTAATATCAGGAAATTTTTTTAAGTAGTCGATATTTCTGTAGGTAAGTGTTGTATACATATCAGAAAATGAATTGCCAGCAAGAATAATAACATTCCCTTGTCCGAGAGTATTATCGATTACATATTGAGATTGATATTTAGCGGTAAGGAAATAATCTGGTGTAAGATATCCATAAACCTGCCTGCTTAAGGGTATGTTAAGAATTGAGACAACTGGTATATCTTCTTTTTCAATTTTGTTTAAAAATTCTCTTGCTCTTAATTCATTAACGCAATTTAAAATTAAAATATCTATTTTCTTTTCATCTATAAGATCGATAATTTGTCTTGTTTGTTCGGCAGTATCATTATTTGCAGAAACAATAAATAATTCAGATTGTTTCTTAATGCTATCAGGTGCCAATGAAAAACCTTTAATAATTTGCTTAATTTCTACGTTGTTAGTATCGGCAAAACTGACACCTATTCTAATCTTTTCTCCTCTTAATCTCCAGCAACCGGAATAATCTAAAATTAAGAGAATTACCACAAATGGTAAAATAAATTTTGTAATGTTTTTCATAAATGATCTTGTTTTTATAAATATAAGAAACTTATTTTTCATTTTCAAATTAAATAATTATGAGATACAAAAACAAATCTTTTTTGTATTTTGATTGCTATTTATAATCAATGTTTATTCTGATTTTTAGTTATTCAAGTTTTTTTATTTTCTTTATAAGTAAAAGTACTTATTACTAAAAACCAGTAGCGGGTTTTTCCTCGTTTGTATGATTACTTCCTTTTTTATAATGGTTACCGTCACAAACTTCTGGTCTTTTAGAACTTATTATCCAATCTTCAGTTACATTAGTGCAATTAGGTCCTGCAATTTTACCAGATTCAGCGCAAATTTGAACTCTTTCAACACCTTCAGGAGGAGTAAAAGGAATAGGGGAAAGATACTTTATCGTAGGGTCCGAATATATATATTTCATAAATCTTCCCCAAATTGGAGCTGCAGCTCTACCACCCTGTCCATAAGCCATACTTGTAAAATGAATTCTATTATCATCAAATCCAACCCATACTCCTGCAGCAAGCTGTTTGGTAAATCCAATAAACCATGCATCAGCCATTAGTTGTGTTGTTCCTGTTTTACCAGCAGCAGGATAGCTAAAAAATGATCTAATACCACTTGTTGCGGTACCACCATTAACAACATCTTCTAACATTGAAGTAATAATATATGCAGATTCTTTTGAAAGAACCTCTTGAACGATTGGTCTATTTTGAAAAATTAGTTTGCCATTTTTATCTTCTACTCGAGTAATTGCATAGGGTTCAGCATGGTAACCTTCGGCAGCAAAACTACAGAACGCAGACGTCATTTCAAGTGGAGAAACCTCACATGTTCCGAGCGCCAAAGAATATACTTCAGGTAAAGGTGATTTTATACCAAGCTGATGAGCCCATTTTATAACTTCTTGAGGAGAGGTAAGTTCAGTTATAACTCTTGCTGCAATTAAGTTGACAGAATTTTTCAACCCTTCTCGTAATGATAATATACCACCGTATACTCCATCAGAATTACCCGGAGACCATACTTTACCTGAACCGTCTGGTATCTGGATCCTTTCATTAGGTAATCTATATGCTGGTGAGTAACCGTTTTCGATTGCAGCTAAGTATGTAAAAGGTTTGAAAGCAGAACCCGGTTGCCTTCTTATTTGAGTTACGTGATTTAATCCATATCTAAATTTTTTATAATTAGAGTTGCCTACCATAGCTTTTATTGCACCAGTTTTGGGATCTATAACAACGAAACCTACCTGAATAGTTGTTAATTCCTTTTTAACCGAATCAATAAATTTTTGATCGTGTGATAACTTATGAATAATTTTCTTTCTCTCATCTTCATTTGGTGCACTTTGATATAGCGGAGTTTTCAAAATTTCTTTTTTAACATTTTCTTCAAGTAATTTCGAGTAATTTTTCCAGTTCCAAGAGGCATCAAATTGTTTTTGTGTAATTTGCATATGTTCTTCAACTGCTTTGTTAGCTGCCATCTGCATTCTTGAATCAAGAGTTGTATAGATTTTTAATCCATCACGATAGATGTCATAACCTTGCAAACGCGGATCTCTTTGAAGTTGCTGTCTAATCATTTCAGAAAAATGAGGAGCAATTCCAGATGATGCCAGAGAAGATTTTGTTACAATGGGTTCATCATAAATCTGGTTGTATGTTTTTTCGTTAATATAATTCAATTTGAGCATTTGTTTAAGGACAAGGTTTCTTCTATCCATAGCTCTCTGCTGATTTTCTTCGGGGTCATAATTTTCAGGACCTTTAAGTATACCAACCAAAAATGCACATTCAGATAAATTTAGTTGTGTGACGGGTTTATCGAAGTAAGCTTGAGCAGCTGCTTCAACTCCATAAGCACCACGACCGAAGTACATCAAGTTAAGATATAAAGCCAATATTTCATCTTTAGTATAGGTTCTTTCTATTTGTAAAGCAGTTATCCATTCACGAATTTTTCTTGTTATTGATACTTCGGCTGTTAAGTAAAGGTTTCTTGCTAATTGTTGAGTAATAGTGCTGGCACCTTCACGCATTCTCCATAACTGTTTAACCCTAGATTTAATAAATCTAAAAACATCAACACCCCAATGTTTATAAAACCTAATATCTTCTGTAGCAATAAGAGCATTTATCATTGGTTTAGGTATGCTATCAATAGGAATCATTGTTCTATTTTGATAGCAAAGCTGGTCAACAATTTCGTTATCATCAGAGATAATAATTGTAGCCAGAGAAAATTTAGGATTCTCCAATTGTTGAAGAGAAGGTAAACCAGAAATTATATACCATATATATAAAATCATAAATATGGTAAAAAATATAGAGAATACCGTTATTATGGTTCTTTTTCGTTTATTTTTCTGAGTAATTTTGTTTTTTATTTTATTACGGGTTTCAGGGTTATTAAAATATTCTTCTCTCTCTTTTTCATTTTTGAATACCCGTTTACTTTCTGCCATTTAATCCCTCATCATTTATATTTAATTGTTTAAGGTTAAATTCATTGCCATCAAACACACCGTAAGAATAATTATTTATCCAATCACCTAAATTTATGTAGTAACCAGAATTTATCTGTATTTTTACGAGTTTATGTATGTGCCCAAAAATAACGTAATCAAAACCTTGTTCAATTTTTTTAGTTGCATATTCTAAAAGGCTATCCTTTTTACCATAATCTTTTTTTGAAGTATATGATCTACTTTTATTTGATGATACTGAACCAAGCCATACTCCGAAATCGGGATGAACAATAGAAAACAACCATTGATTAAATTTATTTCTTAAAATAGCTTTTAGAATTTTATATCCGGTATCATTTTTCAGCAAGCCATCACCGTGATGAATGAAAAACTTTTTTCCTAATATTTCTCTTTCAATTTCATTCCAATATACTTTTAGCCCAATTTCTTTTTCAAAATAATCTCTTAAAAGGCAATCGTGATTGCCAACGAGGTAGTGTATTGGAATTCCGTTTTCAATAAAATCACTTAGTTTACTTAGAACTTTAAAATAACCTTTGGGTACAACTCGTCTATATTCGAACCAGAAATCGAAAAGATCACCAACAATATATAATTCAGAACACTCGTTTTTTATATTTTCTAAAAATTCTATTAATTTCTTTTCTCTGAATAAATCTTCTTGTTTGGTGCCAAAACCTAAATGAATATCAGAGATAAAAAAAACTTTTTTCATATATTATTTTAGTAATTCCAGCTCACTTTTAGCTAATTCGGTTGTCAGTTTATTATCGTTTATTTTTAATACCTGATTAAATTCTTCTTTAGCTAATAACCTGTCACCTTTTTTTAAGTATGATAAACCTAAGAGATATCTTATTTCACCTGTATTGTAATTGAACTTATCAATATTGAGCTTTGCATATTTTATTGCATTATCATAATCTTTTAAAAGCAAGTATGTTTTTGTCTTTTCTTTATAAACAATTGTTAAAATATCTTTTGGCTTGGTAAGATTTTGAGTTAATTCTTCACAAATAGAAAGATATTTTAAAGAAAGATCGTACATATTTATATCACGATATATCATTGCTAAATCAAAAAAAGCGGGACTATTCGAATTATCATTTTCAATAACTTTTGAAAGAAGATTTAGAGAGTAATTATATAACCCGTAGTTTGTTAATTTTTCAGAACGCATAAGAGTAACTAGATTGTCATCTTTGCCTTTTTTCATATCATCAAGAATCTCTTTTGCTAACTGAACTATATTTTTTTCATTTTCTAGATTTTCAGCTAAGCTTATATACTTTTCAAAAAATTCTTCAGAAGACTCTTTATCGAAAGCGTAGTAAAGAAAAGCTAAATCTCGTATTGTATTAATATTTGAGGTGTCTTTTTCATATAGAAAACTTTTATAATACGCTGCAATATCATTTTTTAACAATAAAACATTTGCTTGATAGAGATAATCTAAAGTAGTAGAGTCGTTTGGTTTAATTTTAATTGCCTGTTTTAAAATATTGATAGCTTCTTCAGGTTTACCGAGCATTATATAGCAGGCACCAGCATCTGAATAAGCATTAATATAGTTATCATATCGACTAATGAGTATTTTATAGATATCAAGTGCTTTTTCGTATTCCTTCTGGTTGAAATATGCAATTCCAAACCTGTTTAAAGCATTTGCTGTTGGCTTAGGTGGAAAAATTTTGGTCAATGAGTCTACGAAGTTTACAAGTTTAGAATGTTCATTTTGGGAGAAATAGATTTCACCAAGTGATACAAGATAATCAAGATTATTTTTCTGCAAGCTCAAAGCTTTAAGCATAGCTTGTTCAGATAACTTAAGAGTATCGGGATTGAAAGTAATTTTTACCTTTGTAAAATCTTTAATTGATTCATTATCTTTAAAGAGATAGGATTGACCTTTTTTTATTCCTCTTATTTGCAATGCTTCTCGATCTATTTCAACTGATTTTTGTTGTGCAAGAGAGTAATATGCGAAACTTAAAAATCCATATAATTTATGATCATCAGGTGATTCTTTTATTTTCTTTTGGCAAATATTTACAACTTCACGAAAGTTGTTTTTCTTAAACTCTTTTATTATATCCTGATAATTATTCTCTTGAGATATTAACAACAGCGGTATAAAAAAAAGAATAACTTTACAGAATAATTTCATAAATACTCCAGAATAAATTAAATTTAAATTTACTTAAAATTTGGCTATAAAACAAGTCGAAATAATATCGTTATTTAAAATAAGATATTACAAATATATTAAATACAGATTGTTTTAGGGCTAAAGTCTTCAAACATTAATAATAACCTTGAAAAAAAAATTACTTTTTCCTATTATAAAGCTTAATTTGAGTAAAACTGAAATTAATTTATTGGGCTTAAAATAAATTTATCAGGTTGAAATAATGATAGAAATTAAGAGAGATTGCCGCCATTTTAGAGGGGATATTCCGTGTAAACCGCATAAAATCTATAATGTTCATTGTTCTGATTGTGAATATTATGATAAAACAGGTAAAAATATTCTTATTATAAAGCTTGGTGCAATTGGAGATGTTATACGGACTACACCATTATTAAGAAAACTCAAGAATGAATATGATGATGCAAGAATATGGTGGTTAACTTTAACTCCTGAAGTATTACCATCATTGGTAGATGTTCCTATGGGTTTTACATTAAAAAATATAATATCATTAGAAGCGTTAAATTTTGATATTCTCTACAATCTTGATAAAGATCTTGAAGCTTGCGCGCTTGCAGAAAGAATTAAAGCCAGCAAAAAATATGGCTTTGGTTTATTGAATAATAAATGCAACCCGATAAATGAGTTAGCATATAATAAATATCTTACAGGAATTTTTGATGATTTAAATCAGAGGAATGATAAAAGCTATCCCGAAGAAATCTTTGAGATTTGTGGATATAAATTTAGTGGTGAAAAATATATTTTAGATAGTTATTCCGATCAATATAAATGGGATTTAGATAAATCAAAAAAAATTATCGGGCTTAATACTGGTTGTGGTGGCAGGTGGACTTCTCGATTATGGAAAGAAGAAAATTGGGTTCATCTTGCTAAATTACTTATTTCTCATGGTTATCAGCCATTATTTTTAGGTGGTGAACAGGAGCATGAAAAAAACTTAAAGCTTGCAAAAGAAAGTGGTGGGTTATATTTAGGGCACTTTCCTTTAAAACAGTTTATAAGCCTCGTAAATGAGTGTGATCTTGTTGTAACAGGTGTTACAATGGCAATGCATATCACTATTGGTTTAGATAAAAAGATTGTATTATTCAATAATATATTTAATCGAAATGAATTTGAGCTTTATGGTCTAGGAGAAATTATAGAACCAGAGAAAAAATGCACCTGTTTCTTTTTACCTGAGTGTAAAAATAAAGAGTATAAATGTATGGATTATATATTTCCTGAAAAGGTGTTTGATACAATAAAAAAATTATTAAAGGTGTAAATGAAAATTACCATACTTGGAACTGCCTATCCTTTGAGAGGGGGTATAGCTCATTATGTTGCCCTTTTGTATGAACATTTAAGAAAAAAGCATGATGTAAATATTATAACTTTTAGTTTACAATATCCTAAGATATTATTTCCTGGTAAAACTCAGGAAGAGAAAGGAGAAGATTTATTAAAGGTTCCAGGTAAACAAATGATGAATACAGTTAACCCCTTTAGCTGGATTAGAACTGCCTTTCATATTTTGAAGACTAAACCAGACCTTTTGATATTTAAATACTGGATGCCTTTTTTTGCTCCATGTTATGGTACAATTACATTATTGACAAAAATTTTTAATAGAAAAATAAAGGTAATTTATATTTGTGATAATATTATTCCTCACGAAAGAAGAATTGGAGATATATTTTTGACGAAATATGCTTTTATGACTGTTGATGGAGGAATAGTTCAATCTGATGCTGTAGAAAAAGATTTTGTTACTCTTTTTCCAAATAAAAAATTTATTAATACCCCTCATCCTGTTTATACGATTTTTGGTAATATTTTGCCTAAAGGTGAAGCCAAAAAGGAATTAAAGTTAGATGATGAAAAAATAATTTTGTTTTTTGGATACATAAGACCTTATAAAGGTTTAGACATTTTAATTGATGCAATGCCTGAAATTTTAAAAAAGGTTAAAGTAAAATTAGTTGCAGTTGGAGAAGCTTATGAAGATGAGTTGAAATATCGAAACCATATAGAAAAATTGGGTTTATCAGAAAACGTAATACTTAATACTGATTATGTACCAAATAATGAAGTTGGGAAGTTTTTTTCTGCTGCAGATGTTGTTGTTTTACCATATAAGTCTGCTACTCAAAGCGGAATTGTTCAAATTGCTTATAATTTTAATAAACCAGTAATTGCTACTGATGTAGGAGGCTTATCCGAAGTAGTAATTAATGAGAAGACAGGTTTTATTGTTGAGCCAAATAGTCCTAAAAAACTTGCTGAAGCAGTCATTAGATTTTATGAAGAGAATAAAGAAAGTATTTTCGTAGAAAATGTAATTCAGGAGAAGCAAAAATATTCATGGGATAGAATGGTAGAAAGTATAGAAAAGTTATATGAAATTATAAAAAAATAGAGAAGAGTATGTCAAGAAAAACAAAACAAATTCAAACAAAAACAAAACAAAAAGAAATTTTTGATTTTGATGTGATTATAGGCAAGTATTTTTATTATATTTTGCCTGTGCTGGTAATACTCTATTATTTTTATAGTACAATATCCGATGGGTTTTATCAAGATGATGAAATAGGCCATTTTTATTCAATGGTAAGATTTTGGGATAACCCATTTTCTATACTTGGTAATTGGGCAAAGCCGGGGTATAAAATTATTTTTGTTCTTCCTTCTTTATTAGGCTATCATTTTGTTGTATTTTGTAATACAATTATTACTGCTTTAACCGTATTAATGGTATACCTTGTAGGTAAACAGTTAAAAATAAAAAACTCTTCAATAATAGCTATATTATTTGCATTTCAACCTTTTATTCTTCAATTTTCTTTTAGATGTTATGCTGAGATGTTGACTGGCTTGCTCGTGTTACTTACTTTATATTTTTACTACAAAAAAAATTATATATTGACGGCAATATTTTCAACCTGGACTTTTGCGGTAAGACAGGAATTTGCTCTAATAAGCATAATATTAGGTGTTATTTTTATTATTCCGCTATATAAAAAGCTTTTCGATAAAACTGATCAAGAAATTCAAGATAAGCCATTAAAGTACTATTTAATTCATAATCTTTTACCTTTTTTTATATTGGGATTTTCTCCAGTATTAATTGATGTGCTTGGGTATATTGCTCATGGTGATCCCTTCTATCTTTTTACTGACATGAAAAACATCGGTGTTGAAATGCTTATGCCCAAAAAGGGATTTTTCCACTATCCATCTATGCTTATTTTTATAGTTGGTCCAGTGTCATTTGGTCTATTCTTATTGGGATATTTTGGTTTTTTGAGAAAGAAAAATGTTGCCAAAGAGTATTTTGCAAATTATGGCATGCTTTTTACAGTATTTACAATCTATTTTTTTGTTCAGGTGTTGCTTGCATGGGATTATGTTAATATCGGTGCAAATCCTGGCACATTGAGGTATATCATTCCTATTTCTCCTATTGTGGCATTAATAGGTGGTGTTGGATTAGAGTATATATTAAAAGGAGAAAGTAAGAAATATATTTATACTATTCTCGGAATTGCTGTAATTATTACCCTTGCTTTTCTTTCATACAAGACTGATAAGACAATAATGTTAAGTGAAAAAGAGTATTTCAAATTTGCCATAATGCTTATACTTTTTTCATTGGCGTTATTTACTATTGAATTAAAGATGAATCAAAAAATTTTATTGGCATTAATTACTATCTTGGGAATTGGGTTTACAGTAATAGATGAAAAACCTATGAAACTTGATCCAGAGAGAATTGTTGTTAAACAAGTTGCTGAATGGTGGAAAGAAAAAGGTTATGATAATAGGGTAACGCTTAATAATCATATATTCTTTTTCTTTACATTGGGAATTGATCAAAATAAGAATATTGAAAAATTTCCAGTTTTAGTAAAAGCAAACTTACAAAAGGCACCTGTTGGCTCAATAGTAATATGGGATAGTCATTATAACAACAGACCAGAATATCATCTAGATGTTCCGATGGAATTTTTTGAAAATAATCCTAACTTCAAATTTATAGATCAATTCTTATCGTCAAATCGAAGATTCGGAATTTTAGTATTTGAAAAAATAAAAGATTATTAGAAGATGAAAAATGTTCTTATAGTTGCTTATTACTTTCCACCTTCTGGTGGACCCGGAGTTCAAAGGGTATTAAAGTTTTGTAAATATTTATACGAATTTGAGTGGAGGCCAGTTGTTTTAACTGTATCAGATGCTGATTATCCTGCAAGAGATGAAACTTTATTAAAAGAGATACCAGACTTTGTTAAAGTGTATCGCAGCAAAATATTTGAACCTTATGATATTTATAGGAAATTAACCGGCAAAAAACCCGGCTCTTCTGTTGATGTAAATACTATACCAAAGCCTGGTGAAAAAAGAAAGCTCTCAGAGCTTTTTGCTGAATTTATTCGTGCTACTTTTTTTATTCCTGATGCTCGAATTGGTTGGTACCCTTATGCTGTATCACTAGGGAAGGAGATAATAAAAAAAGAAAATATAGATTTGATATACTCTTCTTCACCACCATATACTTCATCAATTATTGCAAAAAAGTTGCATAAAATTTCTGGTAAACCATGGGTAGCAGGTTTTCGTGATCCGTGGACTGGATTTTTATCTACACCCAATAGATGGTTTTTACCTCGGGCTATTGATAAATCTTTAGAAAAGAGCGTTTTTAAAACCTGTAATGCTATGGAAGTTGCATGGAAGGGTATAATAAAGGATTTTTCGAATAAATACCCCGATATTGATACAAAGAAATGTGTTCACATAGATAATGGATTTGATTCACAGGATTTTCCACAAGATAGTTATGTTCCTAATGATAGGTTTACTGTTACCTATACAGGTTCTATGTATGGTAAAAGAAATCCCGAAACCTTTCTTAAAGCTGTAGAAGAATTAGTCAAAGAAGGAAAGGTTGATATAAATAAAATAAAATTGCGGTTTGTAGGTAGGTTTGGGAATGAAGTTTTAGAAATGTTCAAAAATGATACTTTGAAAAATTCAATTGAGGTGATAAATTATTTACCTCATTCTGAAAGTGTAAAGCTACTCTTAAAATCAGAAGCTTTACTTATGATAGTAGATGATTATACAGGTAACGAGGAAATTGTTCCAGGAAAAGTTTTTGAATATATTGGTTCAAAAAGACCTATTATTACCTTAGCGCCTCAGGGTGCTGTAGCTAATATTATTCAAGAAACCGAATGTGGTAGAGTAGCAAATTCCAAAGATATCAGTGGAATAAAAAGTATCTTTTTAGAATATTATAATAAATATATCGATAATAATTTTACTTCAGAAGTTAATGAAGATAAAATTAAAAAATATGAAAGGAAGGAATTAACCAGAAAATTAGCTGAACTTTTTAATAGTGTAGTGTAAAAAAAAGAATAAAATCAGGATAAAATATTATGACAAAAGTAAAACATCAGAAGGCTTCTCTTAAAAAACAAACAGAGAAAGAGTTAAGTTTTGATATTTTCCCAAAAAAGTATGAAACATGGATTTGCATTGGAATTATTGTTGTACTTTTATTGGTATTTTATAATGAAATTGTTTTCAAAGGGAAGGTTTTTGCATCATCAGATAATATTGCTTCTATGAGTTTTACTACTTTTGGTAAAGAAGCAAAAGAACAAGGTATTTTCCCTTTATGGATACCTTATGTTTTTGGAGGTATGCCAAGCTATGGTAGTCTTATGACTACTGGTGTAAGATGGTGGGATTTTTCTCAGCAATTAGTAAGCTATATATTTTCTCCGATAACAGCTATACTTCCAAATATTGGAATGGTTTTGTATTATATAATATTTGGTTTGTCGATGTTTGCTTTTATTTATAATAAATTACAAAACAAATATGTTGCACTTTTTACATCAATAGCTGTTGTTCTATCTACCTCAATTGTTGGGTGGATAGTTGATGGACATAATACAAAGATAGTTACTATTGCATTTTTCCCAATAATACTTCTGTTTGTAGATTTGCTGATTAAAAAAATGAATTGGCTTTATGTTGCAATATTGGCAATAACTCTTCATATAATATTTGAAGCAACTCATATACAAATGATCTTTTATTGTTATATGTTTTTAGGTATATATCTTGTTTATTATCTAATACGAAACCTAAAAATAAGAGAAAATTTACTTGGTGCCTTAAGGGCAATTGGAATTTTAGTTTTAGTATCTGGTATTGCCTTTTTAATGTCTGCTGATAGATATTTTTCTACCTATGAGTATAGCAAATATTCTATTAGGGGTTCTAGCCCATTAAAATTATCTAATGAGAATAATACCAAATCTCAAACAACCGAAGGTGGGGGTTTAAGTTATGATTATGCAACTAATTGGTCTTTTGGTCCTGAGGAAGTAATGACTTTCTTCATTCCTGGTTATTATGGTTCTGGAATGATAGAGTACAAAGGGCCACAAACCAATAATCAACTCCAGAAGTTTAATTTGTACTTTGGTCCAATGATGTTTACTAACGCTCCACAATATATGGGTGTAGTTGTTTTAATTCTCGCATTATTTGGAATATATTACTATAGAAAAGAGATATTCGTACAGGCGCTATTAATAATAAGTATTGTTTCACTATTCATAAGTTTTGGTAGAGAGTTGCCAATTCTTTATAACTTAATGTTCTATCATTTCCCATATTTCGATAAGTTCCGTGTGCCAGTAATGATTTTGATATTATTACAAATATCTGTACCAATATTAGCCGGATATGGTTTAATGGGGATAATAGATATAATAAAAAACAAAAAATACTTAAACTTTGAGAAAAAATTTCTTTATCTCGGTTTGATTATTGTTGGGTTTTTGTTTATTACTCTTGTAGCCAAAGATGTAGTAGTTAGTGTTTATAAGGGCTCATTTGACTCAGCAATTCAAAGTAATTCTGATAACAGTTTTGTAGAATATATAAAGAAAGCCGATCCAAATCAATACAGAGCAATATTTGAAATTGCATCTGAAGTAATGATTAAAGATTTAACTTTTTCATTAGTTTTTACAGCTTTATTTTTTATTCTTACATATTTATTATTAAGAAAGAAAATAAATTGGGGTATTTATTTTTCTTTAATACTTCTTATTGTTGTATTTGATTTATGGAGAATTGATTCAAGAATAGTAGATCCGCATACTAAGCAGGAGCAGGAGAGTGTGCTTGCAAAACCTGATTGGGTTGAATTTCTTGAGCAAGATAAATCATTATACAGAATTATTGAACTTAATCAAGGGCAACCAAATACTTCTAATATACCAGCTTATTTTAAGCTTCAAAATATCTATGGTTATAATCCTGCGAAATTAAGGATTATTCAAGATGTGATTGAAAATTGTGATATTCGAAACCCGTTGGTTTTAGATTTATTTAACACAAAATATATAATATCTGATGTACCGTATCAAAATGAATCAATGAAAATTGTTTATCAGGGTAAAAAATCTGGAATGAATGTAATAGAAAATCTTTCCGTATTACCAAGAGCATTTTTTGTTAATCGTTATGAGGTAAAAGATAAATATTCAATTATAAACAATCTTAAAAATGCGTCTTTCAATCCAAAAGAAGTTGCTTATCTTGAGAACGATCCAGGAGAAAAGGTTGATTCTTTAAAAGGTACAGAAACTGCAAAAGTTACAAGTTTTGGTATTCATCATATTTCTTTTGATGTTTTTGCTTCTGGAAAAAATTTACTTTTTGTTAGTGAGGTATACTATCCTGCTGGATGGAAAGCTTATTTAGATGGTAACGAGATACCGATTTATAAGACTAATTATTTGTGGAGATCGGTTATTATTCCACAAGGTAACCATAAACTTGAGATGAGATTTGAACCTGAATCCTTCAAGAAAGGTATGACAATTAGTATGATATTAAATGTTTTGATTGTTGGAGTATTTATTGCATACCTTATAATTTATGGTATCAGGTATTATAACAAGAAAAAAGTTGTTAAATAATCTAAGTATGATGATCTACGATTCTATTATTTAGAAAAAGGATCGTAGATCACATTATATTTTAAAATATATGATAGTAGATAAAATAATTGTAGAAAGAGCAAATATTGAAGATGCCACAAGGATATTAGAGCTATTACAATTATGTTTCAGGTTTGATCTTGAAAAAACTTCCGAAAACCTTTCTTATCGTGAAAGAATAGAAGAAATTAAAGAAAGAATACAAAAATCAATTTTTTACAAAATAATATTAGATAGTGTAATAATAGGTTCAATCGAGATATATAAAAAAGATACTTCGCAATATCATATAAATACTATCTGTGTTCATCCTGAATTTCAGAATATGGGTATTGGCAAAAAAGCGATTAAACTAGTTATCAATAAGCATTCAGATATTAAGTATTGGATAATAGACTTACCTTTACAATCCTCACATAATAGACTTTTTTTTGAAAAGCTGGGATTCAAAGAAGTTGGTAAAAAAATCCATTCTGATGAAACTAAACTTATAAGATACGAATTAGCCATTAACAAACAAATACAACTTTTCTAATAGTATTTAAGAACATAACAATGTTTTGTTATCATTTATAAAATAATATTAAATTAACGTTATATTGTTAATTATTATGAATTTAATATTATAATTAAAGTATAAAAAAAGTTATTGACAATATAACAATATTATGTTATATTCTTTTGGAGGTGAATTTATGGATAAAGAATTAATTTCAAAAAAAGACCTATTAGAATTAACTGGAATATCTTATGGTCAATTGTATAGATGGAAAAGAAAAGGTTTAATACCTGAATCGTGGTTTATAAAAAAATCATCTTATACTGGGCAAGAAACATTTTTTCCAAAAAGTGATATTCTTCAAAGAATTGAAAAAATAAAAAATCTAAAAGATGAAGTACAGCTTGATGAACTAGTAAATTATTTCTCTAATATTCCAACTTCAATTGAAATTAGTGTAGAAGAAATAACAAAGTTGAATATAATAAGTTCATATATTTTGAAAGAATTTTTCAAAGATGAAAAAATTAAGCTTAACTTTTACGATCTATTATATCTTTTTATTATAGATAGAAAAATAAATGATGGTGATATGAATATTGAAGAAGCTAGAATTTTATATGATATTTTACTTAAAAATCATAATGAAATAATAAATAAAAATTATGAAATAATTTTTATTAGAAAAATGGGGATGCCATTTATTTTTATTATATCTTCTGGATCTATATTCATAACAGAAAACCATTTAAAGGTTGTTTTTAGAATTGATATTCAAAAATTTGTAGAGGAGTTAAAATTAAATATAAAGGAGATTTTATGAAAGAAGAAAATATTGAAGATTTAAGAATACATGGTCATATGGTTCTTAGTGGAGGGAAATATAAAACAGTAAAAATTCATGGAAGAGCAGTATTTCAAAGTGATTTAATATCAGAAGTTACTAAAGTTCATGGTGAAACAAAAATTGAAGGAAACATTAAAAGTAAAATTGCAAAAATATTTGGTAGTATAGATATAAAAGGCGATTCAGATTTTAAAACAATAAAGGTTTATGGATTTTGTCATTCATCATTGAATATCAATTCAGATGAAATTAAGGTTCATGGTGATTTACGTTCAGATGGAAACGTTAATTGTGAAATTATAGATGCCTACGGTAAAATAAAAGCAAAAGGAAATTTTAATGCAGATAAATTTTATTGTATTGGTGAAGTAAAAATTGAAAAAGAATTAAATGCTGATGTTTTGACAATATATAATAAGGGTAATTCAAAAGTAAATTTAATTGGTGGAAGTATAATAAATCTTAAAAAATTTCTACCAGGAGGGTTCCATAAAATTATTCACAAGCTTTTATTGTTAGATAAATGGAAAAGAAAATTATTTTATGTTGATGTTATTGAAGGTGATGAAATATATATTGAGTATACTAAAGCAAAGGTTGTAAGAGGCAAGAGTATTACTATTGGTGAATGTTGTGAGGTGGATTATATTGAATATTATGATGTGCTTAATAAAAATGGTAAATCAATTATTAAAAAAGAATTGAAAATAAAATAACTTAAACTTAAATGGATAGTATCCTGTGAATACTAATAGTAAATATATAAAAAATGCATTTTTAAAGTATTTTCTTGTTTCATTCGTCTATTAATATATGGATGATATGATCAAATTGACTTTAATACAAAAAAACCAGAGTATTTTAGATACTGTAAAAAACTATGGAAAAAAATTATTTAATTATATTCGAAGCCATGTAAAGAGTGATGAAGATGCTGAGGATATATTACAGGAAGTTTGGTATCAACTAATTTCGACTGTTGAAAAAGAACCTATTGAACATTTATCGGCATGGTTATATAAAGTTAGCAGAAATAAAATAATTGATCGAAATCGCAAAAAAAAATCAATATCATTCAATGATCATTTTAAAGAAAATGGAGAAGAGGAAACATACGAAGACTTAATAATGAATGATGTAGACATTATGCAAGAAATCGAAAATCAATTTTTTATAGAATGTGTTCTTGAAATTCTAAAGGAATTACCAGAGAAACAAAGACAGGTATTTGTATGGAATGAACTTGAAGGAATTACTTTACAAGAAATTGCCGATATGACTGGTGAAAATATCAAAACAATAATTTCTCGAAAAAATTATGCTGTAAATTATCTTAGAAAACGTTTTAAAAACAGAAAAAATGAATTTTAATTTAAGGATAAAAATATGAAAAGAAAAACATTTTTTATTGAAAGATTGAAAAATGTTGGAATAAAAAGAATATTCTTTTTTTTGATTGCCTTTGCATTCGGTATATCATTTTTTGGTATTATTGTTACATTGTTATGGAATGCAATTTTACCAGATATTTTTAAAGTACAAACAATTAACTTTTGGCAAGCATTGGGGCTTATTCTTCTTTCAAAAATATTTTTCAGTAGTTTTTATAAAGAAAGATTTCATTTAAATAAAAATGATCCTCGAATTAAATTACGAGAAAAATGGATTCATTTAAGCCCTGAAGAACGGGAAAGGTTCATAGAGAAAATATGGGGTAAAAGTGAAATTAATGATATGAATGAAAAATAATTTATTAACATTTAAGCATTTTGTAGTAATAAATAAAACTTTTGAAAAATGTGAAATCTATTTTGATTAAAAACTATGAATAATTTATTAAAACACAATAATAATATATTTCTGATAATATATAATATAACAATATATACTGACCTATAGTCATTTTATAAAACATTAGTCATTTTTATATTTTTAATAATCAATAATTTATTTAATATTAAAAATAATTAATTTTGATAATTGAAACTTTTTGTTTATTTTTACGTAATGACTATTAGTCAGTAACTGAATAATATTTTAATTAGAGGAAGAGAAAAATGGGTGTACAAGAAAGAAGAGAAAGAGAAAAAGAATATCGGAAAAATCAAATTTTGAATGCAGCCGAAAAATTATTTTTAATGTATGGTTATGAAAATGTAACTATGGATGGGATTGCAAAAGAGTGTGAGTTAAGTAAAGGTACTTTGTATCTATATTATAAATCAAAAGAAGAGTTGTTTTATACGTTGGTTATAAAAGGTATGGAAATTCTGATAAGTATGTTCAGAGAAGGAATAAAAGAAGAAGAAGATTTAATTAATAAAATGAGAAAGATTGGTAAAATTTATCTTGAGTTTTACTATAAATACCCTGGCTATTTTAAGATATTAAACTATATGGGAGATCACAAGAGTTTCAACAGAGATAGCGTTACTGGGCTTGAAAGTGAACTTGCTTTAAAAAATAAAGAGTTGTGGAGTATTGACGTTGAATTGCTTGAGGAAGGTAAAAAGAAAGGAATTTTTAAAAAGGATTTTGATAGTTTTGAATTTTCTTTAATGATTTGGGCTGCATCGAATGGTTTGATTAACTTATTAGACCATTTGAAATGTAATGCAGAATATCTTAGAGAAAAAGATGTAGAAGATTTCCCTTTTTTAAAGATTAATTTTGAAAAAACAATATATAATTTATGGGAAAGATTGCTTGGTTCAATTCTTGAGAAACCAGAAATAAATTTGATTGCAAATGAGAATAAAAAGGAGGAGTAAGATGAAAAAGGTTATTTTAATGATTTTATCGTTCATTTTTCTTATACCATTAACGGATATGAGTAATATATTTTCAAAGAAAACTTTTAACAAAAAAGGATAGATTCATGAAAAAAACAATAATTCCAATAATTCTATTATTGTTTTCGGTTTTAAGTTACTCACAAGATAATAATATATTTTTGAAAAAATATATAAAAATATCTTTAAAAAACAATTTAGAATTACAAAGCGCAAAAGAAGTGTTAAATAGTTATGATGCAAAGGTAAATCAAGCGTTTTCTAATTTTCTTCCAAAAGTGGATATAAATGCAAGATATACCAGAGCTGGTGGGGGTCGTCAATTTGTATTTCCATTGGGTTCGATGCTAAATCCTATTTATAAAGCATTGGATTTGCCTTATGAACTAAAAGATGAGCCGGTAAATTTTATCAGAGAAAAGGAACACGATACCAAGATTGAGTTAGTTCAACCGATTTTCAATGTTGCAGTTTATTATGGTTATAAAGCACAAAATGATATCTATCAAAGCGCAAGTTATGAGTATGAAGCAAAAGAGTTAAACGTAGTATACTCAGTAAAAGAGGCGTATTTTAATTATGCAAAAACAGTACAGTTAGTTGAAGTACAAAAAAGTGCTTTAAATTTAGCAAAGGAAAATTTAGATGTTACTACAAAGCTTTATAAAGTTGATAAAGCTCCAAAAAGTGATGTTTCAAGAGCAGAAGTATTATATGCTTCTAATGAACAAGCATTACAAAGTGCTACAAATCAGATGATTCTTGCTCGTAATATGTTTAACAATTTAGTAAATCGTGAATTGGAATCTGAAATTAATTTTGTTTCAATACCTTTTAAAGAGTTAGAAAGCATTGAAAAGATGAAAAATTTATCAACAGATTTAACTCTTTCAGAAGCTTATGAATTTGCATTAAACTATAGGCCTGAATTGAAGCAATTGAAAAAGGGGATTGAATCAGCAGAAAATGCAAAAAAAGTTAATTTATCGGATTTTCTACCAAATATTTCATTGGTAGCAGATTATGGCTATCAAGGGGAGGAATATAAATTTGATAAAGATAATGATTACTGGATGGTTTCAGGTGTATTAAGCTGGAATCTATTTTCTGGTTTTGGTTCGAAAGCAAAAATGGATGAAGCAGAAGCTCAGATTAATTCATTAAAAAAGACTTATGAGAGGACAAAACAATTAATAATTCTTGATGTAAAGAATAATTATATAAGTCTTCAGAATTTATTAAATGAATTGAATGTTGCAAGAAAGAGAGTAATATCAGCTGAGGATAGTTATCATGATGTTAGAAAAAGATATGAAGAAGGAATGGCACCTTTAATCAATCTAATTGATGCTCAAACATCTCTTGATGCTGCTCGAGCGAATTTTGTGATTACGTACTATAGTACATTAATTCAAAAAGCAGGTTTTGAAAGAAGTATAGGTTCAAAAGAAATTTTTTAATTTATGTTTTGTGAGGATAAAATGAAAAACAAAAGAAGTATATTAATTTCCTTTTTAGGTTTAGCAGTAATTTTATTATTATTATTCATAAGGATAACAAATAGGACTGCAAATGGGAATCAAGAAAATAAAGAAACAATACCAACAGTTGAAATATATAAAGCAGAAATTGGACAAATTCAAAGTAAAATTAGTTATACCGGAAATGTAGAAGGTATTTTCGAGGCGATGATACTATCTCAAACTTCAGGTACAATAGTAAAAGAAAATGTGAAAGTTGGTGATAAAATCCATGCAGATCAACCGTTGTTTGTAGTAGAAAATGAAATGCAAAAAGCAAATGTTGAGCAAGCAAAAGCTCAGGTATTAGCTGCTGAAACAAATTATGAGAAAGCTCAAAATGATTTAAAAAGAATAGAAAAATTGTATGAAGATAGAGTAGCTACAAAAGATAATTTAGAACTTGCTCAATTAAATGTTAAATCTACTTTAGCAGCCTTAAAAGGAGCTCAAGCAGCACTAAAAGTAGCCGAAAAACAACTGGCTGATACATATATCTCCTCTAAATTTTCAGGTAAACTTGGATCGAAAAAAGTAAGTGTAGGTCAAACCGTTGCTCCTGGAACTGAAATTGGTAAAGTAATTGATGACTCAAGGTTAAAAATATCTATTATGGTTTCGGAAAATGATATTTCAAAAATTAAGGTATTTCAAAAGGTTAAGATTACTATTGATGCTATACCTAATAAGTATTTTGAAGGGAGGGTAAATACTGTAGGTTTAGCAACAGATAACAATGGAAGAGCATATCCAGTAGAAATTATGATTGAAAATAGCAAAGATTCGGAAATAAAATCAGGTATGTTTGCAAGGTGTGAGATTGAAACCGAGAGAAAAGAGAATACCATTGTAATACCAGAAAAGGCTGTTATTTCTAACAACGATGGTAAAAATTACGTTTTTATTGTAGAGAATGGAAGAGCAATTATGAAAAGTATTGATGTAGGAATAAGAACAAATACTCTTTGTGAAGTACTATCAGGAATAAATGCAGGTGATAACGTTATTATTGTTGGTCAGCAAAGAGTTGAGAATAATGCTCCAGTAAAAGTACATTCAAAGTAAAATTTAAAAAAAGATTAATCAGGGATAAATATGAAATTAACTGAAGTTGCAATAAAAAGACCTGCTTTTATGACCATGATTTTCGTGGCATTGGCGGTGCTTGGATTATATGGATATCTTCAAATGGGTGTTGATTTATTACCTAAAATGGATTGGCCAATGGTATTTGTATCTACGGTATATCCTGGTGCTGGTCCAGAAGAAGTTGAAACTCAAATTACCAAACCAATTGAAGAATCATTATCATCTCTTTCGGGTTTGAAATCATTAAGAGCATATTCTGGTGAAAATGTAGCTTTTTTTGTAATAGAGTTTGAGATGTCAGTTGATGTAAATGTAGCTTTAAATGAAGTGGAACGAAAAATTAATGAAGTAAAGACAACTTTACCAGAAGATGCAAAGGATCCTCAGGTTTTTAAGATAGATCTGAATACTGCTCCAATTTTACGTGTTGCTTCTACATCAAATATGGAAACAATTGATTTTTATCAGTTGCTAAAAGATAAAATAAAACCCAAAATTGAGCAGACTGATGGTGTGGCAATGGTTTCTCTTGTAGGAGGGAAAGAAAGGGAAATAAGGATCGAAGTAGATAATGATAAATTAAAGTCTTATAACTTATCTATTTTACAGGTTACTCAAATATTGAAAGCTGAAAACCTTGATTTTCCGACGGGGAAAGTTGAACAAAAAGAAAAAAATTATATTGTTCGTGTAGCAGGAAAATTAAAAGGTATTGATGAGGTAAAGAATATAATTCTATCTACATCTCAAAACGGAACTGTTAGGTTAAAAGATGTTGCAAGTGTATTAGATACATATAAAGAATCTTACACTTTGAGTAGATTGAATAAAGATAATAGTATTGGTATTATTATTCAAAAATCTTCTGATGCTAATTCTGTAAAGACTAGTGATGAGGTAAGAAAAACTCTTCAGGAATTGGAGAAACAATATAGTTATATTAACCTTCATTTTACCATTGCTCAGGATATTACTACCTTTACAAGGGATTCTTTAAAAGAGGTTGGCAGGGATTTAGGTTTAGCTATCTTACTTGTTGCAATTGTATTATTTTTATTTTTACATAATATAAAAAATTCATTAATTGTACTTCTTGCTATTCCTACTTCACTGTTTTCTGCTTTTATTTTGATGAATATTTTTGGGTTTACCATTAATTTAATTACACTTATGGCGCTTACTCTTGTGATTGGAATTCTTGTAGATGATTCTATTGTTGTGTTAGAAAATATTCATCGTCATCTTGAGCTTGGTGAGCAACCTAAAGAAGCTGCAATAAAAGGAAGAAGTGAAATTGGTCTGGCTGCAATTGCTATTACTCTGGTTGATGTTGTAGTATTTTTACCTATTGCAATGTTGAGTGGTGTAGTTGGAAAAATATTCAGAGAATTTGGGTTAACTGTTGTAGTTTCTACTTTATTTTCTTTGTTTGTATCGTTTACACTAACACCTTTATTAGCTTCCAGGTGGTCTCGAGTAGTTCATTTTGTAAAAGAAACATTATTAGTTAAGTTTATTAGGAAATTTGAAGCTTTACAGGATAGAATTAGTGATAAATATAGAGAACTATTGAGATGGGCATTAAATCATAAAAAGACTGTAGTTATTGTAAGTTTTTCTTTGACAATATTAAGCATTACATTAATTCCTTTTGGATTGGTTGGTACAGAATTTATGCCTCAACCTGATAGAGGAGAATTTGCATTAAATATTGAAATGCCTATTGGAACAAGTATAGAAGGTACAAATGAAGCTACAAGAAAAGTTGAAGATATGATAAAAGACATGCCCCAAGTAGAGCAATACTATACTATTGTAGGAAGAAGTGAATCATCGTTTGGCAGTGCAGATAAATCAAATATTGGACAAATACAAATAAGATTAGTGTCTGAGAAAAAAAGGAAAGAATCAACTCAAGAAATAATTTCACAGGTTGTTGAAAAAGCAAGTACTATACCAGGTGTAAAAGCTACTGCATCTCTTATTGGTATTTTTGGATCTGCTGATATGACGCCTGTTGCCATTGAGATAAAAGGTGAAGAACTTGATAAATTGATTGCTGTTTCAAAAAAGGTAAATGAAATTGTATCTTCTACCGCAGGTACCAGGGATGTTAAATCATCATGGGAAGAAGGACAACCAGAAGTAAAAGTTGTAATAAATAGGGAAAAATGTGCAGATCTAGGTTTAACAGTAGGTGAAGTTGCCTCTACATTACGAAATGCTCTTGAGGGTGATAATGATACCAAATATAAAGATGGTGATACTGAATATGATATTAGAGTAGTACTCTCAAAACAAAATAGAACAAACCCTGAAGATGTTGGTAAAATAACCATTATTAATAGAATGGGTAAACAGGTTCAATTAAATGAAATTGCATCTATTAATTATGGTACTGGTCCAACGCAAATTCAAAGGAAAGATAGATCAAGGATTATTACAATTTATTCTAATTTAGATTTGACCAGACCTTTAGGTGAGGTTATTGAAGAGATACAAAACAAAATTAAGGCTCAAAATTTCCCACCAGAAATTAGCATTTTTTATGGTGGCGAAGCAGAGGACATGCAAAATATGTTTGCAGATATGTTGTTAGCAATTTCATTTGCAATATTATTCGTTTATATGATTATGGTGAGCTTATTTGAATCATATATTCATCCATTTACTATTATGTTTTCTTTACCTGTAGCACTTGTTGGAGCTTTATTTGCTCTTGCTATAACAGGTGAAACGCTGAATATTTTTTCAATGATTGGAGTGCTATTATCGATGGGTCTGGTAACTAAAAATGCTATATTGCTTGTAGATTATACCAATACACTTCGTTCAAGAGGTAAAAGTATGATTGATGCACTATTAGAAGCTGGACCAATAAGATTAAGGCCAATTATAATGACTACTGCTACTATGGTTTTTGGTATGTTACCATTAGCTGTAGCAGCTGGTGCAGGTGGTGATTTCAGAAGAGGTTTGGCGATTGTTGTTATTGGTGCGTTGCTTAGTTCTACAATGCTAACATTGGTTTTGGTTCCAGTAGTTTATACAATTATGGAGAGTTATAGAGTTAAAGTGCCTGCTTTATTTAAGAAATTAAATCCAATAAAAAAGAAGGCTATTCAGGAAGCATAATGTAATTTTAAAATCATAAGGGAGATTCTTTCTCCCTTATGATTCAATGTATTTAATAAAAATATTCTGGGATATATTATGTCAACAGCTGCAAGACTTAAATTAGAAAGGATTGATTATTCAGATTTATATTTTGATACATTTAGCACAAAGAAAGAGTTGGATAAAGAAAGTTTTTTAAAAACATTTTGTTTGAATTTAACGGGATGTTTAATAAAAAAATGGAATAAAAAAGATATTATTGATAGTTTAATAATACCTGGTAAAAAATTGCTATTCTTTGATATTATTAATATAACTGAAATTGAGGTTATATTAGCTGGTGAAACAAAAAATATTGATTATCGGTTAGCACTTGCTTTTGTTAATAGTATAGATAATAATTATATTGCTGTTATGTCAACAAAAATTTGCTTAAAAGATATATTCGGAAGGATTTTATTCTTTTTCATAAAACCTTTTCATAAAAAGATTATAAAGAGGGCATTTGTAAAGACAATTAATTGTTTTAAGGATAATTGAGGATTTTAATTTACATAAAAGCGGTAGCTGCGCATAAAATGATTGTTTAAATATAACTTAACGATCCATTCCCCTTTTGTTGCAAAATTTGATATATCTAGATAACTTATAGAAATTTGTCTATTAGCATTGCTCTGGAAAACAACAGAATATTCGCTCTTTTTGAAATTATCGGGGTCATACCAAACGGAAATAACCTTATCATCTTTAACAACGTTTGCCCACAAAACCCATAAATACACTCTTTCACCTAGGTAAAAATTTGTAGTTATGCCTGAAGGAGAGTTGTTTTCTATTGAGGTGCACAAAACAGCATCAATTATATATGGGTCTTCACTTCCTGGAGTTAATACTTCTCCGCCTCCGCTTGTTTGATTGCAATTAGTGAAAACAAAAGATACGCTTAAAATTATTAGATAGTAAACAATTTTTATTCTCATTATTTATTACATTGTTTTATAATTATAAAATATGTAAGGCGGATATTGGAATCCGCCCCACAATAATTAGAAGAAGAGTACACCAATATATACGATACAAAGATTAAAAAGTTTCATTGTGCAGATAAATTTGCTTCCAGCCTGTTAGATAGTTCTTTGAGTTCTGTTGCTGTAGCTTTAACCTCTTCAGCTAATGTGGTGTACTCTAAAGCAGCCTTAGAAATATTATTATTTACTTCAGATATCATATTTGAACCTTTTGATACCTCAGAAAGGTTTCTATTAATTTCTGATACTGTTATAGATTGCTCTTCTATTGCACTAGCTATAGTATTTGATATATCGTTCACTTCCTTTATTGTATCAGCAATTAATTTTATTTTTTCCATTGCTTTTCTTGTATCTTCTAAGGATTGTTTAATATTATTAGTGATGTTTTCAGTTGATTTTGCTGACTCTTGGGCTAATGTTTTTACTTCACTTGCAACAACAGCAAAACCTTTGCCAGCTTCTCCTGCGCGTGCTGCTTCAATTGTAGCATTTAAGGCAAGTAAATTTGTTTGTTCTGCGATATTGTTTATAATTTTTATGATTGATGCTACTTCATTTGAACTTTTTGCAAGTCTTTCCATTGCTTCAGATGCTTCATGGGATCTTAAAGTTGCTTCTTTTGATATTTTTGAGGCGTTCTGTGTGTTATGAGAGATTTCTTTTATTGAACTTGCCATCTCTTCGGCTGCAGTAGAAACAGAAGATGCGTTTGCTGAAATTTGTTCAGATGATGAAGCGGCAACGTTTGTTGAATTTTTTAATTCATTTGCGGTAGTGTACGTTTTATCGCTAACTTCAAGTATTTTATTTGCTGCTTTTTTAATTAATTCAGATTGCTTTTTAAGTTCTGTTTGATCTTGAACAAATTCTACATGCCCGATTTTTCTTCCTTTGTTATCATAAATAAAGGATGTATCAACTCTAAAATAACCACCAAATTGTTCAAAGAAAGTAACAGGTTTATTTTTTCTAACTCTTTCAACACCACAATTTTCTGTTTTACATATAGCGGCACCCCAATTATGACACGGTTTTCCAATAACATCTTTTCTTTTTACTTTTAAGAAATCCTCAACAGCTTTGTTGATAAATGTCCAATTCATATTCATATCTGTAACAGACATAGGCATTTTTATTGAATCAAGTAGTGCTTCGTACCAAGCAACTTTTCCGCCAATTATTTTCATAAATACATAGCTTAAAATTAAAGCTAACAAAACTCCAAGAATTATAAGAGTTAAGAGAGTTGAAGATGATGACTTGTTTACTTCCTGACTTTCCTGATCTAAATTATTAGCATAATCGGTTTCAATTTTAACTAACTCATTTATTGTTTTAATTTCATCCATAACAATATTATCAAAATCACCATTCAAGTAAGCAAAAGCTTCATTATCTAAATTTGCTCTTGCCAAACGATAGAACTCCTCACACCCAGCAACATATTTAGAATGGATTTCTTTTAGTTTATCAAAAGCTTTTCTCTTTTCAGGTGTATTAATTAATTTTTCGTATTTATCCATCGCTTCTTCTTGAGTTTTCAGCTTGCTCTTAAAATTTTCAATTTCTTTTTCAACTTCCGGCAGGTAATTGATAATTAAAAAGTCTCTTGCAATAGATCTTCCTCTCTGAAAATATGCAGAAATATCAATTAATAAGCTTATAGGTTTAACACTATTTTGATATAGGAGAGTAGAATTATCTGATACTTTATCAACTGATTTTAATCCAATAATTCCTATTACTAAGGCTATTATTGCAATAATCAAAAAAGCAAAAAAAAGCCTTAGGTTAATACTTAAATTTTTTAACCACTTCATAAGGCCGCTCCTTATATTATGATAGATATAAAAATCTTAAAGTTAGGTCTTATTAAATATAAAAAAGTTTTTTTTCTATGTCAAGTAAACAAATGTTTTAATTAAAAAATTATGAATAAAAAATAGGTATAGCGTTTTTTGTCATTTTAATTACTATTGACTTTTTCATTACAATAAAATAAATTTTTAATAGAGGACCTTATGAAGCCAATAATAATAATATTATTTTTCTCTACTCTATTATTATCGCAAACTACTACAAATTATTTTAAGTATAAAACTACTGGTATAAATGCAACTATTGCTATTACTACATTATCGAATCCTAATGTAAATGGTATACCTTTAGATGTTGGTGATGAAATCGGAGTATTTAATTCTACAGGGTTGTGTTGTGGGGCAGTAGTTTGGCAAAAGGCAAATACAGCAATAATTGCTTATGGTGATGATGTTATGACTACCAATGTAGTTGAAGGTTTTAAAGAAGGTGAGTTAATAAATTATAAGATCTGGGTTAAAAAAAGTAATAAAGTATATAATGCAAAGGTGCAATACAATGCATCAGAACCATATAAAACAGGATTCTTTTATTCAAATGGAATATATTATTTGATAGATATAACAGGTTATACAAGTAGTACAAATATTTATGAAAATATCATCCCAGAAAAAATTTTCGTTTATCCAAATTATCCTAATCCATTTAATCCCTCTACAAATATTAAAATAAAAATTCCTCAAAAAAGTCACCTAACAATTGATATTTATGATATTAATGGTAATCAAGTTAATAGAATAAATGATTCATTTTTACAGCCAGGTGAATATATTTTTAAATGGGATGGTAGAGATAAAAATATGAATTTAGTCCCCTCCGGTATTTATTTTTACAAAGTTAAAGTTAATGAGAATATACATATAGGCAAAATGTTATTAGCTAGATAACCTTTTTAATTTAGTTATAACAATATGAAAACCATTTATTACTTATAATGTATAAGTATGTAATTTTTAAGTATTATATAATATTGTGATTAATGTTATAACACTTTTTTTGTAGAAATTTTAAACAATTTTTAATATTTAGCTTGACTTTTTCAGAAAAATCAATAATTTTGTGTTAGAAATATGTTTTTTTCAGTAAATAAAGTATTTGATTAAATAAGTACTTTTCAACCAAAAAGAGAGGCTTCTATGAAGAAAGTATTTACTTTAACCCTCCTTGTTTTCTTAACAAGCGTGTATTCTTTAGCTCAAACTTTAACTGCAGTAATTAAGGTTGAAGCAATGTCTGATTATCGAGTTCGATATGAGCTAAAGAAATCAGTTACCCTAAATGCTAACAGATGGACAACTACAGGCTTACCAGTTGCAGCTCCAAAAACAGTGGTATGGCTTTCAGGTAGTGAAAAATCTGGTGCTGCTATCACATCGTATTCTTGGACACTCGATTCAAAACCATCAGGCTCAAATGCAACTATTAATGATGCAACAAGTAAAATGATGAATTTTGTTCCTGATGTTGTTGGTACCTATGTAGTAAAACTAACAATCAATGGAACTGCTTCAGCTACTCAAACAATTTATTGCGGTACATACAGAGGTATAGGTACAATAACAAATGAAAGCTTTACAGCAGGTACACCTGATCCATCAAAACTTCAGTGTGGAATGTGTCATTCCAACGTAGTACCAAATTGGGCAAAAACGAGACACGCAAGTATTTTTAAGAAAGGAATAACAGGTCAACTTGAGTTTACTGAAAATTATGAAGGCGTATCAAACCCAGGTGGACAATATGCTTCTACATGTGCACCATGTCATACCACCGGGTATAACTCTGGTTTTGATAATACTCAAGCAAGCTCTACTGGTTTCTTAAGTTATTGGTGGGCAAATGGTTTTACTAAACCAGATACAAGTGGCAGCGGAATACGAAAGATGTTCAGTTTTGATGGTTCAAGATGGACTTCTATGAGTACAGAACAAAAACAATTTGCGACTATTGGTTGTGAGGCTTGTCATGGTCCTTACTATTCAGAGCATATGAGCACTGCAAAGGGGACAAATGTTACAATTGAAGATGGTGCTTGCGATCAGTGCCATGATGCACCTTACAAACATTCTGTTACAAGACAATTTATGAATTCGAGACATTCTAGTATGACCGCATATACTTCTGATAATGCTAGTTGTAACCAATGTCATTCTGGTAAAGCTTTTTATGAATTTGTTGAAGCAAGGAGTCAGTCAAAAACACCAAGCTTAGCTGGTAAAAATAATAGTCCTTTAGCATGTACTATTTGCCATGACCCACATAGCACAACAAATGAAAAACAAGTTAGAACTGTAAATGCAGATACATTGGCAAATGGTTATAAGATTGTTGAGGGTGGTCTTGGAAAAATCTGTATGAATTGCCATAAAGCAAGAAGTGATGCTCAGGCATCTGTAGTAACAAAATACACATATAGTACAAGATTAGGTCCTCATCATGGTCCACAGGCTGATGTATTTTTAGGAAGAAATGCAATTGAATATAATGAGAACTACAAATATTCAATTACAGGTTTAATGAGTCATGAAGGTGTTGAGAACTCTTGCGCAACATGTCATATGTATCCATCACCAGATGTTTATGGATCACTTGGGTATAACAATCCTGGTATCAATCAGATGGGAGGACATACCTTTAAACTTAAAGGGTATAAATTTATTGCAGATGGCATGAACATTAAAACAACAGATTCTACTTTAATAGAACATGTTGCTGCATGTAAAGAGTGTCATGGTGAAATTACAGATTTTGGTGATATCAAAGCTTTTGCAGATTATGATGGTGATGATGTTCTAGAAGGTGTTCAGGCTGAAATTGAAGGTTTGTTGGCTAAACTTGAAAGCAAACTTTTGGCAGCAGGTTTAACCAAAGGTTCTAATGGTTGGGTTACATTAAGAGCAACAAATACAACAAAAGCGGATTCTATATTACTTGCAACAAATATGACTGTAAGAAAAGCATATTATAATTATATCTATTTTAAAGAGGATCGTAGTTTAGGTGCTCATAACGCAAAATATACAATTAATGTACTATTAAGAACATTAAATTCATTTAGTGGTACTGGTGGAGTTGTACAAAATGATATTAACAAACCAGCAGTATACTCTTTATCACCAAATTATCCAAATCCATTTAACCCAACTACAAACATTAATTTCACAGTTCCAAAAGATGGTAACGTGAAAATTAATATTTATAATATTAATGGCCAATTAGTTGCAACCTTAGTTGATAATTTTATACAAAGCGGAACTTATACAGTTACCTGGGATGGTAGAACAAATAATGGTACTATAGCTTCTTCTGGTGTATATTTCTATCAAATGAGAGCACCTAATTTTGTTATGACCAAAAAAATGACCTTAATGAAGTAATCAAACCATAATAGGCTACTAACTTAATAATTAGTAGCCTATTTTCTTTTTTTAATCAATTTATAGTTAAGAGATATTAGTGTGTCTAACTTGATTTTTTTGTTTATAATTATTACCTTATATTACTTAATAACTTTCTTTCAGCAAATAATATGATTTTAAAGATAATCATAAACCCACCAGAAACAAAAAGAATAAAAATGAAAGTTAAATTTATCAAAATATTTTTAATTACAATAATTTTCCACTTTATTTCATTCTCCCAGAGCAATAAAGAATGTCTGGACTGTCATAACGAAAGTGGATTGACAATGGAAAAGAGGGGTAAAACAGTATCAATATTTATAGATGAAAAAGGGTATTCGGCTTCAAAACATTCAGATATGAGCTGTGTAGATTGTCATACCGGATATGACCCTGGTAGTATGCCCCATAAAGAAAACCCTGAAAAAATTGACTGTTTAACCTGTCATGATAGTAAAGGATTTGAAAATAGTGCTCATTCAAAAAATATAAATAAAAAAAGGAATGTGGAGTGTTATGAATGTCATAATCCACATACCATTCAAGAAGCAAAAAAATTATATGTTGATGTAGATTTATGTTTAACTTGTCATAAAGAATCAGATATAGTTGGTTATAAAAATACTGCACATTATAAGTTGTCTGGAAATAAAAGAAATGCCAGTTGTAATAGTTGTCATGGAGTGATTCATAATATACTTCCGAGGAATAATCCTAAATCCACTGTTTATTCAAGCAAGGTATACGATTTATGTTTAAAATGTCACTCAGAAAATAAATTAATTGCAAATAACACGATGCATAAGAGCATTTTTGCAAGTCAGGATAAAAACGCAAAAATATGCTCTAATTGTCATGGCTCTCATAGTGTGAATATGAGCAATAGAGCTACTTCTTCAAATAAATGTTTAACATGTCATTTGAGCGAAGATTGGTATAAGAATAAATATAAAGGTCAGAATCCATCTATAGTTGGTTTTATTGAGAAAAATGTTCATAGTGTACACTCAAGAATTCAAGTAAATGGTAAAGAAGCTGCTCAATGTGCAGATTGCCATGGAGATCATACTGCAAACATAAAATTAGATCCAAAGTTAGCTACATCAAGAGAAAAGCAAGTTGAAACATGTGGTAAATGTCATCCAAATGAAAGAGCAGATTATGAGAGTTCTAATCATGGTAAAGCATATAAGGAAGGCTTCAAAAGTGCACCAATATGTTCAGATTGTCACGGAGAGCATGGTATAGAGCTTATAACAGATTCTCGTTCACCTGTTGGAAGAAAAGAACAGGTTAAAGTATGTTTAAACTGTCATGTTAATAATGAAGAAGTAAAAGCCAGAGTTATACCTTCAGCAAAATTTATTGCATCTTATGAAATGAGTGCACATGGTATGCTTTCAAAAAATGGAAATACCAGTGCTGCTGTTTGTAGTGATTGCCATACTGCACATAAAGTATTAACTGGAAGCGATCCTCAAAGTAGTGTTAATATAAGACAAATCCCACAGACTTGTTCAAAGTGTCATCAAAATATATCTAAAGAATATTCAGAAAGCATTCACGGAGTTTCTTTTCAAAAGGGAAACATTCAATCACCGGTTTGTACAACTTGTCATGGTGAACATGAAATTTTACCTCCTACGGACCCAAAATCACCTGTAGCCCCAGCAAATGTTTCTTCAAAGATATGTGAAACATGCCATAACTCTGTTGCATTAAACTCAAAATATGGATTAGCTTCGGGTAGAATAAAATCTTATAAAGATAGCTATCATGGTTTAGCAACAACTGCAGGTGATACAAAAGCAGCAAACTGTGCAAGCTGTCATGGTGTGCATGATATAAAACCTTCAAGTGATCCAACATCTAAAGTAAATAAAAATAATTTAGCTGCAACTTGTGGTAAATGTCATCCCGGAGCCAATGAAAACTTTACAAAAGGTAAAGTACACATAGATGTTAGAGAAGAAGAGAATGGAATTTTATATTTCATTTCAAATTTTTATATCATCATGATTATAGTTGTAGTAGGAGGAATGTTTGTACACAACTTAATTGACTTAATCAAGAAATCGAAAATAAAATTTGAGAAGAGAAGATATCAAACAATAGAGCATAGATTTGGAACAGGATTGTATTTAAGAATGACTGTTCAGGAACGAATTCAACATGCAATGCTTATGATAAGTTTTATTATTTTAGTTATTACAGGTTTTATGCTTAAATTTCCAAATGCATGGTGGGTAGTTCCTTTTAGGAATAATATACCTGAATTTGTAGAGGTTCGTGGTATACTTCATAGAATAGCTGCAGTTGTAATGGTTGCAGCATCAATTTATCATCTTATATACATCACCTTTACACAAAGGGGAAGAGAATTGATACGTGATTTGATGCCAAAGGTTAAAGATCTTCATGATGCCATTGGAGTGATGAAATTTAATCTTGGATTGTCAAAAGTAAAACCAAAATTGGATAGATTTTCTTATGTCGAAAAATCTGAATATTGGGCTTTAGTATGGGGCACAATTGTTATGACTTTAACAGGTATAGTCTTGTGGTTTGAAAATTATTTTCTTGGATTAACATCAAAATTGTTTACAGATATTTCATTGTATATTCATTATTATGAAGCTTGGCTTGCTGCTCTTTCCATCTTGATATGGCACATTTATTTCGTTATATTTAATCCAGATGTTTATCCGATGAATTTGGCATGGATAAAAGGAACATTATCAGAAGAAGAGATGGCAGAAGAACATCCTTTAGAGCTTGAAAGAATAAAACAAAGACAAAAAGAGGAAGAAGCAAAGAAAGAAGCTGAAGAAAAAAATAAGAATATTTAAAAAGAGATAAGTTTTTTAGATATTTATTTTATGAGAGAGTGAGGAGACAAAATTAATATCTAAAAAATTACGAGGTGCAGAATGGGCATGACAATAGCCGAAAAAATCCTTGCTCGAGCATCGGGGAAGGAAAAAGTTAAACCAGATGAAGTTGTTGTAGCTAAAGTTGATGTAGCAATGTCTCATGAAAATGCAGATGTGGTCAGGAAAAGTTTTATTGAGATAGGGGTGGAAAAGGTTTGGGATCCTAAGAAAATAGTTATTATTTTTGATCATCGCGTGCCAGCTGAATCTGAAAGGACAGCAACTACGCATAAGGCAGTACGTGAATTTGTAAAATCGCAGGGGATAAAGAATTTTTATGATGTCGGAAAAGGTGGTATTTGTCATCAAGTACTTCCTGAGAAGGGGCATATATTTCCTGGGGCAGTTGTAGTAGGAACGGATTCACATACTACTACACATGGTGCTTTTGGAGCCTTTGCGTTAGGGATAGGTGCAACAGAAATGGCTGGTGTTTGGACAGAAGGTGAATTATGGTTCAAAGTTCCTCATACTATTAAAATTGTTTGTGATGGGGAGTTCAATCCGGGAATTTATGCTAAAGATTTAATTCTTTATATTATTGGCAAAATTAAAGCCGATGGTGCAGATTATAGAGCCGTAGAGTTTACTGGTTCTACAATCGAAAATATGTCAATTGCATCACGTATGGTGATTTGCAATTTATCGATGGAGATGGGGGCAAAGGTAGCTTTTACTCCAGTTGATAAAAAGGTAATTGAGTATATTCATCAGAGAAGAAAGGATTGGAGTTTTGATCATAATTTGAAAGCAGATGATGATGCCGTATATGAGAAAGTAATTCATATAGATGTTACGAATGAAATAAAAGAGCCACAAATTGCTTGCCCACATTCTGTTGATAATGTTAAAAATCTTTCTGAGGTTGGTGATTTGATTATACATCAAGGGGTGATTGGCTCTTGTACAAATGGAAGGTTAGAAGATTTAGCTGAAGCTGCTCAAATATTAAAGAATAGAAAAGTTCACCCTGATGTTAGATTGATAATTATTCCTGCTTCTCAAGAGGTATATTTAGAGGCATTAAATAGAGGATACATACAAACTTTTATTGAAGCTGGGGCAATGATAAATCCTTCTGGTTGCGGTCCCTGTGTTGGAGTTCATCAAGGCATTCTTGCCGCAGGTGAGGTTTGTATTTCAAGTACAAATAGGAACTTTATTGGAAGAATGGGGAGTAAAGATTCATTTGTATATCTTGCCTCTCCGGCTGTTGTTGCAGCATCTTCAATTACAGGAAAACTTACTAATCCAATAAATTTAAAATAAAGAGGGAAGTATGGAAGATTTTATTTTAAGAGGAAAAGTAGTAGCCGTTTTAGGCGATAATATAGATACTGATATAATTTATCCGGGCAGGTATTTGAATATCACAGATAAGAAAGATACAGCTGAACATGCTTTTGAATTAGCTTATCCAGAAATTAAAAAGAAAATGGAACCAGGAGATTTTATTGTTGCAGCTAAGAATTTTGGTTGTGGTTCAAGTCGTGAGCAGGCAACAGCTGCGCTCAAATATTCTGGTTTTGGTGGAGTTATAGCTTCTTCTTTTGCGCGAATTTTTTTCCGTAATTCTTTAAATTTAGGATTGCCACTTATTAGCAGTCAAGATGCATACAAAGTGATAAAGGAGGGTGATGAATTAGAGATTGATTTGCTAAAAGGCATAATAAATGATAAAACTTCGAACACACAAATTATAGCCTCTCCTCTGGATGAAAAAGCGGTATTATATCTTAAAGAGGGAGGTTTAATCCCATATTTAAGAAAAAAATATTCAAAAAAATAAAGGAGGGGTTTATGGCAAAATATAAAATTGCATGGTTACCCGGTGATGGTGTTGGTGTTGATGTTTGCGAAGCAACAAGAATATGTTTAGATAAACTTCAATTAGATGCTGAATATATTCATGGTGATATTGGTTGGGAATTTTGGTGTAAGGAAGGAAACGCTTTACCTGATAGAACTATTGAATTACTAAAAAATACAGATTGCGCTTTTTTTGGTGCAATTACTTCAAAACCTAAAGAAGCTTCTATTCAGGAGCTAAACCCTGAGTTAAGGGATAAAGGTTATGTTTATACGAGCCCTATAGTAAAAATGAGGCAACTTTTAGATTTATATATTTGTCTACGACCATGTAAAGCTTTTCCGAACAATCCATTAAATTATAAAGAAAAAATTGATATTGTAGTTTTTAGAGAAAATACCGAAGGAATGTATATTGGTGTAGAGTATCAACCCGTCCCTGAGGTAATGTATTCACTAAAGGGTATGGAAAAGATACCAAAGGATGCAGCTATTTCAATAAGATCAATTACAAGAAAAGGTTCTGAAAGGATTATCAGAGCAGCTTTTGAGTATGCAAGGAAAAATAATCGTAAAAAGGTAACTGTAGTTAACAAAGCTAATGTACTAAGAGCTACCTGTGGTTTATTCCTTGATGTAGCTAAAGAGGTAGCAAAAGATTATCCTGATATTGAATTTGATTCTGCAAATATTGATGCTATTTGCATGTGGCTTATAAAAAATCCACTTAATTATGATGTAATAGTAACAACAAATTTATTCGGTGATATTCTTTCAGACCTATGTTCTCAATTAGTTGGAGGTATGGGTTTTGCATGCAGTGGTAATATTGGGGAAAAATATGCTGTATTTGAACCAACGCATGGTTCAGCTCCAAAGTATGCGGGTCAGTATAAAGTAAATCCAATAGCCAGCATTCTTGCAGCAAAAATGATGCTTGATTGGTTAGGAGAAACTGATAGAGCCAATTTGTTATACCAGGCTGTCAAAGAAGTAATAATCGAATCAAAGGTTAAAACTTATGACATGGGTGGCACTAATTCAACAATAGAAATGGCTAATGCGATCGCTGAGAAATTATAATATTTGCTAGGTGATTTTTTAAAAAAGATATTGGAGAGGTTATGAAAAAAAGTTATTTTTATGTTTTAATTATTCTAACAGTTATTTTTTGGGGTTTGTTTTTAAAACAAGATACTCAAAAACATAATTATATCGGAGTAAAGTCATGCAATTGTCATAATATGCCTTCAAGGGGTAAACAGGTAGATATATGGCAAAAATCAAAGCATGCCTCTGCGTTTAAAACCTTAAAAACTGAAGAAGCTGAAAAAATAGCAAAAGAGAAAGGCTTAAAAACGAGTGCCTCTGAATCGAAAGAATGTCTTTGCTGTCATGTTACTGGATATGGTGAAAATAGATTTGCAGAAAAATATGATATAGAGGAAGGAGTTACTTGTGAATCCTGCCACGGAGCGGCTTCAGAGTGGAAAAATATTCATCACAAAAAAGATAAGTTAGCTGATGCAATTGAAGCTGGACTTGTATATACAAAGCTGAATGAGAATAGCAAAAGTATAATTGAAAATAGGTGTAAATCTTGTCATAATGAAAAGAGCCCTACTTATAGGGAGTTTAAATTTGATGAATTTTGGGCAAAGATTGCTCATCCAATTCCACAGAAATGATGTAAAAAAAATATAGGAATATATTTATGAGATTTATTTTTTCTGTAATTATTTTGTTTTTCATTACTTTTTCATTATCTTTTTCACAATATATAAATGGAAGGTTTGTGACTTCCGGGTATACGTGGGAAAGATATGAAAGTAATAATAAATCGTCTACTCAGTTTAGAGCATCAGAAACCGTTCAACTTGATTTTGGCAAAGATGATTTAGTGCTTCACACCTATTTTAACGGTTCTAATGATTTTGGTTCTTCAATAACTGATGATCCTCGATTAAGATTTTATAATCTTTACCTTGAGAAAAAAAATCTGTTTGATATTTTGGATGTAAAAATTGGTAGAATCCCTATTTTTGCAGGAATGGGTGTTGGAGCTATTGATGGTGCTTCTATAAAATTGCGACCATTTGAAGGTAATGTTTTTTTTACAGGCTATTTTGGCGGGCTTCTTCCTATAGATCAAGCCCTAAAGATCAGGAAAGATATTGATAAGAATTATATGTATGGCTTTCAATTAGGAACTTATTATATTCCTAATACAAGAGTTACTTTAGGATTTATGAATAAACATAGAAAACCTGAAAGCTTTTACGCTTTAAGAACTGATACGATGTTCAATACCTATGAAGTAATGATTGAAAATAATTCTGGAAATGAGAAATATGGTAGCCTAGATGTGAATTATTCTTCAGGTTTATTTTCTGCTTATGGTAAAACAGATTATGATATGAACACATGGCATCTTTACAGAGGAGAAATCAACTTAAGGTATAACATTAATAAATCTCTTGGGTTATCATTTGAATATTTACATCGGGAGCCAAGAATTGCTTTCAATTCGATATTTTCAGTATTTACACAAAAGAATACAGATGAACTTGGTGGTGGAATTGATTATTTGTTATTTGATAAGTATAATTTATTTGTTAGATTCAGCAATTTGAAATATGAAGATGAAAGTTCATCAAGGCTTATGATAGGGGCAAATTCTTCATTTGGTTCGATTAGCTATAGTAGAAATTTTGGTTATGTGGGTGATTTAGATGCGTTATCTTTAGATATGCTATATCCATTGTTTGAGAGAAAAGTTGTTTTACAGGGTGGTTTTAGTTACGTTTCTTATAAATATAAGGAAGATGATAAAAAGGATGCTACGTCAATAATTCTTGGAGCCAGTTATAGACCAACAAGATCAATATCTTGTGATTTGCAAGGCCAGATGATGTTTAACGATGTTTATAAAAGCGATTTCAGAGTGTTTTTCAAATTCGGGTATTCTTTTTTATCAAAACTAAATATTTTTTAATTAATAATTAAGTGAAATAGATATGAGTGTAAATAAATTTTATATCGGTTTTGTTTTAACATGCTCTCTTTTATTGGCAATTATTTCTATTGGGGCAGGGCCTAAAACTAAAAATATTGGGAATGAAGATAGAAGTAAAATAATTACTTTTTCTCATAAAACCCACCTTATAATGGAAACTGAATGTACGGAATGCCATAAGGGTGCAAAGGAGAGCGAAAAATCATCGGATAATCTTTTACCAAAGATGGCTAATTGTTATACTTGCCACGATGAAAAATCTACGCCTTGTGAAAAATGTCATCCAGAAGGTAGTGAACCAAAACCTTTTGACAATCCAGAAAGAGAATTGATCTATAATCATAAGTATCATGTTGAAACTTCAAAGATGGAATGCAAAACATGTCATCAGGGGTTGGAAGAAGTTGAATATGCTAGTGAAAGTAAAAAAGCTATGCCTGATATGGAGCTTTGTTTTTCATGTCATAATAATGGTTTAGAGAAGGCAAAATTACAAACAGTTAATAAATCAAATTTAGTTGCATCAAAAAATTGTGAAATTTGCCATAGTGATTTATCAAATCTAAAACCTAAAAATCATTATTTAGCAGATTTTACAAAAACTCATGGTAAATTAATTAGAACGAATAGTTTTGATAGCGAATGTCAAACATGTCATAATGAAAGTTTTTGTCAAACATGTCATAATGGTTCGCCTTTATTACCAGTAAAGGATATGATGGCTAATAAAATGTCTGATCGAGCAGTAAATCCAGATAATGTAGATGACACAAAAAGTTTAATGGTTCAAAAAGTTCACTCATTAAATTATATTTTAACACATGGATTTGATGCAAGAACTAAAAAAACTGAGTGTTATACCTGCCATGATGCTCAAACATTTTGTAATGACTGTCATTCGGGTAATAATGATGGAATTAGAAAAAAACCTAAATGGCACACTGTAGCCGGTTTTACTACACTTGGAAGAGGCTCTGGTGGTGGGCTACATGCTCAATATGCAAAAAGAGAGATTGAAACTTGTATGAGTTGCCATGATACACAAGGTAATGATCCTGTTTGTACGATTTGCCATATTGATCCAGATGGTATTAAAGGTACTAATCCAAAAACTCATGATAAAGATTTTAGCAAAGCAGGTTATGATGGTTTGTGGCATCATGATGATGGTGCTGTATGTTTTAATTGCCATGTTGATGTATCAGCAAAAACAAAAAAATCTGGTTTCGGTTTCTGTGGTTATTGTCATGGGAAAAAATAGAATTAATAATCTAATTTTTGAAGGTTTGTATGAAAAAGATTAATTATATAATTTTAAGTTCTATATTAGTTTTGGCTTTTCTAGCCGGTTGTAGCAAGTTAAGAGATGAGAATATTTCACCAGTTAGTGCTACAATAAAAATCCACCCAGATGGCTTTTTAAAAACATCTTCACCTGATTTTCATGGAAAGGTTATCCAAAAGAATAGTTGGGATATGACAGAATGTAAAAAGTGCCATGGTGGAGATTATTCTGGAGGTCAGGCAGATAAATCCTGTAATTTCTGTCATCAGGGAACGCCCGAAGCGTGCAATGTTTGTCATGGTAGTAATGTAAATGCTGCACCACCTAAAGATGTAAATGGAAATAAATCAACTTCGTTTATAACTGTTGGTGCTCATCAAGTTCATTTATTGGGGACAAGCTTAAGCTCGGGTATAAGATGTTCTGAGTGCCATAAGGTGCCAAAAAATTATAAGGAGCCCGGTCATATCGATAACACAAGTAATGCAGAGGTTGTATTTACAGATTCACTCGCAAATGTAAATACAAAGGGAAGAAATAAAGCTTTAATGACTATAACCAGAGTGAATAATAATCAGAATATTGAGTGTGCAAATACATATTGCCATGGTAATTTTACAAATGGTAATAATTATACTCCAAAGTGGACTTCAGGTTCAGATGAAGCAAAATGTGGTTCATGTCATTCAATGCCTCCAAAAGCACCACACATTCAAGTAGTAGCCTGTTTTGCCTGTCATTCTGCTACTGTTGATCAAAATCAAAAAATTATTGATAAATCAAAACACATAAATGGTAAGTTAGAAGTTTATGGTTCAGTAAGAACAGATTGGTAAAAAAATTATTTTCATTTAAACCCTGAATAGATTTCTATTCAGGGTTTTTTTATTAAAAATTATAATTTAAACCTGCTAGAAAATTAATACCATTAAATTTAACTACAATATCATCACTTTTTGTTGCGTCTTTTAATCCAATTGTATAATCAGATTGTAATAGTAAATTGAAATTTCTGCCAAGGGAAAACTCAAATCCTATTCCACCAAACAAGCCATAAAGTAATGATTCAGAAAAAGTTTTATCAAGATCTATTGAATAATTGTTTATATGAGTTGCACCATTTATATAAATATCAATCATTGATCCTGCAATAACAAAAAAATTTTTATATTTATATTTAGCAGCTAAGGATATATCAATATAATTAAATATTATATTGATATCCGGAAAAATATCTATTGAATAAGAATGTTGAACATATCCAGTGCCAAGCTGTAAATAAAAATTTTTTGATAAGTAAAAGTCACTTGTAAGCTTTATAAGAGGGCAAATTTCTTTTTGGGCTTCAAACTCAGTTATTTTTGGTATACTATAATTTATTCCTCCACTTAAACCAATTACTAGATTTTGAGAATAAATTGTTCCTGTTAGTAAAACGATAATTAAAGCTATTTTAGATTTAAGATTTAACATAAATATTTTTAATATCAATACATTTGCTAAAAAAATAATTTTAGTTTTAATTATAATATTAAATTAATAAAAAATCAATAAATATTATCTTTTTAAATAAAATACTTGTTTGTTATAAGAATTTTTTACAAATTTGGAAAAAGTAGGTGGAATTATGTTTAAAGTTTTGGTAAAATTATTTATAGGGATAATAGTATTTATGAATTTATCTTTCTCACAAAATCTTAAAGAAATCAGGCCTCCTGCTACTCCACTAATAGCAGTTGATCCTTATTTTAGTGTCTGGTCAACCAGTGATAAACTTTATAATGAAAGAACAAAGCATTGGACAGGTGCAAATTATGGTATGCTTTGTTTGGTAAAAATTGATGGCAAGAATTATCGTATTATGGGATGGGAATTTAATAAGCTTGAACCTTTAGAGCAAAAATCTTTAAAAGTATTACCAACAAGGACAGTGTATGAGTTTGAAGGAGCTGGTGTAAATATAAAATTAACATTTCTTACCCCATCTATTGCTTATGATATTAATTTACTATCTTTACCGCTAACTTATTTGATATGGGATGTTAGGTCTATAGATTCAAAAGAGCATTCTGTTCAAATTTATTTTGATGTTACTGCAGAATTAGTTGTAAATGAACCATCACAAAAAGTAATATGGTCAAGATCAAAAATAAATAGTATTGAAGCATTAAGATTTGGCACGTCTGAACAACCAATTTTAGACAAAAAGGGTGATAATTTAAGAATTGATTGGGGTTTTTTATACTTATGTTCTGAAAAGACACTCTCTTCTTCTAATTCAATAGCTCCTTTTAATATTTCGAGAGAAAACTTTATTAAATATGGTACTTCTGTGAATGAGGATGATTTGAGAAATCCACGTCCAGCAAGAGACTCATGGCCAGTTCTTTCATATATTTACAATTTTGAGAATGTAAAAGAAGAAAAAAGAAATTATATATCGCTTATATATGATGATATTTTTTCTATTCAATACTTTTACAGAAATCTAAAACCGTATTGGTCAAAAATTTATAGTACAAACGATCTTATAAAAAAATCTATATCACAATTTCAGGAAATTTATTCAAAATGTGTTAATTTCGATGAAGAATTAGTTGGTGATTTGATACAAGTAGGAGGTCAAAATTATGCAACAGTTGCCTCTCTTGCATATAGGCAGGGATTGGCAGCTAATAAAATTGCTATAGATATTGATGGAACACCTTTAATGTTCCCAAAAGAAAATTTCAGTAATGGCTGTATATCTACTGTAGATGTTATTTATCCTGCCTCTCCTTTTTATTTACTTTTTAATACCAAATTATTGAAAGCACAACTTACTCCATTATTAGAATATTGTAAAATGAATAGATGGAAATTTCCTTTTGCTCCACATGATTTAGGAACTTATCCAAAGGCAAACGGTCAGGTCTATGGTGGTGGAGAAGTTTCAGAAGAGGATCAAATGCCTGTAGAAGAAAGTGGTAATATGATTATAATGATAGCAGCTATTTCTAAAGTTGAAAATAATGTCAATTTTGCTTTAAAGTATTGGGATATTATTACTAAATGGGCTGAGTATTTGAAAGAAAAGGGTTTAGATCCCGAGAATCAACTTTGTACAGATGATTTTGCTGGTCATCTTGCTCATAACACCAACTTAAGCATAAAAGCTATTATTGCATTGGATTGTTATGCCTTTTTGTGTAAAATGGCAGGTAAAATAAATGAGTATAAAAATTATCATTCATTAGCAAAAGAATATGTTGAAAAATGGGTTCAAATGGCTGATGACAAAGACCATTATAGATTAGCGTTCGATAAGCCTAATACATGGAGTCAAAAATATAATTTGATTTGGGATAAAGTTTTACAATTAAATTTATTTCCAGAAGTTGTGTTTGAAAAAGAACTAAAATTTTATTTAACAAAAATTAATAAATATGGATTACCTTTAGATAATCGTAAAGATTATACAAAGCTAGATTGGATATTATGGACTGCTTCACTATACAGAGATTTTTCTGAATTTGATAAAATGATTGCCCCTTTAATCAATTTTATTAACGATACTCCAGATAGAGTGCCTTTAACAGATTGGTTTTGGACAAATGATGCAAAACAAGCTGGATTCCAAGCTCGCTCTGTAGTGAGTGGTGTTTTTATCAAAATGCTTACTGATAATGAAATTTGGAAAAAATGGAATAATAAAAAATAACGTCGCTTTTCCCAAAAAAATTATGTTTTGTTTTGCACCTCTTTAGTGTCTTGTAATAAAAATAACTTTTGCCTAAATTAATATAATATTAATTATTTGAAGGATTTTTATGAATTCATTATACCTTTGTATGGGTTCCGCATGTCATCAAAAGGGTGTATATGAAGTATTAAACAAATTACGTGAATTAATTTCAAATAATAATCTTGATGTAACAATTGAACTAAAGGGGGCATTCTGTTTGGGTCCCTGTGAAGATGCAATAATATTAAAATTTAAGGATATTTATTTTAAAAAAATATCTGTAAATAATATTGAACAAAAATTCACTGAAGAAATATTACCAAAGTTATTAGAAGATTAATAAAAATGGAAGACAACAAGAATAAATCATTGTGGGAATTACTGTGGGATTACGATCCAAATGGGTTATTGGTGGTTGATTCAAATATGATAGTAAAAATAGTAAATCCTGCTATTTGCAAAATGTTTAATACTACAGCTGAATCAATAATTGGTAAAAATGTTGCCGAATTTGTAGATGATTATGTTGATTTTAAAGAAGTGCTTGAAACAAATTCTGTAGTTTTAGCAAAAGAAAAAGAATATAGCAAATACGATCTTTTTGTAAAAAAAGTGATGTTCCCTATTAAAGATGAAAATATTGTAGCTTGTATAATGGTTGATATTACTCATGAAAAAAAGCAAAAAGATGAAATGATAAAAATTAAGGAAGAAACTCTAATTAAAGTTAATCAAGTGGTTGATAAACAAATGAAAGTAGCTCAGGAAATTGCTGGTCTATTAGGTGAAACTACTGCTGAAACAAAAATCAGTTTATTGAAATTGATTGATATGTTGAAACAGGAGAGTATTTGATTGGTTACTTTTGTTGATATATATGAGGAAAGTTTAAATAAATCTGGAGAGGAACTTTGTGGTGATAAAGTAAAAATATTTAGGAACGAAGAAAAAGCCTCAATTGTTCTTTCAGATGGATTAGGTAGTGGGGTAAAAGCAAACATACTTGCTACTTTAACTACAGAAATTATTAGTAGCATGCTAAAAGCTGATGTTCCTTTAAGAGATGTAATTGATACCGTTTTAAAAACTTTACCAATCTGCAAAATAAGAAAAATTGCTTATGCTACATTTACTATAATTGAAATAGACTTAAAAACAAATAAATTTAAAGTTATCAATTTTGACAATCCCCCAATATTTTTTGTAAAAGATGGTCGTATTCAGTTCTTAAAATATGATGTCATTGAAATATTAAATAAAAAAATTACAGTTACTGAAGGTCAGCTTGATAGAGGTGATTTTCTGGCGGCTGTAAGTGATGGCGTGCTTTATGCAGGTATGGGCATTACACTAAATTTTGGATGGGGTTGGGATGAAATCGCAAATTATCTTGAAGGTATTCTTATTACTCATTCTGTAAGCGCCAGAAATATTGTTAGTGAGATAATTAATAAAACTTATTCGTTGTATAAAGGTAATATAGGTGATGATGCAACAGTTGTAGGTGTATACCTGAGAAAACGAAATGGATTAATACTATTTTCTGGTCCTCCAACTGATGCGAACAAAGATAATTTTTTTGTTAAAAAAGTATTAGATTTTGATGGAAAGAGGGTTATTTGTGGTGGTACAACCGCAAATATAGTTGCTACTTATTTAGGGGAAGTAGTTGAAACATTAATACCTACTATGACAAAAGATGTTCCACCAATAGGTAGGTTAAGCGAAATAGATCTTATAACCGAGGGAATTATCACTATTTCTAAGTGTATTGAATACCTTAAAGAATCTGATGGAGAAATTACTCGTTTACCTTTTAAGATTGATGGTGCGGTGATGTTGGCAAAAGAATTATTACGGGCTGATTATATCTATTTTCTTGTCGGTTTAAGTATTAATAGCTATTATCAAAATCCATTATTACCAAAAAATATATCTATCAGAAAAAATCTAATTCTTGAACTGGCTGAAATTTTAAAAGAAAAGCATAAAGAAATTAAAATAGAGTATTGTTAATTATGAAAGAGTTATTAAAAAGGTATTATAATAATCTGCAAAAGGAAATTGATAGTGCTGCTATATACAAAGCTATGGCAGAAAGGGAGCCAAACAAGAGTATTGCCGAGATATATAACAAACTATCTTCACAAGAATTAAAGCATGCTGAATTTTGGAAAACTAAAATATTTGAAATCACAAAACAACCAGTTAATACTAAAATTAGTTTTCGTGGTAGAGTGATGAGATATCTCGTAAAAAAGATGGGTCCTCAGTCTATTATATCAACTTTAATAGCAAATGAAGATAATGCTTCAATTGATTATTCTAAACAATTGGAAACAAAAAATACTAACTTTGCTCAAGAAGAAAATGCACACAACAAAATTTTGAGTGTTATTTCAAAAACATCACAAAAGGGTATTGATGGGGGTTCTTTATTTAAACTTGAAGGAAGACATAGAAATGTAGGGGGCAATGCTCTCAGGGCTTCTGTATTGGGGGCAAATGATGGATTAGTCTCAAATCTAAGTTTGGTTATGGCGGTTTCAGGTGCACAATTGACAAGTCATAACATTTTAATTACTGGATTAGCAGGACTTCTGGCTGGTGCAGCATCTATGGCTATGGGAGAATGGTTATCTGTTCAAAGCTCAAGAGAGTTGTATCAAAGAGAAATTGAAACTGAATCTTTTGAATTAGAAAACTCTCCTGAAGAGGAAAGAGAGGAGCTTTCTTTAATATATCAATCTAAAGGAATACCTAAAGATATTGCCGATAGTATAGCAATAAACCTGATGAGCGATAAAAGTAAAGCACTAGATTCTCTGGCAAGAGAAGAACTCGGAGTTGATCCTGAGGAGTTAGGAGGTTCAGCATGGGAAGCAGCTTTAGTTTCATTCTTTTTATTTGCTTTTGGTGCAATTATACCTGTTATTCCTTTTATTTTTACTGAAGGTTTTCATGCAACAGTATTAAGTTTTGTGATAAGTGCTTTTGCTTTATTTGGTATTGGTTCGGGAATTAGCATTATAACCGGTAAAAATATTTTTATTGCTGGCTTTCGTCAAGTATTATTTGGTTTATCTGCCGCTTTGATAACTTATGGAATTGGCTCTTTGATTGGTATAACGTTAGTAAATTAATTTTATAAAAATATAGAAAGGATACAAAAATGGATAATTTTGTTTTTTATAATCCAACACAAGTGGTTTTTGGAAAAAACACTATACAAAAAATTGGAAAGCTTTTAACAGCACATAACATCAAAAAAGTGTTGATGGTAATGGGTGGTGGATCTATTAAAAAAAATGGGGTTTATGATGAGGTTGTAAATTCTCTAAAATCAAATGGAATAAAATTCATTGAATTCCCAGGGGTAAGACCAAATCCAGTTCTTTCTCATGCAAGGGAAGGCATAAAATTAGCAAGAGAGAATGAGGTTGAAGCAATTTTAGCGGTTGGTGGTGGAAGTGTTATAGATGAATCAAAAGCAATTGCTGCTGGATTTTATATAGATGATATATGGACAGCTTTTGAAAATAAATTTCAGATAGAAAATGCTTTGCCACTTTTTACAGTGTTAACTTTATCTGCTACTGGTACAGAGATGAATCCTTTTGCAGTGCTCACTAATGAAGAAGAAAAGAAAAAATGGGCTATTTATGGGCCTGCTTTATTCCCTGTAATATCAATAATTGATCCTTCAAAACAGATGACTTTACCCTGGAGGCAAACAGTAAATGGAGCAGTTGATGCTTTATCTCATATAATGGAGTATTATTTTATGGGGAATAATGAAGAGGTAACTTTAAGTATTAACGAAGCTCTAATGAATACAATTATCAAAGTTACTGATAAATTAAAAAATGATCCAGATGATTATGATAGTCGTTCAGAACTTGATTGGGCTGCTACGTTAGCTTTAAACGGTTTAAGTGGTGTAGCTCTTAAAGGTGGTGATTGGGCAACGCATGGTATAGAACATGCTATAAGTGCCTTACATCCAGAAGTTGCACATGCAGAGGGATTGGCTATAATTTTCCCGGCATGGATAGAATATAATAAAGAATTAAATCCGGGCATTTTTAAACGATGGGCAAAAAATGTTTGGAATAGTGATTCTGTTGATTCTGCTATTCAAAAGATGAAAGAAAAGTATTCTGAATGGGGTGCACCTATTTCTCTTTCTCAAGTAGGAATTACTGAGAATGAAATCGAGGAATTAGCAAATATTGCTTTATTAGGTGAAGGCTTAGGAGTTTTGAGAGAATTAAACAAACAAGATGTAATATCAATATTAAAAATTGCATTATAAAAAGGTAGCAAATGAAAGATAAATTTGAAGAATTTGTTGAAATTGTAAGAAGATTAAGAAAAGAATGTCCATGGGATAGGGTTCAAACTTTTGATTCAATTAAAGCAAGTACTATTGAAGAGGTTTATGAAGCTGTTGAGGCAATAGATAATAAAGATTTTGAAGAGTTAAAACTTGAACTTGGTGATTTGTTACTTCACGTTGTACTTTATTCTATTATGGCTGAAGAAGGTAGTAAGTTTAAGTTAGAAGATGTTTTGCAAGGAGAGATTGATAAGTTAATAAGAAGGCATCCGCATGTTTTCGGCGATATTGAATTAAATTCTGCTGATGAAGTAAAAACCAGTTGGGAAAAGATTAAATTCAAAGAAGGAAGAGAATCTGTTCTTGATGGGGTACCTAATCAATTACCATCTTTGCAAAGAGCTTATCGTTTGCAAGAAAAGGCAGCTAAAGTTGGGTTTGATTGGAGTAAAAAGGAAGATGTGTGGGATAAAGTTGTAGAAGAATTAAATGAACTAAAAGATACTTTTGAAAAAAATGATAACGATAGAATCGAAGAAGAGTTGGGAGATTTTCTTTTCGCTTTAGTGAATTATTCTCGATTCCATAAGATTAACCCTGAGAATGCTTTAAGAAGAACTAATGAAAAATTCATCAGAAGATTTCAGTATATTGAAGAAAAACTTAAAGAAAATCAGAAAAGCATTCTTACTTCTAATTTGGAAGAAATGGATCATTACTGGAATGAGATTAAGAGTATTGAGAATAACGGTCAAAAGAATTTATAAAAAAGTGTATTTCTTGTGAATCCTTTTTGACTTGAAATATCGTTTTAATTTAAATATATTGTCAAATAAAATTTAATAGGTATGCGATGAAAAAGTTCCTTTTAATTTCTGTCTTACTATTTTCTTTTTATTCAAATTCATTTTGTATATTAAAATCAGATGATCTAATTGATAAAAATCTGAAATATGTTGTAAAAGTAATTTCAGAGATTGATGGAACAATTTATCGAGAAGGATTCGGTATTTACCTGAATAATTATGGAGCTGTTTTAACCTTATACAACAATATAGTTGGTTTTAAGGATGTAAAGTTTGTTAATTATAAAGGTGATACTTTATATGCTAAAAGTATTATTGGGTTGGATAAAACAGCTGATTTAGTTTTAATTAATGTAGGTGTCTTTTCACAAGATAAAATTGATTTAGACTTATCCCCAAAAATAAAAATAAACGATAAAATTTCTATAATTGGTGTTAATACTAATAAAATTGATACAATTTACTCCGGCATAGTAACAGAAAACTATGTGAATAATGATGGTATTTCTCTTTATACTTATATGGGTAAAATTATCCCTGGCATTGAAGGAGGTTTAGTATTTAATGAAAAGAATAAACTAATTGGTTTGACAAAGGGTTTATATAGAAATAATTATTTTTCAGGGTATATTTTACCTTTAAATTATGCAAAGGATTTACTGGAAAAAAGCAATAAAGTAAATATTTATCTTACTGATTCATCTGTGTTTTCTATATATAATATTTACTATTGGCGTGGAATTTATGCTGCTGAAAAAGGTGTAAACGATTACCTTGAAGCTATTAATCATTTTAAAGTTGCTCTCAAGGCAAAACCAAATGATATTAACACTTATTTTCAGTTGGGATTAGTATTTGGGTTAAGTGGAATGTTTGATTCTTCAGCTCATTATTATAAAGAATCAATAAAGATGGATCCCAAATTCTTTTATGCTTATTTAAATCTTGCTGTAACTTATATGATGAATCAAGATTTTGCATCAGCAACCCCGGTTTTAAAGGAAGCTGTAAAAATAAATTCTTTAAATGAGCGAGCAAACTTTTATTTAGCCTTTGCTCTGATGAAAAATGGTGAATATTCTGAGTCCATCAAATATTATAAAAAAGCACTTGAACTAAAGCCTAATAATCCAGAAGTAATGGAGTATCTTGCAGAAGCTTACTATTTAACAAAAAAATATAGAGATGCTATAAAGTTTGCTAATAATGCTCTAAAAATTAATCCTCAATCAGCTAATGCACTTTATGTAATTGGTCTTGTCCATTTCGAACTTGGCGAGAAAACTGAGGCAGAAAAAATTCAAAAAGAATTAGAGCTAATTGATAAGATAAAAGCAAATTTGTTGTTAAATAAAATTAATGGTGAAAAGAATTAGCTTTTTAGATTTAATATGTAATCTATAATTTTATGTGCTAAATCGTATTTGGTGAGCTTAGGAAATTCGGTAATATTTTTATTTTTATCGATAATTTTTATTATATTTGTATCAGTTTCAAATCCAGCACCTTCAATAAGGGGGTTATTTAAAATTATTATATCAGCTTTTTTAGTTTCAAGTTTTTTTATAGCATTATCAATATCATTGTTAGTTTCAAGAGCAAAACCAATTAAAATAGTCTTATCGTTTTTATTTTCACCTAACCATAGTAAAATATCTTGTGTGGGGTTTAGAGTAAGATTTAATTCGTTAGCTTCTTTTTTTAATTTATGTGTTGAGTAATTTCTTATAGTATAATCGCTTACTGCTGCTGACATAATTATAATATCTTTTTCAGAGTAATGCTTTTTTACTTCTTCAAACATTTGTTCGGCAGTAATCACATTTATGATATTTACTTCTGGTATAGGATTGAGGTTAACAGGTCCAGAAATTAAAGTAACCTCAGCGCCTCTTTCTTTTGTTGCCTTTGCAAGCTCGTAACCCATTTTACCAGATGATCTATTTGAAATGAAACGGACAGGATCAATAAATTCACGTGTTGGCCCTGCTGTTATTAAAACTTTTTTCCCAAGAAGATCTTTTTTAGGATTTAAAATATTATCAATTTTTTGAATAATAGAAGAAATCTCTGGCAACCTACCTTTACCACTTAAGCCACTTGCAAGAAAACCAGTTTCAGGTTCTATTATGAAGAATCCTCTTTCACGTAAAAGAGATAAATTTTTCTGTGTTATTGGATTCTCATACATATCAACATCCATAGATGGGCAAAGTGCAACCGGACACCTTTTCGCAAGAACCAATGAGGTTAACAAATTATCTGCAAAACCATAAGTAATTTTAGCTATTGTATTTGCAGTAGCTGGAGCAATTAGAATAAGATCAGCCCATAAGGAAAGTTTAATATGGTTTACAGAATAATTTGTGTTGGTATTGGTGTTAGGAGGAAAAAAATCTACTAATACTTCATTTTCAGATAAAGTAGAAAAAGTAAGGGGAGTGACAAATTGTGTAGAAGTGGGGGTCATAACAACCCTCACTTCATTGTTAAGCTTTTTTAGTTCGCGAACAAGACTGCAGATTTTATAAGCCGCAATTCCTCCGCAAACTCCCAATAATATTTTTTTGCCTTTGAGCACAATAGATTAAACAAATTCTTTATATCTAAAGCGGAGTTCACCTTTTTGCATTTCTTCAAGTGCTTTATGAGTTGGTTTTGGAAGTTTCTCAAATTTCATACTGATGTTCATTTGATCTGGATTTGTCTCAACTTCCTCGTCACTTGATTTTGTGCTAAGTGTTTCAAGCTCCATATTCATTTGCAATTTGTACTCATCATTAATTTGTCTTGCTCTTTTAGACATAACAACAATAGCTTCATAAATGTTTTCTGCAGTCTTAGAAAGCAAGTCTAAGTCAACAGGTTTTAATCCCATATACTAACCTCTCTTATATTTTAAAATAATATTTTTTACTTCATTAATAGCTTTATCAAGGTCATCATTTACTATAATATAATCAAAAAAAACCGACTTTTCAATTTCTTCTTTTGTCCTATTTAGACGTATTCTTATCGAATCTTCTGTTTCAGTTCCTCTTTTTTTTAATCGATTTTCTAATTCTTTTATATCCGGTGGCTTAATAAAAATTGTTATAGCCTCAGGATAACATTTTTTTATGTTTAAAGCACCGTTTACATCAACATCAAAAATAATATCCTCACCTTTTTTCAAGTGTGCTTCTATATTAGATTTTAAGGTGCCATATCTATTGCCGAAATGTTCATTCCATTCAACGAACTCATCATTTTTTAAATATTCATCAAATTCTTCTCTGGTTATGAAAAAATAATCTTTGCCATCAATTTCATTATCTCGTTTTGGTCTGGTTGTAGCCGATATTGAAAAATATATATCTGGAAATATTTTAAAAATATTCTTTAAAATTGTTGTTTTTCCACATCCGCTAGGTGCTGAAATTGCGAAAAGATTACCTTTCATAATTTATTCAATATTCTGTAATTGTTCTCTAATTTTTTCAAGTTCTTCTTTAACATATACAACAATATGAGATATTTCTGCGCTGTTGGCTTTAGACCCAATAGTATTGATTTCACGATTCATTTCTTGAACTAAAAAATTTAATTTTTTACCAGATTCAGCGGTATCATTCAAAGATTCTCTGAAGAAGTTGATATGACTTTTAAACCTGATACATTCTTCTGTAACATCTAGTTTATCGATTAATAAAATAATTTCAAGTTCAAGCCTATTTTCATCTAATGGTATATTAGTTAGTAATTGCTGAACTTTCTCAGTAATTTTTTGTCTTTCAATAGGTATGCGTTCTTTGGATATTTTTTCTATTTCTTGAATAGATTCTTCCATTTTGGTAATTCTTGCGAGTAAATCCTGCATCAAAAAGTTACCTTCATTAGAACGCATTTTTTGTAATTCTGTAATTGCTATATCAAGAGCTTTTGATGCCAAATTCCATGCAAAAATATCTGATTCTGTATCTTCTGAAAATTCATAAATATCAGAAAAATTTAATATGTGTGATAGCTTAATTTGCTCTTTTATTTTTGCAGCTTTTCTAATTTCATTTAAAAGCTTAACATAGCTTTTTACGGCAGAAGTATTTATTTTTATAGGAATATTGTTTTCAAGTTCTTTGTTAAAGGATATTGAAAGATTTATTTTACCCCTAGAAATTTTTTCGCGAATAATATCTTTTATTTCATTTTCTCTATTTGCTAAAATTTTTGGAATTTTAATATTTATTTCGTTATATCTGTTGTTTACACTTCTAATTTCCGCAGTAGCTACCATACCATTTTCTGTGTAAGTGCCAAATCCATATCCAGTCATGCTATTAATCATAACAAATCCTTATTTAAACTTATAATTTACATAAATATTTTTTATAAATCAACGCAATTTTATGGCACAATTTGTTGATTTGTATCATAAAATTTATCTCTTCATTGAATATAAATAACAAACATTTACCTGCAAATCGTAATAAAATATATACTGGGTTCGGAATAATCATAACCTTATAAACCAATATAACGGTGGTGGTGTATGAGTGGGTTGTATTGGTTCATTAGACTTTCTTTATTATATTTATTTTGTCTTGGGTTAACTCATATAACAAATATAATAAGTAAAAAGTTTGAAAAGTTGTGAGTAAAATAAAATAGAATAGCAATTTGTTTCAACAATTGAATTTATTCAAAAATGTTTTACTTGATTTATGACTATAAATTTAGTAATTTAAAAAGAGGAGGGTGAATAACTATGGTTGTTACCAGCAAATTTTTTATTAAGACAAAGGGAAGAAACGATATTCAAGACATAACTGATAAAGTACAATCAATATTATCTGAGAGTGGTGTAAAGGAAGGCAATATCTTGTGTTTTGTTTCTGGTTCTACCGCTTCATTAACAACTATAGAATATGAGCCTGGTTTGCTAAAAGATTTACCTGAGGCTCTTGAAAATATTGCACCAATGAATAAGATCTATCATCATGATGATACATGGCATGATGGTAATGGCTATGCACACGTAAGGGCTTCACTGATTGGTCCTTCACTTACAATACCATTTTCAAAAGGTAAACTATTATTAGGTACATGGCAGCAAATTATTTTAATAGATTTTGATAACAGATCTCGCGAAAGAGCTGTTATTGTTCAAATTATGGGTGAGTAGTTTACTCATAGATATTAAATTAATAACTTGTCTAATTAATTAATGGATGAATTATGAGTTTTAAATCAATTGCATTTCTGATTGTTTTTGTTTTTGCTATTTCCTTTTTTTTATTCAATATCATAAAATTTATAAAATATCTCAAACTCGCACGACCCGAAAACCGATTAGACAACATTCCAAAAAGATTAAATAATATTATAGAAATTGTAATGGGGCAATCAAAATTACTCAGAGAACCCCTTGCTGGTTTTTTACATCTTCTGATTTTTTGGGGCTTTGTAATTTTACTTGCTTGCATTCTTGAAACTATTGGTGAAGGTATTTTCCCAAATTTCTCTTTCAAATTTTTAGGTGTTTTATATCCATACCTTGTTTTTTTAGAAGAGCTAATGGGTTTACTTGTAATTTTAGCAGTTACTTTTTCTATTATAAGAAGATTATTTTTTGCTCCCCCAAGGTTAAAAGTAGATACAAAGCATCAGAAAGAAGCTATAATAATATTGTGTACTATTTTTGCAATTATGATTACTATGTTTTTTACCTTCGCAGGTAAAATTGTTATAGATCCTGAAAATTCTAATTGGGGTAGGTTTATTTCCAGCCATTTAGCAACAATAATTCCAAATAAAAACACAGGTGAAATAATTGGTGAAATAAGTTGGTGGTTGCACATATTATTTGTTCTGGGGTTTTTAAACTATCTGCCATACTCAAAACATTTTCATATCGTAACTTCAGTTCCCAATGTGTTTTTATCAAGGTTAGAGAGTGCAGCAATATTAAAGCCTATTAATTTTGAAGAAGAAGGTTTAGAAAAGTTTGGCGCTTCGGATGTAGAAGATTTTACATGGAAAACTATACTTGACGGTTATACTTGCACTGAATGTGGAAGATGTACTGCTTCCTGTCCTGCAAATATAACAGGAAAGGTTCTTTCCCCTAAAGAGATTATTATGAAAATTAGAGAAAGAGCTAATGAAAGGTTTCCAGTTTTATTAAAGAAGAATGAATCTGATAATATCGATAAAAAATTGATTGGTGATTTTATCTCTGAAGATGCTCTTTGGTCTTGTACCACTTGTATGGCTTGCATGCAAGAATGCCCTGTAATGATTGAGCATATTACTCCAATTGTAGATATGAGACGTGGTTTGGTTATGATGGAATCTAAATTCCCAGAAGAGGTTCAGGTTACTTTTAGAAATCTTGAGAATAATTTTAGCCCATGGGCATTTAGTTCATCTGAGAGAATGGATTGGGCAGAAGGTTTAGATGTAAAGTTAATTTCTGATAATAGAGAAGTAGAATATTTATATTGGGTAGGTTGTGCTGGTGCTTTTGATATGAGGTATAAAAAAGTATCAAGAGCAATGGTAAATATTTTAAATCATGCAGGTGTTTCTTTTGCAGTATTAGGTGAAGAAGAAAAATGCAATGGTGATATTGCAAGAAGACTTGGTAATGAATATTTAGCTCAGATGTTAGTAAAAGAAAATATTGAAACATTGAAAAAATATAATGTAAAGAAAATTATTACAACTTGTCCTCATTGTTATAACACTTTTAAAAATGAGTATCCGTTATTTGGTGGTAAGTTTGAGATTATTCATCATACTACATTTATTTTTGAGTTAATCAAATCAGGAAAAATTAAGTTAGATAAGAATCATATATCAAAAATGGTTTTTCACGATTCTTGCTATTTGGGAAGATATAATAATATTTACGATGAGCCAAGAAAGGTGTTGCAATCGATAAATGGAGTCGAGCTTTTAGAACCTGAACGAACTATGGATAAAGCTTTTTGCTGTGGCGCTGGAGGTGGAAGAATGTTTATGGAAGAGAATGTTGGCAAAAAAGTAAATGTGGAAAGAACTGAGCAATTGCTGGATACTGAGCCACAGGAAATAGCTTCAGCATGCCCATTTTGTTTAACAATGATTATCGATGGATTAAAGACAAAAGAAATGGATGAATCTATTCAAGTAAAAGATATTGCAGAAATAGTAGAAGAATGTATAAGTAAATGAAGAAATAAATTATTATGAAAAATTATAAACTGCTTTTGTTGTTGATTTTATTAGCTGTTGAAGTTTTTCCAGCAGGTAAGACAAAATATTGGATTTTTTTTAAGGATAAAGGAGAAATAGAAGTAAAATATAAATCCTTATCTAAAAACGGGGATATTTATTCGTTAGCAAATAAATATTTATCTGAGAAATCTATTCAAAGAAGAATAATTAGACTTGGTAAAACTTCATTAGATTATAGTGATCTTCCTGTGAATGAAGAATATATAAATGAATTAAAAAAGATAGGAATAAAAATTGAAAATGTATCTCGCTGGTTTAATGCTGTTACCGCATATTTGAATGAAGAAGAACTAAACGAAATAAAAAAATTTAAATTTGTTGATAAAACTTCAGAGGTAGTTGTTTTTAAGTGCAAAGATAAATCTTATAATGATGAAAGAAATTCTGGTATTATTTTACAAAAAAGTTCTTCAAAGTATAATTATGGACTTTCTCTTTTTCAGAATCAAACTATTAATGTTCCAAAGGTTCACGATTTAGGTATTGAAGGTAATGGGGTTTTAGTTGGTTTAATGGATACAGGATTTGATTGGAAACGTCATTCATCTCTAATGAATTTAAAAGTACTTAGAGAATATGATTTTATTTTTCGGGATTCAATTACTGCTAATGAAAGTGTGGATGTTGCAGGGCAGGATAGCCATGGAACACTTTGTTTTTCTATTCTTGCTGGTTTTGCTCCTGATACACTTATAGGTCCATCATTCAAATCCGAATTTGTTCTTGCTAAAACAGAAGATACAAGAAGTGAAACTAAAATTGAGGAAGATAATTGGGTTTCTGCTGCTGAATGGATGGAATCATTAGGAGTTGATGTAGTAAGTTCATCTTTAGGTTATAACGAATTTGATAATAGCATTGGTAATTATACTTATAAAGATATGGATGGTAATACAGCAATAATAACAAAAGCTGCTGATATTGCTGTTACAAAAGGAATTGTGGTAGTTATTTCAGCTGGTAACGAGGGTAGTACATCCTGGAAATATATTACTGCTCCTGCTGATGGTAAAAATGTAATTTCTGTTGGAGCAGTTTCATCTAATGGATTGAAAGCTAGTTTTAGTTCTATTGGTCCGACTTATGATGGAAGAATTAAACCCGATGTATGTGCCCTGGGTGTTTCTGTATATCATGCAGTATCGGGAGGAAAAAATTTTTATTCTTATTCCAGTGGCACCTCTGTAGCATGTCCTTTAGTAGCAGGAGTAGCATCTCTAATTCTCTCCTCAAGGCCAGATCTTACACCATTTCAAGTGAGAGATGCTTTAAGAAATACTGCAAGTAATAATTCGAGTCCGAATAATGAAATTGGATGGGGAATAATAGACGCTTACAAAGCACTAACATATTATGGGGTTGTTTTTAGCAATGAGCCGAAGATTGAAAATTTTTCTGATAAGGTAAAAGTTTCTACTTATATTGCTTCAAGTTATCCGATTGATCAGAACTCTATAAAATTATATTATTCAACTGATGGAAAAAGTTATACTTCAATTAGTATGAATCAAGAAACAAAAATAGATGATACTAATTCGGGATTATACTCTGCAACAATTCCAAAACAATCTGGAACAACAAAATTTTACTACTATTTTTCATCAACAGATACTAAAGGAACTAGGAAACACCCTTTTAATGCTCCAGATAAAAATTTTATTTTGAATAATAATGAGATTGTAACTCTACCTGATAATTATATTTTATACCAAAATTATCCAAATCCATTCAATTCTACTACTCAAATAAAATTTAGTGTGCCTAATAAATCAAAAGTTACTCTAAAAATATATAATATTTTAGGGCAAAATGTAAAAACTCTGATTGATAGAGTTTTAGAACCAAACCAGTATACTGTGAATTGGAATGGAAGAGATGAAAATAAAAATATCTGTGGAAGTGGTTTATATTTTTATTGTTTAGAAGGTGATGGTTTTAAGGAAATAAAAAAAATGGTATTAATTAAGTAACAAAAATTATGGCGAAATCAAAAAATAAATTGAAAGTATACATCTCTGTTGATATGGAAGGCATTACTGATGTAATACATTGGAATGAAACTAATCCTGGTGATGATTATAATTATTATCGAATGCTTATGACCAAAGAAGCAAACGCTGCAATCGAAGGAGCAATGAATGCAGGTGCTACAGAAATTGTTGTAAGAGATGCTCATAGCAGCGCAAGGAATATAATACCTGATTTACTCAATAAAAAAGCAAAATTAATTCGCGAGTGGTCTGGTGGACCTTTAAGTATGATGGAGGGAATTGATAATACTTTTGATGCAGTAGTGTTTATTGGTTACCACGCAAAAGCGATGAGCCAGAATGCTACCTTAAAACATACAATGAGCGGAACTATACTAGATTTAAAGGTTAATGGAATTTCATTACCTGAAGCAGGTTGGAATGGACTTATTGCGGGTTATTTTAATGTACCTGTAGTATTTATTAGTGGAGATAAGGCTATTTGTGAACAATCAAAAAATATTTTTGGAAATATTTATACTCTTGCAGTTAAAGAAGGTATTGGAGATGCTTCGATTAATTTACACCCAGAGGTTTCTAGAGAATTGATAAAAAAGGGGGTAAAGAATGCAATTGAAAATCGCTCTAAAATAAAACCATTAAAATACAAATCACCTTTTACTATTGAGATTCAGTTCAAACAAGAGAGTATTGCTAATAGATTATCTTATTACCCTCAAGCAATAAGAACTGGAGAGTATTCTGTTACTTATAAAAACGATAATTTTTATGAGATTATGCGTTTTTTTATGTTTAGGTAAATATAGTATAAATAAATAAAAGAGAAGAGCAATGAATAATTCAATTAGAAATGATTTTCCATATCCAATTGCAAAAGTATATTTGAAGACGATAAATGCTGAAGAGCCGATTGAAAAATTTACAATGATTGGCTATCTATTTGAGATAACGCTAAAATATGCTGCTGCAATCACAATTTCAGAATACTTAAGTGGTTCAAAAAGAGATGATACGATAAACAGAATTCTTTCTGGTATAAATAGGCCATCTCTGGGTAAGTGGGCAGAATTTTTAAGAGAAACCTTAAAGTTTAATAAGGCTAATGGAACATCAATATTAAGTGACGGTTATTTTAAAAGAAATGCTGATTATAAAAAAATGGTGTTAGCAGTAAACAAGATGAATGAACATCTTAATCCTGAAAAGCCTCAGGTTGTTACTACTGTTTCACCAGAATTTTTTACAAACACTTTTGTTAGTTTTAGAAATAAGACAAAAGGGCATGGTGCAATACAGAAAAATGATTGTTTGAAAATTAATGACATATTACTTGAAGGTATTGAAGAGTATATTTTATCTTTTGAAGAGTTCACAAAGTATACACCAGCTTATATAAGCAAAATTGAAATTGGTAAAGGTGAAGAATATATATTTTCACTTCAGAAGTTGAATGGTACAGATATGGTGAGAACCACCTTTTCAACCGAAGAGAAAATTAAATCGATAGGAAAAGGTCATATTTGTCTTTGTGAGAAAACAGATTTAGGGCTTAAACCATTTCTTAGTTTACATCCGATTTTTATTTTTATAGAAGATAAAGAAGAGGTTTATGTTCTTAATGAAAGCGAAACATCAAGGTTAGAATATTTGTGTTATCATAAAGGAGGTAAAGATGCAATATACTCACCAGATGAATTAAAAGAAGATTTTATTGAGAAATTTGGAGATATAATAAAGGTAGATGGTATAAAAACAAAGCAAGTTGAACAAAAAGAACCAACTACTCAAACTTTTTATACTCCTGAAAAAGAGAAAAAAGGTTTTCCATTTGTTGCTGTAGTCGGTTCTTCTTTAGGGTTTATCTTAATTCTAATTGTTGTTTACTTTGTAGTATTAAGTGGGAAAAAGGACAATGTTGAAGATAAAAGTAAAATTGAATCAAAAGTAGATTCAGTTCAAGTGGTTAAGGAAGAGAAACCAGTTATAAAACCTGAAACAACAAAAGAAACAAAAGTTACTAACACTGAAGAAAAGGGGAGTAAACAAGAAAAGAATGAAATTGTAAAAAAACCTACTGAAACATCTGAAGTCTTTGAAGAACATCCTGATACACCTCCAATATCTAATAATAGACCAGAAGAATTTATTGATTATTCAAATTTACGAATGGCAGAAACTTTTCAAGGTGCTGTGAGATTGAAGGCATTTATTAATGAGAATGGAAAAGTTGTAAGAACCGAAGTAATAAGTGGAATTGATTCTCGTTTTGATGATGCAGCAAGCAATGCTGTTAAAAAAATGACTTTCTCACCTGCTACAAAAGGTGGGGAAAAAGTTAAATCTATGATAATAATTTCAGTACCATTTAAAGGGAAAAGGTAATAATATAAATGGAGGATAAAGATGAATAGATTAAGAAATATTATTGTTTTTTTAATTCTTCTATTTATTGTAGTGTCATCAATTGAAGTTGCTTTTTCACAACAGAAAAAAAAGAAAAAAACAAAAGAAACTACAAAGGTAGAAGAGGTCAAAGAAGCATTGCCGGTTACAAAAGAAAGTTATTTAATAATTAATCGTTTTGTTTCAGATCCAAATCTTGAGACGCATCTTGTTGTAACTGATGCAGAAGGTGTAGGAGTTAAAATTAGAGTGCAAATTTATGATGAAGATGGCAACTTGAAATATGATAAGTATGAAATACTTAATCCTTTTGGAAAAATTAATATTGATCCTCATCGGTGTGTGAATGGTGAAAAAATGATTGGCTCGATAAGAGTATTTAGTGAGGAAGGTAAAATTGTGGGTCAATATTGGCAATTCTATAAAGGGAAAAATATGGGATATAAGAATACAGCTATTCCTGCCGCTGATGGAAAAGGTTTTACAAAAATACTATGTCAACACTTTGTATCAGATCCTACAATAGAAGCATATATAGTTGTTTCAAATGTTGAAAAAGATAAACCTGCTGTAGTGAATATAAAATATTATGATAACAACGGTGCTATCATTGCAATACAAAGAAAAGTCATTCAACCTAATGGGTGTTTATCAGCAGAACCTTTTAAAGATACCAATGTAAAAACGACTGGTGTTGCTGTAGTTGAATCTGAAATGGGTATTAAAATTACAGGGGAGTACTGGCAACATTCACCTTCTGAGCAATATCAGGTTGCATTGCCGATGGAAGGTATTACTCGTTATCGACAATAAATGAACCTTCTATTTTTTGTTTCTTCATTTTATCCGCAAATTGGGGGGGTTGAAAGAAGTGTGTACTTTGTTTCAAGAGAGTTATGTAAGTTAGGATTTAATGTAAAGATTATAACTCAGAATATTGATAATAAATCTAAAAATTATGAGATTTTTCCTGAAGGTTTTTCTGTTTATAGAATTCCTTCAATAAAAGTTCCTAAGACAGGCCTTCTTCAAAAATGGATCTGGTTGATTTTTCATATAAACTTGATAGCTAAATCTCATATAATTCATTTTCATGATTATACTCCTTTTGTTAAGTGGTTCTTACCCTTTCGATTTATTTTTCTGAAAAAGAAGTATTTTATTACATTTCATGGCTATGAAGGATTCCCTATAAAATTCAAACATATTTTTTATAGAAGATTAGCAGAAAAACTTACTAATGGTAATATTTGTGTAGGTGAATTTATAAAACGGTGGTATAGGACTAATCCCGATAAAATTTATTTTGCAGCTGTTGATTATACTGAGGATAGTAATGATTATAGTGAAAAAGATATTTTCTTTTATGGAAGGTTAGAAAAAGATACCGATATTACTTTTTATATTCAGGCAATAAAGTTATTACAAAAAAAGTTAGATAATAAAATTTGTTTTAAAATTATTGGTGATGGTTCATTAAGAAAGAGTGTGCTAAACTTCTTAGATGAAAATAAAATTAATTATGAATTTTTAGGGTTTCAGGAAAATCCAGCACAATTTTTAAAGAATGCAAAAATTGTTTTAACATCATCTTACCTATCAATTTTGGAATCATTATCGCTTGGTAAAATTGTTATTTCTTTTTATTCAAATAATTTGAAAAGAGATTATTTGAAATCCTTTCCTGGAGCTGATTCAATTTTTTATGTTTATGAAGATCCAAAATTTGTTGCCTCAAGAATTGAAGATATTATTCGCAATTCGCATAAATATGAGCATTTAAAAGTAGAAGGCAAAAATCTCGCAAAAGAAATGAGCTGGGCAAAAGTAGCTGAAAAATATGTAGCTTTATATAATAAATACATTAAGAAATGAAAGTAAGCCTTATCCTGACAGTTAAAAACGAGATTGATAATATTGATGTATTCTTCGATTCTTTAATTAAACAATCCTTAAAACCAGATGAAATTATAATTGTAGATGCAGGTAGCAATGATGGTACTTATGAAAAATTGTTAAGTTATACTAATGTTTTTAGTAATTTATGTATCATTAGCAGTCCAGGATGTAATAGGTCTCAAGGTAGAAATATTGCTATTAGAAAAGCTAAATATGATATTATTGCAGCAACAGATTTTGGTTGCTTATTACATAAAGACTGGATAGAGGAAATTATTAAACCAATTGTTGATGGTAATGCTGATGTTACAGCTGGTTTTTATTTGAATACAGACAAAAGAATAATTGCCTTAAGTAATAGTTTTTTTACACACCCTGATTTATTTGAAATTGATGAGAATAATTTTTTACCTTCGACAAGATCTATAGCTTTTAAAAAAATATGCTGGGATAGTGTTGGCGGTTTTGATGAAAAATTTATACTTGGCGAAGATACTAAATTTGATTTTGAGTTAAAAAAAATGAATTTCAATTTTTCTTTTAATAAAAATGCAATTGTTTATTGGGATGCAGAAAATTCTATTTTAAAAATGATTAAAAAATTATTTAATTATTCAATGTGGGATGGTGTAGGAAAATTTAACTCGTTTTATTATATAAAAAAAAGTATTATCCTTTTCTTTTTAATATTATTTTTAATTATGATATTTATTGATATAAGATTTCTATTTATTTTTGTTCTGTTTTTTTTATTTTTTGTATCAAAAATAATCATAAGAATTAAGAAGAAGAAAATGAAAATGAGCTCTGGCTTTGTCGTTTTGATATTAAAACCGTTATATGATTTTGTTCAATCTATCGGATATTATTTTGGTAGAATTATTGGAAGAAAAATATGAGAGTGCTATTCTATACAAGAAAAGATTACCTGATAAATTCTGGTGGTGATACAATTCAACTATTAAAAACGAAAGAATATTTAGAACGGTTGAATGTTAAAATTGATATAGTAAACGATGAGTATTATTCATCAAACAAATATGATTTAATTCACATTTTCAATTGCCTACCAATTTATCACGTTGAAAGATTTATCAAAAGAAATGCTGGAAAGAAGATTGTAATTTCTCCTATATATTGGGATTTAACAGAATATAAGGAGAAAGTTTTAAGTAAAGTATCAGTACGTAGAAGAGTATTAAATTACATTGAAGATAAAAAAAATATTTTTTTGCAAAAACTCAAAAATAATGTTTATAAATTTTTCAATAATGATTTTGAAGAAAAATTTCGATTCTGTTTAAATAGTGCTAATATTATTCTTCCAAATTCACAGACAGAAAAAAAGTTTTTTGATGAAAAATATGGTTTAAATGAAAAAATTTTTGTTGTTCCAAATGGAATTGATGTGAATATTAAACCTGCAAATTATGAGAATTTGAAAATCAAATATAAATTACCCGATAAATTTGTTTTATCTGTGGGTAGAATCGAATACAGAAAAAATCAATTGATGCTATTGCAGTGTGCTCAAAAGTTAAAATTAAATGTTATTCTTGTTGGTAGCATTAATCATAAAGAGAAAAAATATTATCAAAAGTTGAAGGGGTACAATTTTATTCATATTCCATATCTAAATCAAAACGAACTATTTTCGTTATATAATAAGTCAATGATGCATGTTTTACCAAGCTGGTTCGAAACCCCTGGTCTAGCAACCCTTGAAGCCGCATATAATGGAGCTCAAATTATTACTACCGATAGAGGATGTACTAAAGAATATTTTGACGATTTTGCAGTTTATTGTTCCCCTGATAATGTTTCTTCTTTAGAAATGGCTATTAATGAGTTATTGGAGCAACCTAAAGATATTGCAAAACTTAAAGAAAAAATTATAAATAATTATACATGGGAAGTAGCTTCAAAAAAAACATTAGAAGCATATAATATTGTTTTAAAATAAAACCTTTTTATCCTTTAAGTATTTGTTTAGCATTTCTCTTGCTCTAAAGATATGGGCTTTAACAGTTCCTTTTGGTATGTTAAGAACTTTTGCTATTTCATCGTAATTTTTTTCTTCTTGATGACGCATTTGAATAACAATTCTATACTTTTCTGGTAAAGAATTTATTGCTTCAATTATTATTTTTTTTCTCTGCTCTTCAATTATATTTCTATCGGTTTCATAGTTTGTGTCCGGGATTTCAAACGAGGTTTCTCCTTCTTCAAGTTCATAGGTTTCGTTAATAGAAAGAGTATGCAATTTTTTTTTTCGCATAAAATCGATGCAATTATTTGTTGCAATTTTGAAAATCCAAGTTGCAAAGGCATAATTTTCATTGAAACTTTTAAGAGATGCAAAAGCCTTGATAAAAGTTTCTTGTACTAAATCTGGAATTTCTTCTTTATTGTGTATTATTCTTTTAATAACACCGTAAACAGCGTCATGATATTTATTCATTAACCTGGTATAAGAATCTTCATCTCCATTGAGTGCTTTTTTGATCAATTCCTGGTCTTCTTTATTGGAATCGATTTGTTTGTATTTGGTATTAATAAGATCAGTCATTATTATTATTCTTTTTTATCTTACCAAAATAAAACAAAAAATATTAAATATCAAGAATAATTTGACTAATTAAATGCTTGTTTTTAAAAAATGGGTAATATTTATCATTATTTCATAAAATTATTTTATTATTTATGCGATTTGATAATAAATTTATTGATTAAAAAGAAATAAAATATTAAATTAAATTATAACATAATTTATTAAGTAAATTTTAATTAAAGTTATGAAAAGAAAAATTTTATTAATTATTATAACATTCTTTTGTTTAAACTGTCAAGAAACTAATTTACTGGTTTTTAATATTAATTCATCACCTAAAGAGTTAATAAACGAAATTAAAGAAATGATTGTTTCTGATAATTATGTTTTAGTGGATTCAGATTCTTTATACTTATCTACTGTATGGAGAAAGTGTACTAAAGAAGAAAACAATATTCCTGATAATACAATAGAATGTAAATTAGATGTAAATTTAGTGCCCCTTGAGAAAGGAACAGATGTAAAATTGAAAGTAATGAAAAGATCAAGTTTAAATTCTTCAAGACCCGATTCCCTTACTTATACTGAAGTGGGTATTATTTTAAATGATTTGTTGTATAAGAAATGGAAAGATAATTTATTGACATTACAGAAAAAATATAAGAAAGAGTGATATGTTCGATTTTGTTCTTATTATAGCTATCGCAATAATGTTGTTTATGGCTTTTATTTTCATAAAATCTAGAGAGAAGTAAATGGATTTTTTTATTTTAATTGTAGATGATGAAGTAAATCAAAGGGAATTATTAGCCGAGTTTTTACTTAAAAAGAAGTATAATGTTGAAACTGCCCCAAATGGCTCAGAGGCTTGTAAAATAATCGATAAAAATCCTATAGATTTAATTTTATGTGATTATAAAATGCCTGATATGACGGGGCTGGAAGTTCTTAAATACGCCAAAAATAAAAATCCTGAAACTTCCGTTATAATAATGACAGCTTATGGTAGCATTGATTCCGCAGTTGAATCTATGAGAGAGGGAGCTTATAATTATATTCAAAAACCTATTGATCTTGAAGAATTGTTGTTTCAGATTGAGAAAATAAAAGAGCGAAAGCATCTAATTAGCGAAAATAAAATTCTTAAAGAGCATCTTTCGGAAAAGTTCAGATTTTCTGAAATAATAACTATTACTCCGGAAATGGAAGAAGCTTTAAACATAGCAGGAAGAGTAGCAAAAAGTAAAACGACTGTGCTTATTCGTGGAGAAAGTGGAACAGGCAAGGAATTATTTGCTAAGGCAATACATTACTCGAGTGATCGAAAAGAAAAGTCGTTGATTACAATAAATTGTGCTTCTTTTTCCGAAACTCTTTTAGAAAGCGAGCTCTTTGGTCATGAAAAGGGTGCTTTTACAGGAGCCGATAGGCAGAGAATCGGTAAACTTGAATTGGCGGATAAAGGCACACTATTTATTGATGAAATTGGAGATATACCTATACAAACGCAAATAAAGTTATTACGTTTTCTCCAATTTAATGAAATTGAAAGAGTAGGAGGAAACCAAAAAATTACCTTAGATGTAAGAATTATTGGAGCTACAAATAGAAATTTAGAAGAATTGATCAAAAAGGGACTTTTTAGAGAAGATTTTTATTATCGAATTAATGTGGTTACAATTAATATCCCCCCTTTAAGAGAAAGAAGAAAAGATATACCTTTATTGGTTGATCATTTTATTAAAAAGTATGCTTCAATTAATAACAAAGGGGATATAAGTATTTCAAAAGAAGCAATGGATATTTTGATTAAATACAATTATCCCGGTAATGTTCGTGAACTGGAAAACATAATTGAAAGATGTGTTGTTTTATCAAGAGATAATCTTATTACTTCAAACCAATTGCCAATTAATTTGAAAAACTCTGATAGCGAAAATATATATGATAATGAGTTGGGAGAAGGTGAAACTTTAGAAATGCGACTTGAGAAAATTGAAAAAGATTTTGTGATGAGAGCTTTGGAAAAAAACAATTGGAATCAAACAAAAGCGGCAGAATTCCTTGGTATACCAGAAAGAAATTTAAGATATAGATTAAAAAAATGGGGTATAAAATAATTAATTAGCTGATACTCATTTTAGTAATATCATTTTTTTTGTTGATAATTCATTTCCATATTTTAAAGTATAATAATATACACCACTTGGTAAATTACTAGCGTTCCATACTATTTCATAATTGCCAGGTCTAAAATCTTGTTTAATTGGATTTTCTATTTCATTTCCTAAAACATCATATATTTTTAAATTTACAAAATTTTCAGATTTAATTGAGAATTTAATTTTTGTGGTTGAATTAAATGGATTAGGGTAGTTTTGTTCTAATGAAAAAGTTTCTGGAATATTTAAGGTGTTATTTATATTTGTATATATTCCTCCACACTCCTTGAATCTTTGGACAAACTCCTGAAGATAAATATCAGCAAGTCTTAAGCTTTTGAAAAAAAGTAGATTTTCATTATTATAATATTCTGCACTGTTAGTTATATTATATGAACCTGTAATTAACCATGCATTATTTGAATTAATATTTTCACCGTCAATAATCATATACTTATGATGGAAAATACCTGTTGGATAGTTCGATTTTAATACTGTACACCATTTAGGTGAAGAGTTGAAAAAATTGTATTTTGAGCCTGTAGCAGTCTCAGCATCTTCTTTGTTCATTATTCCTCTTACTGTAACTTTGTTTTCAGAATTAGCAAGTTTAATAGCATTAGCAGCATCATCATTTGTAAAGGTCATTTCAGAAAAGTTTATACTATTTCTAGCAGTCTTGATAATATCAATTAATCTATTTAATGTTTTATCGGTTGGTGAAAAATACAATTCTACATTCATTCCATCAATAATAAATAAATGTGGAGTGTTATCGGTTTTATTTTTCCCAAATTTAGCTTTTGTTACATCATAATTATCGGAGTTTGAACCCCACATTTCTTCAAATTCTGTAGTATAGGCACTTGCCAATGATTTGTTTTGGATTTCTACAATATTCTGAAAATCATCAAATGTGCCGGGCTCAGTAGGATTCCACGAACCTGAGATTATCCAGTCATCTAGTTCAGAAGAATTATCACGATTGTCAAAGATAAAAAACTTGTTGTGCTGTAAACCAGTTCCATCATTTGAGCCACATTTATCTGTTAGTACAGGCACCCCAGCATTTATAAGTTTTCTTACAGGTGCTCTATCTTTGTTATCTTCTTCAATTATAAATCTTATTTTTACACCTCTATTTTTAGCATTAATCAGGGCATCGGCTATTGCATCTCCTACACTTCCACTAAAACTATAAACACAAAGATCAACAGAATATTTTGCTGAATCAATCCTATTGATTAATTTTTGTGCAAAGTCTATTTCTCCTTTAGCTTTTTCAATCTTTGCGATGGTAGTATCAACTTTTTTATTAAAATATACATTTATTGCAGAAGGGTAATTTGATTTAGTATGTATTTTTATACTATCATATCCATTATTGTATATGTCGTAAAATTTTAAAAAGTATTCTGTAGATGGTTCTAAATTATTAATTACTATTGGATGAATGCCAGAAGGAATTTTAATGGTTGAAATAGGGTTACCTTTAGCATTATTAATTACTTTTAGCAATAATTCCCTATCTGAATTATAACAAAATGATATTTTGTAGTTATCAATATTTAGATTTGTTAAATTATAATTTAATTGTGAAAATGTATTGTAAGATATTAAAAGAAATAATACAAAGATCTTTTTCATAATATTCTATTTTAATATTTGTTATTATTTGTTTTCTATTGCAACTAATAAAATATCTTTTTTTTGAAAAAATATTTTACTATAAATAAAAATAAAAAATATTTGAAAAATAAAAATGGTATTTTTATGCACTCACATAATCATTTATCAGATATGCAAACAACAAAGAGAAGAATGTTTATCGCCTTACTACTAAACATTATAATTGCTATATCCCAGATTATAGGGGGTGTTTTTTCTGGTAGCTTATCTTTAATATCTGATTCATTACATAATCTTAGTGATGCAGTGTCTTTATTTTTAAGTTATATCGCAATAAAATTAAAGTCGAAAAATCACTCTTACAAACATACTTTTGGTTTTAAAAGAGCAGAGATTATAGTAGCTTTTGTAAATTCCTCATTGTTGGTTGGTGTTGCTATTTATCTTTTTTATGAAGCCATAAAAAGATTTATTTACCCTGAAGTAATAAAACCTGATATAATGGGTATAGTAGCTTTTATAGGTTTATTAGGTAATGTTATCGGAACGATACTTCTGAGTAAAGATTCAAAAACCAGTATAAACATTAAATCTGCATACTTGCATTTACTATCAGATACAATATCTTCAGTGGCTATTGTGGTTGGGGCTATTTCTATATATTATTTTGAAGTTTATTGGGTTGATCCTTTGCTGACAATTTTGATTGGTATATATATTTTAAAAGAGAGTTACTCAATACTTATAAATTCGTTACATATTTTAATGGAAGGGGCACCACAGAATTTATCAATTGAAGAAATTGCTAAAGAAGTATTGAAAACTGAGGATGTAATTGATATTCATCATATACATATTTGGAGTGTTGGAGAAAAAGATATTCATATTGAAGCTCATTTAAATGTAAACAATATGATGATAAGTGAAACAGATAAGATTCATAAATCTATAGAAAAAATATTATTTGAAAAGTTTGGTATAAAACATGTTACATTACAATTAGAATGTGAAAAATGTAAGGGAATTGGCTTGATAAAGGATAGTGTAAGTTAGTGTAGTTAGGCTAATATTTCTTTTTTTATACTTGTTTCACCTGAAGAGTATTATTAAAAAAAAAGCTGTCATATTGTATACTATGACAGCTTTAGATGTTTTTATTTGAATTTATTGTATCCACTTCCAATTGATTGTAAATGATCCTGATTTACCATCATCACCATAATAGCTTACAATTTTGAAAGCAGCATATTTGCCACTTAAAAGTTTTGCAATATATGTTTCCTTTTTAGGTGTTAATAAATGTGTTGTTGAATTGTATTCATACCAGGACATTGAAACGTATGATTCCATTTTATCTGTTACAAAATTACCTGTTGGTACACTTGTTACCTGATCTATAGTTTTATTTTCAAGCACTAAAACTTTTGAGTACAAACCGAGCCATAATTCTGAGCCTTTAAAATAGAAGTCACAGTTCGTTTCATCGGTGGCTTTAGCTTTGTTTTGGAGTGAGTAATAATAGTTTGAAGTATATGGATTTACACTGCTAACGGTATCTACACTTGCACCACTTTTAATTTCTTTAAAGTAGAATTTTATGGATGTAATCTGGTGTGATGCTGGATCGTATACATAACTCTTTATGGCAAGCGCATAGTATTTTGTAGTATTATTTATGGTGGTACTAATTATATAAACATTGTTTTTAATATTATTATTTGCATCTAACCATGTTTTACCAATATATGCTGATGCAGATGAATCCTTTCTAAACTTAATACCTGAGGGTAATGATTTTAGATCATCAAATGACTGTCCTTCAAGTCTAGCTAACTCTGCCTTCCCAGTTTTTATCACAGGATCATTAATTTTCATCCATGTTTTAGTATCATCTGTTTGGTAGTAAATTGGGGTTATCTCAAAAGAAATATCCCAATTTGATGATGAATTAGAAGTTGTATCAGATGTTTCAAATGAAAAATATTGTGGTCCTGCAGTTTTTATGTTATGAGTTTTTAAAACCTTTACCTGAGAATCAATAATCGGTGTTTGGGGCTCATCCTCTTTTCTGCAACCCCAAAAAGATATTAGAAAAAATAAAATAATTATGAAAATGTTTTTCATTTAAAAATTATTCCTTATATTGTTTGTAATTATTATTTAAAATTATATTGTAATCCTAAAAACCACTCCCTTCCGGGTAATGGACCCCATTGAATATCATATTTATTTGTTAAATTATTAATTCCACTGTAAAGTTTTAAGTTATAAGGTAGTTTAAAGTTGGCATATAAATAAAGCAAATATTTACCTTCAATAAACTTTTCGCCTGTAGTTTCAGCAACATCTTCTCCCCAATATTTTTGTTTAGAATAAAATTGCTGTCTTAATTGTAAGTCGATTTCACTAGTCAAATAAAATTTGGTGATTAAATTCCCACGATGTTTTGATCTGAAACTTAACTCACGATTAAGAAGCTCATCTTTTGTATCGGTATAGTTATATGTTAAGTATTGTTCAACAAAATCAAATAAAGAGATTTTAAATTCAAATTCGCATCCCCATGTTTTGACTTTCTGGACATTTTGAGCCTTATATGTTGTGATATGATCTTTGTATTCAACAAAGGAATATTCAATCATATCTTTAACTGAATTATAAAATAAAGTTGTTTTTAATTGCCAATCATCATTTGACCAATATTCTATGTTAAAACTATACGAATTTGAAAGTTCTGGCTTTAAGTTGGGATTGCCAAACACACGATATCCTACCCCTTCATTATAATAATCCATAAATAGTTCTTTAAATGATGGGGCACGGAATCCGCTTCCATAGTTTAGCCTTACTCTTAAATTTGGGAAAGGTGAGTGTAGAAAAGCAAACTTAGGACTAAACTGGCCTCCATAGTTTGAGTGGTTATCATATCTTAAACCTAATACAAAGCTAATAACATCATTGAATTTGTATTCATCCTGTCCAAATAATGAGTGTAAATCTGTTGATTTTTCACCTCCGCTAATTCTATCTGATGAATTTTTCTCATGTTCGTAATTATATCCAAAAAGTAGTTGATGACTATTAAGTATTGTATTATATAAAAGTTCATTTCTATATAAGCTATTTTTAGTTTCCTGTCCAGTAATCATATAACCAGAAGATAATACCTTTTCATCCATTACATGGCTGTAATTTGAATATTCTGTGTTAAAATTTATTTTAGAAATATCATTGATTTCTTTTGACACTCTAATTGAAAAATTGTTTCTTTTATTGTAAGTGTAATCTTTAAAAATTTCATTTCTTATTATCGATAGGTCTTCCTTGAATAAATTTGCGGATAACTCTAATTTTGCAAAACTAAATAATGGACCTTCTACTTTTATCAAAGCATCATATTTATCATATTGACTACCATCTTCCCATATTGTTGACTTATCCATATCATAACCATCAAATCTGCGATAAGTTAGATTAATGTTTGACTTCCATGAATTGAATGGTAAATAAGCATTAAGATTCGAATTCCATCTTCCATAAGAACCATAATCTGATTTTACTGAGAAGCTAAAAATATCTTTTGGTGATTTTGTTATAATATTAACAACTCCACCCATTGCTTCACTTCCATATATAGCAGAACTTGCTCCCTTAACTATTTCTATCCTTTCTATACCAGAAGATGGAATTTGAGACAAATCAAATTTTTCATTGAATTTGCCTATAAGTTTTATGCCATCAATAAGAACCAGCACTTGTTTTCCGCTTAATCCCTGTACTTCTAAATCAGTAACATATTGTGATTGATTTATTGATAATCCACCAATCCATTCTAATGCTTTTGAAACATCTGTTGCGCCAATAGATTCTAATTCTTCTGAATTTATAACATAAGTGCTTACTGGAGCGTTTTTCAAATAATTTGATGTTCTTGTAGATGTTGTAACTATTTCATTCATTTTTAAAAATGAAGGCTTTAGCTTTAAAATATAACTACTTTTTAATTGCTCCAAATCCACTATTACTGAATCTTCTAAATAACTTATATATGATGCAACAATTGTAAATTTAGATAAATTTATATTATTTATTGTAAAATTTCCATTTTTATCAGTTATTGTTCCGATTTTCGAGTTTTTTATCAAAACATTCGCACCAACTAATGCTTCTCCAGTTTTGGAGTCTATCACTTTGCCATTAATCTGACAAAAGAGATTAATATTTATAATTACAGATAAAATAAGTATATTAATAAATAACTTATAAATCAATTTTTATCAACCCCTTATTTCTAAATTTAATAAATTTATTTCATAAATATACATTAATATTGTTTATAATTTAAACATTTATGTGTTTAAAATCAATACACAATAGCATAAATTAACAATGATTAATATTCGAGAGGTTATTAGAAATTATTTCTAAACGTTTATCAATTGAAATTAGATTATTTTTTTTATCCACTACTTTTACTTCACCGTTAATTACTTTTGTTGACCAATTTACAGCAAAATTAAATTCATCTCTTGAGTTATAAATATATGGTGTTGGTAGATAACCAGCTTTGTATATATTGTATAATCCATTTGGAGAATAAGTATTCTTAATATTCTTTTCAATATGATTTATCATTTTTTTAGCATCAGAAATATACTCTTCTGTTTTTATTTTTATTTCTTTAGAATTAGTTAATTCATTAATACTGTTATTTTTTTTAAAGTTGCTATATTCATTAATAGTTGCTCTTGTAATTTTTAAACTTTCGTTAATAACTTCAGGCGTTGCAAGATGCGAAGCTTCTGAATAACTGACAACATGAATAATCTCTGGTAGAATATTTTCTCTAATATCCATCATTAATGCTGTTACAGCTGCTAATTGTATTTTTGCTTTTTCAAGATTTGGTGAAAAATAATCAAGTCCAGCTCTTGGTTGATAGTAGATTACAAAATTATCGTCAATAAGATTACTAGTAAGATTCAAAATTGCTCTTGCTTTAGCGATATCATTTATTCCATAGGTTGATTTTGGTGTGTTTAGCATATTTTGTAATACAAGGTATTTTATTCCGTAGGTTTTTGCAGTTTTTACTGCTAAAAAAGTTGATACAATATATGCTAAATCATCAGCTCCTCTAAAAGAAAAATGATGAGGAACATTTGGTTCAAATGGTTTGTTAGTTTTTGCAATAAAATCGAGAGTTTCACAATGTTCTTTAATACACTCTTTTAGTTCTAAAGGGCCTCTTCCATCAATCTTATTAAACCACCAGAAAGATAATGCATGCCACGAAATGTTTATTGTTCTTTCAAGTATTTCAGCGAATTCTCTAATTTTTTTTGTCGCAGAGTATGCTCTTAATAATAAGGGTCTACTTGATTCCCAGATCATTTTAAGTTCATTTTCATTTTGTATAGGTACTCCACCACCATTAGGTAAATCTTTCCAATCTTCTCCAAAATTTGATTGAGTAAGTTGTGAAGAGCCTATAGAAAGGATATCAAGATAACCTGATTTAGCAAGTTCTTTTGACCATTGACAAAAAAGCAGAATAGCTTTTTCTCTTTCTTTTAAGTATGGTCCAGAATGAACCCTTAATAATGGTAATTGATTTTCATTTTTTGCATATTGTATTCTTTTAACTAGATGGTCGTTTTTGGTACCATATTCATGGTAAGATAAAGATTTATTTAATGTAATTTTATTATGTATTTCTCTATTTATAAGTTGTTTACCAAAGTCAAGTCTTAATGTATCATAAATAGTGTTTTCTTGTATAGATTTTGGTATTAAGTTATTATTTATTCCAATTTTTGAAAGTGTTTCGTATGGAGTTTCATCTCCAATAAAAGTTAAAAATCTATTACCAAATTTATTTTCTACTAGTTTGCAAGATTCTGGTAGGCCAGCAAAGAATAAACCTTTTAATATTCCTCCTTTTTCAAATAATAAATCAGAATCTTCATCAATATGATATATCAATCTACTGAATGTTTCTAAAGCTTGTCCTGGATCTAATCTATAACTAAACCCAATGTAAGACAATTTGTTTTCCAGAACCCATTTTTTGAATAAGAAAAAATTTTTTGGAAAAGAAATGCTATCCAAAGCTTTGTTAATATTTTCAGGAGAAACAAATGTTTTAATACCGCATTCTTCCAAAAGTTGCTGAATATAGCTAATCCCCAAAGTATGTATATCGCTGAAAGGATGTACTAAACCAATTCTGTCAGATAAAATCATAATTTTATATTTCTCCGATAGCTAATAATCTTAATTCTTTTAAAGTCATGCCATCAATACCGAGCTTTTTTACATTTCGTCCTTCTTCCCAATAATCAACACCATGAATAATCGAAGCTATATGTATAAAAGCTTTTATCGTTGGTGTTGGCACACCTAACATTTCACCTACTGAAGCAATTGGAACTAAACTCATAGGAACGTCTTCAGTAATGTAACGTACTTCAAGATTTGTTGGAGCCATGATTCCTCTGTAACCAGGATTTGCCAATATAGCTGATCTTAAGTTTTTTCCACTTGCATCGTAAGCAAGATACAACCATTCTCTAGCAGTTAGAGCTCTAATTCCTAAAGCTGCGGCAACTTTTACTCTCTCGTCATCAACTTTTTCAAGAACTCTTGCAACAGAATTTTGTATAGCTTGAATATAGAATTGAAATTCCGATATATCTTCAATCCAACCGGCATTCATTAAACATACTACCGGATGGGAAATAGCACCAATGTTATCAAAGCTTGTTTTGAAAACATTATCTCCTGGAACAAATTGGGGAAAAGCTATTCTTAGTTTATTAAGAACTGTTGGAGTAAGATATGCACGAATAGCTGATACAGGTATAGAATTTTTAATTTTAAATATTTTTGCATGAGCAGGCCCTATTGCTCTTGATGCATATATTAATGTTTGCGCTTCAGAAATTATTACATCAGCTTTACACTCTTTTTGTTTTAATATCGTTTTAAATTCTATTGCTCCAAAGGTTCTGCCTGGGTTCAAGATTACTATTTGACCATCTTTCAGATGAGGAGCCATAATTTCTGCAACGCATCTATGACCTGTAGCTGGTATAACTACCATAATAATATCAACATCATCAATTACTTCAGCTATATTTGTACTAGCCACTTTAATTTCTCCAAAGCCTTCAACTTCTTCTCCTTCAATACGAATGCCACCTGTAGATTGAACACCCCATAATTTTTCTTTACTTCTGTTAAAAAGTTTTACATCAAAACCCATTATGGATAAGTGGCCAGCCATTGCTAACCCACCATGTCCAGCTCCAATAACTGCAAATTTTGGCTTTTCCATATTACCCTCCTATGAATAATCTTTAGTAGTACCAATTAAATTGTGATTACTTAGAAATGGAAAATGATTTTCGAAAATTTTGTAATAAAAGTATTCTTCTTTTGATCTTATTTTTTTATCTTTAGAATAAGCAAGATACTCATTATCTTTAAATTCTTTTTCAGCAAATGCTTTCAGTATGTTTATTGAACCAGCACCTTCGGAAAACTTTTGTTTTTTTCTCCAGATAATTTCTGAGGGTAGATAGTTTTCAAAAGCTTTTCTTAAAATCCATTTTTCTGTATTTTTGAAATTGGGATTCTTTATTGATGATGATACTGAAAAAACAAAATCAATAACTTTGAAATCAAGGAATGGTACGCGAGCTTCAATTGAATGGGACATGGTAATTCTATCAGTTCGTTGTAAATTTGTATTTTGCAGAGAATTTGTAATTCTATAAGATTCTGATTTTAGTTCGTCATCGGTATTTATTTTTTTAAGATATTCATAACCACAAAATATTTCATCTGCACCTTCTCCGCTTAATAGAACTTTTACTATTCCTTTAGCTAATCTTGAAACAAAATAATTTGGAACAGCGCTTCTTACTAATGGGGCATCATATAATTCTAAGTGATATATTACATCAGGCAAATATTGTAACATTTCTTTTTCTGTATAAATATATTCATGATGAATGGTGCCAAGATAATTTGCAACCTTTCTCGCTGAAAGTATATCTTCGGAGCCCTCAACACCAACCGTAAAAGAGTGTAGTTCAGGTAAATATTTTTTCATAATAGCAGCAACTACGCTACTATCAAGTCCACCGCTTAAAAAAACTCCTACAGGAACGTCAGATATTAATCTTATTTGTACTGCTTTATCTAATAAATTTTGAATATTGGTTATTATTGTGTTAATATCGAAGTAGTTATCTATTGGATAGGGTAGTTTATAATAGGTTTGGAAGCCGTTTTCTGATGTATAAAATGACCCTGGTGGAAATTCGTTTATTTCATCTGCAAACCACAAACATTTTAATTCCGATGCAAATATAATCTTGTCATTGTGTTTAGCAATATACAGAGGCTTTATACCAATTCTATCCCTTGCTGCAAATATTTTGCCATTATCATAAATTACAAAGGCGAACATTCCATTTAAATCATTTAAACAATCATAACCTTTTTCTTCGTATAAATGAAGAATAACTTCGGTATCAGAATTTGTTGTAAAGCTATATTTATTTTTTAGGTTATTTTGTATTTCTTTAAAATTGTAAATTTCTCCATTAAATACTATGACCTTCTTTTTATCAGGAGTTAACATCGGTTGCTTACCTGAAGATATATCAATAATTGATAATCTTGTATGACCCATTGATATATCATCTGAAAACCACATTCCTTCTTCATCAGGTCCTCTGTGTTTAATTTTTGATAACATTTTTTTTAATAAATCAGGATTTCTATCCCTGAATATAACAGCTATTCCGCACATTTTAACCTCATTATTTTTTTTGAACTGGTATTGACGTGAAAACGTAGAGCAAATTGAGAGTATTAGGTATAATATAATTATATAAAATTATTTTAGAAAGTCAAGGTTATTCAGTTTTATTAATCTATTTTTTAAATTTTTTTAAAATATTTTAGTCAAAAAATAATTTTCGTCTGTGAGATTTTAGGGAATATTAAAAAATATTGTGAAAAATTGTAATCTGGGTTACTTTTTAATTATTTTAATTATTAGTATTATACTTAAAATTGAAGCGATAAAAAAGCCTGTGATACCAATTACTGATATATCATGCCATGTTGGTGGAATTTTTGATAGTATTATTAATGAAGATGAAACAAATAAAGAAGCAACAATTATTGCAATAATTACACGGTTATATGTTGCTTCAAATCTTTCAATAAGGTTATCTAATCCTTTGTGTTCCATCTCAATATGAATTTTACCTGATTTTATTTTTGTGATTATTTCTGATAAATTTTCGGGGAAGGATTTTATTAAATCAATTAGGTCTAAGGTAAAGGATTTTGATTCGTCAAATATTCTTGATGGCTTTATTTTATTTTTTAGTAATTCTTTAACAAATGGTTCTAATTTTAATACTAAATTAAATTCAGGATATAATTCTCTTCCAATTCCTTCCATTGTGATGATGGTTTTCATTAAAAGATAAAAATTTGATTTTATTCTGTATTTATGATTGACGATTATTTTAATCAATCTCTGGAATAATTTTGTTAAGTTAATGTCTTTAATATTCTTGTATTTTATTTCATCAGCTAAATCGCATACTTCTCTTTCGAATTTATCCTTATCTAAAAGATCACAAGAGTAAGATAAATTTATTAACGATTTAATTAATAATTTATTGTCATCTTTAATAATACTTATAATGAGGTCTGACACATCTTCTTTTGATTTTCCGTATAATTTACCCATTATACCGTAATCTAAAAAACAGATTTTGTTACCATTCAGTATGAGGATATTTCCGGGATGAGGATCTCCGTGGAAAAAACCATCTATAAAAATTTGTTTGAGAATGGCTTCAGAACCTCTATCAGCAATTTCACGTCTATCAAATGTTGAAATGTTTTCAGTAAGAAATTCATTTAGTTTTTTCCCCTCAATATATTCCATGGTTAATATTTTTTCGCTACAGTACTTTTTGTAAAGTTGAGGTACAACAATATTTTCATCATTTTTAAAATTAGCACTGAATCTTTCTAAATTTGATGCTTCTATAGTAAAATCAAGCTCTTTTTCAATTGAAATGGCAAATTCTTCTATGAGGTCCATTGGTCTTATGTATTTAGCTTCTGGCAAGTTTTTTTCAATAATTAATGCAAGGTGCTGCATTATTTCAATATCAACATCAATTAGTTTTTTTATTCCTGGCCTTTGAATTTTAACAACAACATTGTGTCCATTTTTTAACTTTGCTCTATGAACCTGAGCTATAGATGCAGAAGCAAGGGGGATAGGATTAAAATAATCGAAGACATCTTCAATTTTTTTATTAATCTCATTTTCAAATAATTGTATGGCTTCTTCTCCGGGAAAAGAAGGCACTCTATCTTGTAATTTTTTTAATTCTTGTATTAGTCCTTCGTGAAAAATATCAGGCCTTGAGCTTAAAATTTGCCCAAATTTAATAAATGTAGTTCCAAGTTCTTCGAATACTTTTCTTATTCTTACTTCAGTTGAGGTATCGGGTTCTATGTTGGCTTCTTTATTTGCTAGCCTTCTACTATAATCAATATATTTAGAGATTTTTGATCTATGTATTAAATCTTCAAAACCATATTTTATTAAAACATAAATAATCTGTCTATAGCGGGCAATATTTCTATATCTTTTACCAATTTTAGTGAGTGAATATATATTCATTTCAATACCTTAAATAAAAATTAATATCAATATTCGTTGTTACTAAATCAATATTAAAATAAATCTGGAACAGGGTTGCTTACATTAAACCCTGGGGATCTACATCAATTATGAATTTAATATCATCTTTCCCTTTATTCTTTTCGAAAATTGAAATTGCCCTTTCTAATACAAATCGTGTAATTTTATAAGATGGGTCTACATCTCTTAAAATTTTTATGATAATGTGATATCTATAACGATTGTTGATTTTGGATATAATGGCTGGTGCTGGACCCATTATTTTACAGAAGTCTCTTCCAATTTTTTTAAGCTGATGATTATAAATTGAATTTAATAAGTCAATAAATTTTTTTGCAGAAGTTACTACAGCTTGTTCTTCAACTCCTTTGAATTCTATTAGAATTAGCCTTCCAAATGGTGGGTAGTATAATTTTTTGCGTTCGTTTAATTCGTTTTCATAGTAATCAATAAAATTATGATTTTTTATATATTCAAAACATTTTAAAGATGGTTGGTATGTTTGAATTATCACTTCTCCTTTAAGATCGCTTCTTCCTGCTCTACCTGCTACTTGAGTTAATAATTGCACAGTTCTTTCTGTAGCTCTAAAGTCAGGGAAGTGAAGGCTAACATCTGCCAATATTACACCAACAAGTGTTACGCTAGCAAAATCCAGACCTTTTGCTACCATTTGAGTGCCAAGAAGAATATCAGCTTTACCTTCGCCAAAATCTTTTAGTATTTTTGAATGTGAACCTTTTTTTGTTGTTGTGTCCAAGTCCATTCTTAAGATTCTTGACTGAGGAAATAATTTTTTTAATTCTTCCTCAACTTTTTGTGTGCCTATTCCGCTAAATTCTTTTTCTTGTCCGTTGCATTTTGGACAAAGTTCTGATATTGGTTTTACATAACCACAGTAATGGCATCTTAAATGTTTTTTTGTTCTGTGATATGTTAAGGTAACATTACAGTTATCACAGGTTTCTACATATCCACAGTTTAGACATTTTGCTATGGTAGAGAAACCACGATGATTTTGTAATAAAATTACTTTTTGATTTAAACTTAATTTTTCAGCAATTTTTTCTTTTAATTCTTCAGATATAACTCTGTCTTTGTCTACAATACTTTTTGAGATACTTACAACTTTTATTTCTGGAAGTGTAGCTCCGTCAGCTCTTATAGGTAATTCTAATAAATGATACTTCCCAATCTTTGCATTATAAAAAGATTCTATTGATGGAGTAGCAGAACCTAGTACAATAGTGGCTTTTGCAAAAAAAGCCCTCATAATCGCAGTATCTCTTCCATTGTAACGGGGATTCATGTCAAATTGTTTATATGAGCTTTCGTGTTCTTCATCAACTATTATTATTCCTAAATCTTTTACTGGTGCAAAAATTGCTGACCTGGCTCCTATAACTATTCTGTATTTCCCTTCAACAATCAATCTCCATGAATCATATCTTTCACCTGCAGACATTTTGCTATGAATAACTGTAACAGATTCACCAAAATGATTTCTGAACCTTTGGACAAGTTGAGGGGTTAATGATATTTCAGGTACAAGTACTATAGCTGATTTGTTTTTTTCAATAACATGTTTTATGGTTTCGATATATACTTGTGTTTTACCACTACCAGTTATTCCGTAAAGAAAAAAGGCTTTGTAATTATTACTATCAATTCCTTGTTTAATTTCTGTTACAGCCTTATTTTGGTATTCATTTAGGATTATCTCTTTATCAGATATTGGAAAATTGTCAGAATCTTTTCTTACAATTTCTTTTTCTCCAACAATTAAAATATTTTTTTTTATGAGTGAATTGATTACGCTTGCAGAAAGATTTTCTTTTTTTAATGCGTCTTGTAATTTTAAAAATCTTTTCCCATATCCTGTTAAAGCAATTATTTTTAAAAGTTGTTCTCTTTGTTTTTCGGTTAGTAACGGGAAAATATCCTGTAACTTATTTTTATTAGAATATTCCTCTACAAGTGTTATAATTTTTTCAGTTTTCTTTTTTAAAGCTCTTGATAATATTTCAGAAGAAATGATCCCAAGCTCTTCAAATTCGTTAATTATGTTATTAATGTTTTTAATACCTAAATTTTTCTTTAAAGTATTGACTTCGATTTTGCCTTTAATAAATAATTCTTGTAATACTTTTAATTTCCCCTTTGTTTTAACATGAATAAGTGATAAAGCTTTTTCTAATGAATCTACTTTTAAAGAAATTATTTTTCTATGGCTAATTTTTGTTTCTTTTGGAAAGAAGGCTTTTAAGGTTTCACCTAAGTCAGAAAAATAATATTCAGAAATCCATTTTGCTAATTCCCATAAATCTTTTGTTATTACCTCTTTCTTGTCAACAATTTGAATGATTGACTTTACATTTTTTAATTCACATTTTTCTTTTATTGAGATAACGAAACCTGTTTCTTTTCTATTACCTAAAGGTACTATTACTCTTGAGCCAATTTTCGGCAATTCACTATCTACTTTATAGGTGTATTGCTTATTTTTTATCGAAGGAAAAATTACATCTACAAACATATTAAATTATTTTTTATAATAGTATAAAAATATTATATCTTTTTCAAGGCATGAAAAAGTAATGAATATTTAAAACATGTGTCTATTGTTTTAAATATTGTAAGGTAAAAAAATAGTTGAATAATGAATACTAGTTACATAATATAATTATATTTGTAATAACAACCAATGTATGTGTGTTTATAAAAAATGTATATATTTTTGTTCTGAAAAATAAAATTTTGAATTGACTTCTTGGGAAAAAAATAGTAATATTGCATTGCTTAATTAACTTTTTTTATTAACAAACTACGGAGGTTTTATGGATAATTCCGACGGTGATTGGTATAACACCTTTCAACCATCTGGATTGCGGTTCAGAAAATCTCTTCATAGTTTGTTATTAAAAGCATAATCCTCAGATTTTCTAACCGTAATTTTATCCAAACCCCTATTAAATTTAAAATCAAATAATAACTCATTTCGTTTTTTTTGAAATAATGATTGAAGGTTAAGATTATGGTTGTACAACTTATTTATCCTGAAATTAAAGAATTAATTCAAAATAGGGATTTTTTAACTTTAAGGGATATATTAATTGAATGGGACCCTTCTGAACTGGCTGAGCTGATTTCTGAAGTAAAAGAAGAAGATCAGGTTATAATCTTTCGTCTTTTGCCAAGAGATTTAGCGACTAAAACTTTCGAGTACCTTGAGTTAGATGTTCAAGAAAATTTATTGAAAGCTATGGGACAAGAACAGGTAGCTAATATCTTGAATGATATGTCCCCTGATGATAGAACTGCTTTATTTGAAGAATTACCCGCTGAAGTTACAAAACAACTATTAATGTTATTGAGCCCTGTTGAAAGGTCAATAGCCCTTACATTACTTGGATATCCTGAGTCAAGTGTTGGTAGATTGATGACTCCGGATTACATAGCTGTTAAAAAAGATTGGAGTATTAAAGAAGTACTAGATTACATTAGAGAAAATGGTAAAAACAGTGAAACCTTAAATATTATTTATGTAGTAGACGATAAGAATAAATTAATTGATGATATTAGAATTAGAGAGATTTTATTAGCTCCTCTCGAAAGCAAAATATCAGACATAATGGATGAAAATTTTATTGCACTTAAAGCCACTGATGATCAAGAAGTAGCTCTTGAATTGTTCAAGAAATATGATAGAGTTGCTTTACCTGTAACTGATTCAAATGGAATATTAATTGGTATAGTAACAGTAGATGATGTTTTAGATGTTGCCGAAGAAGAAGCTACAGAGGATATTCATAAAATGGGTGCTGTTACTACTTTAGAATATCCTTATATGGATACCCCATTCTTTGAGATGGTAAAAAAACGTGCTACATGGTTGGTTGTTTTGTTTATTGGAGAAATGCTTACTGCTACTGCTATGGGCTTTTTTGAAGAAGAGATTGCAAAGGCGGTGGTATTAGCCTTATTTGTGCCTTTAATTATCTCTTCTGGTGGTAATAGTGGCTCGCAAGCATCAACTCTTATAACAAGATCCCTTGCTTTGGGGGAAATAGATATCGGCGATTGGTTTAGAGTTATGAAAAGAGAAATATTATCTGGCTTATGTTTGGGTATAATACTTGCAATAATTGGTTTTTTGAGAATTTCACTTTGGGAATATGCTTTTCATATGTATGGTGATCATTGGTTGTTGGTAGCTTTAACTGTAAGTTTATCTTTGATAGGGGTTGTTATGTGGGGAACAATTTCCGGCTCAATGTTACCATTAATCTTAAAAGCCTTAAAAGTTGATCCTGCTACATCATCAGCTCCATTTGTAGCTACGTTATCTGATGTTACTGGATTAGTTATTTATTTCTCAATAGCTATTATGTTATTAAGTGGCGTGCTATTGTAAATTCAAAGTATTTTATTTTGATAAATTTTTTCTAAAAGCTTTAAATGTCTTTTGATAAAGAGAATACTGTAAAAAGATTTACATCAAAAGGTGTATTCCCTCATCAAATGGCATTTACTCTTTTGCTCCCATTGAGGAATATAATTTTTTCACCTAAAAAGCTTATTCAAAGACTTGAACTTAAATCAGATATGCACGTGCTCGAAGTTGGCTCCGGTCCTGGTTATTTCAGTGTTCATGTTGCAAAAAATTTATCCAAAGGGATTCTCGTTTTAGCTGATATTCAGAAAGAAATGTTAAACAAAGCAAGAAAAAGATTAGTTCGTAAAAAAATATTTAATACCGAATACTATTTGTGTGATGGTTATAATTTTAATTTTAATCAAAACTACTTTGATAGAATTTTTTTAGTAACAGTAATTGGAGAAGTTGAGAATAAAGAGTTATATTTTCAAGAATTTTATAGAATCCTTAAACCAGAAGGAATTTTATCAATTTCAGAACTTGCTGGAGATCCTGATAAAATGAAGCCAGATGAGGTTAGAAGTCTTGCTGAGGAGGTTGGTTTTTCCTTTTATAAATTTTATGGCAATAAAAAGAATTATACAATAAATTTTAAAAAGTAATTTTTAAATAAT
>DATCTW010000012.1:0-63306 GCA_036567745.1 Ignavibacteria bacterium | reverse complement strand
AAATTAAAAATAAAAATAGGTAGGAAAAGTTTTAATAAATTAAATTTTACTTTTGTAATTCTTTCAAAATATTGGTCGCAATTTTATCAAGAACTTCTCTTTTAGAATAAAAATTTTCTTCTATTCTCTTATTAATTTCTTCGATTCTTTGTTCGTTCTGAGCTCTTTGTAATTCTTTAGCTTTTGGAGAAAGTTCAATCTTATCTGTGTTTTTACTTTTTTCATCAGATTTCTTAACAGATTTCTTTTTATCAAAAAGACCTTGAGTGCCAAAATTTCCAGTTATTTCTCTGATAGTCATTTGTAATCTCCTAATAATACTTTATTACTTTTTTTGCGTTATAAAGAGAAACTAGTGTATTAAATACTTCATCTTTTGAGTTCTCCACCATCTTAATTAGATTATCGGTTTCTTTCTGAATTTTATTAAGAATCTCTAACTCAGAAGATAAAAATACTCGATTTTTGAACATATCCTGTATTTTATTTATAAGCTCTTGTCTAATATAAACAAATTTTTCCAAATTATCAATATCTTTGACTAATATGCTATTTTTAGCTTCATTAGTTAAATCAAGCAATTGATAAAATATTGGATCAACATTATCTTTTTTTACATCAGGCTTTTTCATCAACTAGTAACCCAAGTAATTCAGAGATTCTCTGAGAAATTTTTAACAGATAATCTGGAGGTACCTGCTTAATAACTTCATTATTCGAAGAATCAATTATTTTTACAACTGTTTTCTTAGTTTTATCATCGATAGAAAAAGATACTCTAGTATTAAAAATTTTTAAATCTTCATTTAACTGTTTTGCAAGCTGATCCATTACCTTTGAATCAAATTGAGTATCTTTTTTTGATGATCTTGAAGCTCTTGTCTGTTCTGTTGCATTTCTAGTCTGCTGTTTTACTTCTGTTGATACTTTTTCACTACTTAAAGCAGGCGCTACTTCTTGAACTACTTGAATTGGTTTAGTTGCTAATATGTTGTTTGTATCTATCATAATGAACCTCCAAGTTCATTTATTTTAATAACTAACATTATAAGTGCTTGTTATTTGAGAAATAAGTGATTGTTGATAATTAAGTTGAATCATAGTATTTAATAGCTTTTCATATTCTTCCTGAACTTTTTCAGTTTTTTTATTAATCTGTTCTGTAGTTGTAGTAATTTTAGATTCAATTGATTTAATTTGAGCATCAATATTACTTACTTTATTATCAAGAATACCATTAGTTTTAACGTAAGTATTAATATATGATGATAATTTAGTTGCAATACCATTTTCTGAATTAAAAATATTAGCTATATAATTTACATCATTCTCTAATACAGAATTAAATTTATTTGTATCTTTTAAAGTTAAAGTTCCATCTGAATTAATTACGATACCAATATCTACTAATGAATCAATATCAGTATTTAATCCATCAATCTTTCCAACAACTAATGAGCGTAATTTTTGTCGTAAATCAATGATTGTTGTATCACCTGTTAGTTCTGATTTAGTTCCTGTAGTACTTACAGCAACTTTTTGGTTTAAAAAATTGATAGTTTCATTATACTTTGAAATAAAGTTATCAACTAATGCTTTTACATTAGACTTATCCTGAGTAATATTTATATTAACATACTTATCAGATGATTGAGCTTGTTTTAATTCAAAAGTAACGCCAGATATTACATCAGAGATCTTATTTGTTTGTCGTGTCATTTGAATGCCATCAACAGTAAATATTGCATTCAAATCATCTATTGAAGAATATAAATAACCTCCATTATTACCATTTATTAATTCTCGATCATTCTTAATATTCAGACTTAAGTCTTTTAATAAACTGTTAGAGCCTTTAATCTGAATAGCATTTTTACTCCCAGTTTCTTTGCTTGTAAGAACAAGTCTATATGTATTATCTGTATCCTGAATTATAGTAGCTTTAACTTTAGTACCAGCATCAGAGGAATTAATAGTATTCATAATATTTCTTAAAGCAGAGAGATTTGTATCTTCTTCAGAAACATCAATCTTCACATCATACTCAGTATCGCCGACAGTTATTTTAAGATTTTGAGTACCATTCGAAAAAGAATTTTTATCGGTTCCAATTATGCTTCCTGATAATACTTTATCATATTTAGCAATTTGTTTTACATTAATTAAATAATTACCGGCATAAGATATACCAGTAGAAGTAACAGTTAATACATTTTCATCAGATGATGTTACAGTATTTGAATTAAACTTTGAAAGAGAACCTGTAGCTTTTAGATCACTTAAAACACTCGATAGAGAACTTAATTTAGTTTTAATATTATTAACTGCTGTTTTTTGCTTAGTATAGGTATCTTTCTTAGTATTTAAAGTTGTTAACGGTTTACTAATAGAATCTTTATATGAGGAAACATAATCCTTAATCTTATCCATGTAATCAGAAATAGTAGAAGATAATATTAAACCCGATGTTGAAGAAGTTGATGCCATAAAAAACCTCTATTCTAAATTAAATGCTTTAGCCCAACTATCTCTAAGACCTTCTAAAATAACTAAAGCATTATCATAATTTCCATGAATAATTTGGTCACGACAATATTGATAAAGTTTGTACATACCAATTGAAAAATCTTTATATTCAAAATTTAATGAGACTATTAATTCAGTAATAGCTCTCATTGCTTTCTGTTGCTCTTTCTTCTTTAAATTTAAAATTGCAAAATCATATATTTTCAAAATTATTTCAGTAGGAGATAACCCCATTACTTCATTTTTTAGATAACCATTAATCTCAGGCGAAATTTCATTTTTTTGAGCAACTACATTATTCATTTTTCCCTTCCCCTTAAATATTAAACGAGGGACATAAGTCCCTCGTTAGAAAGACTATTTACTATCTGAATAACTGTAAATATTGCTGAGGAGCAGCATTTGCTTGAGCTAATTGAGCTGTAGCTGTATTCTGCAATATCTGATATTTCATCATTTCCATTTGTTCTTTAGCTAGGTCAGCATCATATACTCTACTAATTGCAGCATCTATATTGGATTGAGATACACCTAACATTGATTCTTTATAATCTAACCTGTTAGATAATGAACCAACATACTGTAACTCCATAGATACTGCGTTGATCGCTGCATCAATACTTGCAATTGTTGTACCAGAACCAACATCAAGAGTAGTTAAATTATTGAGACCAAAATCTGCAGAAGAAATTGGTGTTGCTAAATTAACAACTATTTGATCTGTTGAGTCTGGACCAATCTGGAATGCCTTATTTGTAAAGTTGTTGCTCAAAAGTTTTTGTTGTGAGAACTTGGTTTGATTAATGATATCATCAATTTCGTTGAAGTAATCATTAATTTGTGTAACAATAGCTCCTAATTCATCACTGCCAAATGTACCATTTGTTGCTTGTGATGCTTTTTCCTTAATCGTAACGAGAATATCACTAATATTTAACAACCCACCTTCAGCAATAGCTAATACTGATTTTGCATCACCAGTATTATTTATTGCTTGCGCGATAGCTCTGGATCTTGATTGCATTTTTCTTGCAATTGTAAAGCTAGCTGGGTCATCTCCAGCTTGATTTAATCTCTTACCAGTTGCAAGACGTAAACCAACTGTACCAATCTTTTTGCTAATATCATTCAATGCATTGTAGGCATTCATTGCATTGATATTGGTACCAATTCTGGCGCCTGAAGATACTGCCATATTTTACCTCCTTGTAAAAAATTGTTTTTTTAAATTGCGTCCGTGCTATTTACATACTATTAATTTTATTATCGACAACCTAAATTCTAACTTTAATAAATAACTTTAATTTAAAAGAAAATTCTAACAATATAAATAGTTGTTTTTTATATACTTAAAAATATAGAAGATTTTTTTTAATAAAAAATTATCAAAAATTATTCTTTTCTACAAATATTATCGGTAAAAGATAAAATAAACTTTATATAATTATCACCACCTAATGATCTAATATCATTATGTTTCCCATTATTTACTATATATTTTTGATAGTTTTTTGTATTTTTAATATTCTCATACATATATTTTATATTAACTCTATCATCATCAGAACCGTGAATATACAACACTAAACCATTAAATTTTTTTATACTTTCTTTTGGAACTACATCATAAATGTGGAAACCACCTATATTTTCAATTCTTTTATCTATTAAAAAACCAAAGAATTTTGTTATAGAAAAAATTCCATGTGAACGATAATCTATAAATATACTCTTTAAGTCAGAAAAGGCTGATTCAATAACACAAAACTTTATCTGACTATGAAGTGAAGCAGCTTGCAAAGCTACTGCACCTCCTAAAGATGTACCATATAACCCTATAATTGTATTATCGTCAATTAATTCATTAGCCTTTAAAAATTGGATAGCATTTATTACGTCATATTTCTCCTTACTTCCATAGGTACAAAATAATCCTTCACTTTCACCATGAGCTCTCGCATCATATAAAAAAACGTTAAAACCACTATCAACAAAATTTTTCATAAAGTTTATATGAGAATACATTGAATCAGATATCCCATGAAGATAAATTATTGTACATTTTGGGTTATTTGCCTTTAATAAAATTGAATGAAGTTTATAGCCATCATTAGTATAAAAATGATATATAGTATAATTAAGTGAATTTAATAAAGAATTAATATTTATATTTTTTTTAAAAAAATATAATCTATTTTTTCTGAAAGGTACTAATACTATAAATGGAGATATAACTATTATGTAAACTGAAACAGTAATTAAATATAAAATAATAAATAAAATTATTATTAACACTTTACAATATCACATTCTATCAGGAGCAGATACTCCTAAAATTTTGAGACCATCTTGTAATATTTGTTTCGTTACTTTACACAATAAAAGCCTGGAATGGGTTAATTCTCTATCTTCAGAAACAACTCTATGATCGTGATAAAATTTATGAAAAGCTGTTGCTAAATCATATAAATATGTTGTTAGTCTATGAGGTTCAAATGTTATTGCAGAAGATTCAATAATGTATGGAAAATCTATCATACATTTAATTAATTCAATTTCTTCTGGCTCATTAATTAGATCATAATTAATATCATCAGAAATTAAAACCCCTTCACTCTCAGCAAATCTTATAATAGAAGCTATTCGAGCGTGAGCATACTGTAAATAATAAACTGGATTTTTTTCTGATTGTTCTTTTGCTAAATTTATATCAAAATCGAGATGTGTTCCTATACTTCTCATAATAAAGAAAAATCTAACGGCATCTTTCCCAACTTCATCAATTAGTTCATCTAATGTAACAACATCTGCATTTCTTTTTGACATTTTTACAACTTCACCATCACGTAAGAGAGTAACAAATTGATGAATTAAAACATGTACTTTCGTGTAATCCATATCAAGAGCTTTTAATCCTGCAATTACATCAGGATAAGTAGCAATATGATCAGCTCCAAAAATATCAATTAATAAATCAAAACCTCTTAGAAGTTTATCACGATGATAAGCAATATCAGGTAAACGGTAAGTTGGTTCACCAGTACTTTTTACAATAACCCTTGGTTCAAGATTTGGGTCAATTTTTTGAGCCGCAAACCACAATGCACCATCTTCTTCATAAGCAAGATTTTTTGATTTTAATATTGAAATAACTTCTTCTATCTTACCAGATTTATATAAAGAATCTTCATTATAAAAATTATCAAAATGAACATCCATTTTATTAAGTGTTTCTTTAATCTTCTCAAATAGATATTCTTCAGCAAATTTTTTAAAATAAGATAAATCTGAATTATTCTGTAATTTATTATTTTCAAGTCGATAAATTTCTTTTGCAATATCTTTTATGTAATCTCCATGATATCCATCTTCAGGGAAAGGAAATTGAGGATCAAAAATTTGCATATAACGTGAATAAACTGATTCTGCAAGTTTCCTCATCTGTCTTCCAGCATTATTAAAATAATATTCACGAGTTACTTTATAACCTACCCACTCCAATAAATTGGAAATAGTATCACCAATAGCAGCCTGTCTACCATGGCCAAGATGTAATAAACCAGTAGGATTGGCAGAAACAAATTCAACTAATACAGATTTCCCCTCTCCAATTTTAGATTTCCCAAAATTTTGATTTTGAATAATATTTTTAAGTTTATAAAGGTAGAAATTTCTATTAAATCTTATATTAATAAAACCAGGTTTAACAACATCTATTCTTTCAATAAATTCATTACCATTTTTAAAAGGATCTACAATAGTATTAGCAATATCAATTGGATTTTTTCTTAATTTTTTTGTTAAAAGCATTGCAATATTTGTTGAGAGATCTCCATAATCAGCAATTTTTGGTTTTTCAAATTGTAATCTTACATCTTCAAATAAATAGTTAAGTTCTTGTAATCTATTTTCAAAAATTGTTTTTAAATAATTATACATTTGTCTTTCTTCTCACATTTTTTTTCTTTGTTTCTTTATTCTCTAATTCATCATTTATTTGTTCGATCTTTGCATCACCCCATAATTTTTCGATATTGTAATAATCTCTTGTTTCTTTATGAAAAATATGAACTACCACATCAACAAAATCGAGTAAGACCCATCTTAAAGCCTCATATCCTTCTGAATGCCAAACAGGTGTTCCTTTTTTCTTCATCTCTTCATCAATATAGTCTGCAATTGCTTTTACTTGAGTTTCAGAATCTGCAGAACATATTACAAAATAATCTGTAAAAGAGGCAATTTCTTTTATTTCAATTATTACAACATCAAAAGCTTTCTTCTCAATTGAGAGTAAAGCTGCTTGTTTAGCTAAAAGATAAGAATCCAAATTTAAACCTTATAAATTATTAAAAAATTACTTCATTGGTTTTAGATTATTATAATCCTTTCCAATTATTACTGAACAATCCAAATATGAATCTTTACTTACCTGTTGAATAATATTTTTACTATCAACACCTAGAGCAGAAGCTACTTTTTTTGCATCCTCAATTTTACCTGAACGATCAACAACCAATGTTTCCTCTACCTCAAAAGATTTATAATTACCCATTTCTAATACATCAAATCCACGATTTCTTAAATAATCTGTAAATTTTATTGCTACACCAGGTACACCACAACCATTTAAAACATCAACTTGAATAACTCTGTTATCAGTTTTAGTTTCAATAGGAGGATTAATAAAGGCTCTATTAATAAAAGAATATAAAAGATATATTACCATTAAAGATAATAGTATTATTGATACATTTAGTAATACATCCTTAATATTGGTAGGTCTCTTTTGACTTTTCAAATCAATCAATTAATTTTGAATAAATATCCTTAACGTTTATCTTAGAAAACTATTTGAATAAAATGGATCATAGAAATACCCATATCGATTTATACCATAATAAAATGGGTTATAAAAATAATTATATGGAAGTTGCTCATATCGCAATTGAATAATAAAATTATCATATGGTTTATAATTCAATTCAGCTTTTGTGAGGTATATTCCAGTTAATTTATCAGTTACGCCTTTATTAAATGAACTAAATGGAGAATGAATTAAACTAATATCAGCTGAAGCATTTAGGTTATCACTAAACTTATAACTCATGCTATTTGTATAAATGCCCAGTGCAATACCATAACCTCCAAAAGAAGAATAAGACATAGTATAACTATGCCTCATTGTAAAGTTTTCTGGATTAAATAGTCCAAGAATTGTATTTTCTTGAGATTTTAAAATTTGAGGATAACCTGCATTACTATTTTCTAATTCACTTTTAAATTGAGCTGTTGAAATAGATATAAATAAAGAAAAAATAAATAAATATATAGATATTTTTTTCATAAAATCCTCCGTATTACTAAAATATTATAAACAATAAATCTTGAAATGTCAAGGATTTTTTACTTCTCAATTATTTTATTATTTTTATCTACAAATACAATTTTTGGTTTAAAATTTTTTACCTCTTCTTCATTTAATTGAGCATAAGTCATAATAATAATTTCATCTCCAATAGCACCAAGTCTTGCAGCAGCACCATTCAAACATATTTCTCCGGATCCTTTTTTGCCTGGTATTGCATACGTTTCAAATCTTTCACCATTAGTTACATTTGCTACTTGAACCATTTCATAAGGTAAAATGTCTGCTGCTATCATTAATTCTTCATCAATTGTTAAGCTACCTTCATAATACAATTCTGCATTTTTAACTGTTGCTCTATGTATTTTTGATTTACAAAAAATTCTATTCAATTTATTTACTCCCAATTCTAATTATTTTATTATCAATTAACCTTGTATTACCAACACGAGCTGCTAACAAAATAACACAAGTCGTATTATTTTTTAATTCTTTTAAATATTGAGATAAAGAAAGATCAGCTACTTTAATATAATCAATTTTGATTGATTTATTTTTCGATATAAAATTTTTCATTTTTTGAATTATTAACCTGCAGTTTCTTTCTCCTTTTTTAATTAAATCTTCAGCCAGTAATAAAGATTTATTGAGAGCTAAAGCTTCATTTCTTTCACCTAAGGAAAGATATACATTCCTTGAACTCATAGCTAAACCGTCAGATTCTCTGATAATAGGTGCTAGAATTATTTTTACATCAAAATTTAAATCTTTGACCATACTTTTGATTATCTGAGCTTGTTGATAATCTTTTTGACCAAAAACAGCAATATGAGGTTTAACTATATTAAAAAGTTTTGCGACTACGGTTGTTACACCCTCAAAATGTGTTGGACGAAACTCTCCTTCTAGTTTTTTTGATATCACTTTATTAATCACATAAGTCTGATAGCTATTTGGATACATATCATTGACTGAAGGATAAAAGACAAAATCCACTTTTTCTTTTCTTGCTAAACTAAGATCTCTCTTAAAATCTCTAGGATATCTATCTAAATCTTCACCTTTACCAAATTGTGTTGGATTTACAAAAATGGTTAATACTAAGACATCGCATTTTTTTCTTGCAATTCTCAAAAGACTCAGGTGCCCCTCATGTAAATAACCCATTGTGGGAACAACACCAATTATTTTTCCTTCGAGTCTTAATTTCTCAATATTCTTCTGTAGAGCAGATGGTTTTTTAATTATTTTCATTTCTCAATTTAGGATTATTTACCCATACTAAATTTAAATACTGAGTTAATGTATTTTTCATGTCTTTTCTATGAATAATTTTATCAAGAAAACCATGTTCCAGAACAAATTCTGCATGTTGGAATCCCGGAGGTAAATCCTTGCCTATTGTTTGACGGACTACTCTTGGCCCAGCAAAACCAATCAAAGCATCGGGTTCTGCAACATTGATATCACCCAACATAGAAAAACTAGCTGTTGCTCCTCCTGTAGTAGGGTCAGTCAAAATTGAAATATAAGGAATTCTCTTTTCATTCAATAGAGCTAGTCTTGAACTTGTTTTAGCAAGCTGCATTAAAGAAATAGCTGATTCCATCATTCTTGCACCTCCACTTCTTGAAACAATAATAAGTGGAGCTCTTAATTGAATTGCTTTATCAATAGCTCGAGCTATTTTTTCACCAACAACTGCTCCCATACTACCTCCGATAAAACTGAAATCCATAGAAGCAATAACTACTTGAATTTTATTCATATTTCCATAACCAGTTCTTATTGCATCTTTAAGACCAGTTTTTTTCATAAGAGCAGCAAGTCTTTCTGAATATTTTTTTGTATCAACAAAATTCAAAAAATCAACAGATGTCATATTTGCATCAATTTCAACAAATGTACCATCATCAATTAATATATTAATATATTCAATTCCTGTTATTCTAAAGTGATAATTACATTTTGGACAGGTGAAAGCGTTAGCTTCTAATTGCATCTTATGAATTATTTCTCCACATTTCTCACACTTAGTCCACATACCATCCGGTATTTCTTTTTTCTTAGTTTCAGTCAAAATATTTTCTTTGGATCTACTAAACCATGCCATTATTTTACCTATTATTTATTTAAAATAATAAAACTAATATTATTTAGTTTTCTTCTGAAGAACTCTTCCTTCAAGAGTAAGAACTTTATTTGGTGATTTTGAATCATTAGAAAAAACAGTAACAAATTTTGTATTTATACCCAACCTATTATGCGTATCAAATTTAACTTTTAATTTTGTTGAACTTTGAGGAGGAATTGATTTGGTATCAGGTATTGCGGCTGTACAACCACAAGATGATTCAACATCATTTATATATAATGTATCTGTACCTATATTTTTCAATTCCCATTCAAACTCAACAATTGTACCTTCTTCAACATCTTTGAAAATATATTTATCAGAAGGGCTTACAAAGAGCTGAGGAGCTTTTGTAACAGTAGCTTTAGGTGTCTCCTGTACATTTGAAGATTGTTTTTCAACAGAAGGATTATCAGAGTTAACATCTTTTGTAGAGGAACAATTAAGATTAATCAGGATAAAGAAAGAAACTACCAAAACGAAAATTACTTTTTTCTTTAACATATAACACCTCTATTTTTTTATTTTAGGATTAAAATCTTTTATGTACAGTGGTTCAATTAAATTAATATCATCTATCATATTATTCAATAATTTTTCACATCCTATTTGAGCAATAATAGAAGGATCATTTAAATTTAGATCTCCTTCAATAAAAAAATTACTTTTTAATCTTTCATAATTTTTTATTTTGGGAACAGCATCACCAATAAAAATTACTTTTTCATTTATAATATTATAAAATTCTTCAATAGTTTTACAATCATAATTATATATTCTTTCTAAAGAATTTTTAATATGGTAAATAGAAAAATATATTTCATCTCTTTTTGCATCAATAACAGAACATACCTTATCAGTATCAAAAAAATCAATTAATCCTCTTAATTTATAAGCTAAGGCATCTAATGTAGAAACTCCAATTAAAGGTTTCTCATGAGCTATACTTAAGCCTTTAGCTAAACTCATTCCAATTCTTATACCTGTAAAAGAACCAGGACCAATTGCTACTGATATTGCATCAATATCTTTCAAATTAAGGGATGCAATTTCAAACAAATTTTTTATCATTAAAGTTAGCTTTTCATCATGATAGTTTGGTAAATTAATTAGTAATTGAGAAATTGTAAGTTTATCTTCAACAAGAGCAACACCACATACTGAAGAACAAGTATCGATACCAAGTACAATCATTAAGCTAACCTTGAAATTTTTATAATTCTTTCATTATCATCATTTCCGAATTCAAAGAAAATATCTATACGTTTTGAAGGTAAAAATCTTTGTGCCTTCTCAGCCCATTCAATCAGAGAAACACCATCAGAAAAAATAAAATCATCTATTCCTAAGTCATAAATTTCTGAATCTGAAGAAAGTCTATAAAAATCAAAATGAAAAATTTTATATTTTGCTTCGTAAACACACATAAGGGTAAAAGTTGGACTTGTAACTTCTTCAATTACACCTAACCCTTTGCAAATACCTTTAATTAATTGAGTTTTGCCTGATCCTAAATCACCATAAAGTGCAACAACATCACCCTTAATAATTTCTTTAGAAAAATCAATTCCTAAAAGAAATGTTTCTTCTTCGTTATGTGTAATATACTCTTTCATTTTAAATTTTTGGCTTCAGAGTTACAACAGGTAATATCATTTCTTCCATAGAGATACCACCATGCTGGAAAGTATCTTTGTAATAATTAAGATATTTATGGTATTCAGTAGGATAAACAAAATAATAATCTTCTTTAGCAATAATATAATTTATTGTAATACCTCTTCGGGGTAATTTATAATCTAATGGATTTTTCACGAATATTGCATTTTTATCTTCACACTTAAGATTTTTACCAAATTTATATCTTAAATTTGTTGATGCTTCCCTATCACCTAAGACTTTAGTACCTCTTAAACATCTAATTGAACCATGATCACTTGTAATTATAATAGTAACATTTTTTTGTTTTGATAGAGTTTTTAACATATTAAAGAAAGAGGAGTGAATAAACCAGGAATACGTAAGGGATCTATAAGCAGGTTCATTTGGTGATATTTCCTTTAACAACGCTGAGTCAGACCTCCCATGCGCTAACATATCTACAAAGTTTATCACAATTGAAGTTAAATCATTATTGGAATAATTGCTAATTGTTTGTTCTATTTGTCTTCCATATTCTGTATCAAGAACTTTTAAATACTTAAGATCTTTTTTTAGCTTAATCCTCTTTCTTTCTAATAGTTTTTCTAATAACTGAGGTTCATACTTGTTTAGAGAGTTTTCATCATCGTCGTTAACTTTCCAAAGCTCAGGATAGTATTTTTCTATTTCACTTGGGAATAAGCCACTAAATAATGCATTTCTAGCGAAAGGAGTAGCGGTTGGTAAAATGGAATAATAATAACTTTTGGAAATATTAAAAAAGTCATATAATTCCTTTTCCATTAACAACCATTGGTCAAGACGCATACAGTCAATTACAAAAAAGAAAACTGAACGTTCTTTTATTAATTCGGGAATAATAAATTTTTCAACAACTTCATTAGAAAGAATAGGTTTATCACCTTCTCCATTAATCCATTTCTTGTAGTTCTTTTCAACGTACTTACCGAATTCGGAATTACACTCTCTTTTTTGATCAGATATACTTTGCTGTAAACCCAAATCACGATTTTCATCTAGTTCTAAATCCCAAGAAACTAATTTAAGGTATATATCAATCCAATCCTCATAATTTGGATCGAACATCATAGTTCTAGAAATCTCTTGGAACTCTTTTATATAATCTCTTGAAATATATTCAGCAGATATTTTTTTTGCTTCCAAAAACTTTTTAGTTGTAATTAAAACTTGACTAGGATTTATAGGTTTAATAAGATAATCACTTATTTTACTACCAATAGCATCTTCCATCAACCTTTCTTCTTCATTCTTAGTAATCATTACAACAGGAAGGTTAGGATTAATTTCTTTAATTTTTGCTAAAGTCTCTAACCCACCCATTCCAGCCATCATTTCATCTAAAAATATTAAATCAAAATTATTTGATGAAACTGAAGTAATTGCATCTTCACCATTGGTAACAGTATATACATCGTAGCCTTTATCTTTCAAAAACAGGATGTGAGATCTTAACATTTCAATCTCATCATCCACCCATAATATTTTTCCTTTGATATTTTCCATATTTTTTTAAGTTAAATAAAATAATAAAAAATAGCAATAGAATTTATTATCATTCATTTTTCACTTGTTATATAAAAATTGTAGCAATATATTCAAATTAAAACAATGGAAAATAATATTATGAAATATTTGATATTTATATTGCTTTTTGTTTCATTGTCTTTTTCTCAAAATAATTATCGAAACGATGAAATAAATTCGAAAGTAAAAGTTTACAAAAAATTATTATCAAATAATTATACACCGACAGAAAATCAGTTTAAATATGATGTCAATTATTACCAGTTAGAACTGGAAATAAACCCCAATAATAGATACATTAATGGTAAAATAAAAATAAACACTAAAGTACTGAATTCAATTGATAAAATAGAATTCAATTTGACAAAAGGTTTTATAATAGATTCGATTTTTGTAAATAACAAGATCTCATCTTATAATTATACAAATGATTTATTAACAGTTAACCTCGATAGAATATATAATCATAATGAATCCGTTTCAATTGATATTTATTATCAGGGATATCCTGGAAGTTCTGGGTTTGGCAGTTTTGGTGTTTCAACAATTAATAATAAAAAAATGATATGGACACTTTCAGAACCTTTTGGAGCAAGAGATTGGTGGCCTTGTAAAGATCACCCTTATGATAAAGCTGATTCAGCAGATATTACAATAACAGTGCCAAAAGATTTGATAGTTGCTTCAAACGGTTTACTAAAAAAAGTGATAGAAAACAATAATAAAAAAACATACTATTGGCATGAAAGCTATCCAATAGCAACATATCTTATTTCGGTTACTGCTTATCCTTATTACACATTTTCAAATTATTATAAATACTCAGAGACTGATTCAATGGAAATCCAATATTATACTGTTTATGATAAAATTAATCCAAAATATGAAAACTTTGCTTTAGTTCCAAATATGATAAAAATTTATTCTGAAATCTTTGGAGAATATCCATTCATAAAAGAAAAATATGGTCATGCAGAATTTCCCTGGGGTGGCGGAATGGAACATCAAACTTGTACCAGTTTAGGTAACTTTGGTGAGTATGTTATAGTCCATGAACTTGCCCATCAATGGTGGGGCGACATGATAACCTGTAAAGATTTTCATCATATTTGGTTAAATGAAGGTTTTGCAACTTATAGTGAAGCTTTATATGCAGAAAAAATGTATGGAAAGAATAAATATTTTGAAGAAATGAACTCAACAAAATATTTTGGTGGTGGTACTATATATGTAGATGATTTAAGTGATACTTACAGAATTTTTAGTGGTAACCTTACATATAATAAAGCATCGTGGGTTCTACATATGTTAAGACATGTAGTTGGTGATAGTACTTTTTTCCAAATAATTAAAGAATATTATAAAAGCATATATAAATATAATTCAATAAATACTGAAGAGTTTCAAAAAATATGTGAATCTATTTATAAAAACAGTTTAGACTGGTTTTTTCATCAATGGATTTATGAAGAATATTTTCCAAAGTATAAATTTAATTATTCAATAACAAAAAGTGGAAATAATTCTACAATAAATTTAAACATTTTACAGACTCAAACAAATTATATTTTTAAAATGCCTATAGATATTAATGTTTCAACTTCATTAGGTGATACAACAATTAAAATTTTTGATAGCCTGCAAACACAAACTTTTAAAATATTAGTTAATGGTGATGTAAAAAAAATTACTTTAGATAAAGATGAATGGATTTTAAGAACAGTAGAAGAAACGCCCAATACTGTCAATAATACAAAAGAACTACAGAACTATCAACTTTTACAGAATTACCCAAACCCATTCAACCCTTCAACTGAGATCTCTTTTATTTTACCTAAAAAAGATTATATAACCTTAAAGATATACGATATTTTGGGGAGAGAACTTTTAACATTATATGAAGGCATAAAAGAATATGGGTTACATAAAATAGAATTCAATACTAAAAACTATGGGATAGATTTCCCAAGTGGAATATACTTTTATATCCTTAAAACATCTAGCTTTTATGAAACAAAGAAAATGGTAATAATAAAATAATATTTATTTAAAAAAAATTATTTTAGTTTATTATTATTACTTGTATTATTTTTTTAATTTTTTTAGTTCATATACATTATCATTTATTGCTAAAAATATTCTTTTATCACGATCTTCAATAATAAAATTAATAAACATTTCGGCGTCGGTACTAAATAACTTATTCATCTTGTTAGTTTTAGGATCAAACATAAAAATTGCATTCTTTGCAATGCCATAAACAAAACCATCTGAAGAATATAAGAGCCGATAAATCATTCCGAATCCTGGATTGTATTTAAATATGATTTTTTTATCTTTATAATCTAACAAGCAAAAGGTTGAATCTACTCCGAAACAAATATTTTCATTTTCTAATTGTGCAATTCCTATTATTCTACTTGATTTTTCAATGGGTCTTATACTATAAATTTCTTTCTTTTCTTTAGGATCCCATATCATAAAAACAGCAGAAGAGTCTTTCATCTCAATATACCCAATATCACCACCAATAGCCAAATTACCATCCTTTAGAACTCGGAGAACTCTTAGAGCCTGATCTTTTATTACATTTCTAAAATTTTCAATATTATGATTTACAGGGTCAAGTATTGTTAAACAACCACCACTTTTACCATAAGTAGGAGAAGTAGCACAATAAATATATCTACTATCCTTATCCATGTCTAAAATTTTATCCTGATCATTTTCTATACTCGCAATAATTTTAGGATTTGAATTATCATCATCACCCGGATTCCATGGTAATTTCGGATCATATTCAGATAAACGAGCATAAATATAATGACCAATATACAGTTTGTTATTAAACTCTATTAGTGCATTTATTTGTCCTGGAGTATTTGCTGATGGTCCAAAATCAATAAATTTATTATTATTTTGATCAAACTCAAATAAATGTTGATTTATAAATCCACCACCATAAATTTTTCCATTTGGTCCATTATTAAAAGCAAAGATACTATTACCAAGCTCACCTTCAATATTCTTAACAAAAGATTTTACAATTTTATTGTTATCCTGCAAATCCACTATTGAAAATTTTTTCAAAGAATTCATGCAAAAAAGATATCTATCTTTAGCTAAACCAAAAGGAGCTCCAACGTTTTTAACTTCTAGATTGACATTAAAATTTTTATCAATGGAAAAAAGATCTCCTTTTATTATCATCCCAAAATATAATTTGCTGTCATGCACTATTGGATTAAAATGGTACAAAGCTTTATCATATTTTTTTAAATCAATTTCTTTAATTAATTCACGGGTATTCGGATCAAAGATTAGAATATAAGGGCCTGGTGTAACGCAAGCTGCTAAATAATCACCGAATTTAACAACATTATAAACAAATGATTGATTCTGATATTTTTTTGGTAATATTTGTCGTTTAAGTTTTGTCTCAAGATCAAATTCAATTAAACGAGCGTGGGTTCCGATGCCAATATAAATTTTTCCAGGAAAATCAGCACAAACATTTCGAGCATACATTTCTCCTTCAGCCATTTGACCATAATCAACAAGAAACCTTGTCTTTGGATCGAAAGAAAACAACTTACCATTAGGATAAGTTGAACCATAAATTTTACCATCTAAACCTTCTGCCAATGACCATATATAATTTTCTCCAAGCACCCATCCTAAAGAATTATTTTCTAAAGGCCCAGAAAAAATTGCTTTTATTTTATCAGATTTTATATCGTATTCATAAAGCTGGCTTTTTGTGCAACCACCCACATATACTTTATTTTTTCCATAATGGGTAATACCCCACAACACTTGCGAATTTTTCAAGGGATGCAATGAAGCTTTATCCTTTATATGATTGTACCTGGCAAAGTATACAGCTCGAGGATTAAATGAATTAATTAATATATCTGATTCAATGCCCTTGTCAGGTTCAGCTAAACTAAGGTTCAAATAAGGTAAGGATTTTACAGGTGATCCAATCAATTGAAGTTCATAACCAAATTCTTTATTAATTTGTTTATTTTTTACAGCTTGTTTTTGAGAAAAGGATAAATTAATAAAAAAACATAAAACTAATAAAAATGATAACTTTTTCATATTATTCTCAATCATATTATTTAAAAAAAAGAGTTGTGAAAAAAGAATTTCACAACTCCAAAATTTTAATCAAATATTACCTTCATATTAAAATGAAATATAAATTATTAATAAAGATAATATTTTTTTTAATAAAATCAAATAAAAAGTCAAATATCTTCAACTTAATATTTAATCTTTTCTCCTCTAACAATATTTTTTACATTTGAAAAGTTTTAAATATTATTATAACTTATCTATTTTTTTTCCTTAAATCCAAATTGTTCTGGTGTTTTACCTACATTTTTAAAATATTGAATCATAAGATTTTCAAGATTATTTCCCCATGCACTAACTAAAATTACAGTACTTGGAAAAATCCATAATAAAGCTTTATTATGGCTATTTCCTCTCATTTCAGATCTTTCTCTTGTAGGGTTTCCATATTCTTTAATAAAATGTTTCTTTAAAGATTCGTAAGTTTCAAAGTTATCTTCTAAATGCTGATATACAATATTTAAATTCACTTGAGAAAGAGTTTTAGTATCTTCATTCATCAGGAAATATCCAATAAATTTGTTAGAATCTATTGTGATTTCTTTCAAACCAACGTTAGCATAAGATACTCTAAACATTTTCTTTGATTTTAATTTAACTGCATCATCTTTCATAGCTTTTAAGATTTCTTCATCTGTCATACCCCATCTGGTATTCATAAAGCCAGGAACATCTTTAGGTTGAGATAACAAAATAGAGAAACAAAAAGCAATAAAAGAAAAAATATAAATTATTTTTTTCATTACGCTTAATCCTTAATTTATTTTATTATTATTTTGAATCACTTTTTTCAAAACCCATTGATTTTAAAGTTTTTTTACCATTATTTTCGATAAATTGCAACATTGATTTATCAAAATTTGATGACCAAGCAGTATACAAAATTAGAGTGCTTGGGAAAAACCATACTGCGCGAAGAATTTTCATATTTGTTTTAGGTTGAGTTTTGATTTCTTCGGCTGTTGGCGGGCCATATTGTAAAGATAGAGCCTTCTTTAAAGATTCAAAAGATTTATAATTATCCTCAATATTCTGGTAAAAAATGTTTAAATTTACTTGTTCAAGCTTATTAGTTTTATTATTCATCAAGAAATAAACAGAATACTTATTTGAGTCTAAAACATATTCTTTCATTCCAAGTGTAGCATACCAGTTGAATCTATAATCCTTGCGTGCTTTAAGCTTTATAACCCTATCTTTCATCACATCTAATATCTCTTGTTCAGTCATGCCCCATCTGGTATCCAAAAATCCCGGGACATCTTTTATCTGAGATTTTACATTTGAAAATCCATAGATAAGAATAATTAGTGTTAAAAAATATTTTATTTTCATATAAAATTCCTCAGAATTATTTTTCAGAAAAAACAGGAGATTTCATAAAATATGGTTTTTTATTTTGATCTTTTTCAGCAACAATTTCAAAATCATCAATTATAAATGATGGTGCGATAAAGGCAGTAGGTAAATCTCCTGAATTACCTTTATTTATAAAGTTGTATACAAACTCATCATTCCCCATTGCCACAATATCTTTTAAAAGTTTTAAAGAAATATTCGCAAAATTACATCCCCGAACTAGCTCCTCTTTACCATCTTTAGCATAAATTTTATATACTTCAATAGGATAAGATACAAATAACTCATTACTTTTTGAACTTGGTAATAAAGTACCAAAGGAACTTACATTATCATAAAATACAGCAACATCACTTATTCTTTTTACAATAATTCCATATTCTAAATCCATTTCTTTACACATTTTTATTAAACTGGACTTTAGTTCTTCATAAGATTTTGGTTGAGAAGAAGATATGAAAACATTTGCAGGTCTTGGTTCTACTTTTTTATTAAGAGATTTTCTTCCATGCCCATTTGAATTTGTTACCTTCGAAGAAGGTTTTCTACACATCAGCAAATTTTTTAATACTCCATTTTCAACTATATTTACCTTTTGAGCTTTTACTCCTTCATCATCCACTTTATAACTACCAATTAATTTAATACCTTTGTATTCTGTAGTTAACGGATCATCATATACATTTACAAAATCAGGAAAAATTTTTCTTCCAATTTTTCTGATTAACTGGCTCTGATTAGAACCTGGTGATAACATTGCAGGTTTACCGGATAAAGATTTTGATAATAGTTGAGCAAAGAAGTTTGCAGAAGCTTCATTACTAAACAAAACCGGTCCGATATAATCTTCAGCAAATGGAGCTTTTAAAGTATTATCAAGTTTTTTTGCTAAAGACTCGATTTTTTTCTCCATTTCTTCATCTTTTGGAAAATCTTTTTGATCATTCACAAACACAGTTATATAATCACTATAGCTATTGCCCTTTTTATCAATAGCGGTAGCTACTATTTCAATCACAAACTCATTAACAGGTTTTCTTATCTTAGTTCCTTCAGTATTCAAGAAATATTCATTACCTTTTTTACCTTTAATATTTACTACTGATTTTTGAATATAAGGAAACTTTTTAAATAATGCAGAATACTTCAAAGCTTTCTGTTCTAATATTTTCACATCAATATCATAATCATTTTTTTTCTCAATTAATACTACAGGTTCTTCCTTAGAAAAATCGTCAACTTTCTCACTAAAAGTACGATTTTGTAAACCTGCTTTCTTTTGGGCAAATTCATCTAATGCAGCTTTATATTGTTGGTCAGTAATTTGCCATAATTCATATTTTATAGCGAAGAGATCATCTTCAATTGGTAGTTGAAATCTGCCTTTCATAATAGTTACTGGTGACAAAGAATAATTAGTATTATCAAAAGAATAATCACCGACTCTTATTTCTACTTGACCATTTCGAGATAATTTATTTTTTGATTTTGTTAAACCACCATAAGATGATTCTATATCAATTTCTCGAACATCATAAATATTATAACAAATAAAATATGGTTTTTCACTACCTTCAATTCTCAAATTTTCTTTTGCTCTTGTTGCCTCTTGGTTTAAGGCATCCAGAATAACATCCTGTGCAAAAAGATTAAATGGTAAAAAATAAAAAAATAATAGTAATAAATATTTAAATTTGTTTTTAATCATTTCTCTATCTCCTCATTTATTATAGATTTTGTGGGGGGTGGTAATACTGGTGGTTTATCAGTACCTTTTTCTTTTTTCTGAATTTCAATTTCAGATACTAATATATCTGGAGAAATGGCAGTAACAGGCACATAACCTGATTCAGCCCCACAAAAACCACTAAATACAGAAGTTCTATCACTGGTTGCAATAATTTTACTAAAACAAGTAAGAGGAGTGCCTATTAAATCAACGCCTCTTATTAGTTCATCTGGTCTTCCATCGGTATAAATTTTATAAACAATAACTGGAATAACTTTAAAAGCATTTACACTTCGTCTTCCAGTATTTGTAAATCCACCCTCATTATCATCAAATAAAAGACCAAAAGGTTTATTCTGTTTTTTGCATTCTTCAATTAATTTTTTTCTTAAATCTTCAAATGAGTATGTTTTAGTTGATTTTACAATTAAATTTCCCTGTCTTGCAACAGCTTTATTTCCCGGAGATTTTCTTCCATGTCCATTTGAGTGAGAAAACCCTTCAATTGGAGATCGATTCATCAAAAAACCTTTTAAAATTCCATTTTCGACGACTGTTACTTTTTGGGCTTTCATTCCTTCATCATCGTATTTATAGAAACCATTTAAAGTTGCTCCATTAAATTTCTCTAACGTAGGATCATCATAAACTGAAAGAAAATCTGGAAGAATTTGTTGATTTATCTGTTTTGTAAATGTTTGACCTTCGTCTTCATTTTTTTGTCTATGCCCTTCTACGCGATGACCAAAAATTTCATGAAAGAATACAGCACTTGCTTTACCAGTCAAAATAGCTGGACCTACATAAGGTTCAGTAACTGGAGCATTTTTTAATTTCATAAGTTGGTCAATTATTTTTTTGGCTTCATTTACTATTGTTTCCTTAGGTGGAAGTTCATTTTCACTACCAGCATCGAAGGCATAATATTTACTTAATTCCATTCCATCATCTGCCAGTAAAGAAGCTTTTATTGAAATTCTAATAAATGTTCTTCCATGTTTTAAATTTGAATTTTCACTGCTTACAAAATATTTTGTATTTGTATTAAATGAAACCATTACATAAGATTCTGTTATCTGAGGATAATCATTAAATAGAAGTGAGACTTCTTTTACTAATTTTTCCCATTTTTGTTTATCAACCTTCGGTTCAACAACATTTTCATAATAACTTGTTGGACTCTCTATTGAAAAATCATTAGAAGTATCACTTTGTAAAATATTCAAATTAGTACTTGCTAATACTTTTTGATATCTCTGAATCGCCTCTCTAAAACTACTTTCTGTTTCTAACCATAATCTATACTTTAAAGCATCTTTATCATCATTTAATGAAATTTCAGTTGGGGGAGGAGGAAAAAGCATCATTACTCTTTCCTTAATCTTATGAGTATTATCTAACTTTGGAGAACCAACTCTTAAATCAACATCAAGATATCTTGATTTAGTATAACTGGAATTTGTCAGTACGCCATGAGTTGCAGAAATGTTATGAATAGCATTTTCGTCAATAGTATAACCAATGTAGTATGGTTTAATTCCATCATCTGATTTGAGTTCTTTCATTGCACGTGAAATTTCACTATTCATTGCACTTAGTATTGGGTCATCTTTTAATTGTTGAGAAAAAAGTAATAATGGAATTACAATTAAAAGAAGTAAAAACTTTTTCATTTTATCTCCCTATAATGTTTTTGTTATTTAATTTGCAAATGTATATATTTAATAAAATTTATGCAAGGGTAAAATAAAAAAGTTTGTATAAATATTCAAAATAATTAAAAATATATATTCATAATAAATAAGAAATTAAAGTTTCGATATTTCAATATCATTAATTTTTTTAATATTATCTTTATTTTATATATGTATAAATATTCATATTATTAAATAATTTTACAATTAAAAAATGCTTGCTATATATTTCAAAAATTTTTATATTCAAGAAAAAATGTGAGAGGTTTAATGAAAAAGAATTATATAATAATTTTTATAGTACTATTAAGCTATTCTACTGTAATTGCACAAAGCGGAAAAGGATCAATAGCTGGTGTTGTAAAAGATCTTAAAACAGGAAACCCAGTCCAGAATGTTAAAGTTATTATTTCTCAAACCAAACAACAAGTTACTACAAATGAAAAAGGTGAATTCAAATTTGATAACCTTAAACCAGGACCTTATACCCTTCGTTTTATTCATAAGGATTATAATATTTTAAAACTACCTCATCAAGAAGTATTTGCAAATAGTACAATTTTTTTACCTATTGAATTAGTACCAAGTTCGGGAGAAGGCGAAGGTACTGATGATCAATTTATGATTGGAGGAATTGAAGTTACTGCAAAAAGAGATGTACTCCCCACAAAACTACATCATACCACTGAAATTTCAAGTAGTGAAATTGAGCACCTACAAGCTACCAGTTTAGGTGATGTTATGCAACTTATTCCTGGTGTAGGACAAATGAATCCTGGTCTATCTAAACAAAACCAGCTTGCATTAAGGGGTGTATCCAGTTTAGGTTATGGAGATGCAACTTCCACAAATACTATGTTTGGTACTAAAATTATGATTGATGGAAGTACAATTTCTAACAATGCAAATATAAGTAATCTTACACTTGGTTCAGTAGTTGCTACAAATGCTGCTTCAGGAGTAGATTTAAGAGGTATACCGGCTGATAACATAGAATCTGTAGAAGTATTACAAGGAGTAGCTTCAGCGAAGTATGGTGATTATACTGAAGGTGTAGTTCTAGTTAAAACAAAAGCAGGATATCAACCAAATAGAGTAAAGATAAAAGACAATCCTGATACAAAAGAAATTAATTTTAACGGAGGCTTCGATTTTTCTGATTTAAACATGGGCTTAAACTACAACGTAAATTTTGCAACATCTGAAAGAAACATTCGTCGAGATGGAGATGACTATCAAAGAGTATCAGGACAGCTAAAATTGACCAATACTTTTTTCGATGATAAAAGTCTCAGTTTAACAAACGGTTTCTATTACACTAGAATATTTGATGATTATAAAGACAAAGTAAATCCTAATGGATTATCTTATTATAATCATAATTATACAATAATGTATAACAACAATATCGTTTATAAGTTTGATAATTTAACAAAATTAAACTTCCAGGCAACTATAAACTATACAAAACAAGATAGATTTAAACAAGATATTCCAAAAGGTCAAGAAGCAGATAATAGGTATATATTAGGTTTCACTAATCCTGGTACCTATCTAGTTGATATTAACATTGGCTCTTATGTATATCAAACTTATGATAAAGGGAATATGTGGAATATTACTGCAGAATTAGAGTATGAGAAAAAAGGTGTACGATTAGGTTCTTTGGTTCATAATTTAAGTTTTGGAATAAATTACCAATTTGATGATAATACTGGAGAAGGTTTAACTTTTGATCCTACAAAACCACCAGGAGCAAAAAAGAGACCTCTATCTTACGATCTTGTTCCAGCTAATGATTTGCTTTCAGTTTATGCAGAAGATGAAATTCATGGACAATTATTTAAGCCTTTTACTCTAAGCTTAGGTTTACGTTATGAAATGTTTTCACCACAAAGTATTCAATGGGATGGTTTACTATTTAAAAAAGATTTTGTTAAGTCTAGAAGTGGTAGTTTCTTAGAACCAAGAATTTCATTCAGATATAACATTAGTAGTAATACTAAATTAAGGTTGGGTTATGGTTTAACAGCAAAATCACCATCAATGGATTACCTATACCCCTCACCTGCTTATGCGGATATTAGAGATTATTTTGGAGATTATAGAGATACCCTAAAAAATTATCCAAAACTTTTCACAACATACATCTATAATAGACAAAATCTTAATTTGCGTGGTTATTATGAAAGAAAATTTGAAGCTTCATTTGACCAAAAAATTACAGAAGATATTGGAATGACATTAAGGGGATATTATTCTTTTAGAGATAAAGAGGTTTACACTATAAGTACATATCCCTTCTACCCTGTTTATAATAGACCTAACTACTCACAGAGCGGAGGTGAACAATTAATTTCCTATGTAATACCTTCAAATTCCAGTGATTTTAGTAATTATACAAATGCTGGATATTCAAAATTCTGGGGTTTAGATTTAATAATTAATACCACAAAAATTGAAGAAATAAACTCTTCATTTTATGTTGCAGCTTCTTTTGGTTATTCTGAAGGTGGACGAAGAGGAGGTTTTGAAACTTATGCCTCATATACTCTTTGGAAAAATTTGGATAGTTTAAAGAAACAATATCATGTAGGAACTAATGACACTTATATTATACCTGTATATAAATCCATTTATGATAAAATGAGTGGCTGGAATAAAAAACTTATGATAACCTATAAATGGGATTACACAATAAGAAAAATTGGATTGTGGTTCACTTTATGGGCTCAACAAATTGTAGGTTTATGGAAAAAATCTGTATCATATCATGATGATGTAGCTATCGGATATATAACAGATAAAAATGGCGGAACTTATTACGAATACGATAAAAATACACCAAAGGAAGCTAAATTTTATACAACTTATTATTCTGAATATAAAAACTATGTAGTAGATACATGGACCTTTAATTTAAATATAAGTAAATCGTTATATAAAGGTTCAGAAGTATCCTTCTTTGTAAATAATTTTATCGATCGTTATAATAATATATTTTATGGATTAGAATTTAGTATGGATATAAATAAAATTTTTGAATAATAAAATTGAATTATTTATTAAAGGTTAGTAAAATGAAAAAAATAATAATTTGGTTAACGGTTTTTCTCATTACTTTTTTCATTATGAGTTGTGAAGATAAACCTAATGATGTAGATAGGACAGCAAAAGCAAAATTCATTGTAATAGATACATCCGGCACTCTAGATATTGATCAAAAAACAAATTTACGTCTTTTTAAAAATGGTACTGTGACATTCTTCTCAAGAGATTATGGCGAATCTTTTAAGTTCAAAACAGATGAAAACGGAATATTATATGCCGATGGATTACTTGCTTCACATTATACAATATCAGTAAATCATCAGATTTCTGAAGCTTTTTCTGTTTTTGGAAGTAAAGAGAAAGATATTTATGGCTCTCAAAACGAGGTTGATACAATATATCTTCGTGGTATGCCTTCATCAGCAGTAATTATAAATGAAATTTACGCTGCTGGACCAGTAAATAATGTTTACTATATGTTTGATTTATTTGTGGAATTATATAATAATAGTGATGAAGTTCAATACTTAGATGGTAATATTATATGTAGATGCTCAAAGAAAGATAATGAGCCATCTGGTATAATTACTGCTTCTGATGGTAATACTTATGTAAGAGTTATTTATGCTTTTCAATTTCCTGGAACACCTGGAGGAAAACAGTATCCAATTCAACCTTATGAATTTGTAGTTGTAGCCGGCGATGCAGTAGATCATAGACAGGCAGTTTCAACAAGCATTGATTTATCAAATGCTCAATGGGAGTTTTATAATAAACAAAGTACTGATATTGATGTACCAAATGTACCTAATGTAGAGAATATACTTTCGAAAACAACAACAGACTTTCTAATTGGTTTAACTAATGATGCAGTTATCATATCTTCTGGTAAAAAAGGTGTTAGAATGGAAGGCACCGACGCAATGATAGATCTTTCAACTGTGCTTGATGGTGTGCAGTATATGAGTAATCCAATTTTCACACGTAAGCTAGATGGAAGAGTTGACGCAGGAACTGCAGGAATTGGAATACCATCTTATAGTGGAAAATCTATGGAAAGAGTAGTACTTGACAAGAGTAACCCTAAAAAACATTCTGATACAAATAACAGTACTGTAGACTTTGGAGTAAATGATAAACCAACACCTGGTTATCAAGGTAATCCTATTCAATAATAGAAGGATAATATAAAATGTGCTATACTGATATAAAGAATTTTTTAAAAGTTATAATAATCATTTGTTTTTTAATAATAAATAACTCTTCCTTATTTTCGCAAATCAATCGAATTGAAAGTATGGGTAATTTATTTCTTGTAATTGAAGATGAAGATAATAATTTAAACCTCTATGATAGAGGTGGAAACAGTGCTTTTTTACTAATTGATGAACCAAAAGATTGGTTAAAAATAAATTTATTGAGTAATTCTGGAAATGGTTCTCTTCATAAAACATATGAACCAGCAGGTAAAAATAATTATTCCATACATTTTGAAGCTTTGAAAAACATAGATGAAAATCAAACATTTAAAGGAATAATAGACTATTACGATTACAAAAGAAAAGATGTATATCGTGCTATTCAAACCAATATTTATGGTAGTGGACCTTTCTTTATAGCTGATTCAACTACAGGAACAATAGATTTTTATGGACCTAAAATAGCTTTTGAATATAATATTTCTTTTATTAAAGATCTTTACCTCGGTCTGAATTTTTCATATGGTGGAGAAAAGGGTATTAAAAAGATATACTCGAAGCCTGAAATTACTAATAGATATATTTCTGGACAAATATCGATGGTTTACCAATTAAACGAAAATATTTTTATAGGTGCAAAGTTAGATCCCTTTTATAACTATGAAAAAATTGAATTAGTTAAAGATCCCGATTCAGGAACAGATCCAATAACTTTTAAATATCGTGGTTTCAAAATATTTCGCAAAAGTTCAGACGATTATACAAGACATAATAGAAATAAAGGATTTGATGTAGGAGCCCAATCTTCATATAAGTCTCAAGATAAATCTTTACAAATTTTTATTTCAGGGAGCTATTTCAGGCAAGGAATAGAATATCAAGATGGTACAAGAGATATTGATAAAGAAGGATACTGGCAAGAAGAAGGTTATAAAGGAACACTAGAAACAAGATATAGATTAGATTTTCTTGATAAAAATTTATTATTTGGATTAGGTTTATATTACCGAAATTTTGAATCATGGTCTAAACATCCTCAATTACCAATTATTTTTAGTGAAAATAAGTATAATTCACTTGAAATTGGAACAGGATTTTCATATAATTTCACAGATATAGGATTGTTATTAGGAATAGAATATCATAAAACCATCTGTGATTCTTCATTAAATGATTATTTAGGTAATTATAATTTTGGTGGTTCACATCCAAAAGATGTAATAAGAATAGGTACTGAATATAAAGTAAATAACAATTTATGGTTAAGGTTAGGATATATCAGATTTTCTAATAATCCGGATAATCAATTAAATGAATTTAAATTTAATCATAATTTATATTCTTTTGGTGCAAGTTATTTAATTGAAAATTATGTTAAAATCGATTTTCTTTTAAATTATGGTAAAAAAGAATCAAAAAATTTAACTCCTGATCTTACATATAAAGAAACCAGCGCACTACTTTTTGCAAAATTTTTCGTATTTTAATTAATTAAACAAAGGAGAGATATATAATGAAAAAACTTCTATTATTTATTTTTATTTTAATTTGCACAAATGTGTTTGCTCAACAAAAATGGTATTTGAATAATGAACCAACATTTTCATCATCACCACAAAAAATTTATTTTGTTGATGAAAACGAAGGATGGGCTATTGGTTCAAGTGGTTTTTTAGTACACACATCAGATGGTGGTAAAACCTGGGAAACTCAAAATCCAAATTATACTGGAACACTATCTTATATTAAAATGTTTGATAAAAATAATGGAATCATTTTAGGTGCCAAACGTTCTTTCATTAAAACTACTGACGGAGGAAAAACCTGGACTAGAAACATTGTTACTTATTTACCAGACTCAACGAGTGATCTTGAAAAAGGTTATTTCTTTAACTCACAAAAAGGGTTTGTGCTCGCAAAAAGAGGTACAACCGGCCACTATGTTCTCAGAACTACAAACGGAGGAACAACTTGGGATTCAGTATTGGTTTCAGAAAATAAAACATTATTGAGCATATCTTTTGGAACAGAAAATAATGGTGTTATTGGTGGAAAAGATATTAATACTTTTTACTATACAACCGACGGTGGTAGTACATGGACATTGGGAACAGGACCATCACTCCCTGCTGTTTATACCCGTTCAGATATGTGGGGTATATATATGGTTAATGCTACTACTGCTTATGCAACTGGTTGGGGTTCTGATGCAGCAGGATTGCAACCTACAATTTATGTAAAAACAACAGATGGTGGTAAAACATGGATATACCAACAACAAGCTGAAGAAAACAGATCTTATTTCTCACATAATAGTTTATATTTTTCTGATGCTAATACTGGCTATGCATGGGGTGGATCATCATCATACTATGGCGGAAAAATATTTAAAACAACAGATGGAGGTACCAACTGGACATTTTCAGGTTATTTCTATCCTGCAGAAGTATTAGATGTAAGCATAACTCCGAAAAAAGTATTCATTTTATGTAATTATGGTTTACTATATTCAGCAGATAATATTACTTCAAATACACCTACACCACTTACAAAAATTAGTGTTGCATTGCAGTCAATAACTTTTTCATCAGCAAATGTTGGATATGTTTCTTCAAATACAATTAATTCATTTTTAAAAACTACAGATGGTGGTAAAACATGGGTCCCAAAATTATTTCATTATGCACCTGGCACATCACCATCAATTAGAACCAGAACTGCAAGAGTTATGCAATTTTTCAATGACAATACTGGTATTGCTTTCTTAAGAAGTAGATTAGTAGTTAAAACTACAGATGGTGGTGAAACTTGGGAAAGAATATTACAGGATACCACAGTATTAACTAATTACGACAATAATGATGGATTTTTCTTTGATCAAAATACTGGATATGTTGTTGGAAGATATGGTGGTTCATCACCAAATTATAATTATGCAATTTATAAAACAACAAATGGTGGTTCAACGTGGAGCCAAACAACTGGTGCGAAAGAATTAATGAGTATACATTTTGGAAACACAACCAATGGTGTAGCTGTAGGTAAAGGTGGAAACATACTTTATACTACTGATGGTGGTTCAACATGGACAGCAGCAACAAGTCCTGCACCAAGCCAATGGAATCATGTTAGATTTGTAACATCTACAAAAGTTCTAGCAATATCTGATACCGGTAAACTTATTGTAAGCACTGATGCTGGTAAAACATGGGCTCTGCATTCTCAAACACCTACCACATATAGTGCATACAATTTCAATAAAATTTATGTAAAAGATGCTCAGAACATTTATATATGTGGTTATCGTTCAAAACCAGTCTTAAGAGGAACTTTAATTTATTCAAATGATGGTGGAAATACTTTTACAGACTTATCGGATACCACTGTATTCCAGAACAATTTGGTTGATTTTACAATTGATCCCGCAGGTAATATGTGGGCAATATCCCCATCAGCAAGTGCTATATATAGTACAAAACAAGTAACTGGTATCTCAGAAATTTCTTACAATTTACCAGAAAGTTATGAATTAATGCAAAACTATCCAAATCCATTCAATCCTACGACAACGATAGAATGGAAAATGAATCAAAAAGGTAAAGTCGAGATTAAAGTATTTGATGTTTTGGGTAAAGAGATTAAATCTTTAGTTAATGAAATTAAAGATGCTGGTACGTATAAAGTTACATGGGATGGGACAAACAATAATGGTAAAACCGTTTCTACAGGAATTTATTATTATATGTTGAAATCTAATAATTTTGTTGATGTAAAGAAAATGGTTCTACTTAAATAAGAAAAATATAATTAATAAAAAAAGCCCCATAAAATTATGGGGCTTTTTTATTCTACATTCTAGTCTTACTATAAAGTCGGTTTACCTTTTTGCCAATTGCAAGGTGTAAGCTTCCCTGTTTGTAAAGCATCAAGGACTCTAATTACTTCATCAACATTTCTACCGATACTAAGATCATTAGCACAAACCCATCTAACAGTACCTTCAGGATCAACAATATATGTAACACGATATGCAACTTTTTCCTCATTTTCTAAAATACCCAAAGCTTCAGCTAATGATTTAGAAGTATCAGCTAAAAGTGGGAAATGAATATTTTTTAAATCAGGATGCTGATTTCTCCAGGCAAGATGAACGTATTCAGAATCTGTTGAAGCACCAATAAGAAGAGTATTTCTGCTTTCAAACTCTTTAAACTGATGATCAAATTCAGTTATTTCTGTTGGACAAACAAAAGTAAAATCTTTGGGATACCAGAACATCACCAACCACTTCTTTTTGCCCTTATAATCATCTGATGATACTTCTGCAAACTCTTTCCCTGGAGTTACTGATACAACTGCTTTTTTTCTAAAATCTGGAAATTTTGAACCTACTGATAACATTTTATACCTCTTAATTTGTTATAATAACTTTTAATATTATAACAAAATATTTTTTTACTAAGTTCCTTATAACTGAAAATTTTAGACAATTATTAAATTTTATTTATAATCTGTTAAAATATATATATGAAAAATTATGTTACTTAAAATTGGTATGAATTAAAAGTATGTTTATTCTGTTTTAGTTTTAATCAAAGAGTTTCTTTGTGAATAAAATAAAACAAATTTGTAAAAAATTCTTCTTGGAATAAAGTTAATCACAATTCTTACAAATTTGTACAATACACCAGGAATACAAATCACTTTATCTTTTTTTAAATATTTCAATGAAATATCAACAACCTTATCTGATGACATAAATTTTTTAAATACTGGATCATTAGCATCATAACCTAATTTTGCATGAAAATCAGTAAGTGTAAAACCAGGACATAAAACCTGAACTTTTATATTATGTTTTTTTAAAGATAAGCTTAATGATTCTGAAAAAGATGTCAGAAAAGCTTTTGAAGCACAATACATTTCATTACCAGGGCTAATCAAAAAAGAAGCAATCGAAGATACATTTATAATTGCAGGATTAGCTTTATCTTTTAATAAGGGAATTGCAGAATAAATTAACTTAACTGGTAAAATGTCATGAACTTTAATCATTTCAATATTTTTGTCTAAAGGAGAATTAATAAAATCATTACCTAAACCAAATCCTGCATTGTTAATCAATATTTCAAGATTATTCATTTGTTCCATTCTGGATATTAGACGATTTATATCACTATCATTTGATAGCTCTAATATCATATATTCAGCGTTTACAGAATATTTAGTTAAAATATCATTACAAATTTCTCTCAATAAACTTTCTCTTCTTCCTACTAATAAAAGATCATACCCACGAGAAGCAAATTTGTAAGCAAAAGATTTTCCAATTCCAGAAGAAGCGCCTGTTATTAAAACTAAATTTCTATTCATATCAATATGGATAAAAGATAAAGAAAAGCAATGAAAGAAAAGCTAAAATCCAAAGGCCCGGTTTTATATCATTAATTTTACCATTCAATATTTTTATTAATGGATATACTACAAAACCACCAGTCATACCAATACCTAAGTTATAGGTAAAACTCATTAAAACAATTATTGTAAAAACAGGTATTACTTCAGAAAAATCATCAAAATTAATTCTTTTTATTGGCGATAGCATAAGCATTCCAACAATTATAATTGGTGGTCCATAAGCAGCTGGTGGAATAGAACTAAAAAAAGGAGCAAAAAATAACCCTAGTAAAAAAAGAATTGATGTAAAAACAGCCGACAATCCAGACCTCCCCCCTGCTTCTATACCAGCAGCTGACTCAATATAAGCACCAGCTGTAGTAGTTCCAAATAAAGCAGCAAATACAGTAGCTAAAGCATCACTTAACATAGGTTTTTCAATTTCAGGTAAATTTCCATTTTCATCTAAAAAACCAGCTTTTAAAGAAAGTCCTAATAAAGTACCTAAAGTATCAACAAAATCCATAACAAACACAGTAAGGATTACAGCAAAAAATCCAATATTTAAAGCACCAAATATGTCTAATTTGAAAAAAATCGGTGAAATATCCGGAGGTGAATCAACAAATTTAGTTGGTAAAGGTGACAAATTAAAAAGAAAAGAAATAATAGTTATGATTAATATTCCAATAAGTATAGCACCATTAATTCTTTTCATCATTAAAAAACCAATCAATAAAAAACCAACAATTGATAGCAATATATTTGGATTATGGAAATTACCGATATGAACTGGTGCCCCAGGTACACCAATAGTAATTATACCAGTAGTATTTAAACCAATAAAAGTTAGGAAAAAACCTATACCAACAGTAAAACCAATTTTTAAACTTTCAGGAATTGAATTTGCTAACCAACTTCTTATTTTGAGAATAGTTATCAAAACAAACAATAAGCCACTTATAAAAATTGCACCTAATGCAGTTTGCCAGGAATAACCAAGAACTTTTACAACCGTAAATGCAATAAAAGCATTTTCCCCCATATATGGAGCAATTGCAAAAGGTCTTTTAGCATATACACCCATTAAAAATGTACCAATTGCAGCTGTATAAATGGTTGCTGCCATAGAAGCAGCAAATGGTAACCCGGCAACTTCAAGAATTTTAGGATTCACAATTATTATGTACGCCATAGTCATAAAAGTAGTAGCTCCACCAATTAATTCCTTTTGCCAGGTCGTTCCTAATTCATCGAGTAAAAAATATTTTTTTAACATAATTCTTTTATGCTTTATATTCAAAAGTTGAATTTAAACTCTTTGGTGTTATTTTCATATTTTCTTCAATAAGTCTTTCATTTAGATCTTTCTGCATTAACAACAAAGTATCTTTTAAAACTTTAACAGCAATATTAAGCTGAACACTTCCCAATGAGGTAAATCGATTATACAAAACATTTGTTATTAGAGTATTTAGATTGTTCATAAGTTTTTAATATTTTTTTTAATATAATAAAGTTAAAATAAATTCGCAAATAAAATATTTTCTTTTATTTAAAAACCAATTTTAAAATCAATATTTTTTACTTGATATTTAAAAATAAAAATATTATTTTAGATCCTAAAATAATTATAAAATATGAATAAAGATAAAAAAATTGATATAGCTGAATTAGTCTGCAGCTTAACAAGATATTGCAATATTAAAGAAGAATACTTTGCTTCATCATTTAATCTATCCCCTACTCAAGTGAGAGTATTAAAACTATTTACCTATACCAACTCATATTCAATAAAAGAATTATGTTCTCATTTACAGCTTTCAAATGGGAGAATAACTCAAATAATTACAACACTTGAGAATAAAAATATATTATATAGAAAAATAGATAAAAAAGATAAAAGAAATGTAATAGTATTACTAAAACCCAAAAGTAAGACATATATTAATAATATTTTAAAAAATTATGAGGAATTACATAAAATATTACTTTCTGAAGTTCCAGAAAATGAAACAAATAAAATAATTGAATCTCTTAAAATTCTAAATAATATTTTAGAACGCTGGATAAAAGAAAAATAATATTTTATAGTATAAAATAATTTTAGCATAAATAATGGAATAAAATTATGAAAAAAATTCTAATTATTTTAATTGTAATTTTCATTGCTACAGTATCAATAATAGTATCTTTAAAAGATAATTATATTGAACCAAGCACATTAATGAAATTACAAGAAAAATACTCAAAAAAGGATTCTTCTTCAGTTGATCATAGTAAATTTGCCTTACTACAAAAGAAATTCAATAAACCTCAAGAAGTGACTGAAGCCTGTATAACCTGTCATAACAAAAGACATCTTGAAATAATGCAATCAAACCACTGGAATTGGGAAAGAGAAGAATATATCGAAGGAAGAGGAATTGTAAAATTAGGTAAAAAGAATGCAATTAATAACTTTTGCATTAGTGCTGCTGGAAATGAAAAAAGCTGTGCAAAATGCCATATAGGATATGGAATGACAAAAGAAGGTTTCAGTTTCACTGATCCCAAGAATATTGATTGCATGGTTTGCCATGATAACTCAGAAACCTATATGAAAGCAGATGAAGAAGGAGGAGCACCTCTAGACACTTTAAACTTTACTTTTATTGCTGAACATGTAGGTAAACCCAAACGATCTAATTGTGGTGTATGTCATTTTTATGGTGGAGGTGGTAACAATGTAAAACACGGTGACTTAGAAGAAACATTATTCGAACCTAACAAAGATTTAGATATTCACATGGCTGTAGAAGGTAAAAATATGCAATGTATAGATTGCCATAAAACAGAAAAACATAATATCTATGGAAAATTATATTCCCTTTCTTCTATGAATCTTAATAGAGTATATTGCGAAGATTGCCACACAAACACCCCTCATGAAAATGATATTATAAATGAACACACTCTTAAAGTAGCCTGTCAAACTTGCCATATTCCAACGTATTCAAAAGGCAATTCTACTAAAATGTACTGGGATTGGTCAAAAGCAGGTAAATTAAAAAATGGAGAACCTTATACAGAAGAAGATAGTCTTGGAAATCATACATATATGTCAATAAAAGGAGAATTTGTTTGGGGAAGAAATATTAAACCTGATTATATCTGGTTTAATGGTACAGCAACACATTATTTACTTGGTGATAAGATCGAAGATACTTCTAAAACTCTTACATTAAATTCATTAAAAGGATCATATAACGATCCATCTTCAAAAATTATTCCAGTAAAAATCCATAAGGCAAAACAACCTTATGATCCTATAAATAAAATTTTGATAAAACCAAAACTATATGGAGATAAAAAAGGCGAAGGTGCTTTCTGGAAAGATTTTGATTGGGTAAAAGCATCAGAAGAAGGAATGAAAAATGCAAATTTACCTTTTAGCGGAAAAGTTTCTTTTATTGAAACTCAGATGTATTGGCCTGTTAATCATATGGTAGCATCAAAAGAAAATACTGTTAAATGTAATGAATGCCACACACAAAATAATAGCAGATTAGCTTCAATTAATGATTTTTATTTACCTGGAAGAGATAGATCATCAATTGTAGAATTCATAGGCAAAACTTTAATTTTACTTACATTTATTGCTGTAATTATACATGGTTCTTTCAGATATATTAGCAAGAAAAAATTAATTAAAAGAGGTGAAAAATGAAAAAGGTATATATCTATAAAGCTTATGAAAGATTTTGGCACTGGATGCAAGCAATGTTGATTTTTTTCTTAGCATTAACAGGTTTTGAGATACATGGTTCTATAACTTTTTTTGGATTTGAATATGCTGTAAAATATCATAATTATGCTGCATATTCCCTATTAATACTAATTATCTTTACAATTTTTTGGCATTTTACTACAGGTGAATGGAGACAATACATCCCAACAACAAAAAATATTAAAAAATATCTTAATTACTATCTATTTGGAATTTTCAGAAATGAACCTCACCCCACAAAAAAGACTGTTTTAAGTAAATTAAATCCTTTACAAAAACTTGTATATTTCGGACTAAAAACAATTATTTTTCCTGGAATAGTTTTTACTGGTTTACTTTATATGTTTTATAGATATCCACAAAGACATGGAATTGGGGCAATAAATATTGATTCTTTACAAACAATTGCAGTTTTACACACACTATTTGCATACTTAATTTTAGCTTTTGTTATAGGGCATCTTTATCTTATAACTACTGGAACGAAAATTACAACTAATCTAAAAGCTATGATTACTGGTTATGAAGAATTAGAAGATGAAAATGAAAAAGAGAATACCTTAAAGGAGGTTAAAAATGGAAGAGAATAAATATATGAATCCTTATTTAGCAGGATTCTTACTTGGTCTTGTTTTGTTAGCAACTATATACATTACAGGTAGAGGGTTAGGTGCAAGTGGAGCAGTAAAAAGTACAACAATTGCAATAGTAAATTCAATTGCACCTGAACATACTCATTCTGAAAAATTTTATCAAGAGTATTTGACTGAACACGAAGATAATCCACTCAAAAATTGGCTGGTTTTTGAAGTTGTAGGAGTAATTATTGGAGCTTTTATCTCTGGATTAATATCTAATAGATTATCTTTCAAAATTGAACATGGGCCAAAAATTACAAATAGATTACGAATTGCAACTGCCATTATCGGAGGATTCTTATTTAGTTTTGGTGCTCAATTTGGCAGAGGATGTACTAGCGGTGCTGCATTAAGTGGTATGGCAGTACTTTCGACTGGAGGAATTATTACGATGTTTGCAATATTTGGTGGTGCTTACGCATTTGCTTACTTTTTTAGAAAATTATGGCTGTAGGAGGTTAAAATGGGTCCATTAGTTCCAGATATTATTGGAAATGATTTAAATTATATTGTCGCTTTAATTATTGGAATTCTATTCGGTATGGTTTTAGAGCAAGCTGGATTTTCTACATCAAAAAAACTAGTTGGCTTGTTTTATGGATATGATTTTACAGTTTTGAGAGTATTCTTTACTGCGGGTATAACTGCAATGGTTGGTGTAATTGCTCTCAATCACTTTGGATTATTAGACATAAACTTAATTTATATAAATCCTACTTATTTATGGTCTGCTTTAGTTGGTGGAATTATAATGGGATTAGGTTTCGTTATTGGTGGTTTTTGCCCGGGAACAAGTATTTGTGCTGCTGCTATTGGAAAAATTGACGCAATGTATTTTGTTTTAGGTTCATTACTTGGCGTTCTCGTATTTGCAGAAGGATATCCACTATTTGAAGGTTTATATAAAGCAGAGTTTTGGGGTAATGTTCGAATATTTGAAACTTTAGGGATGAGCCAATCTATCTTTGCAACCTTAATGGTACTTATAGCTATTTTTTCTTTTTGGTTTGTTACTAAAATTGAACATAAAGTAAACAAAACGAAACCCGAAAAATTTAAATTTTCCCCATACTACATAAGTCTTACTACTGTAGCATTGATTCTTGTTATTTCTCCCCTAGTAATGCCAGATAGAAGAGAATCATTACTAAACGAAGCTAATGACAAAGATAAGCTCTTAATAAATGAAATCAATAAAATTACACCTGATGAGCTTGCTCTAAGAATTATTAGAGGTGATAATACATTGCAATTAATTGATTTTAGGCCACAAGAAGAATTTTCAAAGTTTGCATTACCAAAATCTATTCATTTTACTTTTGATAACTTTTTTGAAAAAGACGCACTAAAACAATTAAGAATTAAAGGTAAAAATAATATTATAATCACAAAAGATGAAAACGAAGCTCTTAAAATGGCATATATCGCTTTTAAATTAGGTATAAAAAACATCTCTATACTTGATGGAGGTATGAATAATTTTGCTGAATCAATTTTAGATAAAAATTCTATTGAAAAAACAAAAAACCTTGTTAATAATGATACTTATGAATTTAGATTAAAAGCTAGTAATATTATACCAATTTTAGTTGAACAGAATAAGAGTTCGGGAACGATACAGAAAAAATCGAAGAGAGCTTTAGGTGGTTGTTAATTTTATACAATACCCATATTATTTTTATTACAATAATATGGGTATTATTTTGCTGCAAAATCTATTACTTCAATTTTTACTTTAGCCATACCATTCATTAACATATCAATTTCTTTAGCTGCCGAATAAGAGAGGTCTAAAATTCTTCCTTTAACAAAAGGGCCTCTATCATTTATTTTCACAATTACAGATTTATTATTCTTAAGATTTGTTACTTTTACTAAAGTACCAAAAGGAAGTGTTCTATGAGCAGCAGTTAAATTTGAAGACTTATATTTCTCACCACTAGCAGTTCTTTTATTTTCATGCTTCATACAATAATATGATGCTATACCTAAATTATTCTTTTTTTCATCCTGCAAGTTATTTGCACTTGCTACCTTTAAGATCAAAACAATTAAAATAAAAGTTATTTTAATTATTTTTGTCATTTTCCATATCCTTATTTATTTTACTTAACCATATTATATATTTCAAATATTATTCCAGAATTAAGAAATAAAAATCAATATTTAATATAGAAATTTCAATATTTTATTTTTTCTAGTAAGATAGCAAGTAATTTTTGATTGAAAATATTATTACTAAAAAGTACTATTTATTATTAAATAATAATATTTTTAAAAAATTATCATGGTATTGTATAAATATCTATTTAAAAAAATCTTATTTTTTTAAAACTAACTTATAATTTTTATCTTTCAATGATAACTAAAGAATATTTTTAATAAAAATAATTATTTTTCTATATTGAAATTAAACAACAGATTATTTATATTAACCAAAAATTTTGGAGAAAAAGATGAAAATACTTGTTACAGGTGGAGCTGGGTTTATTGCTTCACATATTGTAGATGCATATATTGAATTAGGTCATGATGTTTATATAATTGATAATCTTATAACTGGTAATAGAGATAATATTAACCCCAAAGCTAGGTTTTATGAAATAGATATACGTGATAAGAATATATCAGAAATATTTGAAAAACACAAATTTGATATTGTAAACCATCATGCAGCACAAATTGATGTCAGGAAATCTGTTGCAGATCCAATATATGATACCGATATAAATATTTTAGGTTCAATAAATATATTACAAAACGCAGTCAATAATAATGTTAAGAAAATTATCTTTGCATCTTCAGGTGGTGCTATTTATGGAGAGCAAGAATATTTTCCAGCAGATGAGAAACATCCAGAATATCCTGTATCGCAATATGGTGTAGCTAAATTATCTTTTGAAAAATATCTATATGCATATAGGTTTATTTATGGAATTAATTATATAGCTTTAAGATATTCAAATGTTTACGGACCAAGACAAAACCCTCATGGAGAAGCTGGTGTTATTGCTATTTTCACTGAAAAAATGCTTTCAGGTATTACTCCAATAATTAATGGAGAGGGAAAACAAACACGAGATTATGTATATGTTAAAGATGTTGTTCAAGCTAATGTAAAAGCATTGGATTGTAATGAATCGGGTTTTTATAATGTTGGAACTGGAAAAGAAACTGATGTTAATACTTTATTTAGGATAATTTCTTCAAAAATTGGATCATTTGAAGAAAAACATGGACCTGCAAAACCTGGCGAACAAATGAGGAGTGTTATTTCTACCAAAAAAATTGAAAAAATAATGGGATGGAAATTAACAACAGATTTGGAAGAAGGTTTAACAAAAACTATAGAATGGTTTAAAAACAAACATAACTTAGAAATATTTAAAAACCGATATTAGTATTAAAAAAAGGAATATAATACTAAGATCTGCAAATAAAACATAGTAGCAAATATTATCATCAGAATAATGAGGCCTAAAAAAGTTTTTAAGCTGTTAAAGTTATTAGCAATACTTAATCCTTTATAAAATAAAAATATTGAATAAATAACGCTCAATATATCTAATGATACTAAAATATAAAATGGAACTGGTTTATAAATAGAAGGTGGAGGAACATTAGTAAAAAGATACATACCAAAAATAATTAACTCTGTTGGAAGTACAAAAATTGTTGCCAAAACTATTGGTGTCAATGAATAAGCAAGAATGGCTCTTATATTACGTAAAGAACTCTCCCCTTTTAAAATCCTCTGTGTTATAAAAAAAGAAAAATATGAAAACAAAGAAAAGTTTATAATTCCTAATAAAGGTCCAAAAACCAATGAAGGCAATAATAAATATAATAAATTAGAATATAATCTACCAAAAGAAGTAATAGAATATAAAGTAAATAAAAGACTAAAACCTGCAAAAGAAAATAACAAAAATATGTAATTTTTCTGTTCAGAAAGACATATTTTGTGAAACGTGAAACCCGGTTTCTCTAATACTTCAATAATTGTTTCAAACAAATTTAGATTTGGTACCCTTTGTTGAAGAAATCCACCACAATTTTTACATTTTTGGTTAAGAAAAGAATTTTCCTCTCCGCAATTGGGGCACTTTAATTGTTTCATAAAAACCTCATTAATAAAGGCTAACGGCTACTATATTAAAATACGAAGGTGAGTACATAAAGTTACAAAAAAGCTGTCAAAAATTAATTTGACAGCTCTCTTTCTTTACAATTACTTTTGAGCACTTTTTACATTACTTATCATTCTTTTGGCTTTTTCTGTAATAATTTCAAATTTATCATTTGCAATAGCCTCTTTATCAAGTAGATCAGTACCTGCAGCAACTGCATAGGCGCCTGCTTTGATAAACTCTCCAGCATTATCTACTGAAACACCACCTGTAGGCATAAGTCTTAATTGTGGGAATGGACCTTTAACATCTTTAAAATATTTTGGGCCTAAAGCTGTAGCCGGGAATACTTTTACAATATCTGCCCCATAATCCCAGGCACTAAGTATTTCAGTAGGTGTAAAAGCACCAGGAACCATCATAACATCATATCTATGAGCCATTTTAATTGTCTCAAGATTTAAAGCAGGACTTACGATAAACTTTGCTCCAGCTAGTATTGCCGCTCTTGCAGTTTCAGGATCAAGAACAGTTCCAGCGCCTACTACAAAATCTGATGAAACTTTCTTTGATACTTCTTCTATCACATTAAGAGCGTTAGGTGTAGTAAAAGTAATCTCTAAAAACTTTACTCCACCATCACTTAAAGCATCAATAACTTTCATAAGTTTTGTTGTATCATTCATTCTAATAACAGCAATAACTGGAGATTCTTTAACTTTTAATAAAGTTTCAACTCTACTCATTTTTAATTCCTTACAATAATGATGAAAATCAAAACACATTAAAATATATGAAAAATTGTAATAATTTCAAGTTTATTTTTAATCAGTGATAAGAAAAATAATATTTTTTATTATTGTAATTTAATTAAAAAATTTCACTTAATTTTCAAAAATTACTTAATAATTAGAAAAATTGACCATTTATATTCTATTGATTTTCTCATATAAGATTATATATTACTCTTTAGTAAACATAAATAAAGAGAACAATGATTCTTTTTTTAATTTTAACGTCAGTACTAGTAATAACCATTCTTGTACTCTTTATTGTTAAAAGAATACATAATGCGAAAGAGAAAAAAATTTATTCATCATACGAATTAAATTCTCAAGGGCTTGATCTTTTAAATAAAGGAAGTTATGATGAAGCAAAAAGATATTTTGAATCAGCAATAGAATTAAATCCCCTCGAAGCTACGTTTTACTACAATTGTGGAATTAGCGAAGTTAATGCCCATAACTATCCTGAAGCTATTAAAATGTTTAAAAAGGCTTTATACTTGAAGCCTGATATGTTTGAAGCATATCTCAATATTGGTGTAATATATTATGGAAGAAACAAATTAGAAAATGCAAGAGTAAACTTAGAGGCAGCTCTTGAATTAGAACCTAAATCTGAAAAAGCACATTTCTTTTTGGGTAAAGTCTTCAAAAAACAAGAAAAGTATCGTAGCGCAGTACATCATTTTCAAAAATGTGTAGAATTAAACCCAAAAAATTTAGCAGCTCAAATGTATTTAGGAGAAATATTTTTACAAACGGAAAACTATGATTTAGCTGAAGAAAAATATAAGCTCCTTAAAGAATATTACCCTGAAGATTATGAAATTTTTGAAAATTTAGGATTCATTACATTTAATAAGAAAGATTTTTCAAATTCCCTTGAATACTATAAAAGAGCATTTGAAATAAATAAATATTCTCATAATGCAGTTCTTGGAATGGCAAAATGTTATTATAATCTTGGTGATTACCAAAAAGCTTTTGATACAGCAGAAAAAGTTATAGATATGCAGCCATCAGAATGTGAAGCCTATTCCATTGCTGGAAAATCATTATTTGAGTTTGGAAGACATGAAGAGGCATTAGACTATTTTGCAAAAGCTACATCATTATCAATAAAAGATGAGAATATATATAATTTAAATTCATTATTAATGAATAAACTTGAAGAAATTGAATCACGTTTAAGGAAAGATAACCTTAATCCCCATCTATACTATTCTGGTGGTTTTATATATTTCCATCTAGGTAAATATAACCTTGCACGCGATTATTTCGATAAAAGTTTTCAATTTAATCATAATATTATAAAATCTTTATTTAATATTGGCTACTGTTATTTAAAAGAAGATAATACTGAAAAAGCTATAGAATATTTGCAAAAAGTTTTGGAACATGATCCAAACAACGCTGAAGCATATCATTTATTGGGTTCTGCATATTATAAATTATCAGATATTGATAATGCTATTCTTTCATATAAAAAATCATTAAGTTTAAACCCTGATAATAAATATTGTTTGAATGATTTAAATGTTACTATTGATACGACATTAATAAAGCTCAATAATCAATTAGCTGAAAAGCCCAAGGATCCACATTTATTATTTGAAATTGGGAAAATGTATTATTTTAAAAATGATTTAATTAGTGCTATTGATAAAATTTCTCAGGCAATAAATAGACAAAAAAATTTCTTAGAGGCTTATAAACTTTTAGGTGAAATTTATATAAGCAGAAAAGAATTTTTTTTAGCATTAGATCTTTATCAAAAATATTTAGAAATTGATCCTAATGAAAAATCTTTCTTTAAACTTTCTGCAGACTTATACTATGAGCTTGGGAAATATAAATATGCTTATGAAGCATATAGAAGATATATTGAGTTAGAAGAAAATGCAATTGATGGTATAATAGGAATAGCTAAATGCCAACTAGCCTTAAAGAATTACCAAAAAGCTACTGAAGAATATAAAAAAGTATTACAAATTGATCCCGATAATATTGATGCTTTAATTGGTTTAGGAAATATTGAACAGGAATTAGGAAAATCAGATGAAGCATTAAAGTATTATGAAACATGTTACAAAAAAAATCCAGACGATTGGAAAATAAAACTTCGGCTTTCTGAATTTTACCTTAGTGATGGCAACTATAAAAAGGCTCTAGATTTCACTCAAGAAATACTTCAAATGTATCCTGATAATGAAGAAGCAAGTTACTTAATAGGTATAATTTATAATAGAATGGGTGAATTAGCTATAGCTTTAGATAAATTTTTAGAATATATAAAAAAATTCCCGTATGGTAAATATACGGGAAAAGTAAATGAAATAATAAGAAAAATTAAACAAGAAAAAGAACTTCAAATAATTTCTAGATATGATTATAGATAGCTATTTATCTAATTCATAATTTTTTCTCATAGTAAATTTGTTCTTAAATGTATCATAAATATTAAATTCAGAAACATTAGACATACTGATATATTTTGGTATGTTATCTTGAAAACTTATATAGCAAAAAGTAAAATCCCCCTTAATATCTTTAGTGAATTGACGATTTTTACCATCTGAGATAATAATAATATCTTCACCATACTGTGTTTTAATATGATAACCTTTTGCGAATTTATCCAATAAATCAATTTTTTCAATATAATAATCATTATAGTTAATTTCATCTTTATTCTTAAAAGGAAGAATTATTGTTGCAATTTTATCATTAATATAATTACCTATTGATTTTTTTCTAAATATTAACCAATCAATTTCTCTGTTTTCCTTTTCATTGGGTAGATCGGTTAAATCTGCCATACCTTTATCATAAATCTTTGTAATATTTGGTAAATCATTTTTATCAAATAATAACAAGAATCCATTATTTTCTTTTGAAATAAATCCAGTTTTTATTTCTTCCATATAAGAAGGTGTATGAAAATTAAAATCGATATCTTTATCCTTTTCTTTTGTAAATATTTCATCCAATATCAACCAATACTTATTTTTTACAAAAACAATATTTCTCCTATGCTTTGTTTTTTGATATTTTAAATAACCATTATGTGTTGCAGCAAAAAAATCAGTAAGATTTTGTGTAACCCATATTTTATCATAACCTGACATATCAATTTTTTCAGGTACAGCTTGATTTATTGTTATCATATTATGAGATAAAGGATGTTTATACCATTTAGAATGTAGAGTATCAATATAACCATATTTTCCAATCCCTGCATCTAAAGCTATTGGAATACCATTGGCATAAATTTCGAAATCAAGATGATCATAGTGACAATGATTTTCAAATCCACCATAATTTATTATCATAAAATAAGATAAAGGGTCCCATGATTGACGCATAACAGCAAATTTAGATATCGGGAAGTCAACAGATTTTACTTTCGGTTCTTTTGGCACTACTTTTAATTTACCTAGCTCTTCATCAGTAAAATTATTTTTAACACCACCTAAGAAATCACCTCTATTAAAAAATTCAGCCATTTCTTTAAAAACCGAAATTATGTTTTTTGTTCTTCTAGCATCATTAAAAGGAGCAACTACTCCAATTGGTGTATTTGTTAATACAAAAAATTCAACAAATTTTTCTATTCTATTTAGATACTTTTTTTGAAATGAATCATCATTTTTAAAATATTTTAGCATCATCATATATCTATAGTAAGTAGCGAACATTCCATCAGCATAGCTAGGTGTTCTTTCAACATATCCACCATCATCAAAAATATCTTTAGTTATATGTAGCTCCATGTTTTTTCTACTTTTTTCATACCAGAGATTTGATTCTTTAAATTCCGGAAAAATACATGAAACATACGAAAGTGCAATTGATGTAAAAGTTTGCCAATTATATGGATGAAATGGAGTTTTTGATAAACATTCAAATAACCATCTTGAAGAACCCAATATAATTTTTAACATCCTTTTATTTGTTTCAGGATTCATATATTTGCCAAACACTCTAAATGCATCAATCAACCGATTTGTTCTTACAGATAATCCTAATTCATACCATACAACATCATAAAGAACTTTATGATTAGGTGCTTTTTCTATCTCTATACCATCAATCTGTTCATACCACTGATTAAAAGCATCTTCAAATATTTTTGGGATAGTTGTATCTTTTGTAATCAAGAAATAATTTATTTGATCCTCAATAAAATTTAAATAATGTACACCCCATTTCGATGTTTGTTGATAGGAATGATTAAAATCTATTTTTTTACCGAAATTTACTCCATATATCGAATAACCTTTATCTCTTGAATAAAAGTCATTTGCAGATTTAATAATTCTATCTTCCCTACCTTTATCTTTTTTAATATCAGAAATAAATTCATCAATTTGAATAAAATATCTTCTATTTTGAGAATCATAACAAAAAAGTCGATTGTTATCATTTCTTGATGAAAAATATTTGAATAAAATTTCAGATATTTTATTTTCATCTTTTAGATAAGATTTTAAACTCTTATTCAATTCGGGAATATCAAGTGAATTAATTAATTCTTCATCAGAAATATATCTAATTTTATTATTAAAATAATTTTTATCTAAGTATACATCATGCCATTCAGATAAAATTAATTTGGGGTCAATCTTTGAACGGTCTCCATGCTTAATAACCTGTCTACACAGAGGGCAATACCATTTACCATTTTTAAAATAAGGATCAGAATGGGCTGATATAATTGGTCCAGAATTATTCTTTTGTGCAAAAAGAATAATAGTAAAACAAAATAATAAAAACATTAAGGTTTTAAATTTCATCTCTTCTCTCCGCAAAAAATTAGTTTTAATTAAATTTTTTCGTGTTTTATTATTTCCCTTTGAGAAATTATAAAATCTTTTAATAATCTCACTCTAGTCTCAAATGATTCCTGTTCATTATAAAGAAAAGGATCTCTATTATAAAATTTTTTAAATTTTTGATAGCATGAATCAATTATTGGAAATAAGTTTTCTTCAGTAAAATATTTTTCAACAATTAACATTACAATATCATTATATCTTTTTCTATAATTCTCATTTTCAAGAATTTTTTTAATTATATGATTATTTCCTACTACTCCAACTTTAAATTGAAGGTTAAAAGATTTATCAAAATCCCAAGGAATAATAACATAAGGTGAATTACCTCTCTCTTTATAAAAATAAAAATTATTAGCCAGCCCATCTGTATTATTCATTATAGATGTTAAAGCATGATATTTAATATAATTATCTACATCAAGTAATTTTTCAAGTGAGTTTGTATTTTTAGTAATATCTATTGTGTCAATTAAGTGAATAAATTCAGATAGATTTGAGAAATTATTATCGTCTGGAATTTTTTTCTCAAAAGTAGCTTCTGGATTATTTTTATCCATAAAAGTAAATTTAGCATCAAAAACAGTTTTAACCAATTCAAATACTTTTTTATTCCTTCTCTGAAAAAAATCCTCATCGATCTTCTCAGTTAATAAAAACAAACCTTTATCTTCATTATTGATTTTTAAAAATATAACTTCTGAGTAAAAAGAAAGAAAACCAAATTGCTTATATAAGTGTGATGCTAGCTGGCTTCTAATCAATGTGTTATCGGAAACCTGAGTACTTAAATTGAACTCTTTTAATCCTTTAATTAAACCATCAGATAGGGTTACTTTAAGACCAAATTTTGGATAGAATCTAGAACCAGCCCCTTGGGGTGATAAATGAACTTTGTAAATCTTATTGTTATAATATAAATCTGCTGGAACAAAAGCATCTTTAAGCTTATTTTCAAGTAACTCTGTGTAATGTTCAGGTTTTATTGTTATGCTAATTACAGACAATGAATCATTTGAATAATCTGTATCTACGATTAAATCATTACAGGAAATAAAACATAAACAAAAAAATAAAAATAACTTTTTCAATTAAAACCTCACAAAAACTTCAATAGTTACACGAGAATCGTAAGTTGAATAATCATCATCAAATTTACTTTTTGTTAAAAGTAGATCCCCATTCAATCTTAGTTTAACTTTTTTAGTCAAATAAAAATCAGATCCAATCAAAAACTGAAAAGTATGATACTCTAAAAATTTAGAATCCGGCGCATAATAACTTAATAATAAAACAGGTTGAATTTTTTTTATAAAATCTTTGTCTATTTTAAATTCATAAGAATTAGTAGATTTTATTGCAAAAATCTTAGCAAAATCTTCTATTGATTTTGATTGTCTAATAATATTCTCATTTGGATCATCAGCATAAAATACTTCAAAATTTGAGTAAAAATTATTTGCCGCATACATAATATCGAATTCAAAACCATAGGAATCCATTTTATATTCACCAATTCTATGTTGAAAAATATACCCTAAAGAATAAGCGATATCTTTAAAATGATAACTTAGTCTTGAGAAAAAACCACTGTTTAATGAATTTTCTTTATAAAAAGCTATTCTGTAAGAGAAAGGCAAAGAATCTTTTTCATAATCGTAATTTTTATACAGCATAAAACTTACAGATCTTCCTGAATAACCAAGATCAGAAAATTTTCTTTTTAAATAACTATCATCAATTGTAAAATACTCATCTCTTGAAGTGAGTTGTTCGATTCCAAATACTTTTTTTATATTACCAATTCTAAATCTTAATAAATTTGAATATTTATATTTAACAGAAAATTCTTTTAATCGTATAATATGATCTTCATCATCACCATATACATCAAATTCGGCTGATATTTCATCATTAAACTTCATTTCAGTTTCTAGCTTAGCTTCATAATAAGCTTCTTGATTATATTCTTTAAGCTGATTAATATCATGCCATCTATAACCTGTAGCTCCATATCCACTATATTTTAATTGAGAAAACGAAATATTAAAAACCAGAAAAATAAAAAATAATATATAATTTAATTTCATATTTCACCCTATTAAATTACTGTATTGAATATAATTCTGAAACGTTCATTTTACCACGTAAAATAAACTCTCCAACTTTAATAATATTATATGATTCTTTATCAATAAGTCTATTATACAATTCACCAGAAATCAAAAGATCAGATTTTAATTCATGACATTTAGCTAAAATCCTCGAAGTAGTGTTCAATACATTACCGTGATAAGCTAATTCAGTTTTATAAGTACCAACTTCTGCTGCGACTGAATTGCCAATATGTAAAGCAGCTCTAAACTCTGGTATAATACCAAATTCTAATAAAAATTCTTCTCTTTTTTCTTTTATACATTCTTTTATATCAAAAAAACATTTTATACAATTATTGTTATCTAACCCATCTTTAGTATCCCATGTAATAACTATTTCATCACCCACATATTGATATACAATACCTCGATTTTCATTTATTACAAAAGATATTTCAAAGTAAAACTTTTTTAGAAAATTACTATACTTAATATTATCTAAAATTTCTGCAATAGAGGTCGAAGATTTTAAATCAATAAACATAAAAATACGTTCACTTTCATTCTCAGTAGAGTATTTCCCAAAAATATATTTCCAAAAAACTGTTTCACCTAAAAACCTGGTCATCTGTCTGATTGAATTAATTAATATATTTGCAAAAATTATATAAATAACGGATAGATGGAAAAATTTGCTGTATGCTGTATTTGTTAATACTACTTTCCATTGGGATAGTGGGATATCATCAACAATCATATTTTCAACAACCACAGCAAACAAATATAATATAATAACGAAAATCAAAAATCTTTGTGTGCGAAACATAAATACAAGAAAGAAAGGTAATTTTTTAGGTTTTATTCTTAAGGATATTGGTTCAATTATTGCAGAAATTATTGCCATAATAAATGATATCAATACCCCTAAAGTAATTATTATTTGTAAGCTATCTGCACCTAATGGTACACCAGTTACTTCATTTGCATCGTAATAACGAGTAACCACAAATATAAAACTCATTATTAACCACGCAATAAAAAAGTATAAAAAGGCTCTTAAAAAATTAATTTGCTTTGGACTTAATTTCATATTGTACTTTAAGTTTTGATATATTTTTTTGGATACTCAAAAAAAACGAGCTTACACTTTTTTTTGCCTATTTTTTTCCATGAATCTTCTGAAAACTTTAAAGCCACAATTCCTGTAGTTGGAATATTATCTATGTATACATTGGATAGATAATTTGATAAATCAGTAATTCCAGGATTGTGAGTTACCATAATAACATCTTGGTAAGAGTCTTCAAAATCTTTAATACATTTAATTAATATTTCATATGATGATAAATATAAGTTAGAATCTTGAATTATATTTTCAGTAGCTATTCCAAAGGATTCAGCGAAAAAATTTGCAGTTGATAAAGCTCTATTTGCAGGGCTAGAGTAAATAGCATCAACCTTATCAATTTTAGATTTTAATAATTTAGCCATAAAAGGTGCGTCTCTTAAACCTCTTTTATTTAAAGGCCTATCAAAATCATCTAAATCCGAATTACTCCAATCTGATTTAGCATGTCTAATTAAAAAAAGATTTTTCATAAGATATTAGACCAAAATAAAATAAACAATAATAAATGATATCACAGAAACAATCATTCCAAACATAAAAACAGTATAACACAATCTTAAATAATGATATTTTTTAACAAGTACTTTACCTAAATGATAAATATCCCTTACCAGTGTATCATATAAATAAGATGTATCGTTCATTAAATGCCTCATTGACCATAAGTAATCATCAAGTTCCATTTTATAGAAATTTCCAAAAAAGAGAAGATTCCCTTTTTTATTTAGCACATCTTCACGCGAAACGAAACCGGATGTTACTATCGGTCTTGTAGATAATATAGCTAAAATAAGAGATATCAAAGAAACAAATAATAGAATTAACATAGGTATAATAAACTTTTCATTACCATGTATATATTTCATTCCAAAAGAAATTACAGCAGATAAAATAATTGAACAAATACTAATCATAATATTTGCTTTATGATCTGCTATAGAGCTTAAATCAATATGATTGCTTGAAGTAATTCTAAAAATTGTTTGAACACCTCTTATTAGAGAACCAGTATTTTGATTCAATTTTAAATTAGAATCTGGCTCTTTACCTTTAACTACTATTTTCTTTTTATTTGACTTTGAAATTTTTTTTTGTAACTTTTGTAGATTCTCTAAACGAATTGTTCCGAAAAGCTTTTTTGCTGAATCTGATAAAAACTCATGTTTAGAAATAAAATTCAAATTCATTTCAATCCATTCATCATCAGAATAAACTTCATTTTTCCTTGATAAAAATTCCGATCTTAGTAATTCCGATTTTGTTTGATAACCTTTTTTCCCAATATGTGAGATATCGGCATCATGTAATATCTTTTTCGAAATAGTATCACGTGATGCATTATTCTTTGTTGATTCAATCAATGAAGCTACAATATCAATTTTCTCTTTACAATAATTATTTTTTTCTAAAAATTCCCTTGCAATTCTAATACTAACCTCTTCATGCCCCTCATATTTCTCGATATAACCTACATCATGAAACCATGCTGCAATAAGTAATAACTCAATTTCATCTTGTGATAAATTTGAATCTTCAGCCAACAATTTAGATGTCTCAACAACATCAATAGTATGAAAAAGGTTGTGATAAACAAGATCATCAGGAAGTTGATTAGTCAAAATCTCTTTGACATAATTCGATACTAAGTTTAAAATATTATTCATATTAATTCTATTATTTTATAATAAATTTTTGAATTTCGGTAAAGATGCTCTAAAAATACTTTCATCTCTTTCAAAGAATACTGAATTTGAATAGATTCTGCTATTCTCCATTCTTAAATCGTTAATTGAAAGTAAAACATTAGGATATATCGATTCATAGACAATTAATCGTGGATGAATTCTATCATTTAATTTACTGACTAAATACTCTCTTCTATCTATCAATATTTTAATTTTCTCAGCTAAATCTCTAATTTCATCTTTGGTGGTTAAGTAATCAAATTCCTCATCAGGAGTTAAAAAGCCTGTTTTCATTTTTTTTGCGAAGAAAGAATTTGCATTTTCAGTAAGAATCCTAATTTGATTTTCAAGCATTCTTATATCTTTATCAATCTCTCTGATTAAATTCATTTTATGCAATTTACTGCCAATTGATACTTTTGTAATAATATTCTGAGATTTTCCTAATTCCTTTACCTCTACAGTTTCAAAAGCTGAAATAACACCTCCAAAAATACTTGCATCAGGGGCTATTACTGAAAAAGCACTTATTTTAGTATTTACACATTCCTTTCTGATATAAACATTTCGAAGAGATTTTACAGTTTGATTATCAACAATAGAAACGGTAATATCACCTTTTGCAGAAATAGAATTATTCCCTTTTCCAAAAAAACCACCTCTAATATTTATACTACCCTCAGCTTCCAAAGAAGAATCTTCAACATTACCCCATACTTCAATGTTACCACCTGTTTTAATTGTTACACCGGGATTGACATTACCAGTAACAATTAAATTTCCAATAAAAAAAATATTACCATTTAAAAAACCAAGATTACCATTTACTTTATAATCAGGGTATACATTAGCTCGAAACTCATCCCAAATTAAATTGCCATTTTCTTCAGAAACAAGATAATTACTATCATAAGGTGAGAATCTTGTGTTTTTACCTCGAATCGGTTTTACAGGTTTACCTGGTCTGGCTAAAATTGGATTACCATTTATTGAAATTCCAGGAATTCCTTGTGTATGGGGTGTAATTTTAAATAGTTTCTGTCCTTTTTTTACATTTGTAATCCAAACTGGGAAATAATCTGAATCACCTTCAATAAAAACAGGTTCGGGTTTAGGTGTAATATCGATTAATTTTTCAAAAAAACCATCTTGTCCATGTTGAGGAGGTATACCACGAGCAATTAATATCAATCTATCAGTGATTTTATAATCAAAAGCTGCTTTAATATTAGTACCGATAATTCCATAAGAAAGACCTGCTTCCTGAATTGCTGAAACAATATCAGACAATTTTAGATTATCATAATCAGAAATAATCATAAATGCTTCTAAGCGATCTTTTGAAACAGTAATTTTTACATTTTTCATTTAACTAAACTATCAAGAATAAGTTTTCGGATGACTTTCAATTCCTAATTGTTGCATCCTATACCTTAGCTTGCTTCGAGTTAATCCTAAAATTCGAGCAGCTTCCATCTGATTACCTTTTGATATTTCAAGTGTTTGAAGAATTAAAGATCTTAAAACTTTATCAATAGAAACACCTTGAGGTGGTATTTTTAATTCAAACTCATTTTCGTTACTAATTTTAATAACATTTGAATCAAGAAAATTAAGATAAGATCGTCTTATAAGTATATCATTTTCAATCAACATAATTCGTTCAATAACATTTTTTAACTCACGAATATTACCTTTCCATTCAAGAGACATAAGAAATTTTAATGCTTCATCTTCACAGCCTTTAAAATTCTTATTAAATTTTTGATTAAATTCTTCAATAAAAGAATTTACCAAAAGAGGAATATCATCTTTTCTTTCTCTTAATGGAGGCGCTTTAAGGCTTGCTACATTCAATCTAAAATAAAGATCTTCTCTAAATCTTCCAATTTCAACCTCTTTTTTCAAATCTCTATTAGTTGCAGCAATTATTCTTACATCTACAGTAACTTCTTTTGAACCACCGAGTCTAAAAAATTTTTTTTCTTGCAAAACTCTTAACAATTTTACTTGCATATCTGGGTTTAAATCACCGATTTCATCTAGTAAAATTGTACCACCATTAGCAATCTCAAATTTTCCCTGTTTTGTTTTTTCTGTAGCTCCTGTAAAAGCACCTCTTTCATAACCAAAAAATTCACTTTCTGCGATATCTTTAGGTATAGCTCCACAATTAATGGATATAAAAGGACCTTCACATCTATTACTATAAGAATGTATTAATCTTGCAATTAATTCTTTACCAGTTCCACTTTCCCCTTCTATCAAAACGGTAGTATCGCTTTTTGCAAAAGATTTTGCGATTTCTAAAACTTTTAGGAAAGTAGGGCTTTTACCAATTATTTTTCCAAAACTATTTTCATTTTGAGTTTTTATTACTTCTTTTAACGATGTTATTTCTTTCTTAAGTTGAATATTATTTAAAGAACGTTTTACAATCAATTCAAGATGATCGATATCAATTGGTTTTACAATAAAATCCTCTGCTCCAAGCTTTACTGCTTTTACTGCTAACTCGATATCAGAATAAGCAGTAATAATTATTACCGGAGTAATAATTCCTTTTTGACGGATTTCTTCCAGAATGTGAATCCCATTTAAATTACCAAGGTAGATATCCAAAAGTATCAAATCTGGATTGTAATCTAATATTTTTTGGATAGCTTCTTCCCCTTTTAAACAAGATAATACATCATAACCAATTTGTTTTAATGCTCTAGAAAATGTTTGATTGAGCAATTCATCATCATCAATAATAAGAATATTTTGTTTTAATTTTTCCATAACCCCTAAATATTAATTGGAAATTGTATTGTAAAAGATGTTCCTTTATTTACTTCACTTTGTACAGTAATAGTTGCATGATGAGAATCTAGAATTTGCTTAACTACTGAAAGACCTAAACCTGTTCCTGAAACCTTTTTTGTATAAAAAGGCTCAAATATTCTTGATAAATTTTCTTTACTTATTCCTTCACCTGTATCACTTATTGATAAAAATATGGAATTATTTTGCAACAAAGTTTTTATTATTATTTCACCTTTATGATTAATCGATTCAATAGCATTGCTTAATAAATTGATCAAAACTTGTTGTATTTGCTTAGCATCAACTTTAATTAAAGGAATATTACTATCTAATTCAAGCTTTATTTCGATATCTTTTTTTACGAGTGAAATCTGTATTAAGGGCATAGTAGAATGAATAATTTCATTTAAATTCTCTAATTTATCAGAAGTTTTAGTTGTTCTAACATAATCCAACGTGGAATCAACAATCTTTTTTATTCTTTCTATACCTTGAATTGCAGCTTTTAAAATTTCATATTCCTCTGTTTTTGTATCTAACATTCTCGAAAGTAGCTGCAGATTTATATTCACAGATGCAAGAGGGTTTCTTATTTCATGAGCTATACCAGCTGATAAGTGACCCAAAGAAACTAATTTATCTGTTTGAATTAATTTCTCTTTAATTTTTCTTTGTTCAGTTACATTTCTTGCAATTGCTTGAATTATTCCAGTTTCTTCATGGCTTATTGGGTTAGCTGTTATTTCAAAGATTAAATTATCTCCATTTTTATGAGAAATAATAGTTTCAAATATTCTTTGTTCATTTAAATTTTCTGGTATATCAAAGAGTCTCATGCCGAGCAATTCTTCTTTTAAATATCCAGTATATTTTACTGCTTGCAAGTTAGCATCCAAAATAGTACCTGTTTTCGATTCAATTAAAAAAATTGCATCACTGGCATTTTCAAACAGGTTGCGATATCTATGTTGAGAAATAATTAATTCTTTATTTTTTTGCATTAATTTTTCATTTGCTAACCCTAATTCAAACATTTCATTTTTAAGTTTATTAAATTCTGAAATAGACACATTTAAATTACTAGTATCTTTCAGAGGAGTAAAATCAATATTTTTCCGTTTGGAAGCATTTTTATATTTTAAAAATAAATTGTTAACACTTTCCATCAAAACATTTATATCAACAGGTTTAACAAAATATTTATCAGCTCCAATACTATAAGCATATTCTTTATCTTCTGGATCATAATAGTGTGCAGTATAAAATATAAAAGGAATATCCTTAAGATTATTATCTTTCTTTACTTCAATACAAAACCTAAAACCATCCATTCTGGGCATCAGAATATCAGAGATTATAAGACCAATATAATTCTCCTGCAATTTATCCAATGCATCTATACCATCATTTGCTCTAACACAAGAATAATTATAAGTATTTAAAATATCTTCCAATAAATCTAAATTTTCTGATAAGTCATCAACAATAAGAACTTTCATTTTAAAATTCTACCTTATTTTCTGTAATCATCTTTGATATTACCAATTTTTGAAATTGGAATTTCTTTAAAATCTAATTCAAATGCCTTGGAAATTTTTTTCAACCTGAAATCTTTATTATTAAAGTCTTCAAATCCGGGATCTTCAGTAGAAATAATATTATTACCCAGTGAAAATTTATATACTATTTCTTTATCTGTTATATCATAATTTGTAAATTTCTCAGTTTCAATATCAGATCTTTCGCTTCTTCTTAAGATAATTGGATCTGAAATTAAATTACTTTTTATTTCAACAAGACGAAAATCAATACCGCTATAAAGATCAAGGAATCTACCCTTATAAGAAATATTATTCAAAATTTTATTATATTTCGGAATAGCTGGTTCATCTATTTCGATGTTTACTAATTCAGGATATTTAACACTATAAGGAGGTTCTTTTATTTTATATAATTTCACTTTATCCCACAAAGCATTATATTTACCATTAAAATATTCTACATTTCTATACATTCCTCTTCCATCAATAAAAATTGATGGGTCACAATCAATAAATATGTTATTTTCTATAATATTATTTCTTCCTCCACCCACCATTACAGCATGACCAGCTTTATAAAAAATATTACCATAAACATAAATGCCACTTGAAAAATCATCTAAATACACCCCCATTACTCCACATAAACCTGGTCCATGTAATTCGTGTAAATAGTTGTAACGAACAATAGTCCCTCTACTTGTATAATCTCTTCCAGTATAAATAGCTCCAACATCTCCAGTCTCTTTAGCAATATGATCAATCTCATTATACTCGATTAAATGATCATTTCCTATAAAGTAAATACCCATATGTGGTGCATCATAAATATGGTTATGTTTAGCTGTGTTTCCAACTCCATTTAAACTAATAGCTGGAGCATAAGTCCGATATATTCTTCCAAAATCATGGAATTTGCAATTTGTCACATAATTATTAGCAGGTGTTAGAGTAATGCGATCACCTGCATCAATAAAAACAGCCCCAGCAGCATTATCATAAAAATCACAACTTAAAAAGCCACAATTCTCTCCTTTTTTAATTATTGCTACATCGTTACCGAAATTACTGAATGAACAACCTGAAAAATTAATATTTTTTGAATTGGATATTTTTACTGCACTAGTTCTTGAATATTGAAATTTAATATTACGAAAAGAAATATTTGAACAACTATCAAAAGAAACCATTATATCATTTAAGGTTGAAACATAGGCATCTCCTTCATTAATACTAGAAGGTGGATAAAAGTATAAAACCCCTTTTTGTCTATCAATGTAATATTCTCCTGGGGTATCAAGTTCTTCCAGTACATTTATAAAACGAAATCTTTGACCTTTTACATAACCATAATGATTATAAGGTTCATCTATAATTACAATATTATTTTTATAATCGAAACTTTTTACTTTATCATAACTATCAGCCCAATCCCATGTAAAATAACCATGCATCCATATATCGGAGATTTCTTTCCAGAGTTTTGTTCTTTCGGAATTAAATTTAAATTTTCCAAAATGTCTGCCAGAAGGAATACCATCACGCAAAACCTTTTCTTCTCCAGGATTTTTTGGGGTACCTTCTTCATGAGGTACATCAGTAATTATTAACCATTCTTTATCGGGATATTGTGCCAGTAACATTGGTTTCTGATTAAAAAATAATTCCATTTGAAGAGGTAATTTTGTTCTGCCAAACCCTTGTGGTTTTATTACACCATAATCAAAAAGATCATTATCCTTTAAATTACATTCGTAAATTTTATTTCTTACATTTTTCGAAAATCGATTTAATATTGAAGGATCTTTTACTTTAGTAAAACCTATTATTTTCTTAGCACCAATAAATAATACTTTTTCATTTCCATTTGCAGTAAAAGTTACTGAAAAATTTTCGTCACCAGAATTATTTTTTATAAACTTCAAACCATTTGAAAAATAATATTCACCTTCTTTAAATCTAATTTCTACATTCCCATTAAAAGAATTCTTCTTTAATTTTTCTATTTCAATAACTGCACGATTGATTGTTCTAAATGGTCCATCATCATTATTAGGTCTTTCAATTTTACCTGACCAATTATCATTGCCAAAAACTGAAACATAATAGACTAAATTTTTATTTTGAGAAAAAGAATAATTCAAAATCAATAAAAAAAATAAAAAGTAATAAATTTTCATCATAACCTCAATTTTTATCTTAAGATACAAAAATAATTATTGATTTTCAAGAACTTATCAATTCAAATAAAATCTTAATTTTTAAAAGTTTTCTTGATTTTTTTCTTTAAAAGAATTATATTTAAGTAAAATCGTTCTTATTATGAAACGATCTACTTTACATCCTAATTTAAAACTCATAACAGGAACTGTGAGAGGAGGTTCCTGGTTATCAGCAAGGCATGTCTATAAAAAATTAATTGATTATATACTACTATCAGGGAGAGTTCCAAATTAGTTATTATAATTCTTTTGTAATTTAAAAATATAATAACTAAAGGAGGAACTACTATGTTAATTAATACATCAATAAAAAGCTTTAGTTCTGTAAAAATTGAACCTGAAAAAGTCCATGAAACACTTTCAAAGCATATGCTTGTCGATGGCTTTGATATGGTTGTTGATTTACAAAAAAGTAATGGATCAAAAATATGGGATTCAAGAAATAAAAGATATTTTTTAGATTTCTTCACTTTTTTTGCTTCATCACCTATTGGATTAAACCATCCAAAACTATTAACTGATGAGTTCAAAGAAAAATTACTAAATGTTTCTATAAATAAACCAACAAATTCTGATGTTTACACTGTAGAAATGGCAGAATTTGTTGAAACATTTTCAAGGGTTGCAATACCAAAATACCTTAAATATCTTTTTTTGGTTGAAGGTGGCACACTTGGTAATGAAAATGGATTAAAAGCAGCTTTTGACTGGAAAATTAGAAAGAATTTCAAAAAAGGTTATAAAGAAGAAAAAGGCACACAGGTATTACATTTCACAAAAGCTTTTCATGGTAGAAGTGGATATACTCTTTCTCTTACAAATACAAATCCCATTAAAACGATGTATTATCCTAAATTCAAATGGCCAAGAATTACTGCTCCAATTATAGAATTCCCACTTAATGAAATCAATTTAGAAAAAGTGAAAAAGTTAGAAGAACAAGCAATCAATGAGATTAAAGAGGCTATTAGAAATAATCCTGATGATATTGCAGTAATGATAATCGAACCAATACAAGGAGAAGGAGGAGATAACCATTTTAGAAAAGAATTCTTTATTGAATTAAGAACACTGTGTGATGAAAATGATATAATGTTAATGTTTGATGAAGTTCAAACAGGAATAGGGTTAACTGGGAAAATGTGGGCTCATCAACATTTTGTTCAACCAGATATTATGTCATTTGGGAAGAAAACTCAAGTATGCGGATGTCTTGTTAGCGAAAAAATTGACGAAGTAGAAGATAATGTCTTCCATGTGTCAAGTAGAATAAACTCTACCTGGGGTGGTAATTTAACTGATATGGTTAGATTTACAAAATATCTTGAGATAATTGAAGAAGAAAATTTAGTACAAAACGCAGAAATTGTTGGTAAATATCTTTTAGAGAAACTCATTGAACTTGGCAATGAATTTCCAAATAAAATTAGAAATATTAGAGGAAGAGGTTTGATGTGTGCTATTGATTTCAATTCACCTCAAGAAAGAGATATATTTAAAAATAAATGTTACGATAATGGTATTGTAATTCTTGGTTGTGGAGAACAAACAATTAGATTTAGACCAGCATTAAATCTTACCAAAGAAGAAGTTGACGAAGGACTGGAAATAATGAAAAAAGTTTTAATGAAAATGTAATCATTTTTAAAGAACCCTTGATAATGAATCTGGGGTTCTTTATTTACAAATCAAGATAAATTCTCTAATAATTCCCTAAATAACAGCTAAAACAACTCATAAAACATGTAATATAATAGATTTACTCTAAAACCGATGTAGAGTAATGATATGAATAAAAGAATAGAAAAAGGCTATCATTATATATGTAGTTACAGCCACAGAAGAAGTTCAACAAGAGGTGAGTAGAGAAAATGGTTTAAGTAAAGTCAAAATGAACGTATCGAATCGAGGCCTTACTTAAAAAAATTATTTTTAAATTTTAATAAAAAAAAATGGAGGTGTTCCATACACAATAAAATGCAAAGAAGTATCGAAGAAAAAATTACTATAGTACTTAAAGGCTTAAAAAACTAGATAAGTGTTTTAGAAATATGTCGGAAACATTGTATTTTTCTATCTTGTTCTTTTAGTGGCAATACAAACCAATAGTAAAATACATACTGTTAGCTGAAAGATAACTACAAGGCAAATACTTTAAATTGTAATTACGTTTGACTCCTATTATTAGTTTTTCTAACTCACCTATCTTTGATGAAATAAAATAATATCATTAAAAAATATTGCTTCTGTGGCAATTTGGTAGTTATAATCAAAAATATTCCTTTACCAAGTTTTTTTATCCATTCCATTATAAAATTAAGTAAACATTTAAAATCTGACTCATTATCATATCTGAATTTTGACCCTGCACAAATACCATTACTAACTGTAAATCCTATCAAAGTATAATAATTCATTATTCCCTTTGAAGCTAATCCCTTCGTTACTTTTATCTATTTCAATTATTTTGCTATCTATATCAAGGTATCTCTTCTTCTCCAATATTTTTTAAATAATACACTTATTATTTTCCATAATTTACTTCCAAAACCTTTTTCTCACATTTTTTCTATCCAATCATCAAGTGCATCACTCGTAGTATATTTCATCATACTGGTAAGCTCTTTGTATCCCTTATTAGTTTCTAATTTCTTAATATATTTTTGGTGACTACCATCACAACATATAAGCTCAACTAATGATTTGAAGTTTATATTCGATTCTGTACAACGGTTTAAACCCAGATAACAAATACTTCATCTATAATCTTACTAATTTAATAATATTTCCAAAATTCTTCTATTATTAATTATAATCCAATTTTATTACCTAATAATTCATCTTTCTTTTCAAATTTTATTAAAATATTTTTCCCAATTTTACCCCTTCAGTCATTTAGAGATTTTCTCATATAAATTATACACAATATTAAATATTTGAATTTTTTTCATAATCTTTATACCATAAATAATATTGCAAAATGTCATAATTTTTTATAATAATTACTTTATTTTATATAAACCATTTTTTTTGTCTCCGAATATTTACCAGCTTTTATTCTATAAAAATAAACACCTGTTGCAATGTTTTGGGGTTCCCATTGAAAAGAATATGTACCTCTTGTTTGGAACTTATTAATAAGTGTTTCAATTTCTTTACCAAATGTATCATAAATCTTCAATTCCACAAAACTATTTTCCGGTATTGAATAATCAATTCTTGTACTTGGGTTGAATGGATTAGGATAATTTTGAGATATTTTATAAAATAATACTTCTTTACTATTTTGTTGATTCACATTTGTAAGAAAACTTACATCATATAACCTAATATTCTTATAACTATTACCACCTGCGGCAATTAATGTTCCAGTATTATTATATGCAATTGATCTAGGGTAACCATAATAATAATAAATTGTTTTTAATAAATGACTATTATTTACATTCCATATTTTAATTGTTCCATCATAACTGCCTGTAGCTAATTTTGTTCCATCAGGTGAAAAACTAAAACAATAAACAGAATTATTATGTCCTTCTAATGTTTTAATTAACATTCCTGAATTAAAATCCCAAAGTTTAATTTTGTTATCATCACCACCTGAAACTAGTTTTGTTCCATCAGGTGAAAAACTAAGACAATAAACTGAACTATTATGCCCTTCAAATGATCTAACTAACATTCCTGAATATAAATCCCAAAGTTCAATATAATTGTTATAACCACCTGAGACTAAATATCTTCCATCTGGTGAAAAATCAAGTGATAATATAAAACTATTATTTCCATTTAATGTTTTAATCACTGTTCCAGAGCTTAAATCCCAAATCTTAATCCTGTTATTATCTCCTGATGCTAATTTTGTTCCATCAGGTGAAAAGTCAAGTGAATAAACACCATTATTTTGTGAAACTAATGTTTTAATTACTGTTCCCCAATTAACATCCCAAAGTATTATTGTTCCATCTTTACTTCCTGAAGCTAATTTTGTACCGTCTGGTGAGAAACTTATAGTTCTTACATAATTACTATGTCCGAATAAATTTTTAATTGATTTACCAGTACTAATATCCCATATTACTACTGTATTGTCATTTCCTCCGCTAACAATCATTTTTCCATTTTTACTAAAAGCAATAGTATATATATCACCAAGATGTCCATCCCAACCAAAGAAAGGATCAGCATATTCATTATCTATAGTACTAAAACTCCATACTTCAGACCAATTACTTGTTGCAATTGAAGAACTTGCACATACTCTCCAATAGTATTTAGTATTGTTTTGAAGACCTACTAAATGAAAACTGGTGGATTCTAAATTTAATTGATCTAATACTAGATTTGTGAATTCTCGATTTGTTGAAACTTGAAGTCGATATTTACAACCAATTTCGGAAGAATTCCATACCAAAGTTGTATTAAGTGTATTAATTACACTATTGTTTTGAGGTTCTAATGGTAATACTACAAAAGTAAAGTTCTCATTATAAAATTTCTGAGCAATTAAATCATAATTCCTCATAACAGTTACACTAGAAAGCCTATCTGCTCCTTGACCAACAATAATACCAACTACCAATTCCTGCGTATCTCCTCTTGCTAAAGTGAAAGGACCAGATGATATCATAATTCTAACATCTCTACTTGGAAATGACGGAGCATTGTATGGGCCATCTACCCAACCAGTATTAGTTACAGGATCACCTGGGAATATAAATTTCGAAGTTTTATTAGTTTGAGGATTTATTCTAGTTGTTCCATTCTTTTTTAAACCTTTTTGTAAATTATAAAATTCATATCCTCCAGAAATAGTAAAAGCAGGGTCAGTATAATCTGAACCAAGACCACTATTACTATTAGCAAAGAATGTAAAGGATGTCATCGGTAAGTTTTTATAACCTTGTTTCTTTCCAAAATTCCAGATTGCAACATCTGATGGATTACTTGATTTTACTGTCGGTCCCTGGAAGTAATCATATCCTACTGCAGGAGCAGCAACACCATAAGTTCCATCATTAAAGCTTCCATTATATACATAACCAACACTAAGCAATGTATCACATCCACAAAGATCATCATTACCATCACCAATATCAACATCTGACCAATAACTTAAGTATGCTTCTTCAACATCTGCATCACCTTTATTGATAATAGTGTATTTCTTAAAAAGAATATTTCCTAATGGTCCAGGCATCGCATAACCCCATACAAGGCATTGCCACTCAGTACCAATTGGTTGTGAACCATAGAAAGCCTGCATTTTTGATTTGTTAAGATCATTCATAACAAACCATGCTTGCTCATCACCAATAAATTTAGGAACCTTTTTCCCATTTTCAATAGTATAAGGTGCACCTTCATCAATAGGCCAATTATCATAATTTGACTGATAATGAGCTTTTGTAAGCCCTGGACCTGAAATCTGTTTAACACCATTTGGTAAATTTTGCCAATCTTTTCTTATTTGATAAATTTTATATTTAGGATTAGTAGGATCAACATTTGGAATTGATGGACCAGCCTGTAAACTATGGTTATATGTTGAACCAACCATTCTTAAACTTCCACCTACAAGTCCAGAAAGTATTGGACCATCTTCAAATATACAGGTCTTTGAACTCCCCTTTGGGAAATAACAACCTGCACCTGCTGTTCGTGGATTATATGAGCCATCACCATTATTTGAAAACCACATTTCGAGATTATTTATTGCTATAGTGGAATAAAGCCCATCCTCCATTGTTTTATTTATTTGTTTCTTCCCATCGTTTTTGTCACCTTCAGGCTTTCCTGCAAAAACAAATGAAACAAAAACCAATAGAAGAAGCAAAATTCCAAAAATCTTCTTTATCATA
>DATCTW010000011.1:0-4401 GCA_036567745.1 Ignavibacteria bacterium | reverse complement strand
GAGATATTAGAGTCGCATTATACCCTAAGGCAACTTCATCTACTGTTAAACCAGTGGGAACCTCAAGTATTTTGTAAGAGAAAAAAAAGGTTAAAAGGATAAGTATGGTAGCAATTATAAATTTTTTATTTTTCATCTATTGTTTTAGTTTTGTATTTGATTAAAAGAATTAACCAAATTATAGCTGAGAATAAGCTTATTTTTAGACCCAGATAAAAGGAATAAGGTTTATATACAAATTTAATGAAATGGTTTCCTTTGTCTACTTTTATATTTCTATAGATATCTAAATATTTATCAATATTTGTTTCTTGATTGTCAACATAAGCTTTCCAACCGGGATACCATGTATCCCTAAGAATTATATTTTGATTATCTTTACTAGAAATGATGTTGAAGCTCACTTGATTGGCACTATAGTTTATATTGCTAATTGTCTTTTGATCTTCAGGATTATTTATTTCAATTCTAGGTTTAAATTTGGTATTTTCCAGTACCACTACACTTCCATATTCGTATATTTTAGTCCAATCTTTAAGATTAATTTTGTAGTTTAAATGATTTCCGTCGGAAGAGATTTTGTCTATGGAGTCATATTTAAGCGCTAATAAATATTTAACATTTGCTTCCCCCAATTTTTCAGCATCATAGTTATCAATTTCAGAATAGCGAGAAGTATTAATGATATTTTTTTCATTGTTTAGATATTCTTTATAAAACCTGGAATAACTATCTAAACTCATCGGGTCATAGCCTGCAGGGCTTGATAGATTATAAGCTGTCCAAATGTTAGGAGTCATTAATGGACCTTTTTCCTTTTCAATTCTAAAAAGGCCTTTTTGGTTTTGTAAAAAATTTGTAATTTCGGTTTGGGGATAGAAATATTCTTTATTGACAAAAGGAGTGTATTTCCAACTAAATCTAAATAAATCTAAAATAATAATAAATAAAATTAAAATTGATTTAAGTCTTGTATTTTTTATAAAAGCTAAAACAATAAATATAAGGCCAATAATGGAAACCGGTAAAACTAGATTTCTTAAACCAATATAATATTTTTGCTGTAAATCAGGATAAATTGATATTAGTTTATACATAATCAATGTATAAAGAGCAATTATAAAAACAAAAGCTATGTATCCCCAATAAAATCTAAGAGTATTTTTGAATTTATGTAAAGAAATTTGATCAAAAAAATAAGCTGTTAAAACAGAGACACAAAAAACAAAAATCATGTTTATTCTACCGGCAGCACTTGTCGAAAGTAATGGAAGTTTTAAATAATAGATTGATTTTCCTAAAAAGGTATTAAAAGTAAATAATAAAGAAATGATGCATGTAATTAAAAAGAACTTTTCATGTTTTAATTTTTTAAAATTAAACAAGCAATAAATTAGAGCGAATATTGGTAAAATTCCACAATAAATGACTGTTTCGTGGTAATTAAAACTACCCCAATAATTAAAAGTAGTTGGATTTCCAAAATAATCTGGCGCAAATAAAGTTATTATTCTGTCTAATGATAAGAGTCCAAAATTATATCCTGAAATGTAATTTTCATTAAATCTAACTGAATTTTTACCCATTTCAATAGTTGGAAGTAATTGAACGGTCATTAGAAAAAAACTTAAAACAATGACTAAGGAAAAATTAATTATCTTTTTTTTATCTATTTTTTTATTTTGTAAGAGTTTATAAACAAAATATAATCCAGAAATTATATAGCTATATGCCAGTGCTTGGAGATGTCCAGAAGTCATTATTAGGAAATATAGTATAGGAATATAAATTAAATATTTGTATCTTTTGGTTTCAAAAAATTTTTCTATATTCAGAAATACTAGTGGTAGCCAAACCATAGCAAATCCAGCAGTGACAAATTGAGACCAAGTAACCATAAATCCACTGTAGGAATATACAATGGATCCTGCCAAGCAAGGTAATTTTTTTTTAGGGTAGAGTTGTTTAAGGAATAAATAAAAGGTAATAGAGCTAAAAAAGAATTGTGAAATTACAAAAAATGACCACCCAGTTTGATTTCCAAACACTAATAATAAAAGATTAAATGGGTTAAGTGATCCTGAATGAAAATTTGCATATAATGGATAGCCAGAATAGGAATATATGTTCCAAAATGGAAAGCTTAAATTTTTAATTGAATTAATAATTATCTGTTTCCAGAGATAAAACTGTGAAAAAACATCAGAAATCAATGGATTTTTGATAGGTACGCTGGTAACAAACCCTCCCCATTTATGATCGAGCCAGGGATAATAAGCACCAACCAACATATCCCCGGGAAAGGGTATTAGGCCTTTAAAAAAAAATTTCCAAAAAAATATTATCGAAATTAATATTAGTAGTAAATATGGCCAGTATTTTTTTAAATAAAATTTCATGAAATATTATGCCACCAAAAATTAATATCAACTTTCGATAGGTATAAATAATTAGTATAAAAAATAGCCAGCCATAGAATGATTAGGAATATCTTTGCAAATAGATTATTTTGTTTTTTAAAAATGAACAGGGCTTGAAATACTAAAATCGATACGGAAGTGAAAAATCGCCAAATATTTGCATAAGGTTGAAATTCAAATATACCCAACAATCGGGAAATATTTGAACCTAGCAAGGAAATAGAAAATATCAAAGAGATAACAATGTTATTTTGAGATAATGAAAAAATTGATGTTATCAGTGCAGACAAAAGTATGATTAGTAAAGGCCAAAAAGGAAAAGTATACCAGCCATATGGTTGGCTTCCAAATAAAAGATAAATTATTAAATAAGACACTATTGCATAGACTGGTATTTTTATTGAATTCAATTTGGGATTTTTATATAGAAAAATGAAAAATGAAAGCCATCCAAATATTAGAGGTGTCTCTGGTAAAAATTTACGATGTGTCAATCTTTGATTGCGGATTAGTTCTAGGATTGCATCAGGACCGATGCCATAAAAACGGTTTGAGTTAGAAAAAAATATATTGACGAAATTTTGAGCCCCATAAGATAAGCCATATATTACAAACAAAAAACTGATTGGTAAGGATATAAATAAATAAAATAAATAATCTTTGACGAAGTTTCCTTTAAATTTTCGATAATGATTTAATAAAGTAAAAAAGGTAAGTAAATAACACATAACCCCAGTTAATTTAAATAATGTAGCTATGCCTGAAAATATGGCTGCAATAATTAGCCAATAATCCCGTTTATTTTTAAGATATAAGCTTAAAGCTATCATTACTAAAAGCAGGCAAGGGATTATTCCATTTTCTGCTTGTATCATGCGACCACTAAGGACTACTAGAGGGGTGGTACCATAGGCTAAACCTGCAAAAAGTGCAGTAACATAGGAGAAATTTAGCCAACAATATACAATTACCAATATTACAGAGAGGGTACTGAGATAAATGACAGGTTTTCTGATAAATACAGTACTGGTATCTTCAAAAGAAATGGCTCCTTTTAATTTTGCAAAAGATCCGGTAATCAATCCCATGAGAGGCGGGTGATCCATCCATGGAAAATTTATAGCAAATGGATCGCTTGGAATTACTTCCATGTATCGGTCAATGTTGATATATTTATTAATCTGATTTTCGTAGCCCGATATGCCAGAGTTACCAATAGGCATTCCAGTTGTTAATAAAGATAAACCAACCCAAGAATAGCTGTATTCATCTACTGATTGTCCTGGAATAGGTATCTGAGAATATTTATCTAGACGTAGTCGTAATGATAATAATACTACCAAGATTAAAGCAATAATTTGAAAAAGTTTCTTTATCATTTGTTTTTTAAATTTTTACTTTGATAGCAATTGATAGTTGAGGCAAGTGGAGCTTCGACTTTTGGCCAATCAGAAAGTTTGATTTCTTGATCGTTTAAAGTGCAGTACCATTTTTGTTGAGTAAATAGATCATAATTTAACCCGACAAGGTTGGAATATTCATATAGGATACTTTTTAAATCCTTTTTTGGGAAAGCTCGGAAAGATAAGGTGCTTCGAGCTGAAGACAGATCCTGACACCAAAAATTTATTTTAAAATACTCTTTACCAACATCTGGTTCTCCAAGTAATTGATGTTTGCATGGATTGTCTGTTATATCTTTAAATTGGGATTTAGTGTTAATTAATTGAGATAATGTATCAGGATTGAAATTTTTTTGGGTGTAAGATCGCAGACCAAAATATAAAAATAAAGAAAAAATACAATACAAAATCAAATATATTTTTATAAAATTTGACCTTTTTTTCACTTCTTAAACATTTCCAAAATTTCTATATCAGTTCGCTTGGGAAAGACAATGGGAGCGGGATATTTTTTAAGCTGACGGAAAGCTGCCCGGATTATCTTTAGATAATTTGGGCCAGAAAAAATTCTTAAAATT
>DATCTW010000010.1:0-140703 GCA_036567745.1 Ignavibacteria bacterium | reverse complement strand
TATGACGAACGGATGGACAGAGTGGGGTGGTTCATTAAGGGATTCATTAAGCAAGAAGATGTATGATGATGGTACTCATGGAGATGCTGTAGCTGGAGATAGGATATACACCACACAATTAGTATTAGGGCCACAGTTTACAGATGGAAGAGAAAGAGTAGGACAGGAGTTCAAGTTTGGAATATATGGAGGAGATAACGAGAGTGGATTTGGATTGAATCACATCGAGAACATTGATGATGCACAACCAACGTTTACTCTTAATACACAGTTTGGTAGTATCAATCCAAATAGATATAGATTCTGGGACTTCAATAACAAAAAACCTGTTGAAGTTGCTAAACTTGAAGGTATTCCTACAACTTATGAGCTAGAACAAAACTATCCAAATCCATTTAACCCAGAAACAATTATTCGATATCAATTACCAAATGCAAGTAAAGTTACACTTAAAGTATATGATATAATGGGAAGAGAAGTAACTACCTTAGTTAATGAAGAGCAAGCTCCGGGTAGATATGAGGTAAAATTTGGTAGTTCTAATCTCTCCAGTGGTGTTTACTTCTATCATATTGATGCAGGCAAATTTAGTGCTGTAAAGAAAATGGTTTTAATGAAGTAAAAATAGTCTATATTATGTTAAGGGCTAACATATAACGTTAGCCCTTTTTTTTCATAACAATTTATCTTATTTTTGATTCTAAATATTATTTTTTGTATCTTTTATTAACAAATGATTGAATTAATGAAACAGAATATTTATAAGTTTTTTTTATCTGTAGTAATATTTTTCTCGATTCCAGTTCATTCACAGGATAGCGTAGCAGTAACTTTTAGATATAAACCTCAAAATAGCGTATCAGTTGTATACTTACCAGGGTCTTTTAACAATTGGGGAAATAATGTAAATGGTGTAATTAGTGATAAAAAATTTGCAATGGAGTATGATTCCGTTGATAATGAATGGAAAAAAACTGTTAAACTGTTACCTGGAATATATAACTATAAATTTAACGAAGATGGTGTAAGATGGTTCACGGATCCAAATAACCCCCTAATCAATTTTAATGATAATAATAATTCAATTATCAATGTCTCTGACCCAATGTTTTTTTATACTACTTATTTACAACCTACTGATCAAATATCACCATTTATTATTAGATCAAATATTTTTTATTCTGATGCAAAACCAGTTAAAAAGGATTCAGTTTTTTTATATGTAAATAATATTTTAAAGACAACAATAAATAATAGTTTTGATTATTCAAAAAAATTATTCTCATACCCCTTATATTTAGATGATGGCTTATATAAGATTAAGTTGATTGCAAAGAATGATAATGGAGGTTTCGCTATAGATTCTTTAACTATTAGAGCATCAAGAAGGCCAAATGTTAAAAATCCAGTTCCATGTCAATTTATATATGATGAAAAGTCCTCATTTAGTAGTTATAAAAATGTTAATTCCGTTAGTGTTCCAGGTTCATTTAATAATTGGAATACAAATGCTAATAAATTAACTTACGATGCTGAAAATAAATTCTGGTATACGAATATTTATTTATATCCCGGTGAATATGAATATAAGTTTTATTTGAATGGCTCAATTTGGACAGAAGATCCAGATAATCCTGTTACAAAAGGGTCTTATGGTAACTCTGTAATAAAGGTTAACCCAATTGATAATCCTTATTTTACCAATTTTTCAATTAAAGATAGACTAGTTTCTTCTGATTCTTTTAATATTCTTACTTGTAAAATTCAAAAAAGCAGTTATGATGCTAGCATTATAGAGTCTAGTATAAAAATATATCATAATAATAAAGAAGTGAATTTTATTTATAATCCCTCGAATGAAATGGTTACAATAAATTTATTGAATGAATTTATTGAAGAGGGTTTACATGATTGGGTCTTTGAATGTTCGGATTCTTTAGGTTTTAAAGCAAAAAATTATTTAAGTTATGAAATAAATAAAACAAAAGAATCATATATTTCCATTGACCCAAAATCCGATGAGTACCTTGATTACCCAAATGAAATTCTAAAAGGTGCTGCAGATATTCGAAGATTTAGTATCTCCACAAATTATACAGTTGATACATTAATAATAAATGTTTTGATGGATAAGATTACAAATAACACTCGTATTAGCTTATCTATATTTAATCAAATAACAGGTAAGTATATCCCTGATTTCAACAATTTAAATATAAATATCCCAGAGTGGTCTTTACAGGGTTTTTTTGTAAATATAGTTAACCCAAAATCACAATTTTTTGATTCTCTTAGTTCTAATAGAATAATTACTTCATATAGTCCAATAAAGTATGGGAAATCGATTCCAGTAGATGTCAATAATAATAGTTTTATTATAAAATTATCAACGAAAGATATTAATGATATTCTTGGTGATTATAATGATAAAAGATACTTTATATTATACTCCTATCTTTGCAATGATAATGGTGAAATATTAAAATATAATAAAGAAGATGCTACTGTAAATCAACCATATATATATGATATTGCTTTTGCAACTAGAGAAATGCAGGAGAGAATTCTTAATAATTTCAACGTCTCAAGATTTACAAGGTTGGATGCAGAAGGTAGAGGATTAGCAGGTATAACAGCAGAAGAAATTAATCCTTTGTTAAAGTCTCAAGGACCAACAATAAAAATACTAAATCCTTCAAATCTTGAATTAACTGTTTCATATAAAATAATTGAAGGAACAGTTAATGACCCTGAAATATCAAAAGTTGATATTTACAGAAATGATAAGCTTTTTTCTACAGCACAGGTAACTGATAAAAAGTTTTCGGCATATATTCTTTTATTAGAAGGTGATAACTTTATAAAAGCAGTTGCGAAAAATAGTCAGGGGTTTTTAGGCACTTCTAATGTAATAAATTTAAGATACATTGTGGATCATTCTCCAGTACCAAAAATATCGTTCATAGATAAAGGTAATGTGATAGAAGTAACAGCTATTAATTCTACTGACCCTGATAACGATATTGATAGATATGAATGGAGTTCTGATGACAAGAATAGTGCTGAAAAACTTTCTATTACTAGTCAGGGCTTATCTTTTGAAATAAATAAACCAAAAACAAAGGGAGAATATTATTTTAACCTTAAAGCTATTGATAAACAAAATAATATTAGTAGCACCAGAAATTATTTTATATTAAATGAAGATTTAAGCATCACAATACCTACAATTCAATCAAATCCACAATGGGTTAAAGATGCAATTGTTTATGAAATTTTTGTAAAATCCTTTAGTTCAGAAGGAAATTTAAATTCTATTACAAAAAATATAAAGTACCTTAAAGATTTAGGAATAAATACATTATGGCTTATGCCTATAATGCATAATCAGGGGGGAATAAGTGATTTAGGTGGAGGGTATGCAATTGATGATTTTTATAATATTGCACCACAATACGGTAATTTTAATGATTTTAAAGTGCTACTCGATTCAGCGCATAATAACGGTATAAAGATTATATTGGATATTACCCCTAATCATGTGGCAGATAAACATCCATGGGTTGAAGATATAAGAGTGTTTGGTAAATATTCGAATTATTATAATTACATTGAAAGAAGAAAGCTTGGTGATGATAGAGGTTTAGGGCAATCGTTAAATTCAGATAATATTTATATGAGATATAGCAATTGGACTTTAGCAAATTTGAATTTAGAAAATCAAGAGACAGTTAATTATATGATTAATATGTTCAACTGGTGGTTAAATAATATTGGTGCTGATGGTTTTAGATTTGATGTTTATTGGGGACCACAGAATAGATATGGAAAAGAAGCTTTTTGGAGACCTGTTCGTGAAAAATTAAAAAATAAAAAACCCGATATTTTCCTATTGGGTGAAACTGATGGAACTGGCACAGGTTCAGAGGTAAATTATGCTGATAATGGCGGTGCTTGTGATGCTGCTTATGATTGGCTTTGGTATTCGACTGTAAAAAGTATTTTTTCTAACAGAAATTCTGATAACTTACATAATAGAGTAACAAATTATGGTTTTTCTCCCGGTGATAATTCATATTTCTTTAGATTTTTAGAAAATCATGATGAAGATAGATGTGCAACGTTTTTTAATAATGATCAGAATAAAACTGCTCTTGCGTTATTAATGACTATTCCTGGAATACCAATGATTTATATGGGCCAGGAGGTTGGTTGGAAAGGAAAAAGAAATTTAATTAGTTTTTCTACTTCTGATTCTGAAATTCTTTTCCCTTTTTATAAAAGAATGATCTTGGCAAGAAGTAAATATCCAGCTTTAAGATCCAGAACAATAAATAGAATTGAAACAAATGATAAAGAAATATACTCATTTACTAGAAAATATAAAGACCAAAACTTTATTGTAATTATAAATCTTTCAAATTCAAATAAGTATCTTAATATAAAAATAAATGAAAAAAATGACCTCGATTTGTCTATTCCTTTAAGTAGCGAGAAAATTTATTATTTAAATGATTTTGCAAATGATACAAGTTATCAAATAAGAAAAAGTAATTTTGAAAATATTACCTTTTCATTAAAACCTTACGAATCTAAAGTAATGCTTTTAAGTGAAGAGAAAATTAAAATAATAAGCTCTATATCTAAACCTGATTTTGGAAATGTACCGTCTGATTTTAGTATTTCACAAAATTATCCTAATCCTTTTAATCCATCTACATGTATTGAATATACTCTACCAGAAGCCTCTAATGTAAAATTAGTAATTTATGATATATTAGGAAAAGAAGTGGCTGTTTTGGTTGATGAACATCAAGGAAAAGGAAAATATAGAATTAATTTTAACGCTACAAATTTATCTTCAGGTGTTTATTTGTATAGGTTTTCTACAAGCAAATTTGCACAAACTAAAAAAATGGTTTTAGCAAAATAATATATGATTATTTAAAAATGATAAATATTAAAAAGATAATATTGATTTTTTTCTTTTTGTTGTTTTTTGGTTGTTCTCCTAAAAAAAACGATCCAAATCGTATTGTAATCTGGCATCAGATGAGAATAGATGAAAGAGTTATTTTAGAAGAGCATTTAAAAAAATATATGGAGATTCACCCTGATATTAAAGTAGAAGCTCTTTATAAAGAAACTGAAACATTAAGATCGGGTTATATTATAGCTGCTATTGCGGGACAGGGACCAGATCTTGTTTATGGACCTTCGGATCAAATTGGACCATTTCAGGTGATGAATATAATATTGCCTCTTGAAGATCTTTTCCCTAAGGATTATTTAGATAAATTTAATCCAAAAGCTTTAACTTATTATAAGGGGCATTTATATCAAATAGCAGATAAATTAGGAAATCATTTAGCTCTTGTATATAATAAAAAGTTAATAAATAAACCACCTGAAACTGATGAAGAATTAATTGAAATTGGAAAAAAAATTACTATTGATAAAAATGGAGATAATCAACCTGATGTATATGGATTAGTTTGGAATTATACTGAACCCTTTTTTTATATTCCATTTTATACTGGATTTGGAGGTTGGGTTTTAAATGATAATAATGAACCAACATTAGATAATGAGGCAAATATTAATGGATTAAAATTCATACAGGATTTAAGAGATAAATACAAAATAGTTCCACGAGAAGCTGATTACAATATAGCTGATATGCTTTTTAAAGAGGGAAAAGCTGGAATGATTATAAATGGTGATTGGTCTTGGGCTAGTTATCAAAAAGCTGGGATAGATATAGGAGTAGCTCCTTTACCTAAAATTAAATCTACAGGTCTTTATTGCGCTCCTATGGTATCACCCAAAGGTTATTCTATAAATTCAAATATCGATAAAGAAAAATTATCTAAAGTGATAGATTTGTTATATTTTTTACTCGATGTGGAACAGCAATATTATACTGCTAAGGAATTAAACGTAATTCCTACTAGAAAAGAAGTATTTAAATATGAAGATATAAAAAATAACGAGATCATGAAAAATTCTCTTTTACAAATTGAAAGAGGGAAACCAATGCCTGTTGTTCCTGAGTTAAGAGCAATATGGGATGCGATGAGACCAAATTATCAAGCCGTGTTAAATGGCGAGAAAACTCCTCAGCAAGCGGCTAAAGATATGCAATGGTTAGCTATTAAAAAGATTAATGAGATGAATGAATGATTAGTGAAAAGTTAAAGAAAAATATTTTTATTTACTTATTATTAACACCTGCTTTTATTGTTTTAATTGGGGTGGTGTTTTATCCATTCATTTATAATATTGTAATTTCTTTTTCTAATATGAATTTGCGCTATATTAAGGATTGGCAGATAATTGGTTTTAGACAATATTATAAAGTATTTTTTGAATCATCTCAACCTGATTTTTATGTGATATTTATTAAAACAATAATATGGACAGTTGTTAATGTTTTTTTCCATGTAACTATTGGAGTAGCATTAGCTTTAATACTTAATCAAAAGATAAAAGGTAGATCTATTTACAGAATGCTTCTAATTTTACCATGGGCAATTCCTCAATATGTTGTTGCTCTTACCTGGAGAGGAATGTTTAGTTATGAATATGGTGCAATAAATTTAATTATTCAAAAATATTTAAATTTGCCTGGCGTTGAGTGGTTAAAAAATCCTACTGAAGCATTTTTAGCTTGTATACTTACAAACGTTTGGCTGGGTTTCCCATTTATGATGGTGATTGCCTTAGGAGGATTGCAAAGTATACCAAATGAACTTTATGAAGCTGCAGATATTGATGGGGCAAAATGGTGGCAAAAAGTGAAAAATATTACTTTACCATTATTAAAACCTGTAATGATACCTGCAATTACATTGGGTATTGTATGGACTTTTAATAATCTAAATATTGTATGGCTGGTAAGCAATGGGGGTGAACCATCTGATCAGACTCATATACTTGTATCATTTGTATACAAGGCTGCATTTAATCTCTATAGGTATGGATATGCTGCCGCTTTATCTGTTGTAATTTTTATTATACTTCTTTTATTCAGTTTAAAATTTATGAATAAAACAAAAGTAACCGAAAAAATTTATTAGAATTATTATGAAAATAAAAAACAAAAAATCGTTTTTGGTAAAGTTGATTACTTATATCTTTTTAACTATATTTACTATTATTGTAATTTATCCTATTATTCAGTTGGTAAGTATTTCTTTAAGGCCGGGTAATAGGTTGCTATCTACTGATTTAAGTATTATACCTAAAGATGCAACCTTTGATTCTTTTATAAAATTATTTACTGAAAGACCATTTTTAAAATGGATCGTTAATAGTTTATATGTTTCTTTTGTTGTAACAATATCAGGAGTAATACTGGCAGCTTTGGCAGGATATGCTATGTCAAGATTTAATTTCTTTGGTAAAAAAATTGCTCTCTTAAGCTTGCTTACAACACAAATGTTCCCAGCAACAATGTTATTATTACCTATGTACATTATGCTTGTAAATCTTGGATTAATAAATAGCTATTTGGGAATAGTGATTGTTTATTCAGCTACGGCATTGCCTTTTTGTATATGGCAGATGAAAGGATATTATGATACTATACCTACTACACTTGAAGAAGCTGCTCTTATTGATGGTGCATCAAACTTTTATGCTTTTTATAGAATTATTTTACCCTTAGCTGCTCCTGCTTTAGTAATAACTGCCTTATTTTCGTTTATGACAGCCTGGTCTGAATATGTTGTTGCCGCACAAATTTTGCAAGATACTGATTTATGGACTCTGCCTCTCGGTTTGAAATCATTTGAAGACAATATGACTTCAGAATGGGGATTGTATGCTGCTGCTTCATTGATAGTAAGTATTCCTGTAGTAATTTTGTTTTTGGTTCTTAGTAAATGGTTGGTTTCTGGATTAACTCTTGGAAGTGTAAAGGGCTAGAATAAATGCAGGAAATTGAAAATTACAATAGTACTTTTTTATCTAAAGCTGATCTCATTCTTAAAATTAGTCATATTCTAGAACCAGATGATTTTAACAAAGTTATTTCAGCTTATGAAATGGCTGAAGATGTTCATCTATTTCAATCAAGAAAGGATAACACTCCTTATTTTTTTCACGTTACAAGAATAGTAAAGATAATTATTAATGAATTATATTTATATGATGCTGATTTATTTTGTGCTGCTCTTTTACATGATGCTTTAGAGGATTCAGATGTTTTGAACTTGGAAACAGTTACTTTTAATTTTGGACCTTATGTATCATATATGGTAGATGTGCTTACAAGATATACTCGTATAAAAGAAAAAAAGGATTTTGAAAATAATATTCAAGAGTATGTGGAAAAATTAAAACATTCTACTGTAGATTGTATAATAATTAAGCTTGCTGAAAGATTAGATAACTTTAGATGCTTACCTTATGGTTTAAAATCAAATCCAATTCAGTATATAGAGGAAACATTTAATTATTTTATACCACTTGCACAAAATTTTAAACACGCAGCTGTAGAAAAATTAATTTATCTCCTTCAAATTGAAAAGTCAAAATATTTTAATTAAGCTTTTTGTAATTTGTTTATCATATCTATTGAAACACAAAGAATAAATTGTTAAATTTAAAAAATAAAATTCTAATATACTTATGAATATTTTACTAAAATATGGTAAAGAAAAAATACCTTTAAAACTAAATGATGGAAATTTTATTGGACATTTGAAACCTAAGAAAATAAATGTTGAAAAATCAGAGAGACAAATTATTATAGATTCTCTTAAAAATCCTGTTAAATCCTGCAAGTTGAGTGAATTTATTGAAAAAAATGATAAGGTGCTAATTGCAATCCCTGATAAAACAAGAATTAGTAGATTGAGCGTAATTTTCCCAATAATTTTAAAAGAGTTAAAAAATATTGGTATAAAAAAGGAAAATATCAAAATTATTTTTTCAAATGGTTCACACTCATCGATGGATGAAAATGAGAAAAAAGCAATTTTAGGGGAGAAATATTATAATCTTTTTAAGATTTTTGAAAATAATGCTTTCGATGAAAAACAGCATGTATATTTTGGAAAAACCAAAAGGGGAACAAGTATTTTTTTAAATAAAATTTTAGCAGATAGTGATAAAATAATTTCTATTGGCTCAGTTACTCATCATTACTTTGCTGGTTTTGGTGGTGGTGTAAAAATGATAATGCCCGGATTAGCCTATTATAAAACTATTGAACAAAATCATAAAAGAAGTATTTCTAAAAACTTGAAACTAAATAAATATTGTAAAAGCGGTGAACTTAAGAATAATCCTGTTTATGAAGACTTAATTGATGTAATGAATTATTGTCCTCCAATCTTTTCTCTAAATTTCTTATTAGATGAAAAAGGTAAAATAATTTTTGCTAGTTCTGGCAATGTAATAGAATCCCATAAAAAAACGGCATCTAAAGTTAATAAAAAATATCGAGTAGGTATTAATGAAAAAGCTGATCTTGTGATATGTAGTACTGGTGGATATCCAAAGGATATTAATTTAATACAAACTCACAAATCTATTCACAATGCTTATCAAGCTGTTAAACATAATGGTGTTATTATATGTTTGGCTGAATGTATTGATGGAATAGGTTCAAAAACTTTTCTTGACTGGTTTAATTATGATAATATTATTTTGAAAAAAAAGATACTAACGGATTATTCTTTAAATGCACAAACAGCAATATCTTTTATGGAAAAATGTAAAAATGTAAAAATCATTTTAGTTACTAAATTGAATCCTTCTATAGCGAATAAAGTTGGTTTTACTAGTTCTAAAAATTTTGACGAAGCTTATAAAATAGCACTGAGCTATTTGAAAAAAGATTTTTCTTATTATGTTATTGATAATAGTTCTTTAGTTTTGCCATATCTAAAAATGAACAGGTAAATAAATGAAGAAAATGAATGTTATATTTATTATTATACTTTTAATTACCCAAATAGCTTGTAGGGATGATTATAGAAAATTACGAGAAGCAAGGGCTATTTGGATATCTAGATTCGATTATGTAAGTCCTGATAAAAATCCAGAAAGGATGAAAAGTCTTATTTTAAACTATTTGAGAAATGCAAGAAACTCTAAAATGAATATTGTCTTTTTTCAGGTGAGGGGAAATGCAGATGCATTCTATAATTCTAGTTACGAACCATGGAGTAAAATGCTTACCGGAACGCTTGGTAAAGATCCTGAGTGGGACCCATTACAATTTGCAATTGATGCAGCACATAATTTAGGTTTAGAATTACATGTATGGATAAATACTTTCCCGGTATGGAGAGCTAAAGAAGGTTTACCGGAAGAATCGAATCCAAGACATATTATGTTAGAGCATCCTGATTGGATTGTATGCGATAAAGATGGTGGTAGAATGAACCCAGAAGAAGGTTATATTTGTTTAAGCCCGGGGATACCTGAAGTAAAATCACATATCTGTAAAGTTGTTATGGATATTGTAAGGAAATACGATATAGATGGTGTGCACTTTGATTATATAAGGTATCCAGAAGAATCAAAAAAATTTGGTTATTCTTCTGATGAGATAAGTAGGAAAAGATTTAACTCGGCTGAAGGTAATCCTCAGAATTTATCCTGGGAAGATTGGCAACGAAATGAAATTAATACTTTTGTATCAATGGTTTCAGATTCAATTAAAAGTTATAAGCCTTATGTAAAAATATCTGCCGCAGTAATTGGCAGTTATAAGAAAAATCGTTGGAATGCTTATGATGAAGTGTTTCAGGATCCAATACAATGGTTAAATAATAATAAAATGCATTTTATTGTTCCTATGACCTATATGAAAAAAGAACCCTTTATGTTAGCAATAAATGAATGGAAGGAATTAATCGATGTAGCTAATATCTATCCTGGTTTGGCAGCATATAAAGCAAATGAATGGGGTTGGGAAGAATTGTGGGATGAAATTGAATACATCAGAGAAAATGGTTTTCAGGGTTTGGTATTTTTTTCTGCTAGTAGTTTAAATAAAATATGGAAAGAGTTAATAAATGATAAAATTGTTAATTGGGCAAATATACCATATTTTCAAGATGGTGTTAATACATTTACTCCTTCAATTAAAAATTTTAAAGTAGAAAGAATAGATGAGGATAAAGTTAAAATAGAATGGGATCTTCCTGAAAATGGAAATGAATATTATTTTAATATTTATAGAACAAAGCAAAGTCGTTTTTCAAACATAGATGATTTGGAATTAGTATTTATTACTCCAAGAGGAGTAAGTAATTTTGTTGATAATGCTAAAGAAGATTTTTATTATGCAATTTCTGTACTAAATAGATATAATAAAGAAAGTGAAATCTCCAAATTAAAAAACCCAATAAATGTTAAATCAATTTCATATTTAGAGAAAAAATGAAAGAAAAACAAGAAGGTATTAAACTGGCAAAAGTATATAACGAGTACTTTAGAGTAAAGTATGAAAATTCAAAATGGAAAATACTTGGTAGAGTTATTGAATATGAACAAAAAAACAATCAGGTGATATTACATTGTAAGAATGGTAAAATAATTATTACCATTTTAACAGAAAAAATTATTAATGTTAAAACTCAACTTGACGGAAAAAATTCTTTGCCTTCATTTGCAATTAGTAATAATATTGAAAAAAATGTAAATATCAATTTAATTGAAAATGATTTTTTAGTAAAGATAAAAACTGAAGAAATTATAATTGAAGTTGTTAAGGACCCTTGCAGAATAATTTTTAAAAATAAGGAAGGTGAGGTAATCAATTCTGATGGAAAATCAGGAATTTCTTATAATAGTGAATTTGTAAGATGTGATAAGATATTAGATCAAGAAGAATATTTTTATGGATTTGGTGATAAAACCGGACCTTTACAAAAAAAAGGTATGAAAATGTATATGTGGAATACTGATTTTCCATATCTAGATGTTGATTCAGATCCATTATATAAAAGTGTGCCATTTTTTATTGGTCTTAAAAATGGTAATTCATACGGTATTTTTTTAGATTGTCCCTCTTGGTCTTTTTTTGATATGGGTAATACAAATATCGAGAATTATTCTTTTGGTTGTTTTTCACTGAATTTAGATTATTATTTTATATATGGTCCAGATATTAAAGATGTTGTTAATCAATATACATATATTACTGGAAGAATTGAATTGCCACCATTATGGTCATTAGGTTATCAACAATGTAGGTGGAGTTATGATTCTGAAGAAAAGGTGAAAGAAATTGCGAATAGCTTTAGATCTAAGAAAATACCCTGTGATGTCTTGTATCTTGATATTGACTATATGGATTCTTTTAAGGTATTTACTGTTGATAAGAAAAAATTTCCGGATTTGAATAAATTATGTCAGTATCTATCTCAAAAAGGTTTTAAGTTAGTTTGTATTGTTGATCCTGGAGTCAAAGTTGAAGATGGGTATGAGATATATGATGAAGGGATTAAAACAGATTATTTCGTGAAAAGAGCTTCAGGTAAAACTTTTACTGCTGAAGTATGGCCAGGTAAATCTGTTTGGCCTGATTTTCTAAATTCAGATGTAAGAAAGTGGTGGGCTTCTTTACAGAGCAAACTATTAGATTTAGGTGTTGCTGGGATATGGAATGATATGAATGAACCTGCTACGTTTAATACTCCTGGAAAAACTTTTTCTTTAGATGTTCAGCATAATTATGATGGAGTAAGAATTGATCATGCACTAGTTCATAACCTTTATGGTTTATTGGAAAATTATTCTACCTATAAAGGTTTTTTACAAAATAATCCAAATGTAAGACCATTTATCTTATCAAGATCAATTTATGCTGGTGGTCAAAAATATGCTGCAGTATGGACTGGAGATAATACTTCAAATGAAGATCATTTAAAACTTTCAATCCCACAATGTTTAAATTTAGGTTTAAGTGGTTTTTCATTTGCTGGTATGGATATTGGAGGTTTTCATGGAAATCCTTCTCCAGAGTTATATACACGCTGGTTGCAAATGGGGGTTTTCTTCCCTTTATGTAGAACTCATTCAGTTATTGATTCTAATGATCAGGAGCCATGGTCTTATGGAGGAGGATATGAAGAAATAAACCGTAAAGCTATAGAACTTAGGTATAAATTGTTACCATATATTTACTCTGTTTTTTATGAGTCCTACTTAACAGGATTACCTGTTATTAGACCATTGGTTTTGGAATATCCAAGTGATAAAAATACTTATGAGTTGCAGGATGAGTTTTTATTAGGTGATAAGTTGTTGGTTGCTCCTTTCCTTGAATTAGGTACAGATTCAAGAACTGTTTATTTGCCTGATGGTTTGTGGTATGATTATTTTACCTTTGATGAATATCAAGGTAAAGAGTATTATGAAATTGAAGCTGATATAAATAAAGTGCCTTTGTTCGTAAAAGCTGGTTCTATTATTCCTGAAAGCAAAATATTACAGTATGTAAATGAACAACCAAATGATAAAATTATTTTAAATGTATATCCTGGCAATAATATAGATAGCCTTTTATATGAAGATGATGGTATTTCTTTTGATTATAAATTAGGTAAATATAGGTTAACATATCTTTCTCAATCATTTGATAATGATAAGATTTATATAAATATATCAGAACCTGAAGGAAATTATGAGGTAATAAGAACAATTCAACTAAATATTTTTTCTATAAGAAAAATGGTAAAGCAGGTAATAAAGGACCTCGATACCATTACTTTAGTTGATGATGAATCTGTTTTTGCCGGTTCTTTAGATGTAGCTTTTTATGATAAAGAGACAAAAGTTTTAAAGATTAAATTTTCTGATAAAAATATTAATACAATGATTGTAATTGAATTATAATTTTATTATATAAATTTTAAAGTGGGGATTATTTTATGAAAATTCTAAAAATCTTTTTTGTATTATTTATAGTAAATATCGCTTTTTCACAAAATATTACTAAACTATTACCAGATAATAATGAAATAAAAGGGTGGGTAAAATCTGGTAATAGTAGGATATTTGAAGGAGAACGTTTATATGAGTATATTGATGGAGCTGCGGAAACGTATCATAATTATGGCTTTCGCCAAGTGATTACACAAGATTATAAGAATGGGAATAATCAGATTGTAGTAGATATTTATGAAATGAAAGATGTTAAGAATACATTTGGCATTTATTCTATTGAAAGAGATCCTAAATACAATTTTATTAATATTGGTAATCAAGGATATATTGAAGGAACTACGCTATACTTCTGGAAAAGTAATTATTACATTAAAATTATGTCTTACTCAAAGTCTCAGTTAAATCAGGATCTACAATTATTTGCAAAAATAATTGATAAGAAAATACCTAATAAAAGCGAAAAACTTTCATTATTATCCTATTTTCCTAAAGCTAATTTGGTAAAAAATTCAGAAAAATATTTTTCAAAAGATTTATTAGGATATAGTTTCTTTTATGATGGATTTTTGGCTCAATATAAAATTGGTAACAAAAGTTATCAAATATTTATTTTAGATGCTGGAAATATAAACAAGGCATTGAATTTTTATAATTCATTTAAAAATTATGTCACCAAAACAAAAGGTTTTGATAAAGAGATAAAAGATCTAGGTTTAGGTGCATTTTCAGGTAAAGTTATGAATAAAAAATGTTTTGCTTTTTATAACTCCAAAATAATGGCTGGTATCATTGGTCTTGAAGATGAGAAGAGTGCTCTTAATATTTTAAAGGATTTGAGCAAAAAATAATTTTTTGTAATTTTATAAGTTTTTATCTTGATTTAAAAATTATTTTTTATTAAATTATAAATCTATTAAAGAAATGATTAGTCAGGGAGCTAGTAAATGGCACAAAGGTGTGATATTTGTGGAAAAGGTCCTTTAGTAGGTAATAACGTTAGCCACGCTCATAATAGAACAAAAACAAGATGGTTGCCTAACCTTCAGAAAATTAGAGCAGAAATTGACGGTAAACCTACAAAAGTAAAGGTATGTACCAAGTGTTTAAAAGCAAACAAAGTCAAAAAAATCTAAATTTTAAAGGTCATTAAACACAATGACCTTTTTTATTTCTTCCCAATATTTTTTCAAAGAAGTGAAACCTTCTTACTTTCTTTTCGTATAATATTATAGATAAAACAACTTATTTCAAATGAATAAATTTTATAAAAATATTGCTTTTTTCGCTTTTGTGCTTTTACTAATACCTTTTGCTTCAGTTTTAGCAATGCTACAATATGAATATTCATTTAATATACCTAAAACAAATGAACGAGAGTTAAATGTTAGAATTGAGTCATCTTTAAATAAAGTTGTAATATCAAAAGGAGATACAAGAAAAGCTTTTTCAATAATATATAATAATAAAATAGAAGAATATCCTAATGCAAAAGTTTCATATAAAGTTATTGATAATATCGGGTATCTTAATATAAAAATTAATGATGATAATGATCATGTTCAAAGTTGGTTTTTAAACTATAATCCTAGTTCTAATTATCAGCAAGAAGTATTTTATATTAGTTTAAACAATAATGTACCAATTAAATTTGATTTACATTTAGGAGCAGGTTATAGTAAGTTAGATATGTCTGGATTGCTAATAAAAGACTTGAAATTAGAAGCAGGTGCTGCTGAAACACTAATTTTTTGTAATGAAGAAAACCCAATAGATTTAGAGACCATCAAGATTGATGCTGGTTTAAGTAAATTTCGAGCTTATAAATTAGGTAATACCAATTTTAAAAGATTATATTTTGAAGGAGGGGTTGGTTCTTACTATTTTGATTTTACTGGCTCATTACGTAATGAAGCTTATGTTTCAATGGAGTTAGGTTTAGGCAGTCTTTCTATTAATATTCCTGAGACGGTTGGTACTTCTGTATTTTATGATAAAGGATTTCTTAGCTCTTTTGATTATGGAAACTTTAAGAAAATTGGCGAAAGTAAATATATCAATAATAATTTTACTGATGGAAATAGAAAATTAAACATTAAACTTGAGTCAGGTTTAGGTAGTGTAAAAATAAAAAGTTCCAGGTAATTGACCTGAAACTTTTTATTATAAACTTATAATCAATACTTTACTGGTTCTCTGTTAATAGACTTATCCATAAAATAATTATCAGCATTGCTATCAAAAGTTGAAACTTCTTCAATTACTGCACCAGTTTTTGAAGTAAAAGTATGATATTCCCCTCTTTTCAAGGTATATGAATCACCAGGTTTTAATTTTATAATTTTATCTTTTACTGTCAAATCTACAACACCTTTGATACAGAAAAATGTTTCTTTTTTCTTCTTGTGTTTATGATATGGGCATGTTTGACCTGGTTTTAAAACCATCCATTTCGAGCAATATTCTGGTTCATTAACTTTTAAATAAATTCCCAGACCAATTTTATCAAAATTATTTAAACCAAAGTCAACAATTTCAATTTCAGCATTCTTTGGTAATATTATACCAGCATCTTTTAGTGCTTTTTTTACATAGCTTTGAGCTTTTAAATATTCCTTTTTAGTCATTTCTTCTCTCTCCAAATTTTCTTGAATTATAATAAAACTAATCCAAAAAAACAAGATAATTTGCAGATATTAAAATAAAGGATTAATATTTATATTAAAGTGATAATAAATAAAAGTGAAGGAGTTTTTAATATTATTATTAAAACTTTGTATTAAAAACTAAAGAAATTATTACGTTTTTATTTATTTTTTCGATTTGGTTGTACTTTTAGGTCTTTTCTTAACCTTTGACTTTACTACCTTTTTATTTTTTGTTGTTATTGATTTATTTTCATAAGTAATACTTTTTGTATCATTTACCATATAGAGAGAATTAGTTGTATCAATATCTACCTCAAATTTCTCATTATTTAAACTCAAAAATGGGTATCCTTTAGAATCCTCATAAATAAATTCTGGATTATATTTTGAAATTGAATCTGGAATTAGAACATAAAGTCTTGTACTATCGAAAAGATAATAATATTTTTTATTTAAAGTATCTAAATAAAGTTTGTATTTTGCATCATTTGATATTTCATTATTAGAAGATGAACAAAAAAAGTAAAAAAATGATAAAAGGGCGCTAGTTATTATAATTTTTATTTTCATAGAATAATTTATTTTTGATTAAAAAGAAATCACGCATATAGTTGTAACTATATGCGTGATATTTATTAGTTTAACATTAATATTCAAATAATTGAATAGGTTGGAAAAACTTTATCTTGCTTTCTTCAGGAAGGCTTTTTTGATAAGATGTTATTACTTTATGTTGTTCTATTGTTTCTGCTTCCTCTGGTCTTTTAATTTTTGCAAGATATTTAATTTTGAGTTTTACTTTCATTTTTACTCCTATATAAATTATACTTAAAAGAACCAACATCAAAATGACGAATCAAAAATAATAATATAATTCTTTTCAATCAATGTAAAAAACAATAAGTGTATAATATTATCCACAAAAATGACGTAATTTTGACATATTAAAAAAAATTAATAGAATACTTATAAATGGGATTAGTGAATTATTTATATATTTTTCTTGATATTGATAAGTTATATTGTTAATATTGATTAAATTAAAGGAGATTTTAAATGAAAAATCATTTAAGATTTATATGTGTCGAGTTATTCTTAATGTTTTTTATTGTTCATATATGCTTTTCTCAAGTTAATGAATGGAAAAATAAAACAAAATTAAGGAGAGCTGAAAGTTTCTTTGGAATTCATTTTGATTTTCACGCAGGAATGGATTGTAATGAAATAGGGAATAATTTAAACGAAGATTCAATTCTTGCTATTCTTAATATTATAAAACCAGATTTTATTCAGATTGATTGTAAGGGGCATCCTGGTTTATCAAGCTACCCTACAAAAGTTGGGAATAGAGCACCTGGTTTTATTGGTGATCCTTTGAAAATTTGGCGTTCAGCTACAAATAAAAAAAATGTAGCATTATATATGCATTATTCTGGTGTGTATGATGAACAGGCTATTAAAAATGATTCAAGTTTTGCTAGAGTAAATGCAAATGGTGAAAGAGATAAATCAATGACTTCTATTTTTAGTAGTTATGTAGATAAAATTATGATCCCGCAATTCAAAGAACTATCGCAAGATTATAATGTAGATGGTGTTTGGGTTGATGGTGATTGTTGGGCAACAGGTAATGATTATGGTGCTAATCCTACTCAAGAATTTATCAAAGAATCAGGTTTGGAATTTATGCCAAAAACGAAGGAAGATAAAGGGTATTTTGAGCTTTGTGAATTTAGTAGAAAATCTTTCAAAAAATGTTTAAAGCATTATGTAGATGAAATTCACAAATTCAATCCAAATTTTCAAGTGGCAAGTAATTGGTCCTTTTCTTCATTTATGCCAGAAGAAGTTGATGTAAACGTAGATTTCCTTTCAGGTGATTATAATTATATTAGCAGTTATAATTCAGCCCGATGGGAAGGTAGATGTTTACAAAATCAAGGTAAGCCATGGGATTTAATGACTTGGGGATTTATTCCTAAGGATGGTTCGCATAGATATAAGTCTACTATTCAATTGATTCAAGAAGCTGCGGCAGTTATTTCATTAGGTGGTGGTTTTCAAGCATATTTTACTCAAAACAGAGATGGCTCAGTTCTTTCATGGAAAATAAAACCAATGTCAGAAGTTGGTAAATTTATTAGGTTAAGACAAAAGTATTTGCAGGGCGTAACTCCTATTCCTCAAATTGCATTGTTTTATTCAAAAGATGATTTTTACAGAAGAATCGGAAGGTTATATGGAGGTTGGGATACAGGTGATTATATAAAAGGTATTCTTTATGCTCTTCTTGATGGACAAAATGTGGTGCAAATACTGAGTGAACATCATTTAAAGAATAATTATGATAAATATCCATTAATTATTTTACCAGAGATGTATTATCTAGATGATAATATAAAGAAAGATATTTTAAATTATGTTAAAAATGGAGGATCGCTTTTAGTTACAGGTTATAATTCAAGTAAATTCTTTTTTAAAGAAATGAATATTCATGAAGATAGTACTTCCTTAAGTTCAAGTGGATATTATCTTAGCTTTAATGATGAATTCTCTACAATAAATGGAGATTATCACAAAATTACTTTACCTGAAAATTCAAGTATCAAAGGCTATTTGTATTCAACTTTATCACCAAGGGGTCCACAATTACCAGCAGGTGCAATATTTAAATATGGAAAAGGAAAAATTGGTTTTATTTTTATTGACATAGGTTCTCATTATTTTAAAGGTGCGAGTAGTAAACTACGTGATTATATTCATCATTTTATTAAAGATCTATTTCCTAATCCCATTGTTGAGGTTAAAGGTTCTCATTATTTAGATGTAACTTTGAATTCCAAAAATGGAAGAACTATTATAAATCTTATAAATACATCTGGTAATCATAATTCATCAAATATTGATGTATATGATGAAATATTACCAATTAATAATATATCTTTAACAGTTCGATACCCCCAAAGACCTAAAAAGGTATTTTTAATTCCCGATGAAAAAAATATTAATTTTAGTTATGTAAATAATAAAATTTTAATTAAAATTCCTAAAATAGAAATTCACTCCCTTGTGGTAATAGAATAATTTTTAATACTCATTAAATACATTCAACAATTTTAATCAGGAAGTTATGTATATATATATCAAATTTAAAGTTGTATTTTTGTTTTTATTTTTTGTTTTACTAATAAATAATTCTTACAGCCAATCACTTGAGGAAAAAATTGGTCAGATGATTATGGTTGGATTTACAGGAACTGATGTGCCAGATTCTTTAAAATATGATATTGAAAAAAGGAACTTAGGAGGAATTGTTTTATTTGCTTCAAATATAACAAACCCAATTCAGTTAAAGACATTAACAAATAAACTGAAATTATTAAGTAAAGAGAAATTATTTATTGGGGTCGATCAAGAAGGGGGAAAAGTTGCTCGGTTAAACCAGAATAACGGATATGAGGCTTCAAATTCAGCTTACTATTTAGGTACTATTATTAACCGAGAAGATTCAACAAGATTTACTGCTGCCAAAATGGCAACATGGTTAAATGATGGTGGTATTAATTTAAATTTAGCTCCTGTTGTAGATGTTAATGTAAACCCTTTAAATCCTGTTATAGCATTAAAAGAAAGAAGTTATTCAGATAACCCTTTTACTGTAACAAATCATGCAAAGTGGTTTATTGAAGAATTTAATAAAAAAGGAGTATTTACAGTTCTAAAACATTTTCCTGGTCATGGTAGCTCAATGACTGATTCTCATTTGGGTTTTACAGATATTACCAATACATGGAAAGAGATTGAATTAATACCATATAAAGAGCTTATTAATAAAAATAGTATAGATTTTATTATGATAGGGCATCTTTATAATAAAAATTTAGATTCGTTATATCCAGCTTCGTTATCAAAGAAAGTAGTTACAGAATTACTGAGGGATTCATTAAAATTTAAAGGATTAGTTATTAGTGATGAACTTTTTATGAATGCAATTTCAGATAATTATACTTTCGATTTTGCAATAGAGTTGTGTATTAAATCAGGAACCGACATTCTTCTTTTTAAAACAAATATTTACAACAAAAGATCATTAGTTGGTTATATTATTGAAACAGTTAGTGATAAAGTTAGAAAAGGAATAATACCTGAGGAGTTAATTAACAATTCTTATGAAAGAATAATGAAATTTAAAAATAAATTTATTTCAACAGTTAAATATGCTAAAGAAATTCTTGATAATGAAAATATATATTTAATAAACTATCCAAATCCTTTTAATTCTGAAACAATAATAAAATTTTCTTTGCCTGAATCTGGAGATGTTAGGTTTATAGTCTATGATGCCTTAGGGAAAGAAGTTGCTGTTTTAGTGAATGATTTTTTAAATAAAGGTCAATATGTGATTCATTTTAATAGTAAAGATTATAAAATTAGTAGTGGAGTGTATTTTTATACTATTTTCACAAAAGAAAAAATAATTACAAAAAAGATGTTGCTGATGAAATAAAATTGTAGTATTTTACAACATACTTACAAATTATTCACCCAAAGAACAAATGAAAAATATTTTACTTTCTTTTATTTTGTTATTTTGTCAAAATTTGCTTGCTCAAGATTTTGATGAATTAAATAATTTAATGCTTGAAAATTATAAAGCTCACAAATATAATATTGCTCTAGATTATGCAAAGAAAGCTTTACGGATTGCTGAAGAAAAATTTTCGAAAAATTCAGAAGTATACACCAGTTCACTTAATTCTTTAGCCTTAATTTATATGGCTATGGATAGCCTCGATAATGCAGAAATTATTATCAAAGAAGGTATCAATATTTGTGAAAATAATAACTTTCAAAAATTAAATTTGATTTATCTCTATTCAGAATTAGGCTCTATATACAAAATAAAAGAAGATTATAAAAAAGCTGAGGAAAATTATAAAAAGGCATATATTCTATATGAATCATCTTCATATCCTCGAAATAATATTTATTACAATATTTTAAAAAATTATGGTGAGTGTAATGTTGGATTAGAAAATTATAATATTGCTGAAGATATATTTAACAAATGTTTAGACTTTTTGAATAAAAACAATATTAAAGATTCTAATGAATTAATAGAGATTAATGGAACATTAGCATTTATTTATCGAAAATTTGGGGACTTTGTAAAATCAGAGAATTATTATTTAAAAACTATTGACCTTTTAAAAAACTCTAATAACTATTCTGTTGAAGATTATGCTTATTACATAAATGGATTGGCAAGTCTATATCATAGTTATAATAATTATGAGAAAGCAGAAAAATTATATAATGAAGCTAAAGAAATTAGGTTAAAAATTTATGGCGATAGTAGTGCATCTTATGCTCAGTCTTTAAACAATTTAGCTGTTTTGTATCATGATTTAGGTAGGTATAATGAAGCTGAAAAGTTATATAAAGCAGTTCTTAAAATCTGGGAAAAGAAATTTGGTCCAAATGATATGGTATGTGCTATTGCATTAGATAATTTAGCAATTTTATATATTACGATGGGTAGGGGTGAAGATGCAATAAATCTTTTTTTTGAAGCATTGAATATCAGGAAAAAGATATTAGGAGAAGAAAGTATATCTTATGCTATAAGCTTGAATAATGTTTCTGTGGTTTTAAAAAATAAGGGGTATTATGAAGAAGCTGAAAGATTATTAAAAAAAGTAATATCTATCTATGAAAGTAAGAACTTTTTTAAAAATCCTAATTATTTAACTTCTCTTTCTAACCTTGCTTCAGTTTTGGATGTTCAAAACAAATATAAAGAATCTGAAGAATTATATCTAAAAGTTTTAGAAACTAGAAAGGAATTATTAGGTGCTAATTCTTTAGATTATGCCAGTACTTTACATAATCTTGGAATATTATATTTTAGAAATCAAGATTATGAAAAAGCAGATAAATATTTAACAGAATCTATTGAAATTAAGAAGAAAATACTTGGTCAAAAACACTTGGATTATATTTTATCTGTTAACAATCTTGCAAGATTAAAAGAGGTTAAGAATGAATATTTTGAATCAAAAAAGTTATGGATAGAATCTCTGGATTTATATATGGATTTAGTTCACTCAATATTTCCATTTTTGAGTGAAAAAGAAAAAACTAAGTTTTACTCTTCTATCAAAGAAAAATTTGAAATATTCAATTCATTTGTTTTAAGAAATTATAGAAAAGACTCTGATTTACTTATTAAATTAGTAGATTACCAACTTGTAATTAAAGGGTTACTTCTAAATTCAATTAAGAAGATGAAAGATAGAATACTATCTACCACAGATGTTGAATTAAAATCATTATATAATAATTGGATATCTACTAAAGAACAAATAGCTTTATTATTTAATAAGTCAGCAGATAATCATTTGAAATTAGTTATAGATTCTTTAGAAAACGTTTCTAATGAACTTGAGAAAACGTTGAGTTCTTATTCGGAAAAATATAATATTGAATCAAATATTAATTTTACTTTTGATAGCATTAGAAATAAATTAAAATATGATGAGGTTGCGATAGATGTAATAAGATTTAAATATAATTATGTATCAAATTTTGACTCAATAATTTATGCTTTCGTAATAATAGATCCAGAGAAAAAGTATCCTGATATTATTTATTATTATAATGGTAATGATCTTGAGGATAAATATTTTAATGATTACATAAATCTAATTCGAAATAGAATAACTGAAAAAGGCTCTTATAAAAGGTTTATTGATAAACTAGAGCCATTTATAACAAAAAAGAAAAATATTTATTATTCACCCGATGGTGTATATAATAAGATTAATTTATCTACATTGATGAAAACGGATGGATCCTATCCCTTTAGGAATGTAAATTTATATTTGATAACAAGTCTAAGAGATATATATAGAAATAGTTATGAAAAGAAATCAAAATTGAATGCTGTGTTAATCGGGGCTCCTGAGTTCTACTCAAACAATGAAAATAAATCTAATAATGTGCAATATCAATCATTACCTGGTACTGAAAAAGAAATTGTAGAAATAGGTAATATTTTAAATAAGATGAATATTCATACGAAAATATTTCTTAAAAAAGATGCTAATGTTAAAAATTTAAAAAATTTAAAGAATCCTTCTATTCTTCATATAGCAACTCATGGTTTTTTTAAGGAGAACTTTGAAAATTCTCAGAAAGACGAACTCTTTAACAATAATAATAAATTAAAAGAAAATCCACTTTTACTTTCAGGTTTGGTTTTGTCTGATAATTATGATAAACTTAAAGATACTACGGGATATAGTATAATTACATCTTATGAAGTTATGAATTTAGATTTAGATAGCACTCTTCTTGTTGTTCTTTCTGCTTGTGAAACTGGTCTTGGTGAAGTGAATAATGGAGAAGGAGTTTATGGTTTACAAAGGGCTTTTATTGTTGCAGGTGCCAAATACATAGTTATGAGTTTATGGAAAGTAGATGATGAAATAACCAGTAAATTGATGATTGAGTTTTATAATAATTTATCAAAAAATTTTGATGTGAGACGTTCTTTTATTGAAGCTCAAAATATAATTAGTTTACAATATAAAGAACCATTTTATTGGGGAGGATTTATAATTTTAGGTATATAGTGAAAAATAAATATAATCAAAAGTTATAATAAATCATTATTTTATTAAGCTCATCTTAATAATTGCACTTTTATTAGCTGAGGTAATTTGTGCAATATAAAGTCCACTTGAACATAATTTCCCAGATTCGTCTTTCCCATCCCATTTTATTACGTATGTGCCTTTAGTTAAATTTTCATATAATAATCTTTTTACATATTTACCAACATTATCATAAATATTAATACTACAGTTTTTACCTGATAGTTCATCTGGTATAGTAAAAATAATATTTGTAGAAGGATTAAATGGGTTAGGATAATTTTTAATTAATAAGTAGCTTTCAGGTTTCGGTTTTTCGATGTTAATATTAGTTAGTATTGTGGGTCCAAAAGGTTTTTTTTCACCCTTTTTGTCAGTCATAAATATATTTGAAAAGTCAGGTTGATTTATCAAAGATTGAGTATATATTTTTTGCCATTCGTCATCATTTAATCTTTGGAAATTTGTTGTAGTGTAATCATAGAAACTTAAAACGGGACCAATAAATAAGGTTTTTTCACCATTATAATTATTTGCCAGTATTATTGCCATATTCAGCGAACCAGTTGCTGCATGTTTAATCCAGCCGACCATATTACCATTTTCATCTGTTGGAGTTGTATGTATATCTGCAATAACATAGTCGGTTTTCTTAAAAGAATCTTCGCCTCTAAAATATAATTGAGGATACCAACCATCGTATTCCATTCCACAAATATTTTTTAATCTTAACATTTCTGATAGAAATGCTTTATCGGTTTCTGATAATTCTTTATTATCTAACTCTTTTTGTGCAATTATTTGTAAGTTGCTACAAACTTTTTCTAACTTTATAAAGTAATCGAACATATAAGAATTATTATAGTTTATATCACGAAGAATGTTAATGGCTTTTCCCGCAAATTTAACTATTTTTTCATAAAATTTTGGAAAAGGATCTATATAAGTATATGGGAATGAACAAATTACTCCACCAGTATAAGATTGTTTGGTATATAAAAGATTGTCATGTCTTAATTCTGCCCAACAAGCAAGTTGACTTATCATTTTAGATTGCCAGTATGCAGCTGTTTGAAGAGATTTTGGATATTTAGATAAATCTTCAGGTGGATTTAAAGATTTTATTGAACTCAACCAAATATTATATAAAGATTTTTCCCAAAAATCTTCTCCATAGGAGTCAAGTAAAAATCTTAATGCATTTAGGTTTGATGCATAATGATACTCTTTCAGTTCTCTTTCAAGAAGTTTGGAGGCAGAGTTGTTACCAAGAACAAAAAGTATATCAAGAGGTGAGGGTAACAATCGTGGTATTAATCTATTCTCATAGATAATATTTGAAAATACTACTTTGCTGAGTATATAAGAGTCTACAATAAACCTTTGCCCAAAAAGTAAAAAAGCCATTCCTGGTTTTACTTGTGGCCCACTTAAATCAGTCATTAATATTTGAGATAAAATTTTCTGGTCAGAAAATGGTTCGTTTATTAGTTCATTCTGAAAATATGAAACATATCCAGTATCAGAAAATACTCTTATATCAGTAATTTGTAATTTATTTTCCAGGTATTTTAAATTGTCAATTGTGATGTTATCTTGTTCACCAATAAATGCTTCAAGTATTTTATTGATTTCGTTATATATCGATTCAGAATTAGAAGATGATAATAATTCTTTGAGTAAAAACGCATCGATTATTTGTCTCTGTATATCTTCAATATTTTGTTGTTGAATTGCTTGTGGAGAAGAGAAATAAAATTCAGTTTTTCCTAACCATATCATCGTTTGAAAATATAAAGCCAATTCGGGATGGTATTGATCATTATAATGGCCACGAACTTTGAATTGACTAAAATCAAATATTCTATTTGAAGAAGAAAATAACTTAATTGATGTCGGTGAAAGTTTATTAATATTATTTATTATTTCCTTTAAAAAAGTAATATTCTCTTTATAGTATGGAGTATTTGCTTCATTTAATAAATATCTTGCAACGGTAATGTATAAATCAATATCTTTTAATGACTTTTCGAAAAGTATATTTTGAGAATATTTTACATCAAGATTTGATAAATTGTCACTTAAATTTTTTAATAAAGTTTTAAGTTTTGGAATTAATATATCGATTTCAATTTGTTTTAATATTTCATCATAAGACATATGCACGGCGTGTAAAATTGCATCTGTTGATACATAAACGGGTAAATCTTTATGATATATATCAGAAAAAGCAGAAGCAAATGAATTATAAGAGAGTCTTTCTGTGACAATAAAACCAAAATCTTTGATAAGTGATAACTCATCTGAGGTTAATTGATACTTATTCTTTATTGAATCAAGGTAGTTAATGTTATTTTCAAAATATATTTTATTCAGGAAGTTTTGAATAGGGTATTTGTTGAGCAATCCATCATAAGTTAAATTTTTGTTTTCATTGTAGAACCTTTTATATTCCTCAACATTGAAAATTGTCTGTTGAGAAAATGAAACCCAGTAGATGAAAATTAATAAGAATAATGATTTTTTCATTGTAGTACTCCCCCGTTTTTAATAAGTTAACTTTTCTTTATTTTAATGTCAATATATATTGTGATTTACTTTTATCTAAACCTTGAATATATAAATATTTTTTTTTAAATTTACTTGAAGATATATGTCAAAACTATATTTAATAAGACATGGGGAATCAGTTGCAAACTCTAAAAATATACTTTCGGGTACATTAGATGTTTCATTAACTAAAAATGGAATTAAACAGGCTATTCATACGGGTAGATTGCTAAAAAAAATAAAATTTGATGAAGTATATACATCATTTCTTTCTCGTGCGTTTATTACTGCTATGATTATTTTATCTGAAAATAAAAATAATCTTTTTCCTATTGTTGATCCTTCGGAAGGTGAAAAAAATTTATTAAATAATTCATTAATCTCTAATAATTTAATAAAAATATACAAAGATGAGAGGTTAAATGAAAGATTTTATGGTAATCTTCAAGGGGTATCTGTAGAAAATGGTTTAAATTTCAATGGAAAATCTTTGTGGAAATTAAGCTTTGATGAAATCGATTCTGCTGAAAGTATTAATTCTACTATAGGACGTACAAAATCTTTTTATGACGATATTATTATACCCAAATTATCACAAGATAAAAATCTTTTGGTAGTATCCCATGGTACATGCTTATCTACCCTTTTAATGCACATTGAAAATATAAGTTTAGATGATGCAATTAATAACCAACTATCGAATAGTAAACCAATAGTATTCTCTTTTGAAAATGATGTATTTAGAAAAGAGGAATTCTGATTTTTTTTATTTTTAATTTAAATTAACAAAAAAGGAGATAGTAAAATGAAAAGTAAATTTTTAGTTTTACTAGTTTTTTTAGCTCCTTTCTTTTTTTCCTGTCAGAAAGGGGAAAAGGCATCAGATCTGGGAATAGACGAACTTATTCCTTATAGAAATGGTTTTAAGTGGGGTTATTGTGATGTAAATGGTAATATAGTTATTCCTGTAAAATATGATAAAGCAGAAAGATTTAGTGATGGTTTAGCAATGGTGCTATTAGATGGTAAAATAGGTTTTGTTAATGAAAAAGGAGAAGAAGTTATTTCACCAAAATATAATGGTGCTCTTGATTTTGTTAATGGTTTAGCTTTTGTAAGTATAGATAAAAAATGGGGAATGATAGATAAAACAGGGAAAGAATTAACTGAATTGAAATATCAAGGTATAAAACCATTTAAAGAAGGATTAGCAAGATTTGGTTTAAATAACAAAAACGGTTTTCTTGATACTTTAGGTAAAGAAGTTATAAAAGCAGAATTTCAGAATGCCAACGATTTTTCTGAAGGTCTTGCTGCTATAAGGTTTAAAGATTGGTGTGGGTATATTGATAAAACTGGAAAAATTGTTATACCTACAAAGTTTTTTGAAGTGCGCGATTTCAAGGATGGGTTAGCTCGTGTTCTTGAATATGAGAAATGGGGATTCATAGATAAAAGTGGTAAACAAGTTATTAAAGGAGTTTTTGATCAATTAAGTGATTTTTATAATGGTTATGCTAAAGCAAAACTTGGTAATAAATTCTGTGTAATTGATAGGACTGGTAAACAAGTCATTCCTGCAAAATATGATAAACTTGGCAACCTTGGTTTTGAGTTAATTTGGTTTAAAAAGGGTAATAAATATGGTTTTGTTGATTTGAAAGGAAAAGAAGTAATACCAGAGAAATATGACGAAGCTGATGATTTTAGAGATGGTTTAGCAAGAGTAAAATTAAATGGTAAATGGGGTTATATTGATAAAACAGGTAAAGAAGTTGTAACTTTTAAATATGATATAGCATCTAATTTTTCAGAGCAAATTGCAAAAGTTGGGATAGGATCAAAAGTTGGATATATTGATCTTAATGGTAACGAAATAGTTCCTCCAAAATATGATTTTGGTTTTGATTTTAAAAATGGTTTTGCAATTGTAATGCTTAACAAGAAATATGGATTTATTGATAAGACTGGTAAAGAGATATGTGAATTAAAATATTCTGGAGTGAAAGATTTTAATAAAGGATTAGCTTATGTTGAATTAGGTGCTAAAGCAGGTTTTATTAATTCAAAAGGTACAGAATATTTTAAAAACTAAAACTAGAGGTAAAAATGAAAATTAACAATTTTTTAACTATTATCTTAATTTTTCTTTTTTATTTATCTTCCCCGGCGAAAGATGCTAATACTATTACTATTATTCCAAAACCTAATGAAATGAAAATTGGAAAAGGTAATTTTGTTTTAAATCCATCCACAAAAATTATATATTCTCAAGGATTGGATAAACATGCTGCCTTTTTAAGAGATTATATTAAATTTTCACATAATTTCAATCTTCTAATAACTGATAAAATAACAGAAACTAATAAAAATTTCATTTATTTAAATGTAAAAGACTTGAACTCAAACTCTGAAGAATACGAGCTTGATATTCAACCTTCTAAAATAATGATATCTTCTGAGAGCCCAAAGGGCGTTTTTTATGGGATTCAAACTTTACGTCAGCTTATACATAGCAGTAAAAAAATTCAATGTTTGAAAATAGTTGATAAGCCCAGATTTGTTTATAGAGGTATGCATCTTGATGTATCAAGACATTTTATGCCAAAAGAATTTGTAAAAAAATATATCGACTTTTTAGCGATGTATAAAATGAATACTTTTCATTGGCATCTAGTTGATGATCAAGGTTGGAGATTAGAAATAAAAAAATATCCTAAATTAACAGAAGTTGGAGCATGGCGGGTCGATAGAGGTGATAAAACATGGAGAGAAAGAGAACCACAAAAACCAGGTGAAGTGCCAACCTATGGTGGATTTTATACTCAAGAGGAAGTTAAAGATATTGTAAAATATGCTGCTGATAGATACATAACTATAATACCGGAAATTGAAATGCCTGGCCATTGTCTTGCTGCTCTTACTGCCTATCCTGAATATTCATGTACTGGTGGTCCTTTTACTGTACCCCCTGGAACATACTGGCCACCATTAGAAGCTTTTTGTGCGGGTAATGATAAAACTTTCGAGTTTTTGGAAGATATACTTACTGAAACAATGGAATTATTCCCTTCAAAATACATTCATATTGGTGGTGATGAAGTAGTAAAGACAAGATGGAAAGAATGTCCAAAATGTCAGGAAAGAATGAAAAAAGAGAATCTCAAAGATGAAAATGAACTTCAAAGTTATTTCGTCAAGAGAATTGAAAAGTTTCTTGTTTCTAAAGGAAGAAAACTTATTGGATGGGATGAAATTTTGGAAGGAGGGTTGGCTCCAGAAGCTACAGTAATGTCTTGGCGTGGTACTATTGGAGGTATAGAAGCCGCTAAATCTGGGCATGATGTAATTATGACACCTACAAGTTACTGCTATTTCGATTATTATCAGGGTAACCTTGAGCTTGAACCTATTGCAATAGGTGGATATTTGCCTTTAACGAAGGTATATCAATTTGAGCCAATACCTGAAGAACTATCAAATGAAGAGGCTAAACATATTTTAGGTGCTCAGGGTAATGTGTGGGCTGAGTTTATTCCAACTACTACTCATGCAGAGTATATGGTTTTTCCAAGAATTGCTGCTATGGCAGAAGTTGTGTGGACAAATAAAAATCTTAAAGATTTGAAGGATTTTATGAGTAGATTGGCTCATCATACAAAACTTCTTGATGATCTAAAGATTAATTATGCTAAAAGTATGTACGATGTTAAAATTACTTCAATACTTGATACAATAAAAAAACAGGTTAAAGTAGAAATGTCAACAGAAGCGCTTAACCCTGATATTAGATATACTCTTGATGGAACTGAACCTACAAAAAAATCTCCTAAGTATAAGGAACCTTTTATATTAAAGAAATCCGCTAAAATTCATGCAATAAACTTTTATGATAAAAATAAAAAAAGCAAAGAATCATCAACAGAAATAGTATTACATAAAGGTATTGCAAGTATTGTTACGAATATTAATTATGATAAGAAAAGGTATATTGCAAAAGGTTTATATAATATTGTTGATGGTGTAAGAGGTTCACTAAATCAAAATGATGGCAAGTGGCAGGGTGTTCAAGGGAATGATTTTTTTGCTACAATAGATCTTGGTGAAGTTAAAAATATCAAAAAGGTATCGATTGGTTTTCTACAGAATTATCACTTTTCGATTTTTTTACCTCGTGATCTCGAAGTTTTAACATCTTTAGATGGTAAGGAATTTAAATCTGTGGGCAAGGTGCAAAATACTATTCCAATTGATGAGAAAAAAATTTTTGTAAAAGATCTTTCTTGTGATATTAATGATAAAGCTAGATTTATACAAATCAAAGCTTCAAATATTGGAGTGAATCCAGATACACACCCTGACAAAGGTTTTAAGTCATGGCTTATGTTTGATGAAATTATTATAGAATAAAATGAAAAATAGTAGAAAGGATAAATTATGTTAATGGAAATTACTCTCGAAGGCGGTGCTAAAGTTAATGCTAAGTACAAAAATCATGTTATTAAAACAGATCAACCAATTGAAGGAGGAGGTGAAGATTCAGCTCCAGCTCCTTTTGATTTATTTCTTGCTTCGATTGGAACGTGTGCCGGTATTTATGTAAAAAGCTTTTGTGATCAAAGGGGTTTGCCAACAGATAATATTAAAATAATTCAATCTATGAGTTATAATCCTTCTTTAAGGTTAATTGACAAAATTTCCTTAGAGATTAAATTGCCTGCAGATTTTCCTGAAAAGTATAAAGATGCAGTTATTAATGCAGCTAATTTATGTGCAGTTAAAAAGCATCTAGCGCATCCACCAGAAATTAATGTTATAACTACTACAATATAATAAAAAAAGGGGCTTAATTTAGCCCCTTTTTTGTTATTGTCTTTAGTATTTAAATTTTGTTCTCAATTGTCTTTCCATTTTTTCAGCCATTTCCTGGAGCTGTGTAGCTGATTTAGCTATATTTGTTGCCAGATCTTTAAATTTGTAACTGGATAGAGCTATATCTGAGTTAGATTCAACAATAGTATTTGTGCCCTTCAATGCTTCATTTAAGTTTCTACCTATTTCACTTGTGGTTACAGATTGCTCTTCAATCGAAGTAGCTATCATATTAGTTAAATCACTAACTCTATTAATGGTATCAATGATTTCTTTTATAGTATTGATAGCATTTTGACTCTCATTCTGAATCATCTTAATTCTATGAGTTATATCTTCAGTAGCTTTTGATGTCTCTTTTGCAAGTTCCTTTACTTCATTGGCTACAACAGCAAAGCCCTTGCCAGCTTCGCCTGCTCTAGCTGCTTCAATAGTAGCGTTTAAGGCAAGTAAATTTGTCTGTTCTGCAATTGTAGTTATTACTTTTATTATATTGCCAATTTCAATTGAGCTGGCTCCCAATCGATTCATAACTTCACCAGCTATGCTTGCTTTTTGTTTGGCTTGTTCTGTTATTTGAGAAGTCTCGTTTGTATTTTTTGCAATTTCTTTAATTGAACTGGTCATTTCTTGAGATGATGTAGATACGAGATCGAAATTGCTAGTAATCTGTCTACTTGAGGCAGCTGCAGCTTGGATTTTATTTGTTAAATCAACTGAAAAACTTGCGGTGTCATCACTTATTTTCAAAAGTTCCTTTGATGATTTATTTAATACAGTTGCTTGATCTAAAAGATTGACGATCTGGTTTTTTCTTTCATCTGCAACACTATTGACCATTTTAGCAATTGTGCCTAATTCGTTTTCTTTTGTGATCACCATTCTTTCTCGTAAATCACCTGCAATTACTTTTTCAAAAGCTGCAATTATTTTTTGGATTGGCTTTTTTATTTCTAATGTTGAAATTGAGTACCCAAGTGTTAGAGATATTAATACAATAATAATTGACCCAATTATGACTCTACTTTTTGCACTTTTAACTTCCTCTTCAGATTGTATCTTTAGTTCTTTAGTATTATTTTTTACATGATTTACAAGTTCTTTTAATAATTCATCACAATTAATCATACTTTCTCTTATTGTAGAAAAAGCCAATGTATGCAATTTTTTATATTGTTCGGATTCGATGTTATTATTTGATCCTGTTTGCTTAGCTATGCTTTCAAATTCATTTATATAACCAAGTAATGTATTATAGCTATTTTTGTATGTTTCCCATAACTTGCTCTCATCGGTATCAAGATTAAATTTTGAAAATAAATCATTTTGTTCTTGAATGCTGATTTTTGAGTTGGCAATATTTTTTAGTTGTTCATTTTTAAAATCAGCACTTGAATTTGGTATTAATAAAGCTCGAAGAGAAGATCTTAAAGCAACATTTTCTTTTTCAAGATTCATAATTGTTTCAAGTTTAGGGAATCTATCTCCGTTCATGGTGTTTAGAGTATCGTTAGTAATTGATATCCCTCGCAAACCAATTTCACTTACAATAAAAGTTGAAAGAGCAATAAATGAAAAAGCTATGTATAATTTTGTGGATATTTTTAAGTTATTTATCATTTGAAACCTCATAAATTATATTTGAGCTTTGGAATCCATATCAATTTAGATAACAATCAACATTAAATTTAGCAAAATTTATATTTTTTTACAATATTATTTTTAAAATCTTTTTTCAGTAAATAATTTGAGAATAAAATTATATGTCATTGGGTTTTTATTAATGATTCTTAAATTTTCGATGACAGTATCGAAATATTTAATATTGTAATAGGTGGGAAAATATTAGATTATTATAGTAAAAAGGTAAAAATTATTTTATGTTATAAGTTAATAAATATTTTCTTTTTCAGCTATAACGAGCATTTCATAATCATTAGTTGTAAGTTTATCCTCACGTGAAAATGCTTCTAATTTTGCTCCGAAAATATCTATTTTTGTAAAACCTAAAGTTTTTAGAAGCCATGTTATTTCGCTTGGAATATAGTATCTTTCATTACAATTAATTTCAATAATATTTCCATCATCATCTTCAAATGTTGTTATATTGTAATCTCTAAAAGTCATAATATCAAAAGAATAACTATGATATTTTGTATCTTCTTCTTTATTTGTTGAATCATGAAAATCATTTATTGAATGAATTAAAGGGAATAATCCATTTAAAGTAGTAAAAATGAATTTTGATTTACTTTTCAAAGATTTTGTTACATTCTTTAAAATTTCAAAATTCATTTCATCTGTTTCCATTAAAGGGAAACCACCTTCACATAGCATGATAGCTAAATCAAATTCACTTATAAAAGGGAGATTGCGTGCATCATAATTGAGAAATTGAATATTCAAATTTAGTCTTTCAGCTTTTTCTCTAGCTTTCTTAAGTTGGTTTTCAGATAAATCTATACCTACAACTTGATATCCTCTTTTAGCAAGTTCTATTGAATGTCTACCAGTACCACATCCAACATCTAAAATTTTAAGAGATTTGTTATAATTAATTTCTTTTTCAATAAAATCACACTCTCCAATAGTTCCTTGAGTAAAACTCTCTTGATCGTATTTATTAGCAAAGTTCTGAAAAAGAGTTTCATACCACTGTTTATTTTTCATTTTTTCCTCAATAATATTTTTATGGTTAATATATCAAACCTTAAGAAAAAAAATATGGTAAATTTTTTGCATTATTTATAATTGAATTTTTATTATAATAAATGAAAAATTTTTGAAAAATACAGAAAATACTTGCATAAATATACATTGATTTGTATATTCTTAAAGTATCTATTTGTATTAGAAAAGAGAAAACTAAGATATTTTTTAGGAGTAATTATGATGTGGGTAGTTATAATACTGCTTGTTATTATTTTTTTATTTGTTATCTATGAATATCGGTATCGAAAGCCCGATGAGTTAATTTTAAAAGAGAAAGAAGGTAAAATAATTATTCGAAAGAGTAAATTTTATCCAAAACATTTTAGTTTAAATTTGCCTTTATCTGCCTATCCTATGAATTTAAAACTAGAATCTGTTGCCAAAGGTAATTTAAGCATTATTGTAAAAATTGCTCTAATTGTTTTACCCTCTGTAGAAAAAATTGATAAATTAATTAGAGTAGCAGGGTGGAAAAAAGATGCTATAGTTATAGCAGCTAAAGAGCTTGAGATTATAATAAATGGATATGTAAAAGAATATACTGAAAAATATGGTATAGAAGAACTCTCTTCTGAAAAATTATTTTCTTTTTTACAAAGCAAAAATGATTTAATCAAAGATAGTTTAGGACTTGAAATAGCTTCAATGGTAGTTCAATCAGTTGATCCAGCAGATGAAAAAATAGCAGAAGCATTACGACAGCAAGAATCAGCAAGAATATTGGAACAAACAGAAAAATTGAATCAACAGGCAAGGTTAAACTCTGCTAAAATTAAAATAAAAACTGATGAAGAAATTCTTTTAGCTCAAAATGAACTTGAATTGAAAAAATACGAACTAAAAAAAGAAGAATTAAAAAACGAAGCTGAAATAGCTAAACAAAGAGTGCAAGAAGAAATTTCACGTAATAGAATGAAATTAGAATATGAAAAGGAAGAGATTGAAATTTTAAGTAAGAATCCAGAACTATTGTTGTTAACTCCTCAAGCTGCAAAGTTAGCTGAAGCCTCACAGGCTTTAAAGAATGCTAGAACTATTGTAAATTTGTCTTCATCTGAATTGGTTCAAAATCCAGAATTTTTTAATTTGTTTCAAAGTTTTTTACAAAATATAAAAGAAAGTTATCAAAAGAAATCAGAATAAGTATTAATCTGTAATGAAAGATTTTAATTCAATTTTTCGTTTAAAAAGTATAAAAGCTGCTAAAGTTTCAGAAATAAGTGAATCGACTGCTAATTCTCCGGTACCGCCCGAAGAAAGAGTCAATTTTCATATTGGAAACCCTGTTCAAGATGAACGCTTATTTCAGTATTATTTGAATCTAGTGCATGGTAAAGTTATTGAGGATAATAATCAACCAGACCATTTTTTTAATAATTTATACGATGATGAAAATTATAAATTATCAATAGATTTCTTTGATAATCTTATACACAAAAGCGCTCCTTATACACCTCGTGGGGGTTTCAATAAAAATAAACCAAATGAACTTATTACTCTTTTTATTGATTGGTTAACAAAAGGGCAACAAGAATCTTTACCGTATGATTTAGGTGATAAAACAGGAAAGAGGGAAATCATTCTTTCTTCAGGAGGAATAGAAGAATCTCTGAGAGTATTTTTGCATGCTATCTCGGAGTATTTAATTGCTGATGAAATTAATTTTTTTATTTATAAAAAGAAATTACCAGAGCACCTGAAGAAATACGCAAAGTTAAACTTTTATGATATTTCAAATAATGGTTTATCATTTACAGATCTACTTGAACAATATTTAATAAAAAATTGTGATAAACCTAATTTTTTATTAATGGGGGAAATACTACCAGAAGAAACTAGAAGACGATTAAGAGAGTTAAGCTTAACTTATCCTTTATTTTTTATTGAAGTAAATAATGCTTTTAACAATCAATCTTTAGCTCGTGAAGCAAAGATGATTAATAGAGTCATAAGGTTTTTAACTCCTGAAATTTTTTCTAACAAGTATAGTTTATTATCTACTATATTTATTATTGGTAATGCTAATTTTCTAAATATTATTGAAACAGTTCATTTTCAATTAAAGGGAACACCTTCTGCATCTGAAATAGAACTTTTGACATTCCTTTTAAAGAATATGAATTTCAAAAAAGAAAATAACTATACATACCCACAATTTAATGAGGTAGTTGAGGAATTTCATCAAGTAAGATTTTTACATAAATCACTTGAGGGTTTTCAAAAAAATGTTGAAAGTATAGTATTAAAAACTAATGATGTTATTTCAAGGTTAGTGGATAAAAAAATTCATTTGATAGATAATATCCAAAATCTAAGTGTATACACTAAGTATAATTATCAGGATTTTTTTGTTCTCCATAATGCAAGTCAAGTATTCTCTCTCTTTTTAGAAAATATTAATTCTATTGATTTTTATAACAATTTAATAAATAGTTTTCTTTTTAGCTTTATACAAACACATAAGGTTTATGACCCTTTGTCTTCTGTTGTTGTAAGCGGCTCATCAAGAACAGCTTTAGGTATTCTAGGTTTTCATTGTGGTATAAAACAAGTAATAACAACAGATCTAAGCTGGACTTATGAGCATTGCTTCCCGAATGTAATAACAATTCCTTTAACAGATGATTACGAAATTGATATTGAAGCTATAAAATTTGAGGTAGAAAAAAATTATAGTCCGGAGTGGAGAAAACAGTCCGCAGTTGTTATTAATAATCCAAATAATGCCACAGGAAGAATTTTTAATGAAGAAAAAATTAAAGAGCTAGTAAAATGGTGTGTTAATCGAAAAATTTTTCTTATAGATGATCTTTCTTATCAAAATGTAACACCTGATATAACTATAAAAGAAATTAAAACTTTAGCTCAAATTGCTAACGAATTAATTTCTGAAGGTTATATTACAAAAGATGATAAAAGATATATTATTACAGTTCATGCTTTATCAAAAACTGATGCCTTAGCAGGTGCAAGGTTATCTGTTGTAGAGATTTGTGATAAAGAACTATTAAGTAATTTTAAAAAAATCAATGAGTCAATAAAACCAAATATCGCTGCAATTTTATTAACATATCTTTTTTACAGAAATGATTATAATGATATTTTCAATTATTGGGTTCTAAGAAATTATATCTTTTCTGAAAGAATGGAAGCAATTTTAAAGGCAAAAGAATATCTTCCTCAAGAACGAAATCCATACAATATTGATATTTTACCTGCAAAGGGTAGTATGTACCCACTTCTAAAAATTGGTATACTACCATCGGGTTTATCTCTGGATTGGATTTCTTCTGGGTTAGCAAGACAGGGGATAGGTATGGTGCCTCTCACAACATTTGCAAGAACTCAAAAAGGCTATGAACTTGCCAGAACAACTTTCAGATTAACTTTAGGTGGAACAGATAATGCTGAGATATTGTATAAAAAAACAAGAAGAGTTCTTATCGATTTAAATAGAATGATTGAAGAAGAATCTTTGAATTATAACAAGAAGAAGCTAAAAGTAAAAAAAGAGGCAAAAGTTGAAAACCATTTTCTTTCTGAATATGAATTAAGATGGAAAGATTTTGAGAATAAATTATTTGATCAATTTAAATTAGACTATTTTTTCTCAAAAAAAGAGAACTCTGAGACAAAATTAATTGAATCAGAATTCAAAGATTACGTTTCAACCAGGTTATCAATATTTAAAAATAAACTATTCGATAGAGCATTTGTTTTAGAAGAGAATTTAAATTTCATCAGAGATAAAAATAGCAAAATTAAAGATATTTTCGAATATGAGTTTTATAAAGATAATCTTAGTAGAAGAGAATCTGCTTTTAGATCTCGATTGTATGATAGAACAGTACACCCAACTCAAATGTATTCTTTAAATTTTGAGATAGAAATAAATAAAGTTATCGATGATATTATAAGTAAAAAAATAATTGCAGACTTTACAGTAAAAAAAGTTTTCAAGAAGATTTCTGATGAGTTTTTAGGTTTAAATGTTGCGATTAACTCTTCTGATGAATCTTCAGAATTGTTATTGGATTTAGAAGTTTTACTTAATGCTGAATCATATATTAATTTATTAACTGATTCTTCCTTCGAAATCTTTCTATCGTTTTGGGGTGATTGGGATGGTAGTAACAGACCTTCAGGACAGGGGCATAGATTAGTAGCAACTGTTCTTATTGAGAATGTTGAGAGAATGGCATCATTAGTTAAAAAATTGCAACATATTGATTCTCGATTTGTTATTAAACCAGAATTAAAAGCTGAGATCCACAATCTAAAAGAAAAAAGTATTAATTTTGTAAAGATTTTAAACGATATTACAAGTTTAACCCATCAACTTGAAACGAGATTCAAGGGAGTATTACCTTATTATGTTAAATTAGGAAGATTTAAACAGTGGGCAATAAAATACCATCTTGCTCGAAATCCTTTAAAAACAGAATGGGAACATAATGATCGCCTTGAACAAAAGATGATTGATCTGAGAAGAAAAAGAAGACAAATGTTTGAAGAATATTTTAGTCTGAACAAAAATCTCAGAAAAACTCTTTATAATTCTATTACAACTATTTGTGATAATTTACATATAAATGAAATAGCCCTTGAATCGATTAAGTTTAAGGATTTGTTAAAAAGAGTAATTATTACTCCTAGAATTCATCAAAAATTAATTACTAATCAAGATCAGTTTGCTATAGATACAACGGTTCATAATATTAATGAAATTAATGAAATATCAGGTAAATATGGTAATCCCGGTATGATTTTAGCTCTTCAAATAAGTATGTCTACTCAACCAGATCCTTTGATATTGTTAGATAGAAAAATGAGAGCAAAAAGAGAAGAAATTTTAAGAACTGATACAAAAACAGAACTGCCTAATGTGTGGTTAATACCCCTTTTTGAAGATAAAGAGACGGTAAAAAATATCAAGAGCTATTTAGATAAGATTTGGGATTATGCTTTTCAGAGTAGAAAATTACAGCAATCAACCGCTGATAGGTTTTCAACCATTATAAATGAAGTTTTTATTGCTGGTTCTGATTTAAGCCAATTCATTGGCCAGCCATCATCAATGTTAATGTATAAAAAAGCAAAATATGATATAATAAATTGGGTTACAGAAAAATCTTTGTTAGGTAAAATTAGAGTAAAACTGGGTTCTGGTGAACCAATGCAAAGACAGGGTGGCTATTATGCACCTCAATCTGGCCAGCCAGCATTTATAAACTCTAATAATTATAGGCTACAAAAATTAAAAGAATCTACCAGAAAAAGCACTGTATATGCAAGCACACCATTAATGGGTGTATTTGCTGGTGGTGATTTAAGGACAATGCAAAGTAATATTTCCGAAAAAATGAGATTTTTATCCTTAAAGGAGTTGTCAGAATTATTATATCATATTAAAGAATCTCAATCTTTTTATGAAATGGAGCTATTAAGAGCAGGAGAACCTCTAACAGATACTAGATTGCAATTTAAGACTAAAGGTTTGCAGGAGATTGAAAGGTTAACGCTTGGTAAAAGAGATTCAGTGTTCGAAGAATTTTGTAACATTTTTACTGATAACTTTTGTCATATCCTTTATGGGAAAGAAGAAGATGTCATAGGTTTGCATATAATTTCTTATTTTATTGCCAGATCTACTCCACCTCTTCGTGATAGGCCAACTATAAGACCTGATAAAGGCAGTATCGGTAATAGGGGACAAAAGATCCTTGAAAGAATTTCAGAGATGATACCTCTATCAAAATATGGGAGTCTTCTGAGAGCTATTGCTCATAATCAGTCTCAAACTATGATATTAGGCATTAATCAGTTGACAACTGGTTTATTTAGATCTCTTGATATTTTTACTCAAAAGAGCCATTCTGAAGGTGATAATATTACTCTAATATCAGAAAGAATATTACCTCATTTACCAGTATATGAAACACTTCATACATTGAGAATTTTTCAGGATATTGATTTATTATATGTAGGTAAGATGGAACGAGCATATCCTCCGGGCAATAGTGCTTTTCACGCATTAAGAGAAGATATTGATGTTATGCTTGATTATATACCTCTTTTCCAGCAAGAATTGTTAAGAAGACATGGCTTAAATGTATCTGAGTTTTTCGAGAATGGAAAATTTATTTCTGATTTATTACCTACCCTTAGACCTGATATTGCAGTGCTTTTGCAGTATGATTTATTTAATACTGATTTAGATAAATTACTATCTAACATTTCTGGTAAAATAGATTCAGAATGGATAAATGAAGTTTCTCAACTTTTAGAAATACCAAAAAGGATAAAGTTCTGGAGAGATAAAATCTGGCAATTGCTTGAAAATCCTGTTTACCAACGAGTAAATAGTTTTTGCGAATTAGCATTGGCTTTAAATTCAATTTCCCTGAAAAATAAACAAAAGGATATTAATTTTAATAATAAATTCCAAATGGGTTTAGGAAAGTATATTGTAACCGATGATACAATGCACCAATTTTTAACTGCAGCAGTTGAATACTTAAAAGCTTATTCTGAAACAATGGAATTACCTGTTAATATTATTAAAGCCTTAAATGAAAATAGAATTATTAAAATAGAAGAACCACCCTTAACACTAGAAGAGCAGAAAAAATTAAGGTTTTATGTTTTACAAATAGCAAGATTAGCAGGAGAAAATGGTTAAATAAAATTATTATTTTTCAACTGGAAATATCTTGCTGTTTCCACCTGTTATATTGTAAAAATTAATTATTCCATCATTATTAGATACAGAAATAAGAGAGCCATCTAAGATCGCTTCAGTACCCTTTAGTATTTTATTGTCTTGATCTTTGAGATTGATTGTTAAGGTCTTACCTTTATCAAATCCATAAAATTTTAAGATACCGTTCAAGATACCCCAGGCACATTGGGCCTCACGAAATTTTAAGTTATCAGAATTAAAGAATTTTGAATTCAATGAAGGTAATGAAACTGATATTGTGCCTATACTTGTAAGCATAAATATACTATTATATGAAGAGATGATTTTTGTTGTATCTAATCCTGATATTTTATGTAATTCACTCATTATTGAACGAGATAGAGTTGTATTTGGTATATTTGGGTATTGCACAATAGAAATGTTTTCTTTATTTGATACATCTATTCTAACGTAAATTCCTCTTTTATACTCTGAAGTCATTTTGGCTCTGTTTTCTTCAGATATATAAATATCACTATCTCTAACAAGAATAGCATTGGCACCAGCAGCTTTTAATAGGTTATATAAATAATTTGCAATATCTAAATTTATTTTAGAAGAGGTTAAGTTATTATAAATTTCTCCTTTTTCTATTCCACCATATCTTGCATCAATAAATATGTTTTTATCAAACAAAACCCCATTAAATACCTTATCTAATTTTGTAGAGCATTGGTTTACTTTTTGTGATAAATTTAAATTTTCTTCTTTACCAAAATAACCGTCCTTAATAAAAAATAGTTTTAGGGTATCAGTATTTATTTTGTTAATAATAAACTTTCCATTGTGATCTGTGAGTGAATATGGTAAAAATGGGAAAATAAAACCAGAAACATCAGGTAAAATTATTCCACAATTAGAAATTGGGGTCAAATTTTCATCTGTAACTAAACCAGAAATGTATTTTGAGTTTGAATTTATAAAGTAAACTGTATCGGAATTTGTAACATTATCACACGATACAGTTACAATTGCTTTGCATTCATCTGATACAGCTTCAATATAAGCATAGGCTATTCCGTTTTTGGTATAAGAAAATTTATCTATTTTACCTTTGCTAATATTAAAATAAATAATTGTGCTATCAGCTACATTTTGCCCTAAACTATCGAGTACTTTGACAGATAGAATTGAAAAAGCTTTTTCATCAGCTGGTATTTCTTTTGGGAAAATGTTAATTTTTAATGATTCAGCTTTTCTTGAAATTCTAATTTTCTTTCTAAATGGGAATGAATGGTTCCCATTTTTATTTTGAACTACTACATTTAAAGTATGATACCCATTAGATAAATTTTCAGAAGGTGTTATTGTAATTATTCCAGTTCCTTTCTCAAATTTGAAAGGTAATTCTTTTCCATCTAAATCTACATAAATTGTTTTTTCATTTATCCCGTATTTATCGCTAGCTTTTATCAATATTATAGGATTTCCTGTACTAAAAGAATCTGGACTTAGCATTTCAAGTTTAGGTATTCCTGCTTTAATATATTTTCCTAATCCGCGAAAAATACCCCATGCTTGAATATCATTAAATTCTGGTATGATTAGTCTTTGTTCTTCATAATAGCTACTAAAGAATGAGCCTTCAATTAATATTGCAGGTATGTTTGCATTCCTTAAAACAGAAAAACCGCTATTGGGGTATACAGAAAAGTCAGACATAGTGCCATCAAAAGATGTAAGAGAACCACTATTACCCATAACGTAAGCCAGATCTCTTTGTACATACTTTGCAATATCATGGTTACATGGGTTGTAATCTTTATGACCTTCATAAGCATGGTACCATGTTGATGTATAGTTTGTATAATGATCATCATTACCTAAAGCATTATGATGTATAGAAATAAAGATATCACACCCACTGGCATTTGCTAATTTAGAACGATCAATTAATTCAACTGTAGTATCTTTATCTCTTGATAGAACAACTTTTGCTCCAGCTTTCTCTAAATAATTTTTCAAGTTCAAAGATACTCTTAGATTAAGATCAGCTTCAATTGCATCACCTTCAGGTCCTTTATTAAATCTATCATTGCCGCCATGCCCCGGATCAATAAAAAATTTCCAATCCTTCAGGTATTGGGAATAGTACTTTATAGTCGAATCCTTTTTAGATTCATTTTCCCAATCAGGTGGTTTAACATAATAAACAGAAGGGCCACAATTTAAATAAAAAAAAGAAAGAATAATAACTGATATAAAAAATTTTTTCATTTTATTTTACAAAAATAATGTTTCCAAATTTTTCTGGTTTGTGAAATCTATCAATAAAAGTAGGTGACCAGGCAAATAATTGTCTTTTATCAGGAGTCCCAGCCATTCTATAAAAGTTTAAATTCCAAATTTCTTTTTCAATAGGTATTTTATCAAAAGCAGTGAATGGAAATTGTAAAACTGAATACCATTTTTTTGCAACATAATCGATTGTTGATTTTGCTTTCATTCCGCTGGACCAATCAAAATCTGCTGTTCTTTCAGGTTTACTTGCATCAATTGCTATATCAATCCATCTTGAATCTGGCGATACTTGAAATTCTCGATAAATTCTTGTCTTTTTAGAATCGGGTCCTATAAAAATCTCAAATACATCGGAAATATCCCACAATCTCCATGTTTTACCTGTTTTGGGATCTGTTTCAGCATTTTCTGGCGCCAAAAATAGCTCTTCATAATTTGCTTCTAAACCAAAATATAAATACTTATCTGTCCAGAATGAGCGAACTAATGCACGCAATGATTCTTTTGGACTTGTTCCATCAGAATTGTTTACTAATTCTACTGCTCTTGTTCTTTCCCATATAGGGTCAATTAAAGTTCCGTTTACTTCTATATCGTTATTAGAATATACCGATTTTATTGTAAAATCCATTTTTTCTCCAAATATGTTTGTGAGCAATTTATTATAAATTATTATAATTATCTTGTAATTTTTTTAACATTAATTCAAAGTTGTTTAGTTTGTCTTTTTCATTATCAATAACGTTCTTTGGGGCTTTAGAAATAAAATTTGGGTTATTGAGTTTTTGAGTAGTTGATTTAATCATATTGCTTATTCTATCAATTTCTTTTTGCAATCTTTCCTTCTCTTTATCAATATCTATCAAATCTTTTAAAGGTATATAAATTTCATCACCCATAATAACACTTGATGAAGCCCCTTGTGGTTTTGCAATGTCATTTCCAATGATTATTCTATTTGCTCTAACTAACTGTGATATAAAGTTCAAATTTTGAGTAATAAGTTTTAAGTTGTTATCATTACTGCTTTTTATTAAAATATCAATTTGTTTAGAAGGAGCAACTTTCATTTGACTTCTTATTTCACGAACAGCTTCAATAATTTTTTGAATATAAAACATCTCTTCTTCGCTTTTTTCGTCGATTAACTTATCATCATATTTTGGATATTGAGATGTAGATATACTGCTTCCTTCTTGTCTTTCATCGATATTTTGCCATATTTCTTCAGTTATAAAAGGCATAAATGGGTGAACCATCTTTAACGAGTTTTCATATATATACAAAGCACGGGATAGAATTTTACATTTTTCATCATGATTAGAAGAAGCATTTATTCTCTGTTTTATAATTTCAATATACCAATCACAGAAATCATGCCAGAAAAATGAATAAATTAATTTAGATGCCTCGTTTATATTATATTCAGAAAGTGCTTTCTCAATGTTGTTTATTGTTTTGTTAAATGAGGAAAAAATCCACCTATCAGAGAGATCCATATCATTATATAGATTGGATATGTCTGTTTTATATTGTAATTGATTTTTGTGCATAAGAAGAAATCTTCCAGCATTCCAAATCTTATTTGCAAAGTTTCTTCCAATTTCACATTCTTCGGTAGCAAATTTAACATCCTGGCCAATAGGAGCAAGAAATATTATTGTAAATCTTAAAGCATCAGCTCCATATTCATTTATTACATCAAGAGGATCAGGAGAGTTACCTAAGGATTTTGACATTTTTCTTCCCTGAATATCCCGAATTATGCTTGTAAAATATACATCTTTAAACGGAATATCGTTTCTAAATTCAAGACCAGCCATTATCATTCTTGCAACCCAGAAGAATATTATATCAGGACCGGTAACTAACAAGTCAGTTGGATAAAAATATTTTAGGTCCTCATTATTTTCTTCTTGTGGCCAGTTTAATGTAGAAAAAGGCCATAACCATGATGAAAACCAGGTATCTAATACATCTTCATCCTGATAAATATTAATACTTCTACAATTTGTACAAAATTCAGGTTTTTCTTTCAAAACCATGATATTATCACAATCTTTGCAGTAATAAACTGGTATTCGATGACCCCACCATAACTGCCTGGAGATGCACCAGTCTTTAATATTTTCCATCCAGTGTTGATAAACCTTAACCCATCTTTCCGGATAAAATTTTATTTTGCCATCAAGAACAACTTTTAGGGCTTTTTCTGCTAATGGTTTCATTCTTACAAACCATTGATCTGAGAGATAAGGTTCTATTACGGTATTACATCTATAGCATCTACCAACTGAATTTGTATATTCTTCAATTTTGTGAATAGCGTTGATTTTTTCAAGATCTTCTACCAATACTTTTCGACATTCATATCTATCCATTCCTCGATATTTTTCTGGTGCATTTTCATTCATTTTAGCATGGATATCCATTACAATTATTTGTTCAAGGTTGTGTCTTTTGCCCATTTCAAAATCGTTCGGATCATGTGCGGGAGTAACTTTTACCATTCCAGTACCGAAAGATGGATCAACAAAATCATCTGCTATGATAGGAATTTTTCTGTTTACAATAGGTAAAATAACATATTTACCTATAAATTTTGTGTATCTTTCATCTTTGGGATTTACTGCTACAGCTGTATCACCAAGCATTGTTTCCGGTCTTGTTGTTGCAACAATAGCATACTCTCCAGGATAGTCAACAAATTCATATTTAAGATACCACAAATGACCATGTTGCTCAGTATTTATGACCTCATCATCGCTGATAGCAGTGAGATTTACTGGACACCAATTGACAATATATTTACCTTTATAAATTAAATTTTTTTCATATAGTCTAACAAAAACTTCCTTTACAGCATTTGAGAGCCCTTCATCCATTGTAAATCTTTCGCGACTCCAGTCACAGGATACCCCGAGTTTTCTTAATTGTTTGGTAATTTTATTTCCATATTGTTCTTTCCATTCCCATAATTTTTCGAGAAATTTTTCTCTTCCAATATCTATTCTGTTAATGCCCTGTGCTTTTAAATTTCTTTCGACAACTTGCTGAGTTGCTATACCTGCATGATCAGTTCCTGGAATCCAGCACGCTTCATATCCACACATTCTTTTATATCTAATGTAAATATCCTGAATGGTATTATTTAACACATGCCCCATTGTTAGGCTTCCGGTTATATTAGGAGGAGGAATTACAATTGTATAAGCTTTTTTGTTTTTATTTACTTTCGCATGAAATAAACTGTTTGATTCCCAATAAGAATACCATTTATCCTCAACGGATTTTGGGTTATAAACCGGAGCAAGTTCAAACTTCAATTTATCCAAAATACTCTCCCAAATTATAGTTTTAAGTTACATAATATTAATATCTAATTTTCTAATATATGTTTTTTTACTAAAATTTGCAATTTATTTTTAAAAAAATTAACGAAAATACTTGAATTTAATAAAAAAAACAATAAATTGGTTGTTTGATGATTAACTTGTAGTAAAAAATGGAAGATATTTCCAAGTTTTTAAAGAGGGATTATAACTCCCTAGTAACTGATAAAGTACTGAATGATGAAATAGAAAGAGCATACCAGCTTCTTCAGAAAGCTTATGAAGATATAGATAAATTGAGAAAAGAAAAAACTGAATTCATATCATTTATTACACACTTGTTAAGAACACCACTAACTAATTTGTCTGCTTTTCATCTTCTCGAAAAGTATAATATTTCTGAAGAACAACAAGAAATTTTGAATATTGCAAAGCACGGTTATCGAGAAATGGAATATATAATAAATCGTGCTATTGAATACTTCTCTATAGTAACAGATCCACCTACACCAAACTTTGAAAAAATTGATATTTTAACTTTAATAGGGGATTCGATTTTCGAAAAACTTGAAAAATTTCGTGAAATGAAAGTTAACTATTTTGTTAATATTGAAAAAAATATTACTATCGAAACTGATATAGATATTGTATTTAAAATTTTAAATATATTAATAGATAATGCTGTAAAATTTAATCGTAAACATGGAAAAGTGTTTTTCTCTTATAATGAAATAGATGATAAAATTTTAATAAATATTCAGGATACTGGTTTAGGTATTAAAAAAGATGCTTTAGAAAAAATATTTTTCCCTTTTTCAGTTCAAAATATAAAATTTCATTCTCATGGAGCAGGGCTTAATTTAGCAATAGCTAAAAACTTATCTCATTTTATTAATTCTGAATTAACAGCTGATAGTGAAGGGTTGGGATTAGGTTCTACTTTTACACTAATTCTTCCCCAGAATCCAAATTTTGTTATCGAGAAAAAATAACTTTTTAATACAATTTTTAACTTAATCATTTTCTTTTTTAGTTCGATAATATTATATGTGTTTAAATAATATTGTTTATGAAACATAAGAAATCATTTTTTTTGAAATTAGTTTTAATTACTTTATTTTATAATAGCCTATTTGCACAAGTAGATTCATCGAGTACAATTAATCTTTATACTGGTAATCCTAATTTTAAAGAAAGTAAGGTGGAAGTACTCAAAATATTAAAATGGTCACTACCTGTTCTATCAATTATTTCAGGTGGCGGTTACTACTATTTTAATAAAAAGGCTGACGACAATTACAGTAATTATTTAAATGCAAACACCAGAGAACAAGCTGTGGATTATAGGACAAAAACAAAAGATAATGATGAATTAGCTAGTATTTGTGGTGTAACGGCTATTGGTTCAGCTGTAATTTCTACTTTAATCTGGTTGTTTAATTCAAATGAAACTGATGAAAATTTTGAGGAATATAAATTTATTCTAGTTTATGGCAGAGAGCTTAATGGTTATATTATTAGGGAAGATTTTGACACCTATCAAATAAAAACAAAAGATGGTATAATTGTTGTCAAAAGATCTGACATATATAGAATTGAGAAAAATGGTTTAGTACTATATAAAAAGTAATCCTATTTTTATTGATTTTCCTTTCTTTTTTTGGTATATTATCTCAAAAACAGCGAGTATTTATTTAATTTAATAAATATCAATTTTTTACTTGTTTCTAATGCTGAAAAATATTAGATTTTTTTTGTAATAAATATGATTTAAGAATGAAGTACTCAAGGGATCAAATATTACTTGGAAAATACAAAGTGATTTCATTCCTCGGTGAAGGTGGAATGGGTTCGACTTATTTAGTTTATGATGAAACTAAAAAAGAACGGGTTGCACTAAAAATATTAAATTTAAAAGACCAAAAATCAATAGAATCATTTAAGAAAGAATTTTTTCTGCTGTCAAAATTCAGACACCCAAATTTAGTTTCAGTAATAGATTATGGCCAAATTGATTCTTCTATACCCTATTATACAATGGAGTATGTTGAAGGTACTGATATCTTTAACTACTTTTTGAAAGTTGATCCCTTCGATTTTGAAGTGAACTTTTTTTATAAACTCTGTTCACAAATTTTATTAGCCCTTGATTACATACATAATAAAAATGTTGTTCATGGTGATATCAAACCCGAAAATATTTTAATACATCAAAAACCAGGTGAAAAACCAATTCCGAAGATTTTAGATTTTGGTTTATCTCAAAGTTCTTTTGCTGAACATAAGGAAGGGTTAACTGGGTCAATAGGTTATGTATCTCCTGAAAAAATTCGTGGGGAAATAATTGATGGTAGGAGTGATTTATACTCTATTGGTATAGTTTTTTATGAAATCTTAACAGGAAAAATATTATATCAAGGCAATGATACATTAAGCATCTTAAAAAAACATCTATTTGAAGAAATTCATACAATAGATTCAAGATTTCCTGTATCTGAAGAATTTATTAAAGTAATCCTAAGACTTTTAAGAAAAAACATTTTTGATCGATACCAGAGAGCTTTTAATGCAGCAAATGATATTTCGATTTTATATGGCGAGCAATTAAAAGAAGAAATTGATTTCACAAAAGACTTTTATTTTATCTCTGGAACATTTACTGGTCGAGAGAGCGAGTTAAATTCTCTTGTTGAATTAGCGGAATCCTCAAAAAATAATATTGCGGTTATTAAAGGTGATTATGGTTCCGGAAAGTCTAGATTAATAAAAGAATTTAGAATCAGAACTCAACTATCAGGATATTCATTTGTTGATGTAAAGATAAATGAAAATGAAATAAAACCTTTAGCTCCAGTATATAACCTTGTTAATGAGCTTAAAGGATTATTAACTCAGGATTTTATTCAAAACCATTCAAGTTTTTTGAATTTGTTTGATACAAATTCTAATACTAAAAATCAATTACCTTCAAATTTTGATGAGATAGGCTTTATTTTCAATATCATTGATTTAATTAATAACGCATCACAAAATAGAAAAGTAATTTTATCGTTTGATGATATTCATTTAGCTGATAGCAGAACGATTGAATTTTTAGAATATTTAATAAGAAGTATATTAATTGATAGAAAAGATAATATTTTACTTGTATTTTCATATCAAACAGATTGTGCTGATAAGATTGATTCTTTAAATTCTCAAATAAAAGATAACAGTTTACAAATTGAACTGAAGGGGATTGATAAAGAAAATATTCGTAAATATATTGAATCCTCTCTAAATATAAAAGAAATACCTGATAGAATAGTTGAAAAGATTTATGATGAAACAAGCGGTAACTTTCTTTTTGTTGAAGAAATTTTAAAAACTTTATTAGAAGAAAAAATAATTTATTTTGAAAGTGGAAAATTCAAAATCAAAACTGATTTTGATATAAATAAAATTCCGATTACAATAATAGATGCTTTTAAATCCAGACTTAATAAATTTTCTGATGATGAAAAAGAATGTTTGTATAAGCTTTCCGTATTTATTGAAAAGTTTGATGAAGAATTAGTTTCAATTATTTGGAACAATGACCAGTTTGAAGTTAAAAGATTGATTGATAAATTTGAAAAAGAAGGTTTGTTGAATCAAGATAATTTTAGATATAGCTTTAGAAGTCAGAAAATCAAAAGCTCATTATATGATGAATTAGAAAAAGAGAAGAAAAAAGCAATTCATCATTTAATAGCAGATTATTATAAGAGCTTATTGAATGATAACAAAGCCATAAGTATAGAATTGCTTGCTTACCATTTGTATAACGCGGAAAGATATGGTGAAGCTATACCTTTATTGATAAAATCAGGAGATAAAGCAAAGGAAATTTTCGCTAATCTTGAAGCTGAGGATTTTTATAAAAAAGCAATTTTTGCAATGGAAAAAATTGGCGAAAAGTTTTCAATGAATCGATATAATGTTTACTTAAAACTTTTTGATATTTATGATTTGCTCGGTAGAAGAGAAGATGGCTTAAATGTTTTAAGTAACATGCAAAAAATTGCTGAAAAATATATAAATGATCAGAAATTATCTGATGTAATGGTTTTGCAATCCAAACTATTCAATTCAATCGGAGAGTATGAGAAAGCAAAGTCAATAAGTGAAAAAGCTGTTACAATAAAAGATAGAATCGATGATAAGATTGGTAAAGCTAATGCACTAATAAGTCTCGGTTCTTCTCTTTTCAGGTTAGGAGAAATTCAAAAATTTATAAAATGTTATGAAGAAGCAATAGAAATTTTTGAAAAAGAAAATAGTAATATAGAGTATGGTTCAGCTTTGGTTGACCTCGGAGTGGCATATTGGAGCAATCTCGATACCCCTGAGAAAGCTATAGAATACTATCAAAAAGCACTGGAAATTTTTGAGGAAGAAAAGTATCTAAAAGGAAAATTAAGAGCAATTGGCAATACCGCTTTAGCATATTTCACTTTAGGTAAGCTAGATCTATCATTAGAATATCATTTAAAGGCAAAAGAGATTTGTGAAAAAATTGGAAATATGAAAGGATTAAATACAGCATTAGTAAATATTGGTAATGCCTTAATTACTTTGGGTAAATATTCTGATGCCTTTGAAATGTTAAATGATGGATTAAAACTTACAAAATTGATAAATGACAAATTTAATTGGGAGTCTTATCTTACAAATCTTGGAATTTTACATGGTTATTTGGGGTTATATGAAAAAGCTATAGATTACTTTAACGAAGCACTTGAGCTATCTAAATCAATTTCTGACATCAATGGAATAATTTTATTTAATTCTAATATTGCTTTAAACTTGATAAACTTAGGAAAACCTCAGGAAGCAAAAAAATATATTGAAGAAGCAGAAAAATATGTAAATGAAAATATCGATTATACAACTAAAATTAATTTTTTAATTCCAAAAATTCATTATCTTTTATATGATGATGCTCTATTTTCTTTAGATAATGTATTGCCAAAAATAAATCAACTAATTGAGCTTGCAATCCAAAGTTCTGATTTAGATAGTGAATTATATGCATATTCTTTACTTTCTAAAGCATATTATAAGGCTGGTGATATAAACAAAGCACTGGAAGAATCACAAAGATCTATCAGAAAACTTAACGAGTTAAAAAATCCGCCAATTGATTATCAGGAACTATTATGGAATCATTATCTGATTTTAAAATCAAGAAAAGAAAAAAGATTGGCTGAAGACATACTAAAAAAAGCTTATGAGCATGTAATAAATGTTTCCAGAAATATTAATGATTTAAAATTAAGAGAATCATTTTTAACTAAGGCTTTTCCTAATAAAGAAGTAATCGAAGAATATAAAAAATTATATGAAGGTTTTTCTTTTGAAGATTCTACAGCAAAAATAAAATTAAATAATCTTGAGACTTTATACCGTATTACTCAGAAAATTATTTCAATTTTAGATATCGATGAACTATTGAATACTATAATGGATTTGGCTCTGGAGACCTTAAAAGGTGAAAGAGGAATGATATTTCTTTTGGAAAATGGGGATTTAAAGTTAAAAGTTGCAAGAAATGTTGAAAAACAAACTGTTCTCGATGCTTCTGAAATTAGCTATTCTGTGATAAAAGATGTTGCTTCTGGTGGAAAACCCATTCTTACAATGGATGCAATGGGTGATGAAAAGTTAATGCAAAGACAATCAATAATGGATTTTAATATAAAATCACTTGTATGTGTGCCTATCAAACTAAAGGATAAAATACTTGGTACCGTTTACGTTGATAGCACAGGTAAAACTGAATCTATAGTAGCTTTTACAAATATTGATCTTGAATTTCTTGAAGCCTTTGCTGGTATAGTTGGTATTTCAATTGAAAATGCAAGATTACTTAAAGATTTAAAGGATGAAAATGTATATTTAAGAAATGAGGTTGAAGAGAAGTATAAGTTCGAAAATATTATTGGAAAATCCGAAGCATTAAATAAAGTATATAAAATAATGGAAGGTGCAATAAAAAGCGAAGGCCCTGTTTTAATTCAAGGAGAAAGTGGAACTGGTAAGGAATTAATCGCTAAAGCTATTCATTTTAATAGCTCAAGAAAAAAAGAGAGATTCGTTGCTGTTGATTGCGCCGCATTGCACGAAACGCTATTAGATAGTGAGCTTTTTGGACACAAAAAAGGCTCATTCACTGGTGCTATACAAGATAAAAAAGGTTTGTTCGAAGAAGCTGATAAAGGGACAATTTTCCTTGATGAAATAACAAATACAAGTTTAGCTTTTCAGGCTAAATTATTACGTGTATTGCAGGAAGGTGAAATTAGAAGAGTAGGTGATACAGAAAGTAAATCTGTTGACGTTCGTGTAATTGCTGCTGCTAATCGTAATCTTGAAGAAGAAGTAAAAGCAGGGAGATTTAGAGAGGATCTTTTTTATAGGTTAAATGTTATTCCAATTTTTGTACCTCCTCTAAGAGAAAGAAAAGAAGATATTCCGTTACTAATTAATCATTTTGTACAGAAGTATCAAAATAAGTCATCAAAAGTTATCAAATCTATAAGTCAAGAGTTAATAGATAAGTTTATGAGTTATGATTGGCCTGGTAATATAAGGGAGCTAGAAAATATCATCAATAGAATGATAATTTTTGCTGAAGAAGAAAAATTGAGTTTAAAAGATATACCGGCTGATTTCCTTAATCTACTGAAAAAAGATTCTAATAGATCAAAGTTATTAGACGAACTAACACAGATTTCAGATATAAAAGAGTTAGAAAAAGAACATATTTTAAAAACTTTAGAAAAAACAAAAGGGAATAAAACTGAAGCGGCAAAATTACTTGGCCTTAAGAGAACAACACTTATCGAAAGAATGAAAAAGTATGGCTTAATGTCTAAGTAGTATATACCCCTTTTATAAATTTCGAATTTAAAAATATTTATTCATTTTTCAAAATTATTAATTTTTTATAATAAAATATTTTTGAAAAATAAGATCATGAAAGATATTATAATATAATAAAATATTTTTGTTTTGAATTATATTTAGATAAATAAAGAATGTTACATTAGGAATTTTTTAAAAAATTAGTACAAGAAAAAATAGGAAAAAAGAATTTATTGACATTTATTAGAAAAAAATACATATTAGTATGTGTATTAAATTGGGGTAGTCTATATTATTAGTTTTATGTATCTATCATAATGATTCTAAATAGTTTTTAATGAAACAATTGTCAATTTGCAACAGTGTCAAAAGGAATTGACAATATATTGACATTTAATTTTATTAATGCTATTTTAGTATTAGAAAATAAGTATTATTATGCAATTTTTATGGCATAAGATTTGTAATAATAAAACTGGGAAAGTAGGTTATTTTTTAGGGGTTTCTTAATGAAACTTAACAAAATATATGGTTTAATAATACTGGTAATAGTTTATATCGGTAGCGTTGGCTTTTTATATAGCCAGTCACTTCCACCAGTGAATTTAAGTGCAAAGCCGATTGAAGAAAATAGGATTCAATTGGAATGGACTAAGCCTACTAGTTATACCCCTACATATTATAAAATATATAGAAGTGTAAATGATACTATTTCTTTTTCATATATCGCAATTGTACCTGGTGATAGAAATATTTATATAGATAATAATTTATTAGCAGGTATTAAGTATTCATATTTTGTTACTGCTATAAAACAATTATCTGATTCAGAGCCAATACTTTTAGCACCTTCAAGTAATATAGCTACTGTACAGGCAATTGCTGGATTAAGTAAAATACAGATAAGTAATAAGTCTACTGGAGCAGCTGAAATAAATAAAACATATACCCTAAAAATTTCTGCACAAGCAAGTGATTTAAAAGCTGTATTAAGATATTCATTGTTGAGTGCTCCGAGTGGAATGTCAATTGATTCTGTTAATGGTATTATTTACTGGAAACCTACAAATCCAGGAAGATATGAAGTTAAAGTTAGTGTTAAAAATATAAATGATCCTGTTTTTCTTGAGTTAGGAGTTAATGCACCGCAAACAACTTATAAATATATATTGCAAGTTGCTACCAGAGTAAGTTCAATAAAAGGTAAAGTTGTTAATGAAGTTGGAGTAGGTGTAGGTAATTCTGTTGTTAAGTTATATCAAGTAAATAATGACCAATTCAGTTATGAAGCTATAACTGATTATAATGGAGACTTCAATTTATCAAGTATAAGTGCAGGTGATTATTATATATTTGTAAAGGGACCTGAAGGCTATAATTCCTTCTGGTATCCATCTTCACCCAATTTTGAAGGAGCTCAATTATTTAGAATTCAGGAAGGTGTTGAAGCAAACCAATCATTTACTCTGCAACAAGTCAATACTTCTATGGCTTTTGCTTATGGAGTTGTGAAAGATACTCTTGGTAATGCAATAAACAATGCCGCTATTTATTTTTATGAAGCAGGAAAGTTCCTTAACTCTGGCCTTGAAAATGCAAGTATTGAGGATTTAATAAATCCGGCTAATGTTTATTACACTGCTAGCACTTTAACAAATAGTAATGGTGAGTATAGTTTACAATTACCAAAAGGTAAGTATTACTTCGCTCTTTGTAGAGCTGATGGCTATTATTATATGTTTTATAATAACCAGACCAGCTTACTTTATAGTAACAAAATTTATGTAAATAGTAATCGGGATAAAATAGACTTTAACTTAATACCAGTCACAAATTCTATAAATAGAATTAAGGGTAAAATTATTAGTGATGACCTGAACGAAGGTTTAGAGTCAAGAATAATACTTGTAAAGAAAGCTCCCGAAAGAGGTGGTGGTGGTGGAAGAGTGCCTTACAGAGGTACACCTTCAATACTATACAAGACTTATAGGACAGATATTAATGGTAATTTTGAAATCGAAAATATTGATACAACTCAATATCTGATTCAAGCTGTACCTTATGGAAATTATTTGCCATCATATTACAATCCTTCAGGTGTAACGCTTAAGTGGTTCGAAGCAGATTCGATATATGTATTTGGTGCAATATCTGGAATATACATAAAAACACCTCCAGCTATAACCGACGGATTAGGAATTATAACTGGTAGAGTGCTAACATCTATAGGAGAAAGCATTCCAGGTATAGTAGTATATGCTGTAATTGATAATACTGTTGTTGCTTATGGTGTTACAGATTCTTTAGGATATTATTTGATAAAAGGATTAAGACCTGGTTTATATCATTTGTTTGCTGATTGTTTTGGCTACGAAACAGCAAATGAAAAGTTTGTACAAATAAATTATAGTCAGGGTTATCTAGTCAATAATATTAATATTATTCTTGATCCTTACAATTTTTCTTTGCAAACGCCAGTAATTAATGAACCATTTATACCAGAAAGCTATAAGTTGAAACAAAATTATCCTAATCCATTCAACCCAACTACGACTATTGAGTTTAGTATAGAAAAAGAAAGTTTTGTCAATTTGAAAGTATATGATATCCTGGGTAGAGAGGTAGCTCATCTTATTAATAATAAGTTAGCAGCTGGTTCCTATAAAACTGTATTCAATGCAAGTAATTTACCAAGTGGTGTTTACTTTGTATCAATGAAAGCTGAGAACCAGGGCAAAGTAGTATATACTAAACAAATAAAAATGTTGCTTACTAAATAAAATTTTTATATATTAACCAACTATAAAAAGAAGCATTTGTCTTTTGGAATGATTTTACTAATTGAACACGCGATCGGCTAGTTCACCTGTCGCTGTGAGAATCTGAATAGTATATCGTTCTGATAAAGACATTTGCCCCGCAACACATCAAAAAGCCAGTTTCCACACTTTTTGTTGGGCACTGGCTTTTTGTTTTTCATAACTTCAATAAATTATGGCTACTTAAATTTGTTTGGTAGCTATTTTTTGTTAATAAGGTTATGACTTTCCTTAAAATTACCTGAAGGTTTTTGAAAAATCATTTAGAATAAAACTACACAAATATAGTAGGCAGAGCTCAAAGAATTCTCAAGATTCTTATATAATAGTTTATGGTATGAATTGAATGTATAGAAGTGCTCTTTATTAATAATTAAATTAGTTTAGAATTTTATTGATTTGTGATTTCAATTTGATTAATTTAGAGCAGTAATAAATTTTATAAGGGGTGTTAAAAGTGTTCACATTATTTAAAATACTTTTATTTATATTGCCTTTATCATTCACTTATTCACAAAGTAGAGTGATAAATGTTTTTGTTTCTCCAAAAGGGAACGATAAAAATTCTGGTAGTATTGATAAGCCCTTATTTTCATTGGAAAAAGCTAGAGATAAAGTAAGGATTATTAAAAAGAATTTAAAATCTGAGGACGTTCAAATAAATATCTATTTAAGAGGTGGAGAGTATTTTCTAGATAGTACATTTTGTTTATTTTCAGAAGATTCTGGTTTCGATAAATTTCCAATTGTATATTCAGCATACAAAAATGAGAAGCCAATATTAATTGGTGGTAAATATATTACAAATTGGAAATTATTAGATAAGCATTTAGAAGGTGTAAAACCAGAAATGATTGGAAAGATTTATTATGCAAAAGTAAATCCTGGGTGGCATTTCCATTTTTTATATTTAAATGATAAGCCTCAGAAATTAGCACGAAAATATAATGAAGATGAATGGTTTAAATGGCCAAAACCAATTAAGATAGGGGTGGTTAGTAAAGATGGACAATTGTTACAGTTTAAGGAACGAGAATTAGACTATTTAAGTAAATATGATGGACAAATAGAAATTGATTTAATGCCGGTTAATTTTTGGAATACTATTTCTGTTTTAAAAGGTATTGATGAGAATAAGTCGGTAGCATATAGACATAGTAAAAATCCAACTACTTTCTGGAAAGACTCTTTTCTGGAGGGTAATTATAATCTGCTTAACTCAGTTACTTTTATTGATGAACCAGGTGAATGGGCTATTGATAGTAAAGAAGGCATTGTTTACTACTATCCTGAAAAAATAATTTCTGATGATAAGATTTTAGCACCAAAATTATATAGAATTATTCATTTAAAGGGAGATGAAAAAAATAATCTTTTTGTAAAAAATATCAAATTTGAAGGTATAGAATTCAGGTATACTGATAGAATGGCTGAAGATTTATGGCCCGATGAGTGGATTAAGAGACAGGCCGAATTACCTGATGGAATGATTTATATTGAGGATGCAAAAGATATTGAAATAACAAAATGTAAATTCCTTCATAGTGGTAGCTATGGTGTTGATTTAGAGAAATATTCTCAAAATATAAAAATTATTCATAACGAAATGGGTTTTTTGGGTTGTGGAGGAGTTCTTTTACAGGGATATGGTCCTGGTTTAAAAGATGTCAATAAAAATAATATTATTTCAAGAAATAATTTCTATCATACTGGCATGGGTGGTTATAAACACTCTGCTGCAATTACTTTATATCAGAGTGGTTCAAATGAGATTTCATATAATATTATAAGTCACATACCTTATGTTGGTATTCAAATTTGTTCAGCAAATTGGGATGCATACAACAAAAGTGAATATGATCAAAATGTTGATAAAAATGAACCAGGTGGAGTTGATTCTTATGGTAATGCAAAAGCACAATACTTTACCAGGTGGGAAGATTTACCTCAGGATAAGAATTATAAATTTACTAGAGAAAATTTTAAAATATATTTACACACTACCAATAATAAAGTTCATCATAATATTATTATAGATTATTTAGAGAAATTAAGTGATGGAGCCCCTTTATACTCATGGTCAAGTGGTATGGGAAATTTATACTATGAAAACATTATGAAACGAAGAGATATAAAAATAACTGGTCAAAAGTGGATATTTGGTATTTATATGGATGATTATGCAGATGGAGCAGTGCTTTTTAATAACATTATTTGGGGCTATGCTGATCCTGATAATATTTTTCATAATAAGGGCTTAAATATGTGGTCAAATAATATTCATAGTTTCCCTGATAAGCCTGAAGGTTATGATGAGAAGATGAAAAAATTAATCGATGACGGTCTTAAAAAAGGTGGTTGGTTAGGTGAGTTGCCAGAAGAATTAAATGCTTATTTAAGATAAAAAATATAGGAGAGAGAATATGGATTATCCTTCCCAGGTAAACTCTTTTTATGTTAAAAATAATTTTGAAAACAACAATAATTTTGATGCACGTCAGTTATTAAATCCAAGAAGATTAACTATTATGATGTGGGATCAAGCTTACCTTTTAAGACATATACCAGGCGAATCTTTTTATGACTATGATAAAGTGTTAGATGAATCAATTGAAAGAGGTTATAATACAATAAGAATCGATCCTTTACCAAACTTAATTAATCTAAATAAAACTGATGAAGTATTTACATGGTTGGATCCTAAAAGACCTTTTTTCCCATGGGCAAACATCCATGAATGTACTGGTCCAGTTGGTAAATGGTTAATTGAGTTTATGGAAAAATTACTTAAAAGGAATTTATTTTACACCTTAAGTACATGGTGGTTTGATGAAAACAATTGGTGTGGTAAACCTAATATATCACCAAAAGTAAAAAGAATTCCTAAAAACCATATTGAAGCAGCTGAAATATGGTTTGAATTTTTAATAAAATGGAAAACTATAATTGGATTTAATAATTTGGTTTATGTTGATATTCATAATGAAATACCATTTTTTATGAGCGGTTATAAAAAAATGTTAAAAGAAAAACTAAATCTGGATTGGGATAAAGGATTACCGTTTAACTCAGAACAAATAGATTTTCTTGCAAACGATATTAATACTGCCATAAGATTATTACAGAGAGAATTTCCTGAATTAAGATTTACCGCTTCAATTCATGGTGATGAAAGATGGTTGAGCGTTCCCCTGATTTTTGATTGTCTCGATGTTCATTTTTATCTAGATGCAGATGAAAGGTGGACTAACAGAACTAAATTTAATGAATTTATTTCTGATGGAATTTATGAAAAAGATGATTGGTTTAAAGAGTTTAGTGATAGATGTAGGAAAACTCATAATTCTGTAATGCCTATGCTATTTCAAAGACAGCAACAAAAATTAGCAAATTTTTCTGCATGGTCTCAAACAATGGGCATGCCATTAACAACAAGTGAATCTTGGGCAGCATGGTATTATTTTGACCATAAAAATTTTGATTGGGATTGGTTACTTAGTTGGGCTGAAATGACTGTTGAAGGAGCTATTAATCATAAAATGTGGGGTTGGACACCTCATAATTATGTTCAACCGCAATTTGAGAATTGGAAGAATGTTAACTGGCATAGAAAATTAAATAATAAATTTCTAAACTCATAGAGAAAAAAATGCTAGGACTAAATATTATTGATATAGTAGTTGTCTTTTTATATTTTTCAATAGTTTTTTATATTGGTTATAAAACTATAAGAAAAGTACATAGTGAAGTAGATTTTTTTCTAGGTGGCAGAAGATTTGGGAAAGCATTTCAGACTTTTTCAATGTTTGGTCAAGCAACTAGTAGTGAGTCAGCTGTTCAGTCAATTTCTATGGTGGTCACTAATGGCTTAGCTGGAGCTGTACTAAGCATAATAAATGCAATTTCGCTTTATCCTGTTTCTTGGATGTTTCCTAAATGGCTAAGAAGGTTAAGATTGATGTCTTTAGCTGAATATTTTTATGATAGATTTAATTCAAGAAAGCTAGCTGTATTGTATGCAATAGCACAATCCGCTTTATTCCTTATGGTTGGAGGAATGGGTTTATATGCGATGTCTAAAACAATTTGTGCTATCACTGAGAAACCAATTGAGCAATATACTGAAAGTGAACTTAAAGAACATAATCAAGCACTGAGGTTAGAGTTTTTAGAAAAAAAACCTGCTGAGCTATTAACTAATACTGAGAAAAAAGAACTTGAAACTTTAAGGTATCTGAAACCACAAAAAAATTTTAGCTATGTTGATAAAAATTTATTAATTATATTTATAGCTTTTTTTGTTTTTCTATATGCAACAGGAGGTGGATTAAAAGCAGCTGTTTATACAGATTTTTTACAAAGCATATTTATTATTATTTTAACGATATTGTTGCTTCCTTTTGCTATGATTAAGCTTAATTCAACTTTTGGTACGGCTGGTTTCTTGGGACCTTTTAATGTTATTCATACTGTTTTACCAGAATCAATGTTTGAAATTTTTGGTTCACCGATGTGGGTAGAGTTTACCTGGTATAATGTAATTATAATAATGTTCATTAATCTTGCCGGTAATATTGCTTTTTCAAATAATCTTGTTGTAAGTGGAGCAGCTAGAACAGAAAAAATTGCAAGTTTTGGTGGATTGACTGGATTTGCTATTAAGGGTTTTGGTTCTTTGATGTGGATGCTACTTGCTTTATTTATTTTAGGATTATTTGGAGAATTTAATACAGACCCTGATTTACTTTGGGGTTATGCTGCAAGAACTCTTTTACCAGTTGGTTTATTAGGATTATTGATTGCTTGTTTAATGGCTGCACTAATGAGTACCGCAAGTACACATATGATGACCGTTTCAGGTTTATTAGCACATAATATCTATAAATATTTTGTACCTGGTAAATCCGAAAATCATTATGTAAACGCAGGAAGAGTTTTAGGCCTTGTGTATATTTTGGGCGCTATATTTTTTGCTTTAAATACTGATAGTATTTTTCATATGTGGAAATTTATGATTTTGATTAATGTGTGTTGCGGCCCAGCAATGCTTATGGGGTTTATATGGAGAAGAACAAATACAAAAGCTGTATGGTACTCTATGGGTATTTCATTATTGCTTACAGTTTTTATACCTATTCTTGTAATGTTTTTTCCGTCAATCAGATATTCTCCTAATTTGCTTCTTGAATCGAAGTCTGAACCGTTAGTAAAAGTTTATACTGCTAGTAAAATTGATGTAGAAGAAAGAAAGAAATTAATAAGTGAGTGGGAAATATTAAATAAAAATGGATTAGCAAAAGGTGAAAAACCAAAGGAATTAACATTAAATGAAAAATTTGAAAAAATTTACTACCCACCTTCAAAAGCGATTTTTTGGGATGAAGGTATAAAACTTGATAAAGATGGTAGATATTATGGTAATGGTTTTTTTAAACCTGAAATGTATTTAATTTATTTAGCTGGTGTAAAACTTGAAAGTTATTCCCCGGCAAAGGTTGAAAGTATAAGTTTGCTATGTAGATTGTTATTCCCATTTTTAGTAATATTTATTGTTGGTTATTTTACAAAACCTATGGATAAATTAAAACTTGATAGATTCTATGCAAAATTAAGAACCCCTGTTGATCCAGATTTACGAAAAGACGAATTAGAATTAAAAATTACCTATGAAAATCCAGAAAGATTTAATCATTACAAATTATTTCCAAATTCTAATTGGGAATTTGATAGATGGGAAAAGTATGATATTAAAGGGATGATACTTGCTTTTACTTATGGTATCATTCAACTATCTTTAGTTATAGCTATGGGGTATATTGGTAAGTAAAATGGATAATTCAAATCACATAATATTAAAAAAAATTGTTACAACAAAAATGCCTTATGGAAAATATAAGGGTAAACTATTATGTGATTTACCAGAACCTTATTTAGTATGGTATCACAATAAGGGTTTCCCAAAAGGGGAGTTAGGAATGCTTTTAAATACTTTATATGAAATAAAGCTTAACGGTTTGGAGTATCTCTTAAAACCATTAAAAGAATGATAATATTGTTTGATTAAAGATAAAATAAGAAAGCCTCAAATTATTTAATTTGAGGCTTTTCTAAGGGGTATTTATATTGTTAGTCGAAAATGTTTTCTGTTGCTTGGTAAGCAGAGTGCATTTTTTCGATGGCTTTTTTAATCTTATCTTTATCTTTTGTTTCCATAATTTTTACAACATTATCAACTTCTGCACAGAGCTTGGCAACAGCTTTTGTGTATTTTTCATTTCTTTGATCGTATCTTTTCTTAGATTCAGGTGTAAATTTAGCAGGTTTTTTTAACTCAGAATCTTTTAATATCTTCGCTTTTTCAGCTAGTTCATTGATAGCTTCTTTTAGTTTATCAAATTGCCATTCTGGCATGTAATAATGATAAATGTTGTAAAGTACTTTGTGAAAATCGTCTAATTCTTTTGTAATAGGGTTAACTAATCTAACCATAAACTCGTATTGTGCGTGTAATTTCTCTGCAGATTTTAACAATGCTGTTGTATCATTATTATTTGCATCTTTTTTGTAGTTTTCTACACAAACTTTTAATTCTTCAACAGCTTTATTCCATGTATCTTTTTTATCTCTTAATATTCCGGGTAGCTCAGCTTTGTAAATATCTTCTGCGTATTTTTCAACATCTGGTACCATTTTTTTAAAGCCTTCCCAATCTTTATTTGGCCAATATTTATGCCAGATTGGATAAATTACTTTATGAAATTTATCTAAAGAAGGTACTCTTGCGTCTGTTTCATGAGCAGTTAGTAAATCTGATTCTGTTTTAGCCTGTGAGAATACCTGTAAAGAAAATATAAATAGTAGTGTAAACAATGCGAAAATTTTTTTCATTTTATACTCCTTAATATTTTTTAATAATTTAATCCACATGAATTTCCTTGGCAACAACTTTGACATGTAGAAGGAATTTCATTTGTGTTATTTGAAGAATTTATATTTGAAGAAAAAGTTGATAAAAGTTTTTCGTATTTATTAGATTTGCATTTTGGGCATATTATATCTTCTTCTTTCTCTTTTGTAAAATGAAAGATTTCATACTTAGTATTGCAAGATAAACAACGATATTCAAATACTGGCATTATTATTTCCTCAATTTTGTTTACTATATATTAGACAATTAAAAATTCAAAAACTTGCGATTTATTTTATAATTTCTTTAGCAGTTACTTGTCCTGATACTTTTTTAATTACATAATCTTTAAGATTTTGATCTGATTCAAAACCATAACCTTGTAATGTTTCTTTTGGGGATGTTATTGTAACGAACTTATCTCCTGAGATTCTTCTTGTAGAATTATTCCAGTGCATTTCTTCAGTTATAAGTACAACACCGCTATCGGATACAACTTTTACATTGCCGAAAGCTACCATGTTTTTTGTTTTATCGTCAATTTTTGCTGAATCAGAAGTTAAAACAGAAGTATGATTACCCATCTTATTAAAAAAGTCTACTTTTACACTCTCGTTTAAAAGATATTCGGCTTTATCAGAATAATAAAGTATATGACCTGCTTTTAATATAGCTCTTGTAAATCCAGAGTCAGAAAAAATTATTTCATTATTCCAGCTTTCTTGGGCAGGTAATTCATCGGATCTTAGATTAATTGTACTTGGTTTTAGTTTTTCTTCACATGAACATAAAAATAAAATGACTAAAACTAATATTATAAATAATAGCCAATTATTTTTAAAAATAGATGTTAATATTTTATTCATGTTTTCCGTTAGAACTTATACCCGATTTTACAAGATCGTGTATATGAGTCATACCAATTGGAAAATTTTCTTCATCAATAATAATTAGCTGAGTAATGTTGTATTTTTCCATAATCTCAAGAGCAGTAGCAGCAAGAGTATTTCTTTTTATTACTTTTGGTGTTTTAGTCATAATATCTTTAGCAACAAGTGCAGATATATCTTGAGTCTTTTGTAATAGTCTTCGTAAATCTCCATCTGTAATTATTCCAGCAAGTTTTTTGTTGTTATCAATTACACAAGTAGCACCTAACCTTTTACGAGTTATGGTAAGTATTGTATCTTTTAATGAAGTATCTAAATTAACAATAGGTATATCTTCACCTTTGACCATAATTTCATCGATTCTCATTAATAATCTTTTTCCAAGGCTACCGCCGGGGTGGAAAAAGGCAAAATCTTCTTTGGTGAAATTTTTGTCTTCAAGAAGTGTAACAGCAAGAGCATCACCCATTACTAAGGTTGCAGTAGAAGACGAAGTTGGAGCTAAGTTTAAAGAACAGGCTTCTTCTTCAACAGAAATATTTAATACAATATCTGAGTTTTCTGCTAAATAGGAGTTTGTATTACCAACCATAGAAATTATCTTAACACCTAATCTTTTGATTATAGGAATTAGGCGAACAATTTCTGATGTTGCTCCACTATAAGAAATACAAATAACTACATCTTCCTTCCTAATAATACCCAAATCTCCGTGTATTGCATCTGATGGGTGAAGAAATAATGCTGGTGTTCCGGTAGAGTTCATTGTTGATACAATTTTTCTTGCAATAATTCCAGATTTACCAATACCACTAATTATTACTCTGCCTTTACAATTTGATATTAATTGAACAGCTTTTACAAAATTTTCATCTACTTTTTCGATCAAAGATTGAATAGCATTACATTCAATTTTGACTACTCTTTGACCTTTTTCAATAATTTCTTCTTGTGTTAACATTATTTATCCTGAATGATATTTTTTGCATTTAAAATCATATCAATTACTTCTCTAACAGCTCCATTACCACCTTTTTCTTGTGTTATATACTTCGCATATTTTTTTGTTTCTATTCTTGCATTTTTAGTCACTATTGGTAAACCGACCCTTTGTAGAACAGGAATATCCAAAATATCATCTCCAATGTAAGCTATTTCATCATCAGATAAATTATATTTCTGTTTGATTTTTTCGTAAGGGGTAACTTTATCTATAGCACCATTAAAAAAATCCTTTATACCTAGATCTTTTATTCTGTGCTTTACAGCTTCTGATTTTCTTCCAGTTATTACTCCAACGCTCAAACCATTTGCTAAAGCGAAATTTATTCCATAACCGTCATGAACGTTAAAAGAAATTAGATTATTACCTTCTTTATCGTAAGTAATTGAACCATCGGTTAATACGCCGTCTACATCAAGAATTAGCATTTTAATTTTTTTTAGTTTATCTTTTTTTATATTCATATTCGTTCTTTAACCATCATATCAATTTTTATTGTTTCAGTAATTAATTTTTCAAGTTTGTCTAGTGGTAGTTGACTTTCTGAATCACTCAATGCTTTTTTAGGTTCTGGATGCGTTTCTATAAATAAAGCCGATATACCTATAGAAACAGCTGCTTTTGCTAATGGTAAGATAAACTGAGGTTGCCCTCCAGAAATATTACCTTTACCAGGTTGTTGAACAGAGTGAGTGCAATCATAAACAATAGGGTATAATGATTCTTTCATTATAACCAGACTTCGCATATCAACTACTAAATCGTTATAACCAAAAAAAGTACCTCTTTCAGTCAGAAGAATTTTATCGTTACCTGTTGAAAGTACTTTATCGGCTGCGTTTTTCATTAAATTGGGTGATAAGAATTGTCCTTTTTTAATATTTACAATTTTCCCGGTTTTTCCAGCTGCAATTAATAAGTCTGTTTGTCTACATAAAAATGCAGGTATTTGAAGTATATCTACAACCTCAGAAGCTATTGTTGCTTCTTCAGGTGAGTGAATATCAGTTAGAACCGGAACTGAAAAATCATTTTTTACTCTTGCAAGAATTTTTAATGCTTCATCTTCTCCAATGGTCGTGAAAGAAGATATACTGGTTCTATTAGCTTTTTTATAAGATGATTTGAATATAAATTTAAAATTATGCTTTTGGCTTAATTTTAATATATACTCAGCGGTATTTAATGTTGTTGTTTCATTCTCAACAACACATGGTCCAGCAATAAAAACCAATTGTTCATCGTTTCCGATTTTAAAATCATTTAATATAATGTTTTTCATTTTATACAGTAAATAAAATCATCTTTAGTTCCAAGAAAAAGCTTTGATTCATAGAATACAGGGCTATTATATGTTCTGCCACCTAATTCCATTTCAGAAATTATTTTTCCTGTTTTTTTATCTATCGAGTAAAGTATGGAGTAAAATGTACTATTTGAAATTGAGTATATTGTATTGTTAACGATAAGAGCTGATGACCAAATGGAAGAAGAATCTGAAAATTTGACAATATATTTTTCTTTCCCTGTTCTGTAATCTATGGAATATAATTTGCCATCTATTGCACTAAAATAAAGATTTTCATCATCTATTGAAAAACCGGTAGAAAGGAATCCTCCTGTTTTATATTTCCATAATGGTTTCCCGCTCTTAATATTTAAACAGTATGCATAGTTATCATTTGATCCGAAGTAAACGAGATTGTCTTTTGCAGTTGCAATAGAATGAATTTGTCCATTAGTTTTAAATCTCCATAATTCTTTTCCATTATCAGCATTTATTGCATAAAATGTGCTATCTGATGAACCGAAAAGTATTATGTTTTTATACAAAGTTGGGGTAGAATATACTTCATTTCGCGTTTTGTAAGACCAAATTAATTTTGAAGAATCAAGAGTAATAGAATAACAATGATTATCTCTACTTGTAAAAATTATGTTATCTTTATATATTACAGAAGCTGATCTTATTCTGCCATTACTCTGAAATTTTGAAATAACTTCACCCGTTTTATAATTCAATTGATATAAACAGCCATCATCACAACCAACAATAATTTTCCCTTTGTAATAGATTGGAGATGACATTATCAGGTTGCCAAGTTCTTTTTTCCACACTAATCTACCTTCATCAGCTGTGATACAATAAAAACTGCCATCATTAGAACCAAAATAAACTTTTGAATCGATTATTACAGGTGAAGAATATACATCTCCATTTGTTTTATATTTCCATAAGGCTTTTTCTAATGTTGGTAAATTTTCTTTTGTAGTAATAAAACCAGTATGTTGATGATTACCTCGAAAAGTATCCCAATTGGTAGTTGAAAAGAATAATAAAAAACTAAATATTATATATAGAAAATTCATTATTATACCCAATTTGAACTATTAATTTACTCATTTATATATATAAAATCAATGTTATAAAGATTGACTTAATAACAGATCAAATGATTATTGGTTTATACTTAGCAAAATTTATTTAAAACTCTGAATGATAGTATTCTAGTTATATTTAAAATGTTAATTTTCTATAAACCACATTATTTTATGTGAAAAAAGGGTGATTGAATTTTAATAATTTGGCAAAATACTTATACTTCAATTTTTTGAAATTAAATTGGCATTTTAAAAACATTTCATTCTATAATTTGTAATATAGAATTAAAAACATTAAATAAAATTGCATTGATTTTTTTAATGGAAAGCTTAAATTAAGTATTTCTGAAAATTAGCTTTAATAGGAGGTATAATGTCTTTAGATATAAGAGAAGTTAATGAGCTAATCCAACGAGAAAGTGCTTTTGTAGATCTTTTGACTATGGAGATTGGCAAAGTAATAGTTGGTCAAAAGAATATGGTTGAAAAGTTACTCATAGGTTTATTAGGAGATGGTCATATATTATTAGAGGGTGTGCCTGGTTTGGCAAAAACTATGGCAATTAAAACTCTTGCTCACACTATTAGAGCAAGATTTCAGAGAATTCAATTTACACCGGACCTTTTACCTGCTGATTTAATTGGTACGATGATATATAATCAGAAAGATGGAACATTTCAAACAAAAAAAGGACCAATTTTTGCTAATTTTATTTTAGCAGATGAAATTAACAGAGCTCCTGCAAAAGTCCAAAGTGCTTTACTTGAAGCGATGCAAGAAAGACAGGTAACAATAGGAGAAAAAACATATTTGTTGGAAGAACCCTTTTTAGTGCTAGCTACTCAAAATCCAATTGAACAGGAAGGTACATATCCTTTACCTGAAGCACAGGTTGATCGTTTTATGCTAAAGGTAAAAATTACATATCCTGATAAAAATGAAGAACTGGAAATAATGAGAAAAAATTCTGGTGCAGAAGCAAGTACTGTAAATCCTATTATTTCAACTGAAGATATTATAAAAGCAAGAAAAGTGCTTAAAAAGGTATATATAGACGAAAAGATTGAAAGATATATTCTTGATATTGTATTTGCTACAAGAAATCCAAAAGAGTATGGATTGGAAAAATTGACATCATTAATTGCTTATGGTGCCTCACCCAGAGCTAGTATAAATTTAGCTATTGCTTCAAAAGCTCATGCATTTATTAAGAGAAGAGGTTATTTGATACCAGAAGATGTAAGAGCAGTTTGCCATGACGTTTTAAGACATAGGATCATAGTAACCTACGAGGCAGAAGCAGAAGAAATTACCTCAGAAAATATTATTGATGAAATCTTAAATCAGATTGAAGTTCCATAAAAGTATTTGTTATGAATGCAAAAGAACTATTAAAAAAAGTAAGACTAGTTGAGCTTCGAACTAAAGGTTTTGTAAATGAGATATTCTCTGGTGAATATCATAGCGTTTTTAAAGGGCGTGGAATAGAATTTGCTGAAGTAAGAGAGTATCAGTATGGCGATGATATAAGATTGATTGACTGGAATGTTTCAGCAAGGTTTGGTAGACCATACATCAAAGTATTCGAGGAAGAAAGAGAATTAACAGTTATGCTTTTAGTCGATTTTAGTGGTTCATCACAATACGGCACAAGAAATGGTTTAAAACGTGATATTGCTGTAGAGATATGTGCTTGTCTTGCATTTTCTGCGATGAAGAATAATGATAAGGTCGGTGCTATACTTTTTACAGATAGAATCGAGAAATTTATACCTCCAAAGAAAGGAAAATCCCATATATTAAGAATACTCAGGGAACTTCTATTTTTTGAACCTGTTGGTAAAAAAACAAATTTGAGATTGGGTCTTGAATATTTGAATAAGGTAATAAAAAAACGAAGTATTTCTTTTTTTATTTCAGATTTTTATGATAATAATTTTGAAGATCCTTTAAAACTTGTAAGTAAAAAACATGATTTAATAGCTGTGCATTTAGTAGATCCTACAGAAAAAGAATTGCCTCCTTTGGGTTTGATTAAATTTGTTGATGCTGAAACAGGAGAAAATATTTGGGTCGATTCCACTAGTGATATTGTTAGAAAAAAGTATTCAGAATTTTGGATAAATAACAAACAAAAACTTGATAAATTATTTTTAAAAAGCAAAGTCGATAAAATAGAAATTAATATTGATAAATCTTACTTAAATCCACTTATAGATTTCTTCAAAAGAAGAAGTAAAAGATACTAATGATGAAATTTAAACTTGTATCTGATTACAAACCCTGCGGCGATCAACCTAAAGCAATTGAAGAATTAACGAAAGGTTTGTTGAGTGGGGTTAAGTATCAAACACTTCTCGGTGTAACAGGTTCAGGTAAAACTTTTACGATTTCAAATGTAATTAAAAATTATGGTAAACCTACTTTAGTTATTTCTCATAATAAAACCTTAGCAGCACAATTGTATGGTGAATTTAAATCTTTTTTTCCGGAAAATGCTGTAGAGTTTTTTATAAGTTATTATGATTATTACCAACCAGAAGCATATATACCAAAAACAGATACCTATATTGAAAAGGATTTTTCAATAAATGAAGAAATTGATAGGTTAAGATTAAAAGCTACTTCTGCTTTATTAGAAGGAAGAGATGATGTAATAATAGTAGCTTCTGTAAGCTGTATATATGGTATCGGTTCACCTGAGGAATATGCAAGACAGGTCGTGAGGTTGAAGGTTGGTCAAGAAATAAATAGGAATAAATTTCTAAGGGAATTAGCAGATATTCACTACATAAGAAATGATTATGAATTTACCAGAGGTTCTTTTCGTGTACGTGGTGATGTGATTGAAATTATACCTGCTTATGAAGATGAAGAAGGGGTAAGAGTTGAATTTTTTGGAGATGAAATTGAAAAGATTTCCACAATTAATAGATTAGACGGTTCTGTCATAAAATCAAATATTAATTCAATTGTGATTTATCCTGCTCGTCATTTTGTTACTACACGTGAAGATTTAGAAAGGGCGATGCACGATATAAGATTAGAACTTGAACAAAGATTGCAAGAGCTCAGAAATGAAAATAAATACCTTGAAGCCCAGAGATTGGAACAGAGAACAAGGTTTGATCTTGAAATGATGCAAGAAGTCGGTTATTGCTCAGGAATTGAAAATTATTCAAGGCATTTAGCCGGAAGGAAACCGGGCGAAAGACCAGCTTGTTTATTAGATTATTTCCCAGAAGATTTTTTAATTGTAATAGATGAATCCCACCAAACTATTCCGCAAATTAAGGCAATGTATAACGGAGATAGAATGCGGAAAATGACTCTTGTTGAACACGGGTTTCGGTTACCTTCTGCATTGGATAATCGCCCATTAAAATTTGAAGAGTTTGAAGAGTTGATGAAGCGTGCAATTTTTGTTAGTGCAACTCCTGCAGAATATGAATTAAAGAAATCCAATGGAATAGTAGTTGAGCAAGTTATTAGACCTACAGGTTTATTAGATCCGGAAATTGAAGTTAGACCTGTTAAAAATCAAGTAGATGATTTGATAAAAGAAATAAGAGAACGGGTAAAATTAAAACAAAGAGTACTTGTTACAACGCTTACAAAAAGAATGTCCGAAGATTTAGCTGACTATCTTGAAAGTCTAAAGATAAAAGTGAAATACTTGCATTCAGATGTCGAATCTTTGGAAAGGGTTGATATTATCAGAGATCTTAGACTCGGTGAATTTGATGTATTAGTTGGTGTTAATTTATTGAGGGAAGGATTGGATTTACCTGAAGTTTCATTAGTGGCTATCCTTGATGCAGATAAAGAGGGATTTTTACGTTCAGAAAAATCGTTAATGCAGACCGCAGGAAGAACTGCAAGAAATGTAAATGGAAAAGTTATAATGTATGCAGATAAGTTAACTAATTCTATGGAAAAAGTTATTAATGAAACTAAACGTAGAAGAGAGTTACAAATGCAGTATAACAAGGAGAATAATATTATACCCAAAACCGTTGAGAAAACAGTTGAAGATATTATGTCATCGACTATAGTGGCTGATACATTATTAGCAAAGAAAACTGAGAGCAAAAGAGGAAGAATTGAGCTATTCCCTTCACAAATATTAAAATCTCTATCAATTGACCAAAAGAAAGATTTAATTGAAAGATTAACCCGAGAAATGAGGGAAGCCGCCAAAGACTTAGAATTTGAAAGAGCTGCTGAAATAAGAGATGAGATAGAAAGGATACAAAAGAATTTATAAAATGTTCTTTTTTAAAAATATATTTAACACATTTCTTGATATAATATTACCGCGTTATTGTTTCAATTGTGAAAATCTAATTTTAAGCGAAGATAATTATTTCTGTTCAGATTGTTATAGTAAATTATCATTCTTTGATTATGATATTAATCATAAAGAGTTTAAAGCTGAAGAAAAATATTGTAGCGAGATAGATAATTTTTATTCTCTTTTTTATTTTGAACCAGAATCAATATCTCAGAAGATAATTCACATGATAAAATATGAGAATAAGCAAAAGCTCGGTTTGTTCATGGGGGAAAAACTTGGTGAAGCTTTACTAAAACATGATATAAAAGCTGATATGATTATACCTATTCCATTACATAAAAGTAGAAAAAAAGAAAGGGGTTATAATCAATCTGAAATTATATCTTTAGGAGTAGCTTCTGTTTTAAAAATCCCTGTTATAACTAAAATGTTGATTCGTGAAAAAAATACAATTAGTCAAACAAAGTTAAATAGGGTTGAAAGAAAGCAAAATGTTTCTGGCGCTTTCAAAATTACCCGGGATCTTGATATAAATAATAAAACTATATTTGTTTTAGATGATGTGATAACTTCTGGAGCAACAATATCTGAGTGCTCGAAGTTATTAAAATCAAAATTTAATATTAAGATTATTTCTCTTTCTCTGGCATACGTTAAAGATAAACATGATATTTTAAAAATAGAGACTTAATTAATATGAAAAGAACAATAATTCAATTATTATTGATTTGCTTTAGCTATGCTTTTTTAAATGCACAGAGCACATTCAAGCCAAATGGTATTATTGGTTTACTTACAGACTATGGAACAAAAGATTTTTATGCCGGTGCATTAAAAGGATCGATTTTAAAAATTAATCCAAAAGCAAATGTTGTCGATCTCACTCATGAAATTACACCCTTTAATATTCGCGAAGGTATGTTTAATTTATTTCTAGCTTCTCAGGAGTATCCTAAGGGAACAATATTTATTGCTTCAATAAATTCTGAAGAAGTAGTTAATTCAAGATCAATAATACTTGAAACTAAAGATCAGAACGTTTTTATTGCACCAGATAATGGTTTACTCACCTTAATAATTAATAAGTATGGGATTAAACAAATAAGAGAAATAACAAACTCTGAATTTTTTAGAAAAGAAGGGGTGTCAAAATCTTTTTTAGGAAGAGATGTTTTAGGTCCCGTTGCTGGTTTTATATCGATAGGAATTGACATTGATAAATTTGGGAAAGAAATAAATGATTATGAAATGATTCCTATAAAGCAACCTGAAATAAATAAAGATAAAATAATTGGCGAAATAATTTTTATTGATCGTTATGGAAATATACAGGTAAATTTTGGCTCTTATTTTGTTAAAACCCTTGGTATTCAAATCGGGGAAAAGGTAAAAATTAAAATTGGTAATAAAATAGTGAAGGCTTTGTATTCACCATCATATAGCTTTGTTGATGAAGGTGGTTTTGTTTTATTTGAAGCATCAACAGATTTTATTGAAATTGCAAGGAATGAAAGTAGTGCCGAAAAATATTTTAATGCTAAGCTTGGGGATAGAGTTGAAATTGAAAAAATTAAATAATGGTTAATTATTATGATATTATTATAGTTGGTGCTGGACCAGGTGGTTTATTTTCTGCTTTAAATTTACCTAAGGAACTCAATACTCTAATACTTGAAAAAAATAGCTCTGTAGGGAAAAAACTTTTGATGTCTGGTTCAGGAAGATGTAATTTTACCCATTCTGGTAATATAGATGAATTTTTTTTACATTATGGAGATAAAAATAATTTTGTAAAACCTTCCCTTTTGGGTTTTACTAATAATGATCTTATTGAATATGTCAAAAAACATAAAATCGAAATTGTAATAGATAAAAACGGAAAAGTATTCCCAAAATCTCAGAAGGCTAAAGATATATTAGATTGCCTAATAAAAGATTGTTATTCTAATAATGTAAATATTCATTTAAATGAAAAAGTAATCGAAATAAAAAAAGTTGAAGATAATTTTGTAGTTTGTAGTGATAAAAACACTTATAAATCAAAATTTATTATTCTTGCAACCGGAGGAAAATCATATCCTAATTCAGGTTCAACTGGTGATGGATATAGTATTGCTGAAACTTTTGGACACACTATTATTACTCCCAAACCCGCATTAACTCCTATAATAGTAAAAGATTTTAAATTTTCAATTTTGTCTGGTGTATCTCTTTATAATCGAGAGGTAGTATTGTATAAAGAAGGAAAGAAAAGAAAATCTATTATTGGAGATATAGTCTTTACACATTTTGGGTTATCAGGTCCTGCTATTTTGGATTTATCAAGATATATTGATGAAAATGATATAATAAAAATTAATTTACTAAATGATAATTTTGATAATGTAAGTAAAAAATATATAGATTTAATTTCTACAAAGGGAGGTATTACACTAAAAACTTTTTTTAAAGGTTATAATATTCCTGAAAGATTAATTGATGAAATTTTGTTATTATCTGATATACAGGAAAATGTAAAGATATCAAAAGTAAATAAAGAAATTCGAAATAAAATAATACGAATTTTTTGTGAAATGGAATTTGAAGTAGAGAGAAAAGGTGATTTTAATATTGCTATGGTTACAACCGGAGGTATATCTACAAAAGAAATAAATTCAAAAACAATGGAATCGAAAATTATACCAGGATTTTATTTCGTTGGTGAGGTTATTGATGTAGATGGTGATACCGGCGGTTACAATCTTCAATTTGCTTTCTCATCAGCATATTTAGCTGCAAAACATATTAAAATAAATCAAATAAAAAATTGATCTATTATGGCTTTTGCACAATTCTGTCCATCAACTGCTGCCGAAATAATTCCTCCAGCGTAGCCAGCTCCTTCTCCACAGGGAAATAAGTTCTTTATTTGTACATGATGATACTTTTCTTTTAATCTTGTTATTCTTATTGGGGAACTTGTTCTTGATTCTAAACCAATTGCATTAGCATCTTGAGTTAAAAAACCTTTCATTTTTCTGTCAAAAATTTTAATCCCTTCTTGCAGATCTGTTTTAATTCTTTCAGGAAAGAGACTGAATAAATCCTTTATAATTAAACCTGGAATATAAGAGGATTCCATTAGTGATGTACTTTTTTTATTTGTAACAAAGTCAATTAATCTTTGAGCAGGAGCCTTTAGAGGGTTTTTAGTATCATCTGTAAAGAATAATCTTTCAAGTTCTTCTTGAAATTTTAGACCAGCAAGCTTACCTGAGTAATTGAAATTAGAAAAATCTTTATCACTTACAGTAGTAACAATGCCTGAATTAGCAAACTTTAAATTTCTTTTTGAGCTTGACATTCCATTAACAACTAATTCTCTTGGAGCTGATACTGCTGGAACAATAATACCACCCGGGCACATACAAAATGAAAAAACAGCATTATTTTTCACCTGAGTTACTAACTTATATGATGCAGGGGGAAGAAGTTTGTTATAGTTTTTTCCATACTGAATTTCATTTATATGTTCTTGATAATGTTCTACTCTAAAGCCTATTGCAAAAGATTTAGACTCAATAAATATTCTTTTTCTATCAAGAAGATAATATATGTCTCTTGCTGAGTGACCTGTTGCTAATATATAGGCAGATCCAGAGAATTTATTCTCATTATTGATAATAATTGAATTTATAGAAAAATCATTTATCTCAAAATTTGTAATCTGTGAATTAAAATATACTTCGCCACCACAATTTAAAATAGTTTCTCGTATTTTTGCAATAATCTTTGGTAGCTTATCTGAACCAATATGGGGGTAAGCATCAATCATGATATCTGGATTTGCACCATGATCAACAAGTATCTTTAAAATTTTTTTTACATTTCCTCTTTTATCTGAACGCGTATAAATTTTACCATCTGAATAAGCACCTGCACCTCCTTCTCCAAAGCAATAGTTGGATTGTTGATTTACTTTGCCATACTTTAATAATTCCTTAATGTCTTTTCTTCTTTCTTTTACATCTTTACCCCTCTCGAAAATTACAGGCTTAATTCCAAATTCTAATAATTGTAATGCAGCAAAATATCCTGCAGGACCTGCACCAATTATTATAACTGTTTTTGAAGGATTTGCTGTTTTATATTCGATTTTTTGTTCTAAGGGTGGTTCTTCTTTTGAATAAACTACAAGCGAAAGTATGTATTTGTTTTTTTTGTGTCTCGAATCAAGTGATCTTTTAATATAATCAATTGCTGAAATATCTTCTGGTGAAATTCCAGTTTTTTCTGAAGCTGATTTTATTATTAATTCATTATTATAAATATCTTCAGGATTTAATTCTATAGTTATTTGCTTTTTCAAATTACACTGTAAATATATTTTTTAATATTATGTAAAATATAAGAAAATATTTAAAAAAAATCAAAAATCATATACTATTAGAAAAAAATTTCACTTATTCAGGGTTATATTTATAAATTACAATTATTTAATAACAAGTGAATTTTTGTATGGAATATGAAATAATATTGCTTTTGAAGATAATATTTAATATATTTAAGTTTTATAAAAATTGACAAAGAATGTTTGAAGATTTAAGTTTAAAACTGGAAACGATCTTTAAGAAAATTAAAGGTCAAGGTAGGCTAACAGAAAGCAATATATCAGATTCTTTAAGAGAAGTTAGGCGTGCTTTATTAGATGCTGATGTTAGCTATAAAGTGGTTAAACAGTTTATTGAAGAAGTCCAGAAGAAAGCTATCGGACAGGAGGTAATAAATAGTATTACTCCAGGTCAACTCATCATAAAAATAATAAATGATGAGTTAATAAAATTAATGGGTAGTGATAAAACTGAAATTAAATTTTCAAATATTCCACCATCAGTAATACTATTATCTGGTTTACAAGGTTCTGGAAAAACCACTTTTGCTGCAAAACTAGCAAATTTACTGAAGAAAAAAGGAAGACATCCAATTTTAGTTGCTTGTGATATATATCGTCCTGCTGCAATTGATCAATTAAAACAATTAGGATCATCTATAGGCATTCCTGTATACTCAAGTGAAGAAAAAGATGCTATTAAGATTGCAAAAGACTCAATTGATTATGCAAGAAAAAATGCTCGTGATACAGTTATAATTGATACTGCTGGTAGGTTGAGCATTGATGAAGAGATGATGAAAGAAATTGAAGAAATAAAACTACAGGTAAAACCTCATGAGGTATTATTTGTAGTTGATTCTATGACAGGGCAGGATGCAGTAAATACAGCAAAAAATTTTCATGAAAGATTAGATTTTGATGGTGTTGTACTTACAAAATTAGATGGAGATACAAGAGGCGGTGCTGCATTATCAATAAAAGCTGTTGTTGATAAACCAATTAAATTTGTAAGCATTGGTGAAAAACTTGATGCGATAGAGCAGTTTTATCCTGATAGAATGGCTTCAAGAATACTGGGTATGGGAGATATAGTAGGTTTAGTCGAAAAAGCCCAGTTGCAATTTGATGAAGAAGAAGCAAAGAAATTAGAATCAAAACTAAAGAAGAATCAATTTGATTTTAATGATTTTCTTGATCAAATTAGACAAATGAAAAAAATGGGGTCATTGAAAGATATTTTAGGAATGTTACCAGGAATGGATAAAGCTTTAAGGAATGCAACCATTGATGATAAAGCTTTAGTTAGAGTTGAAGCTATAATATTATCGATGACTCAGAAAGAGAGAACTAAACCTTCGATTTTAAATGGCTCGAGAAGAAAAAGAATAGCCAAAGGAAGTGGTACAACTATTCAGGAAGTTAATAAAGTTATTAAACAGTATGAAGAGATGCAAAAAATGATGAGAAACCTGAATAAAGGCAAAATGAATAGATTGATGAAGGCTTTTGGCTTACCTGCTGGTTTTGAACGAAATTTTTCTTGACTTGAATTAAAAAATAAATTAAAATATATTATTTATTTATGATGGAGGAATAAATTAGGCGTGGTAAAATTAAGATTAAAAAGAATGGGAAGGAAAGGTTTTCCTGTTTATAAAATTGTAGCTGCTGATTCTCGTTCACCAAGAGATGGCAAATTCATCGACGCTGTCGGATTGTATGATCCTAAAACTCATCCTATGACAATTGATATTAAAGAGGATAGAGTTTTATATTGGTTGAAAAATGGCGCTCAGCCAACACCTACAGTAAGGCATTTACTCAGAAGAAAAGGTGTTACTTTAAAGTTCCATTTAATGAAAAAAGGTTTAAGCGCTGAAGAAATTCAAAAAAGAATTGAAGAATGGAATTCCCTACAAGCGAATAGAGCAGAAAGGGAATTAGAAAAGAAGAGAAGAGCTGCTGAAAGAAGAAAAGCAAAGAAAGCATCTGAAGCAGCACCAAAAGCTGAAGAAGCAGCTGCTGAGTAAATTTTAATTAACGAATGGGTTATTAAATATTAACCTTATTTATAACTTATGGAGGAAAAAACACGAAATAAAAACTAAGTTTTTAATCGTGTAATAAGTATTAGCCGAAAGGTAGAATTAAATTAAACAAATTAGTCGAAAAAAACTTAAACAATCCAGGTTAATTGAAAAAGGAGAAAAAAAATGAAGGAATTCATCGATTACATTGCAAAACATCTTGTTGACAATCCTGACAACGTCGTGATTGAGTTTGAAGAGAAGGATAACAAGGTTATCTTCAAACTAAAAGTTGGTGAAAGCGATGTCGGTAAAGTGATTGGTAGAAAAGGTAGAACTGCTCAGGCTATGAGAGTTTTGCTTAGCGCTATTGCTGCTAAAGAAGGTAAACGCGCAATCCTTGAAATTCTAGACTAATTTAATAATAAAGAATTTTTGAGCGGGTGAAATATTCCCGCTTAAATTATTAGGGTGCACGGATACATAATCATCGGTAAAATTCGTAAACCGTTTGGAATAAATGGTTTCACATTTGTAGAGCCGTTGACTTTTTCAATAGATCGCTTTTATGATTTAAGAGAATGTTTTCTCGGTTTAGATGAAAATTTTTTGGTACCAGTTTCTATTGAAAGTATAGAATTTAAGGGAGAAAAACTAACCTTAAAATTTAAAAATCTTAACACAAGAACTGATATCGAAAAATTTGTAAACCATTATATTTTTATCGAGGAAAAAGATTCGATTAAATTACCTGAAGGCAAGTATTTCTTCTATCAGCTGATAGGTCTATCTGTGTTTGATGAACACGGAACAAGATTAGGAATTGTAAAGAATATTTTGGAATTACCGGCACAAAGTGTATTAGTAATTGATCATTCTGGAAAAGAGGTATTGGTGCCTAATATTAAAGAATTTGTTCATTCTGTAGACCTTGAAAAAAAAGAAATTGTCCTGAATTTGATAGAAGGATTATTTGATTAGCATTTATGAGAATTGACATAATTAGCGGTGTACCTAATTTGATGGTTAGTGCATTAAGCGATAGTATACTCGAAAATGCACAGAAGAAAGGATTAGTTGAAATTTATCTGCATAATCTTAGAGATTATACAAACGATAAACATAAGACAATTGATGACACTCCCTATGGCGGGGGTGCTGGAATGGTTCTAAAAATTGAACCAATATATCGTTGCTTGGAAAAGTTGAAAAGTGAAAGAAGTTATGATGAGATTATTTATCTTTCTCCAAAAGGTGAAAGATATACTCAAAAATTAGCTACTGAGCTTTCACTTAAAAAAAATATTGTTCTTTTATGTGGTCATTATAAGGGAGTTGATAACAGAGTCGTTGAAACATTAATTACCAGAGAAATTTCTATCGGTGATTATGTTTTAACTGGAGGAGAAATTCCTGCTTTAGTGATTGTTGATTCTGTAGCAAGGCTTATTCCTGGAGTAGTTGGAGATGCAGAATCACTTTTGAGTGATTCATTTCAGGAAAATTTGCTTGGAGCTCCTCAGTATACAAAACCCGCTGAATTTATGGGTTTGAGGGTACCTGATGTTTTGCTTTCAGGTGATCACAAAAAGATAAATGAATGGAGAGAAGAAGAAGCAAGAAAATTGACTGAAAAAAGACGAAAAGATTTATTAGAGAAAAATTAAATAATAATATAAATTGATTTAAGTACTGGAGTTATAATTATGGACAAGATAAAATTAGTCGAAGGAATGCATTTGAAAAATGATATCCCAAATTTTAAAGCTGGTGATACTCTTAAAGTTAGTGTAAGAGTAATTGAAGGTGATAAAGAGAGAATACAGGAATTTCAGGGGATAGTCATTAGTAGAAGAGGAAGTGGAATAAGTGAAACCTTTACAATTAGAAAGATTTCAAACGGAGTTGGTGTAGAAAGAATATTTTTATTACACTCTCCAAGAATTGCAAAAATTGAAAAGGTTAAAGATGGACGTGTGCGAAGAGCAAAACTTTATTATATAAGAAAACTTGCTTCTAAAGCTGTTCGTCAAAAAACAAATTAATTTTTTTTTAAATGACTAAGAATAAAAAAAGGTTGGTCATTCCGAATAGTAGTATTGCTATTCGGCTTACTAGAAGTTTAGTAGATAACTTTGAAATTTTTACAGAAACACCAGAAGATTGCACCAACCTTTTTTTTAAAAATAATGCTGATTATGCATTACTTTCTCCATTTGAATATGCAGTAAAATCCGATTTTTATAATCTAGGCATTATAAGTAGTTTTGCAATATCCCTTACTGATACTTCTAAGGATTCAATTCTTCTTTTTTCCAAAAATAGGACAAAGATATCAAATATTGCATATAGGAAAGGTTATCCTTACGAATCCTATCTTACAAAAATAATTTTTACAGAAAATTATGATACTCCAATATCTTTCAGTGAATTTGATGGCAATCTTGATGAAGCTTTAAAAAAAGTTGATGCTTTGTTACTTTCTGGAGATGAAGCTTTAGAAAATTCTGAAAATCCTTCTACAGGTTTATTGCTTGCAGAGGAATGGTTTTTAATGACAGGTTTACCTTATGTATCTTACCTTCTTGTAGCAAGATCTGATGAAGTAGATAATGATGATATATCATTTATAAAAAACATATTTAATAAGCCAAAAGAAGATACAGAAAAAGATGAAGTAAAAGACGAAGAACATTTGATTTCTGATGTTTTAAGTAGTGAAGATGATTATTACGAAGAATTTGAAGAAGATGAAACGAATTACATCTTTGAGTTCGGTGAAGACCAGAAGAAATCTATTGAAGAATATTATAACTATCTTTTCTCATATAGTATTATAGAAAATATTCCAGATCTAAATCTTATTGATTAATCCCAAAAATGTTAAAAAGATTAATAATTAAAAATTATGCTTTGATTGATGAAGTTGAAGTAGAATTTCAAAATGGTTTGAATATTATTACTGGAGAAACCGGAGCCGGAAAATCAATCATAATGGATTCTCTTAATCTTGTTTTAGGGGAAAGGGCTAATACCGAAGTTATTAGAAAAGGGGAAGTGAAAGCAATCGTTGAGGCTCATTTCGATGTAACTAACAATACAAAAGTAAAAAATATTATTGAAAATCTTAATATAGATTTTTATGATGATTTAATTTTAAGAAGGGAAATCCATCTTAAAGGACAAAATAGATGCTTTATAAATGATACACCTGCTACTGTTAATGCTTTAAAAGAAGTAGGTGATGCAGTAATGGATTTGCATGGTCAACATGAGCATCAATCTCTCTTAAAAGCTGAATCACATATCGATTTAGTCGATGAATTTGGTGGATTACAGGCATTAGTTGATGAGTATCGTCAATCTTATAATAATTTGAATCAGTTATTTAAACAGCTGGATGATACTCTAAAACGGGAACAAGAGTTAAAAGATAAAATGAATTTGTATGAATACCAGATAAAAGAGATTGATGAAGTTGATCCAAAAGTAAATGAAATTGAAGAATTAGAATCTGAGCTAAAAATATTAGAAAATTTTGAGGAATTACATCAAACAACAAATCAATTATATGATATTTTATATTCAAAAGAAGATTCAATCAGAGATTTGTTGGTTATCTGTAGAAACAAATTAAGTAACTTAAGTAAAATTGACAAAACTTTTACTGAAACGGAACAAGAAGCAAAAAATGCCGAAATAATAGTAGATGAAATTGCAAGATTTATCCAGAATTATAATTCTAAAATTGAGTTTGATCCAGAAAGATTAGAAATGATAAGAAGCAGACTTCTTCAATTAAATAAACTAAGAAAGAAATATGGTGGTTCGCTTGAAAGTGTTATTGAATATAGAGAAAAGATTGGGAAAGAATATGAGTTGGCTGGTAACTTTGAGTATGAGATAGAGAATCTGAGAAAACAGATAGAAAAAAATAGAGTAATTTGTTCTGAAAAAGCACTTCGTTTATCAAATAAAAGAAAAGAAATTTCAAAGAAGATTGAAAAATCAATAATTCAAATATTAAAAGATTTAGGTATCGAGAAAGCATCTTTTGAAATAAAATTTGAAAATAAAAAATCATCTGATTCAGAAAGAGCTTTTGTAATACTAAAAAATTCATATTACGAAGCTAATTCAAAAGGAATAGATTTTGTTGAGTTTTATGTCTCTTTAAATGAAGGTGAAGAACTCAAACCATTAATAAAAGTAGCTTCTGGTGGAGAAATTTCTAGAATTATGCTTTCATTGAAAACAATACTTGCTAAATCAGATAAATTACCAGGATTAGCTTTTGATGAGATTGATGTTGGTGTTAGTGGAAGAATAGCAACAAAGGTTGGACAGTGCTTAAAGAATCTTTCTAATTACCATCAAATTATCGCAATCACACATTTACCACAGATAGCAGCTTTAGCTGATCATCATTTTGTAGTCGAAAAAAAGAATGAAAATCATAGGGTTGTTACAACTATAAGAAAACTAACTAATAACGAAAGAGTAAAAGAAGTTGCAAAACTTCTAAGCGGAGATGTTATCACAGAAAGTTCTCTTGCTAGTGCAAAAGAGTTAATGAAAGGTTAGTAAATGCTTCCCGGCAAACTAGAAATTCTTTACGAAGATGAATATATTATTGCTATCAACAAACCTCCCAAAATGCTTGTTATACAGGATAGATTCAATAAACTGGAAGAAAATTTGCATGATATATTAGCAAAATTATATAAAGAAATTTATACTTTACATAGATTGGATAAAGAAACAAGCGGTGTAATAATTTTTGCAAAAGATTCATTAACTCATAAGGAACTTTCCATTCAGTTTGAAAAACATAAAGTTCAAAAAATATATCATTTATTAGTTAAAGGGTTACCAAAAGAAAATGTTGGAGTTATAAATTTACCTATTGGTAAAAAAAATGCACACGAAAATTTAATGGTGATTGATAAAAAAAATGGGAAACCTTCAATTACGAATTATAAAGTCGTGAAAAAATTTAAGCAATACACTTTGATAGAAGCTATGCCGTTAACAGGGAGAACTCATCAGATAAGAGTTCATTTTAAAGCAATAGGGCTGCCTCTTGCGGTTGATAAGCTATATAGCAATAATGAAAAAATCTTTCTTTCGGATATTAAGCCAAAGTTTACTCCTTCAGTTAAAGGAGAAAAACCATTAATGGAAAGATTAACCCTTCACGCATACTCGATTGAGTTTATCCATCCTAATACAAAACAAAAGATGAGAATTGTTGCAGAGCATTTTAAAGATTTTAGATCGTTATTAAGGAATCTCGAAAAGTACGGAAATTAACTTAAAACGTTTTTAATAGTATTTTCTAAAGTGTTTATATCATAAGGCTTTTTGATAATTCCTTTGAATCCATAATCATAATAATTTGAGAGTATAGGGTCATTAGAATAACCGCTTGATACAATAGCTTTAACTTCTGGATCTATCGAAAGAAGCTCACTTATTGTTTCTTTTCCACCTTTTCCACCAGGAATGGTTAGATCTAAAATTACAAGATCAAATGGGCTTCCCATGTTTAAGCTCTCTACGTACTTATTAATTGCTTCGTTACCATCAATTGCTAATTCAATTGAGTAACCAAGATTTGATAAAGCTTCAAACAAAAGATCTCTAATATATTCATCATCATCCATAACAAGAATTTTTGCTTTGTCTATTGAAATATTTGAAATAATTTTTGTATTCTTTGGACTTTCTTTTGATTCAGTAACTAAAGCTGGCAAGTAGATTGTAACTGTAGTTCCTTTTTGAGGAATTGATGAGAGAGTTAAATAACCTTCATGATTTTGAATAATTGCATTTGCAACAGATAAACCTAATCCACCGGCTCTTGGTTTGGTCGTAAAATAAGGATCGAATACTTTTTCGAGATTTTCTCTGTTAATTCCACAACCTTCATCTTTTATTTCAATTTTTATGTAATGCTCTTTATGTAAATAAGGATTCTTTTCGATATTTCTATTTACTTTATAGTTCCTTATACTAATTTTTATTAATCCGATATTATTCATTGACTCAATTGCATTAATAATTATGCTATGAAGTGCCTGTTTGATTTGAGAAGGATCAGCTTCTAAAGCCCAAAGATTAGAAATGAATTTTACATCGAATTTAATTAATGGTTCATCTATTAGCTGTATTGTTTCATTAAGAATCTCTTTGATATTCGTTTTAATTTTGATTGGTTTGCCACCTTTAGAAAATGCTAATAATTTTTGTGTTAACTCCTTTGCTCGTAAAGTTGCATTTTCAGAACTGCTAATCAAGTTATATACTTTTTCAATATCTTTATTAGATTTAAGTAATAATTTAGCGAGTGAAACATTGCCTAATATTGCAGTTAATATATTATTGAAATCGTGAGCTATACCACCAGCTAATGTTCCAAGTGACTCTAATTTTTTTATTTTTAGTAATTCTAGTTCGTTTTTCTTTTTTTCTGTTATATCGGTATGTGTTCCTGTCATCCTTATAGGGGTTCCATCAGAATCTCTTTCTACAACTTTGCCTCGAGAAAGGATCCATTTATATCTATTAGATTTTGTTTTCATTCTAAATTCTGCTTCATAATACTCATTATTACCTAAAAGATGATTGTTTAGTATTTGTAAAGTAGCTTCTTTATCATCATTGTGTAAAGAATCCTTCCAAAAATCGAATGTCGGTTGAATTTCATCTCTATTGTATTCAATTATTTCAAGCCACCTATCATCAACTGTAATTTTTCCTGAAGGAATATCCCAATCCCATATGCCATCTTTATTGCTTTGTAATACAAGCTTTAATCTTTCCTGACTTAATCTTAATTCTTCAAAATAGTTTTTTCTTTTTGTGATATCCCTTGATATTCCTTCAATAGCAATTAGTTTATTATTGTTATCATATATAGGTATATATTTAACTTCAGTCCAGATAATTTTGTTTTCAGGAAGTATCCATTTAATTTCATAAGTGTTGTCAAAATTAATATTACCAGAAAGTAAGTTGTTAAAAAATGAATGATATTCATCAGATAGATGTTTAAAAAAAATAGTAGGATCATTATATACTTCTTCTGGTTTTATACTAATTAAATCATAAACTGATGGACTAATAAAAGTATAATGAGTGTTGGGATATAGTTCAAACCTAAAAATTACATCTTTAATGTTTGATACTAGTAGCCTATATAATTCCTCGCTTTTCTTAAGATTTTTAGTGACTTTCTTTAATTTATTGTAACCCCAATAAAGTATGATAACAAAAACAATAAGAGAAAATATCAAAATTATATATGGTAAGAGCACTTTCAGATATTTTTGGTAATAACTAGGTGGTTTATCCATAATAATTGCATTAAGAGGTAATTTAGTTACTGGTATATTATATTCTTCTAGTTTGGGGTAAGAAAAAACATTGTTATATTGAATTTTTACTGATAAAATAGAGTCATTAATTCTGTTATAATTTAAATATTCATCAATTAATTTTCCTAAAAGCTGTCCTTGCTTATGACCTATATATAAATATCCGCATAAAATACCTCGATTTGCCTGTACATCAATGAACCCGATAATTGGTGATTTGATTCTATTTGATAGTAGGGAAGTAATATCTTCTAGATGATATAAGTTATTATATTTATCTCGAGTGTATAAAATTGGAAATATTACAGAATTATTCTCATCGCTTTTTAGGGTATTTAATAATTCATTGAAGGAAAGATCACGTATAAAAATAAATTTCTTTTCCTTAAAGTGATTTTCAATCTTTTTAATTTGATTGAATATCGAGTTACTTAAATGAGAACTATCAAGTAATATATAATAATTATTTCTATTTGGTAAAAGATTATTTGCTAATTCAAAGTTTCGTTTAAAATCATAATCTAATGTTAAACCTAAATATTCGTTAATATTTTCTATTGAGTTAACAATTTCTTGAGTAATGCCACAGTAAAAATTTTTTGAAGTATTTACAATTTTTTTTCCATATTCATTTATAAAAAGAAGAGCTTCTGGATCAACCGCTACAAGTGCATCAACCTTTATATTTTCGTATCGGTTTTTTAAGAATTCTACAAGATTCTTTTTTTGTAGTTTATTCTGAGGTACTCTTAAAAAATCTAAATATTCAACATATACACTTGCAGAATATGCTGCTTCCCTTTTGAAGTGGGTTTCAATACCTGTAATAATTCTATCAGTAAAAGAAAACCCTTTATGATAAGAACTAATAATTAAAATATTTTTTTTATTTTCCTTACCATTAGAAATAAAAGGATTTAAGAAAATAATAAGGAAAAATAAGAGTAATGTTTTTTTCATAGATAAAAATATTATGGTCTATGATAAATTTAGTCTTAAAAAATTATATAATCAAGAATATTTTTTTTATTGTATATTATCAATGAACTATTTAAATTTAAAAAAATTTTTCTAATAGAATGAAAAAATATATATATCTTATATCTTTATTTCTTTCGATTATTCCTTTACATAATATTCAACGGGTTATGGAAATATCTGATTTATTTAATCTTAAATTAATAAGAGGTTTATATATATACCCTGATGAAGAAGCACTACTTCTTTTAATTTCTGAAAAAGATTTAAAGAATGATAAAAGAGTTCAACATATTTGGAAATCTGATTTTTATGGTAATATAAAGCAACTAGTTGATATTCCTCATGGAGAATCTAATCCACAATTCATTTGTAATGATTCAATATATTTTTTATCAATGAATAATGGTAAACAAAATATTTATGCTATTGATAAAAACGGAAAAAATTTACATTTGGTTTTTAGCCACAATAGTAATATAACCTCGTTTAGTTATTCAAAAGAGAAGAATGTTATTTACTTTTTATCTTCTGAAAAGAGAAAGGAACTTATAAAAGACTTAGATGGAAATTTTATTATTGGTAGTGATTCAATATATCCTAATAATATACTAATGAGTTATGAATTAAAAACTGGCAAGAAAGAAGTACTATCACCAGATTCCCTGAATGTTAGATACATTTCTATATCAGCAAATAGTAAAAGTATTGCATTAACACTTTCACCCGGTTCATATCCTGATTATGAAATAAAAACAGAGATTTATCTTCTAAATTTAGAAAGTAAAGAATTTAAAAAACTTACGAATAATAACATCATTGAAAAAAGTATTTCTTGGTCAAAAGACTCTAAAAAAATATATTTTTTATCAGATGCTAATATCAAACAGGAATTTTACTATCAGCATAAATTATTTTATATAGATGTTGATAGTGGAAAAATTGGGATTTTAGATTCAAATTTTAATTATGAGATTAATTCTTATTTCCATAAAGAGGGGAATAATAATTTTTATTCATTAGTAAATATGGGAGTAAAACAAAATCTATTTTATTATGCTAATGGTCGTTGGGAGCAATTGACAAAATTTAATGCTTTTATTAGATTCTTTGCTTATGATAGTAAAAGGGATTTAATCTTCTGTAGCATATCCACTGCTGATAAAACGGATGATGTATACATCTTAAATAAAAAAGGTGAGATTGTTAGACAGGTTACATTTATAAATCCATTTCTGAATAGTTTTATTTTATCTAAATCTAAAATTGTAAAATGGCCTGGTAATGATGAAAAGAAAATTGAAGGAATACTTTATTTCCCAACAAAATACGATTCATTAAAAAAATATCCTTTAGTTATCCAACTCCATGGAGGACCAGCAGCTTCTTTTACATTACAATTCCCTGTTGATTATAACTCTTTTGCGCATGTTTTAGCCGGAAAGGGTTTTTTTGTATTTCAGCCTAATTATAGAGGTAGTACAGGTTATGGTGATGATTGGATGAGGGAAATATTAGGCCATTATTTTGAAAAAGATGTTGATGATGTTATAACAGGAATTAAATATTTAGCTAATGAGGGGTTAATTGATACGAATAAAATTGTAATTCAAGGATGGAGTGCTGGGGCACACTTAACAAATTGGATTATTACTCATTTTAATTATTTCAAAGCAGCATCTGCTTATGCAGGTATGTGTGATTGGATATCATTATATAATACTTCTGAAATTAAATATCTTAGAGAAGTATGGTTTAAAGGAACTCCAAAAGAAAAGTACAAAGATTTTTATGATAAATCACCTATTAATTATGTAAAAAATGTTAAAACCCCATTATTGATTTTTGCTGGAGAGCTTGATAGAAGAATTCCTATAGAACAAGCAAAATGTTTTTATGATAGTTTAGTAAAAGAAGGTGTAAAAACTGAACTCGTTATTTTTCCTGAAAATGGGCATGGTATTTGGCAACTCAGTAAACAACAAATTAAAATGGAAAAGGAATTAAAGTGGTTTTTGTCAAATATTGAGGAGTAAACCTGCTAAAAAAAGGCACTTCTTATAAAAGAAGTGCCTATAAAAAATTTTATTTTGCAAGTATCATTTTTTTGATATCTGTAAATCTGGAATTATTGCTAATCACATCTATTTTATAGAAATATACTCCAGAAGGCAAGTTTGTTGCATTAAAAGTAACGTTATATCTTCCGGGTTCTTTAACATCATTAACAAGAGTTTTAATTTCTTCACCAAGCACATTATATACTTTTAATGATACAAAACCTTTTGATTCTATATTATATGCAATTACAGTTGATGGATTAAAAGGATTTGGGTAATTTTGTTCTAGAACATAAGATTTTGGCATATTTAGTTCTGTAACATCTGTTACAATTATAGAAACAACATTAGATAATTCACTTTCGACATTATTCCTATCAAGTGCTGAAACTGCGAAATAGTAGTTTTGTGTTGGTTCTGTTGCAAAATTAATATTAATACTATTATCTGAGTTTGTTGTAATATAGTATAAATTTGTAGCATCGTTTGTATTTATAGTTGATGTATTAGAGCGATAAATATTATAATATTTCGCAGTATCACCATCTGAACCTGATGAAGGTTTTTGCCAGGTTAGCTTATAAGTTTTGCTGTCTATTTTTGTAATACTAAGGTTTGAAGGTTTGCCTGGAGGTATGCTATCAATCCATGGCATAGGTGGAATATTTGCTGGATTAGCATATCTACCCTTTAACCCATAGAAATTACCGGAAGAAATATGTTCATATCTAAAATAAATTTCACCTTTTGCACCTAATGAGCGAGTATAATCAATTATATCCCCGATCTGGCTAAATACTGCTCCTGAACCTGATGCATCATTTTTATACGCAGCAATACCTCCATAGATATGCCTTGGTCCACTATTATCTAACCAATTTTTAAGTATTACATTGTATGGATAGCTTCCAGTTAAAGCCCAATAGATTTGAGGAGCTAAATAATCATGCTTGTTTTCTTTCATCCATCTACGGGAATCTTGATAGCAATCTGAATAACCATATAAAGCAGGTCCAACACCAGGTACTCCAGATGCGTAGTTGCCTATTGGTGTAGAACCAACTTTTACCCATGGTTTTACTTTTTTAATACTATCATATACTGCACGTACGAACATATTAATATTTTCTCTTCTCCAATCAGCTTTGCTCATTCCACCGCCATAAGTATTATAAGTGGCATTATCATCAAAAGCAGGGGATGTGCTTTCAGAATATCTGATATAATCGAAATGAATAGCATCAATATCATATTTTCTTACCATTTCCATTGCAAGGTTAACGAGATATTCTCTTACTTCAGGTAACCCAACATCCATAAATAATTGACTACCAGCCTGCTTTACCCATGTTGGGTGTGCTGATGCAACGTGTGGTAATCCTACTGATGAAGGTGCTGAGGTTCCATCGGCTACTAAAGCAAAGTTCCACCAAGCGTGTAATTCCATACCTCGCTTATGACATTCTTCAACTGCAACTTGAAGGGGATCCCAACCTGGATCTTTACCTAATTGACCAGTTAAACATTTTGCCCATGGCTCAATGGCTGATGGATATAGTAAATCACCTCTTGATCTAACCTGAAGAACAACAGTATTAAAATTGTTATTTTTAAGATTTTGAATAATATTGATTAATTCATTTTGTTGATTTTGAGCACCTTGTGTTTTTGGGTAATCTAAATTGGTAACAGTAGTAAGCCAAACTGATCTAAATTCTTTAGTTGGTGGATAAACCTGCGAAAAAGAAAATTCTGCAACTGTAATAAGGAGAAGTATTACAGTAAATAAATGTTTCATAACTCCCTCATTGTTTAATAATTGATTTTTGTTTAGTTTTATCTCCTACTCTCAATCTGCAAATGTATAAACCCTTTTTTAAACCTTTTCCATCTATTTTAACTACATATCTTCCTTTATTTTGAATACCTTTTATTATTTTCTGTATTTCATTATTATTTGAATCATAAATTGATAATTCGATATCTGATTTTTTATTAATTTCATAAACAATTAACATATAATCATAGAAAGGATTTGGATAACAAGCAACATAAAAATCAAGAGGTAATTGTTGCATAAATTTTAAAATATTTTTTGTACTATCACTTATATTTGTGTTTGCTAACACAGAATTTTCACTTTTTTTAGCTATTGTTAATTGTTTTAGAAAGAATAGAGGACTTTCAGAATCATATCTTGTTGTAAATGAAATTGCATAGTTGGAATTTAGAGTGTCATTTATTTCGTAAAAGTTAATGTTTTTCCCAACTATTGAGATTAATATTTTTGAAGTATCCTTAATTTTATAAATATTAAAAAACTTTATATCTTTTCGATTTGTTTGCCAGCTAAGATATAATTTATTATTTGATTTTTCAGTTTTTAAAAAAAGATCTTCTGAAGAGAAAAAATCTTTAATATTATTTAGTTTTGGTATTTTAGCTGCATTTTTTAAAGTAGCTTTTAGTATGTTGTTTGATAAGGTATGTTCGGTTCTAAATAAAGCGAAACCTTCAAAATCGTAATTCCGTAATACATTGATATACTTGTCTATTTCTTTTGCAATAGAGTTTTTCCATAAACCAATTCCTGGGGCGATACATTTTCCTTTTTTAATTATTTGCCATTCTGTAATCACTTTTTCAAAAGAAGGATCTTTCCTTGTATCATTAAAATCCCAATAAGTTTGTGGAGTGATATAATCAACAAGGTTATTATCTAACCAGTATTTTGTATCCTGAAATAAGTTATCATAAGATGATAAACCAGAAATAGATGATGTATTTTTATAGATCCCGATTGGTGCAGCACCGATTTTGATATAAGGTTTCTTTTTCTCAACCAATTTTCTAATTTCTCTTAAAAAAGAGTTGATGTTATCTCTTCGCCAATCATCACGTTTTTGATTCTTTCCATATATATTATATGAAGTGTGATCATCGAAGTTTTTTGATGGATACCTAATGTAATCAAAATGTAAACCATCAATATCATAATTACTAATAATCTCATCAATAATTTTAATTGTGTAATTACGAGCTTCAGGGTATCCGAAATCTAACCACCATTCGTTATCATATATTTTACACCATTCTGGATGTTTATTTAATAGGTGATTGTTAGATTCTGGCTTATATACGCCACTCCATATTTTGCAGATATTTATCCAAGCATGAACTTCTATTCCTCTTTTATTTGCTTCTTCGATAATAAATTTTAATGGATCCCAATTAGGATTTTTACTTAAAGTGCCTGTAAGCTCTTTTGCCCACGGTTCATAAGAAGAGTTATAGAAAGAATTTCCTCGTGGTCTAACCTGAAAAAAAATTGTGTTAATATTAAGATTTTGAAGTTGATTAAGTATATTAATAAGAGAAGATTGTTGAGCAAATTGATTGCCGATTTCATTCGGTTTGGGCCAATCTAAGTAATCAACAGTAGTAAGCCATACTGCTCTTATTTCTGTGGCTTTTTCTTGAGATAAAACTAAATTTAAATAAAATAAATTTAAAAAGTATAGTAATAAAAATAAGCTTCTATATTTTCTTTTGTTATAGTTCAATAAATAATAATAATTAATTTGAAATTATTAAAAGTGCGTTACCTACGGGTCTTTCACCAGTTACATCTGAAGGATGGTTAATTATTTTATCGTTTATTACTAAGGTTGTAGAACCACCACCATCTAAATTAAGAGCATTATAACAACCTAAGAAGAGCATAAATTCAGATAATTCATTGAGTGTCATACCAGCGCTACATTTTTGTCTACCATCAACAGTAATTAGATATAATTTAGCTTTATCTCGGCTATAACCTATTGCTGTTCTGGGGTGCCTGGTTAAAGAAAACTTTTCGTTAGCACCTTCTTTAAGTGCCTGTAAGTGTGCAATATTAATTCCATCCTTAATTATTTGGGGTAAACCTCCAACCAATTCTTTAACATTGTTAATATCTGGTTGAATGTTCAAGCTAATAAGGATTGTGTCATTTATTTGTAATGAAGAAAGGGTGGTGTTTTTTTTATTATCAGAAGCTGACAATACATATTGATTATTTGTGATTGTTGCATTGCTATCTAATATGCTTTTAATTACAGCTCTAAAGGGTTTATTCACATTAGTAGAATCGATTGGTGTAAAAACATATTCAATTCCACTACCGCCTGTATTAGTAGAATTACCCCAATATTTATTATAAATAACAATTGAGTCAAATCCTCTTTTTTGGTTTAAAGCATCAATTGAAATTTCTTTATTATCTTTTAAAATCAGTTTGCCTGAAAAAGAAAAGATGTTAATGAAGGGTTCATTAGAAAAAGTAAATGCAATTTGAGAACGATTAGATTTTATTCCTTTTACAAATTCACCTTCAGAAATTTGATTATTAACAATATCACCATCTGGGTAAAAGAAATCTGCATTAATGCCAATTGTAATATTTTTATTTCTATTTCTTTTAACGATATCAGAAACTTTTTCTCTACTGTTGTGAATTTTGTTTGAACTTTTTACTGATAGTATTGAATAGTTCTTATCAGTAGAATTAATTTCTATAATATTTATATTCCAGGGTATTGAATTATAAACATATCTGTAATGAATAATGCTGCTATTAATTTCGTTTTTTTGAATGGTATCCGGCTTTGAATAATCTATTGTTTGAGAGTATGAAATTGAAAAAAACGAAAACAATATAACAATTTTAATATAAAGAAAATATTTCATAATTCTTCTGTCATTTTTTTCTTATTTGAGTAACTCAATGAAGCTTTAATGAATTCTCTAAAAAGAGGATGAGCTATTGTTGCTCTTGACTTTAGTTCTGGATGAAATTGCGATGCTATAAAAAATGGATGATTGTTTAACTCTATGATTTCTACAAGGTCATTTGCAGGGCATATACCACTGAATACCATTCCATGCTTTGCTAGTTGTGATTTATATTTGTTGTTCACTTCATATCTATGTCTGTGCCTTTCATAAATTAGTTCTTTTTTATACGCTGTATATGCTAATGTTCCTTTTTGTATATTACAAGGGTAAGCACCCAGTCTCATCGTGCCACCTTTATCTTTAACTTTCTTTTGTTCAAGCATAAGATCAATTACATTTTGCTTTGTTTTTTCATTAAATTCAGTACTATTGGCGTTCTTAATTCCACAGACATTTCTTGCGAATTCAATGACTGCGCATTGCAACCCAAGACATATTCCAAAGAATGGTATTTTATTTTCACGAACATATTTTATTGCAGATATTTTACCTTCAATACCTCTACTACCAAAACCTGGTGCAACTAATAACCCAGATATGTCTTTCAAATAAGGTTCCGGTCCATCTTTCTCGATATCTTCTGCAGCAATCCATTTGATTTCTACTTTAGTATTATTTTCAGCTCCTGAATGAATAAAAGCTTCTGTAATACTTTTATAGGCATCAGCTAATTCTATATACTTTCCACATAGACCAATTTTAATTTTATATTTAGGAGCAACTACTCTTTTTACAAAGTGTTTCCATTTTTCTAAATTTAATGGATTACATTTTAAATTTAATTTTGATATTACAATTTCATCTAATTTTTCTTTTTCGTATGCAAGGGGTACGCTATAAATAGTATCTACATCTCTGCCTTCAATTACTGAAGAAGGCTCTACGTTACAGAAAAGAGCTATTTTATCTTTAAGATCTTTTGTTAATCTTCTTTCTGATCTACATACGAGAATATCAGGTTGAATTCCAATTTCAAGGAGAGTTTTAACGCTATGCTGTGTAGGTTTGGTTTTTAATTCACCAGATGATTTGATAAAAGGTACCAAAGTTAGGTGAATATTAATTGCATTTGTTCTTCCTACTTTATGCATAAACTGGCGCATTGCTTCTAAAAATGGTAAACTTTCAATATCTCCAACTGTGCCTCCTATTTCAATTATTATTACATCATAATTGTCAGATTCTTTTAGCAATTCAATTCTTCTTTTTATTTCGTCGGTTATATGAGGTATAACCTGAACTGTTGCGCCAAGATATTCGCCTTTACGTTCATTTGTAATAACAGTATTATATATTTGGCCAGTTGTAGTGTTATTTAACTTCGTCATACTAATATTGAGAAATCTCTCATAATGCCCGAGGTCAAGATCAGTTTCGCTCCCATCATCAGTTACATATACTTCACCGTGTTGGTAGGGGTTCATTGTACCTGGATCAATATTGATATAAGGATCAAATTTCATTATAGTTACTTTTAATCCTCTTTGCTTGAGAAGCAAACCTAAAGAGGAGGAGGTAATTCCTTTACCAAGTGAGGATACTACACCTCCAGTAATAAAAATAAATTTTACTTTTCTTTTAGTAGCCAATGTTCTTCACCTATATTTTAAAGTTCTTAATTTTTTCAAAATCTTGTATTGTATCTATAGATATACTTTCATAATTCGTTTCAATGCATTTTATTCTATATCCATTTTCTAAAATTCGAAGTTGCTCTAGTTTTTCACAATTTTCAAGGTATGAATTATTTAGATCTACAAATTTTTCTAAAAAATTTTTTCTATATACATATAAACCAAGGTGCTTATAAAAAATGTAATTATCTAATTTTTCTTTATCATCACGTATAAAAGGTATACGTGATCTTGAAAAATATAATGCGTAATTGTTTGTATCTTTTACCACCTTTACAACATTTGGATCGTCAAGTAAAGAAAAATCATTTATTTTTGTAATTAGAGTAGATACCAGTACTTCTTTGTCTTCGAGTAAAGGTGTAATAGCTAAATCAATCGCTTCAGAATTGATGAAAGGTTCATCACCTTGAATATTCACTACAATATCGCAATTAATATTTTTAATTGCAAATGCAATACGATCTGAACCGCTTTTCAAATCAGAAGGAGTCATTAATACATTGCCACCAACATTAGTAATAACATCAGCAATATCTTTATGATCAGTAGCAACATATAATTCATTAATTAGTTTCGATTTTTTTGCATTCAAATATGTGTGAACAATCATTGGTTTCCCGAAAATATTTAATAATGGCTTTCCTGGAAGCCTTGTAGAACCATATCTTGCCGGTATAACTCCAATTACTTTTTGCATATTATCCAATTACTTTAGGTACTCTGAAAAACTTTTCTGTTTTAGAAGGAGCATTTTTTAGTAATTCTTCAGTTGAATAAACTTGATTTACAACATCTTCTCTGAAAACATTTTTTAAATCGATTACATGTGATAGAGGTTCAACTTTTGATGTATCAAGTTCATTTAACTTTTCAATATATTCTAATATCTTATTCATTTCATTCTGCATTTTTTCTATACCTTCAGTTTCAAAATGTAATTTAGCTAACTTAGCAATATGTTCAACATCTTCTTTTGTGATTTTCATATCTATTATTCCTCTTTATAATTTTTTATTATTTCATTTCTAACATTGTTCAGTAATTCAATTTCATCACTTTTTGTTAAAATATTATCTGTAGGTATTGGTTTACCGAATATTATTTCAAGTGTTCCACTATTTATCCTAAGTGATTTTTTTGGTAAAATTTTTGTAGCTCCATTTATGGTAACTGGAATGATGGGCACTTTAGTCTTTGAGGCTAACAAAAAGGGTCCTCTTTTAAAAGGTTGTATTGAACCATCTTTACTTCTAGTACCCTCTGCAAATAAAATTACAGAAATTCCTTTTTTGATTTTTTCTGCAGCTTCTTCAATACTTCTCATAGCTTTTACGCTCTTTTCGCGATCAATGCTTACATAACCTGCCATAATCATTGACCAGCCAAAAATTGGTATCTTAAACAGTTCTTTTTTTGCTACAAATCTTATATTGTTAGGAATTCCTGCTAATACTATTAGTATATCAAACATTGAAGAGTGATTAGAAATAAAAATATAGTTTTTATTTTTTTCTATGTTTTCTAAACCTAATCTTTTTATTCTAACAAAGCTTATTGCTAATAATGTTTTTGCCCATAATTTGGCGATAAAATCGGATATTTTACCCTTAAAGTTCAATGGAGTCAGAATTATTACCAATGATGATAAAATAATAGTGACTATAATAATGAAAAAGATTTTTATTAACGACTTAATCATTTATTTTAAACTTTTCCTTTATATATTTTATTCTGTTATTGATAGATGGATGACTATAAAAAAGTATTTCAATAATTTTATTAGGTGATTTATCAGATAAATTTAATTCTGATAATTTCAACATTGTTGATTTAAAAGCAGGAAAATTGTTCGTCAACTTTATGGCAAAACTATCTGCTTTTCTTTCATTCATACGAGAAATAAAATTTGTCAAAGGTAATAAAATTATCCCATAAATGGATAGTAACAACGCTAATAATGGTAACGCTGCTAGATCATCAATACTATTGAACTGAAAATATATAATTAATTTTGAATATACGATGGATACAAGATACAAACCAATAAATGTTAAAATAGTACTTATGATCATTCCAATCCAAATATGGTGATAAATATAATGACCCAATTCGTGAGCAAAAACAACTTCAATTTCTTCTTCTGTAAAGTTATTTAATAGTGTATCACTTATGATAATTCTTTTAGATTTGCCTATACCTGTGAAACCAGCATTAGCTTTCTTAGTTTCTTTACTTAAGTTAAATGTAAAAATACCTTTTATCTGAATTTTTGTTTTATTACAAAGATTCATAATTCTATTTTTTAGAGATTCATTCTCTAATGGATAGAATTTGTAGAATAAAGGAAAAATTATTACTGGTGCTAATCTTGCCAGAAGAATTGTAAAGATAAAAATAACAACACCTATCCAGAACCACCAATAGCTTTGATAATTTCTTACTATATAATAAAAGGCCAGAAGAATGGGTAAAAAAATAATAAAACCCAACAAAAAAGATTTTATGTTTTCAATTAACCATTGAATAAAAGTTTGGTTAGATAAATTGTATTTATGTTCAAGAATAAAACCAGAATAAAGTGATAATGGAAAGGTAATTACTGTTTCTACAATAAGAATAAAAGATACAAATAGAATAAGGGATAAATATGCGTTATCAAATAATTGATTTATATAGATTGCAAAATCCTTTGATAAACCTGAAAAAACAAAATAAGCTAAAAGTAAAAAAATAAATAAAGAATTTAAAAGAGAAATAGCTATTTTTGTTTTATTATAAGATTTTACTTTGTTATCTGTTTCGTTATTTATTAATCCTCCTTCCATATTCAAACAAAAATATGAAAAAAAACATAAATTTTCAATTATATTATTTTACTCATCCATTCTTAGTAAGTTTTTGGTAATTATATTAAAAAGAATGAAATTAAATTCAATGTTAAGTGTGTTTATTATATTAATCGGAAGTTGAAACCAATACCAAAAAACTTTAATATATCTTGATGAAACTCTCCATAAAAGTTTGTACCAGAATAATATAAGATAAATATTTCAAGTGGATTTGAGTTTCCAAATGAAGAGCCAACTTCAATTGTTTTATTTAAAATTCTTTTATCATTAATGCCCTGTAGTTTTGCATTACAAGATAAATAACAGGATATTTTATTTGCAAAATTATTGTAAAAAGGAAATTCTAAACCTAATTCAGGATTAATTTTTGATAGTGTGTTGGGTCTTTGCCTGAAAATGTAATCAGTGCCAAAAAAGAATTTATAATCATTATATTGAAGGCATGAAAATATATCAAAATACTCTCTACCAAAAGGAGAAGGGAGCTTATTATTCTTCCATTTATTATTGGTATTATCATATAAACCATCGACTAGATGAGAGCTTAAATGTAAAACTCTAAAACGTGCAGAAAAATTAAGATTATTTATTTTTTGTTTAAAGGAAATATGACCTCCAAAAATCGCATCAATGGCAGCTACCTGAAGAATTATATTTTCATTCTCGTTAAAAAGTAAGCCAAAAGCGTGGAAATCTGCTCCAATAGTAAAAAGATTTTTGTTGACAATTAGTGAAAATATATCAGGTGAAAATCCGATATCAAGTCTTAACTTACTACTATTGAAGTCTTTAATTAATCCTGTTCGATTTTCAAATAAATTGGATTTTTGAGGAATGAATAAAATGTTTTTATTAGAATAATCAAATTTTATATTTATTGAATCTTCTTGAGCTAAAGTATTATTAAAAATAAAAAAAATTGTAATTAGAAAGAGATAAAGTCTTTTCATAAACCATGAGCAAAAAATAAACCATACCATATTGGACTAGGTGTTAACCTAACGGCGGGTGCTGGAAGATGAAATTGGTTAAATAATTTTTTAAGTAATCTAAGCAACTCACCATCACCTGGTAGCTTTTCAAGATCATAATCAAATGAGAGCCATAATTCTCTATCTGTTACGTGCCTACCCATATACTCTTCATCTCCATCCCAATTAGATAGTCCATAACCGAGTGCAATTTGTAGCCATTCTGGCCAATAATTTTTATATTTATCTGGTAAAAAATAATTTACATTAAAGGTAAGCCAAAACATCTGACCCTGATAATCATCAATAAATGTATCTTTTTTTACAAATCTATTACGTTTCCAGGTTCCTGTTTTTAAATCTGATGAAGGTAGGTAGCTAAACTTTAAGTTTATAGCTTTAAGTGGATCCCAATATTCTTGAGCTACAGGGTAAAAGGCTCCGAGAACATCACTTAAGAAGTCAGTTGGACTAAAACCCCATTCTTTGCTAAAACCATCTTCAACTTCAACATAGGTTTGCCATAACGCACCACAAGCTGCACCTATCCATAAGGAAGATCTTCTATCCAATCCAGTCCAATAATAGCATTCCATAACTGTTCTTGTAGTGATCATCCCCCCATAGAAATGGCCTATTTTATCCAATTGACACGCGTAATCCCAATCATCTCGAATATTAAAAGGACCCCTTTTATCTTTCCACCAAGCATTTTGTTGTTTAAAGTGAAACCAAATACCAATACCTAATAAAGAACCTGTTACAATAGAAAATTTTACTTTATTTATTTCATTTTTTTGTAAAGTAGAATCAATTCTTAAAGTATTTAATTTATAATTAAATAATAGATTACGAGTATCATCAAGATTTAAATTATTACTATATAGAAGTTCATCATTGGCAAAGTATAGTTGATTAGGAGTTTTTTCAAGAAGGAATAATTTATTGTCGATAAATTTTGTATTAATTTGTGAGAAAGAAAAATTTAAAAAAACTAAAAAAAGTATAAATATTTTTTTCATCTAATTTTTTTTTATTTTGAAATTAATGCATTATTTTTATTTAAACAAGGTAAATATTAATTTAGGAATAATAAATTTTCATTATACAGTTTTTGCAATCAAATTCAATTTTAAATTTATTTTTGTTGTTGATTAAAAATAAAGGCTCTGGTTTATGTTTTTTATCGATAATTGGGCACAAACCTATTTCATATCTAATGCAATATCTTGTAGTCATAATTATTTTGTCTTTTCTATCTTTTAATATCTCAAAGCCTTCTGAAATATTATTTACTTTGTGCCTTAAATAAAATTCCTTTGCTTTATAATTTGTAACATTATAACTATAATCAAGATCTTTGATGGGGTAGGGTAAATCGTTTTTTACAATAGTTGATTCTTCTCTCTTATAAGTTAAGAGTCTTAAATTCTCTAATTCCGTAACAATATTTCTTCTTATTTCATTTATTTTACTGATCGGCATATAAAAGTTAAAATCGCCTTTTAGAATAATACTGTTTACTTCAAAAATGCTATTCCCAGTTTTTTGTAATTGGGATTTTAATATTTCTTTAAGATCTTTTTGGTAATTAGAATCTGGATCAATTTTTAATTTGTTAGTAATAACGTTTTTATCTTCATCAATACCGGTTATTATGAGGTTTGAGTCTTTTGATTCTATAATAAAATCTAATGGTACTTTCCGTTTTATTTTGTTATTCTGTAAAAATTTTTCAAATTTAATATCGTAATTTCTATAAACTATTGTATCTTTTTTGAAGTGATACATTTCATTCAGGTATAGTTTGTTATTGTCAACTTTATTAACATTTGTTCCATAGAGTATATTGTTAATAAAAAAACAAATACCATCTCCATTATTTATGTTTTTTGTAGTGTTTACTGTAATGTAATTTTTACCTATTTCATTAATTTTACCTAATTGTTCACCAATAGATTTTTCAAAATGAAGAGAAGCGATGTGGTTTCTTTGACCCTTTATAAAGTAACTGGTAAAGGACCTATTAAAAGATTTTTCAGGAGAAGGGGTAAAATTTATTTTAGTATAACCTGAAGATGACTTTTCGAGATTATTATTCTTTTTAATAATTTCATCTAATAACAATCTATAATATGAGGTAATATTTTTGACATAAGATAAATCTTTTAGTCTCCCTTCAATTTTAAAAGAAGAAATACCAAATTCAATTAATTTTTCAAGATAATCAGAAAGGTTGAGATCTTTTAAAGAGAGAAGAAACTTATTTTTTAAAATTATATTTCCATTTTTATCAGCCAAATCGTATTTCATTCTACAAGGTTGGGCACATTCTCCTCTGTTAGCACTTCTATTCAGGATTGCCTCGCTGAAATAACATTGACCGCTAAAAGAAACACATAAAGCACCATGTATAAAAAATTCTAATTCTACTGAAGAAGTATTATTTCGAATATTTTTTATTTGTTCTAATGATAATTCTCTTGCTAATATTATTCTTTTTATTCCAATTTTTTCAAAAAATTTAATCCTCTCCAATGAATAATTGTGCATTTGCGTGCTTGCAAAAAGTCTAATTGGAGGTAAATTCATTTCTAAGATACCTAAATCTTGAATTATTATAGCATCAGCACCTACTTCATACAAATTGTGAATCAATTTTTCGGCTTCTTCAAGTTCTTCGTTGTATAGGATTGTATTTACTGTTGGATATACCTTAACATTAAATTTGTGTGCATAAGATATTAATTCATTAATATCTTCTATAGAATTAGAAGCATTTTTTCTTGCACCGAATTTTGGAGCACCTATATATACAGCATCTGCGCCATAATCTATTGCTGCGAAACCACAAATTTTATCTTTAGCAGGTGATAATAATTCGATTTTCATACTAAGTAATATAATATTTTTAGGTTTTTAATCAAAGGGATAAAAAAAGATAGTGTTTATAAGTAAGTTTTAGTTATAAACCTGAAAAAAATGTAATATTTACCCTGTAATTTTTACCGACCAGTCGGTATTTATTTCTGATTTTTTTGAATTTTTTTGTTTATAAAGCTTTTTATAAATAATAAATTATTGATATTATTATATATTTAAAATATGGCAAAATATTTGTATCATATTAATTGAAGTAAGTTTGAATTTCACATTGTATTTGTTCTTTGAAAATTAAGTAAAGATTGTTTAATATAATGGATTTATTTTTCTCTTTACTTTATTTCATTTTTATAGTATATTTGAACAAACTGTGAAGTCATATTACTTTTTTAATAATATCTTAGTTTAGAGTAAAAAGTTCTTTAAAAAGTTTATCTTCACATATTTTCTTCAAACCCTACATTCTAGTCATTCTGGGCGTAGCGAGAACAAGTTAATTGAGTAAATGTCGCTCGCTTAATTTACTCAATCCTCTGAGCTTCGTTCAGAATGACTACGACCTATAACAAAATTTCTATTTCAACATTACAAAAAAATTTGTAATTTTTACATTAATTTTGATTTTTTCTTGATTTATTTTTAAAGTTTTGTTATTTTATATATGATTTTATTACATTTAAAATAATTAAATGATTTTTGGAATAACATTTGTAGAATTTATATATAAATATGTTGAACTATATAAGGAAGACTAATGAAAATTGCAGAAGTATTAGCAATCAAGGATAAAATCAACTTTAATCTTAGAGTAAAAACAGAAGTTGATAATTCTCTTGTTGCAAAAATTACTGAAGGTAAAGCAGTTGATAATATGTTTGACTTGCTTAATCGTGAAAGCAAGGAAATGAAGACTTCTTTATTTAAAGATGAAAGGGGAATGCTGAAGTACAGCACCATTACAGGCCAAATTCTTGATTGGACTGTATAAACAAAAAGTGAACAGATTCTTATTTTTTTAATCAATTTATTATTACAAACTTGAATAGTAGGGTAATTATTATTCTTCATTTTTTCATTTCTTGATTTTTGTCCAAATTTTCAATAACTTTAATATCTGAACTAATTATTTGTATTAAATAAAGAAATTGCATATCTTTGTTATAAAATATATTATAAAGATGAAAAAATTTTTTAATTTTAAATTTTTTTATTATTAATGAATACTTTTAATAAATCCTAAAAAATAAAATAAGGATCAAATTGATGAAAAAATATGTAGTTATATCAGTATTACTTTTTGTTTTATCTATTTATGCCTTTAGCTGGCAGACTGACCCTAAAGATAAATTTTATTTATTAATGAAAATAGGAAAAGTAAATATAAATATTGATCGAATGCGTTTTTTTGGAGAAGATAGTTTATTAATTTTGGATAAAAAAAGTAAATCAATTTATTTTTATCACCCATTAGAAAAGAAAACAGTAATTAGTGATATTATTAACCCAATTGACTTTGATTTTGGAAGTAATGTTTTATTTCTCCTTTTTGATAAAACACCCCGATTAAATAAAATATATCTTTCTTATGATTCCGAAAATAAAAAAATCAAAATAGATTCTACATTGAATTTAGAATACACTTTTAATAACCCTTCATCTATTACAATTGACAGAAAAAACAAGTATGTTCTTGTTGCAGATACCGGCTCTCTCAACTCAGTTAACATTGATGACAAAATGTATTCATTAAAATTTATAAACTATAAGCCCGGAGATATTCAGTTTGATGATAATACGAGAGAGGTTTATTCTGCCGAATATACAACTAATAGTATGCTTAAAATACTTGCAAATGGAAATATTGAACAATTAATTTCTAATTATGATGCTGATAATAGTTTCACACTAGATAGTAAAGGTAATTTGATTTTACTTGATAAAAAAAATAATACAATTGCAAAATTAGAAAAAGGGGTGGGGTTATTTTTGATAGTTAAAAATATTGAGAAACCTAACAAAATTGTTATAAACAAGTATAATGATAAAGTATTTTATGTTTCTAATAAAGCTAATGAGATATATAGAATAGAAGAACTAACTGATTTGAAATATTCAAAAAAAGATGTATACTCTTTGAAAAAAAATACTAAAATATTTCTTGATAATTCTTACTTATATTTTATTGAAGGTAACAAATCAAAACGATATTCACTTCAAAAAGGTATAGAAGATATAAAGCTTACTAAATATCAAATTGATACTTTAATGTCAAAAAGAAAGAATAAGTTGTCATTAGTTGATTCTTTTTATTTAACTGGTGATGGTAACTTATGGAGAAAATCAAATAAAAATGATAGTGTATTGATCGCAAAAAGTATTTTCAATTATAATAAAGTGTTATATTCTGATGATAGCTTTGTTTATTTACTAACAAATGATGGTAATTTATTAAGAGTTGATATTAATGGTGAGAAATTTTTTGTCACTAATAATTTATCAGGTGATATAGAAATATTTCAGGTATCAAATAAATACATATTGTTAAGAAATGGTAATAGGGTAGTAAGATTAGAAAAGGATGATAAGTAAATTTATAGAATATCTTGAAAATAAAAGCCCACTAATTATTTACCATCGTGGTTATTCTTCTATTGCTCCAGAAAATACTATTTCTGCCTTTGACTTAGTTTTTAATAATGGTGGAATTGCTATTGAATTCGACGTAAGATTAAGTAAAGATAAAGAATTAATATTAATACATGATGCAACAATTGATAGAACTTCCTCTGGTTCTGGTAAAGTTAGTGATATGACTTATGAAGAGTTAAAAAAGAATGATTTTGGTTCTTGGTTTTCAGAAAAATTTAGAAATGAAGAAATCCCTTTGTTATCTTTCGTGTTTAATAGGTATAAGGATAAATTTTTGTATGATATTGAATTAAAACCAGAAGATTCAATAAAAAATAAAAGAATATTAAGTGAAAAAGTTTTGTATGAAATAAGAAAGTATAATTTAGAAAAGAATGTATTGCTTTCTTCTTTTAACAGAAAAATATTGAAGATTTTGAGAAGTATGGATAAGAACTTGCTTTTAGGGTTATTGATTGATAATAAATTTCAAACTTATTGCTTAAAATATTTTGTTGAGAAATATTTAATTAATGCCATTATTTTAAATATTAACATTTTGGATAATTCTTTTTTAAAGAAAATGAGAATCGGTAATAGTTATTTATTAGCATATACAGTTAATAATAAAATGGACTTTAATAAATGTAATGATTATAATATTAAAGGAGTGATAACAGACAATCCTAATAAACTATTATAATAATAGTTTATTAGGATTGAAATTTTAATTTATAATTTATAATTGTCAATCAATGTTTGATTCATTTTTTGAGCTAGTTGTTGTAATTCAAAAGACATATTTTTTACATTCAAAGCTAAATCTGAAAATTCTGAGCTTGTTTCTCTGATTGATGAATTAGATTGAGATATGGTTGCTGCACCTTTAGAAGCTTCACTAAGATTTCTATTTATTTCACTTGTAGTTACTGTTTGTTCTTCTATTGCGCTTGCTATGGTATTTGCAATGTCATTTACTTCTTTAGATATTTCAGAAATTTGTTTAATTGATTTAATTGCTTCTTCAATATCCTGTTGGGTGTTTTTAATTTTATTAGTGATATCTTCAGTAGCTTTTGCAGATTCTTTTGCTAATTCTTTTACTTCATTTGCAACTACAGCAAAACCTTTACCCATTTCACCAGCTCTTGCAGCTTCGATAGTAGCATTTAATGCTAATAAATTTGTTTGTTCAGCAATAGAAGTAATTACCTTTACAATGTTACCAATTTCTGCAGAACTTTTTCCTAATCTATCCATTACAATAGATGCTTCTTCAGCTTTTTTATTTGCTTCATTTGAAATTTGAGATGCTAAATGTGTGTTTTTTGAGATTTCTTTTATTGATGAAGTCATTTCTTCTGAAGCAGTAGAAACTGAAGCTATACTTGCTGAAATTTCTTCACTAGAGCTCGCAGCATAATCAATTTGTGTTTGAAGTTTACCTGAAAAATCTGCAGTTTTGTCACTAACGTTTAATAATTCTTTAGATGTATTGTTAATCGTTTTTGCTTCATTCAATAGATATTCGACTTGTTTTCTTTGAGAATCTATCATTTTATTAATATGTTCTCCAAGAACTCCAAACTCATCTTTTGATTTTATTTCAACTTTTACTTTTAAATCTCCAGAGCTTACTTTATTAAAGATCTCAATTAACTCAAAGAGTGGCTTTTTGATTACTTTAATTGAAAAGTATAGTCCAGAAAGAATTGATAAAACTAGTATAATAATTGTTATTACTATTGTTAAAATTTTCGAAAAGTTTGAAGAGGACGCTGCCAAATCTAATTGTTTGGTGGCTTCATTTTCAGCTAAGTCTGATAGTTCAGCTAGTTTTTTGTCTAAAGCTAGAAAATCTTTTCTCATGCTAATTGATTTTTCTAACGCTTTTAAGTATTTATCTTTATAATCTTCACTTTGAGAAGATCTAGATTTTTGATATTCTGATATTAAATCTGCAAATTCTGTATGGCTTTTAATATAGTTATCCCAAGTTTCCAATACTTCAACCCATACCTTATTCTCATTAGCATCTTTTGGAAGTTTTTCGTATATAGCTTTTGCTTTTTGGAATCTATCTATAGCATCAAGCATTCTACCGTATTGGTAAGTAAGCTCCTTGTCATCAGATTTTTCGATTAATAGAGATCTATCAGCAGCCAGTATTTTTGTTATTCCAGCTCGCATATTTAATACAGCTTTTACTGTAGGTAGGTTATCGGTTGAGATGGTATTAATAATTTCCGATAATTTTGATATTCCTGAAATAGCAATAAAACCGATAACTGCAGTTAGTACAGCAAGTAACAAATAGCTGCTTAAAAGCTTTGGAGTAATTTTTAAATTTCTTAAAGTCATTACTTTTCTCCTTATGAATTAATAAAGGAATATATTCTAAATACTTTTATAATCATAATGAAAAATGCTCTACCTAATTTTAAATATATTACTTTTTTTATTATTTTCAAGAGCAAGTCAAAATTATTTTAAAAAGTATTAATCGAAATATAAAGTATGTTAGAGTATTAATTCTTTGGTTTCTAAGTAAATTTTTTAGATTTGTAAATCCTTGAATAAAGATAGGGTAGGGCTAAGCAGGGAATTTTATCCCTGCTTATCTTTATTTTATTAAAATTTGAATTCCTGTTTTAATCCTGATTCTAATTCTAAAGCAGATTTTCTTAAGTCGTCAGCAGCAACTTTTACTCTCGAAGCTATTGAAGCATATTCATCAGCATTTTTTGCAATTTCTGAATTTGCTTTTGCTATAATATTTGCACCCTTTGAAGCTTCTGATAAATTTCTATTTATTTGCATTGTTGTAGATGTATGCTCTTCTACAGATTCTGCAATAGAATATGTTATTTCACTTACCTGTTTTGTATTACTGATTATCTCAGAAATTACATCAATAGCATTAGTTGTTTGTGTCTGGATATTATTAATAATATTTGTAATATTTTCTGTAGCCTTTGTTGTTTCTTTTGCTAGTTCTTTTACTTCATTAGCAACAACAGCAAAACCTTTACCCATTTCACCAGCTCTTGCAGCTTCGATAGTAGCGTTTAATGCTAATAAATTTGTTTGTTCTGATATATCTGTAATTACTTTGATAATATTTCCTATTTCTTTAGAGCTTATATCAAGTAGGGTCATTACTTCATTTGCTTTATTTGCTTTTTGATTTGCTTCAGATGTTAGCTTAGAGGCTATAGAAGTACTTGATGCGATTTCACTAATTGATGTAGCAACTTCTTCTGAAGCAGAAGAAACCATATTTAAATTTGATGAGATTTGTTCACTTGAAGAAGCTGCTGATGAAGATTGATTTAGTAAACTTACTGATGCATCTGTACTTTGTTTACTTATTTCTAAAAGATTGTTCGATGAATTTATAACTCGTTTTGTATTCTGAAGCACTCTATCAAGTTGTTTCTTTTGTGAATCAATTAATTTGTTCAAATAATTAGATATTATTCCAATTTCATCATTTGATTTAACAGGAACATGCGTTCGTAAATCACCATTAATTACTTTTTCAAAAGTTTGAATCAAAATTGTGAATGGCTTATTAACAATATTCCTTGAAATAAATATACCAAAAGATATAGCAAATATGAGTCCAATTAAAGTAACAATAATTATTGAAATTTTTGTATTTGTTAATAAGGTAATAGTATTTTCTTTACACTCTTCCGAAAGATTGTTATTTAACTTTAAAAGTTCATTATTAATTGATTCAATTTTTGAAAAAGTAGTGAATAAATCATCATTAACCGAGTTTATTTTGTTATAGGATGAAATAGCATCCTTTGCTACTAAAGTATTTGTTGATTTCTTGCATATTTCTAAAAAAGTATTGTTTTTTGAACATAAAATTTGAAATTGTTTTTTTGAATCTTCCCAGAGTTTCTTTTCTTTTTCTGTTTTTGGAATATTGTTATATATTTCTTGATTTTTTGCCAAATCATTTAATGCTTGTTCAATTATTAGGTATTGATTGTTTTTTTCTTCAGCACTGATAGAAGGTAATAACAAAGTTCTTTGTGAAGATTTTATTTGCTCAATTGCTAATTTCATAGATAGAATGGATTGAATAGCAGGTAGTCTTTCGTTTGACATTTTTTCTGTCGAATCAATGAATTTTGATAACCCACCTAATCCAAAATAACCAACTAAGATTGTAGTTGTAATTCCAATTGTAAAAAAACCGACTAATATTTTCCCCATTAAGTTGAGGTTATTGAAAAGAGTTTTAATGTTCATAAAATAACCCAATTTAAAAAAAACTATACAATATTAAAAAAAAATTGAAAAAAAACAATGAAAATTATTGAATCTTTTGAAAATTTTTATTATGTTTCATACTTAAAACTTAGGAGAAAAAAATGAATACCAGAGAGAGATTCTTAAATGTTTTTAATTATAAACCTGTTGATAGATACCCTGATTTTGAATTTGGTTACTGGGTGGAAACTTTAGAAGAGTGGAAAAAATATGGTTTCCCAGAGCATATAGATAATGATTGGGATGCTGAAAGATATTTTAATTTTGATTATTATAAATTAGTCCCAACAAATACCTGGATATATCCAGAATTTGAAAAGAAAGTAATTGAAGAACGAGGAGACCATCGAATATTACAGGATATAGACGGCACTATAGTTGAAGTTTCAAAATCATCAAGATCTATACCAAAATATTTAAGATATCCTATTGAAAGTAGAGCAGATTGGGAAAAATATCGAAATGAAAGATTAAATCCATTTTCTCCTGAAAGAATCCCCGCTAATCTTGATGAACTTATTAAAGAATATGAGAAAAGAGACTATCCATTGGGTATATATTGTACAAGTATGTATGGAAGAATAAGAGATGCTTTAGGAGTAGAATTTGCTTCAATAAGTTTATATGATGATAGATGGTTGATTGAAGATATGATGGAAACATTTACATTCATTGCACTAACTGTTTTAGAAAAAGTTTTACCGAAAATTAAACTTGATTTTAGCTGGTGGTGGGAAGATATTTGTTATAATCAAGGTCCTTTAATTTCACCAGAAATTTTTAAGAAAATAGCTGTTCCAAGGTATAGAAGGATTGTTGACTATTTAGAAAAATTTGGTGTAAAAATTCATATCCTTGATTGTGATGGTAAAATAGATGAGTTAGTACCATTATGGCTTGAAGCTGGCATCAATTGTATGTTCCCTCTTGAGGCAGCTCATACAGATGGATTTAAATTAAAGAAAATTTATGGTAATGATTTACTTTTAATGGGAGGTGCAGATAAAATCCAATTAATAAAAGGGAAAAAAAGTATTGATGAAGAACTTGTTAGAGTTAGAAAATTAATGGATTTAGGTGGTTACATACCTCATTTAGATCATAGATGCCCACCTGATGTTACACTTGAAAATTACTATTATTATATCGAGAAAAAAAGAGAAATTTTATAAATAGTTCCTGCTATCTGAAAATTTCAAATAGCAGGAATTTTGCTTTTCTAGAATTTATAACTACTAATTAGGTGCTCTTTAAGTGATGAAGCGATATCAGATAGGTTATCTGCATCATCCTTTATTTGTTTAGCAATGATTCTATAGTCATTAGCTGTTTTTGAAATTACTATGTTTGTTTCAGCAACCATTGAGGCACCTTTTGAAGCTTCTGATAAATTTCGTGTAATTTCTGCAGTAGTAACAGTTTGTTCTTCTACTGCGGAGGCAATCGAATTCGCAATATCATTCACTTGTGTGATACTATTTATTATATCTTTTATTACATTTATTGCACTGTTGCTTTCATCTTGAATCGTTTTTATTCTGTTAGTAATATCTTCTGTTGCTTTGGCAGCTCCTTTAGCTAATTCTTTTACTTCATTAGCTACAACAGCAAAACCTTTTCCAGATTCGCCAGCCCTAGCGGCTTCAATTGTAGCGTTAAGTGCTAAAAGATTTGTCTGCTCAGCTATTGAATTAATTACTTTTACAATATTACCTATTTCTAAAGAGCTTTTCCCAAGTCTATCCATTACTTCACTTGCAATAGAAGCCTTTTGTGCAGCTTCGTTTGAAATGTTTGAAGCACTACTTGTATTTTTTGCAATTTCCTTAACACTTGAAGACATTTCTTCAGCCGCACTTGATACAGTAGAAATATTTGCTGAAACCTCTTCACTTGAGGAAGCAGCAATAGATGTTTGTTCTTTTAATTTTTCAGAAGTCTCATCACTTTGTTTACTGATGTTTAACAGTCTATCGCTTGAATTTAGAATTATATCGCTTCTTTTTATAAGATCGGAAATCTCTTCTTTTCTATGAGATATTAGTTTATTAACAAGGTTTGAAATTTGTCCAATTTCATCATTATTTTTAATCTCAATTTGATTTCTAAAATCACCTTTCATTATATTATTAAAAACTAAGATAAGCTGACTTATTGGTTTTTTAATTACATTTTTAGAAATCCATAAACCAAGAACTATTGCAAGGGAAAATGAAAAGATTGTTAATATGATAGTAATTACCTTTGTAGTATACATTTCAGAAAATGCTTCATTGCTTTCTTCATGGCTTAGATTTATATTATGTTCTGTAAGTTTATCTAGCTGGCTTTCAATTTGAAAAAAGGGATCTTTTAATTCAAACATAGTTATTTTCATAAGTTCATATAAATATTCATTCACTTTGGGATCATTATTTTGATATGCCACATCTATCTCTTTCGATTTTGTTACAAATTTTTGGTGAAGAGATTCCCAATTTCTATATCCTTCCAAAAAAATTTTCCAGTTTTCGTTCTCAAAATTATCTTTTTGTATTTTTTGATATTCACCTATTGCTTTATTTATTCTTTCAAAAGCTTCATCAAACCTTTTATATTGTCTTTTTCTATCTTCAGGTATTAATGTTGGAATTGTAATTGTTCTCTGAGCAGCTTTTACGGCTGTAATACCTTCTTTCATCATTACAAGGTATTGAACGCTTGGCATTCTATTTTGTATCAAGGCGGTTATAGTGTTATTTGTTGTACTTGCTGTTTGTAGGTCAATTATACTTATTACTGTAGATACAATGGCAATAGTAAAGAAACCAAACAGTAGTTTAGTTGATAGAGTCAAATTCCTTAATTTCATACAACCCCCGGATTTTGTTATTGTTTTTAAATGATGAAAAAGAAATGAATTCAATGACAAAAAAAGTTATTTCAGAAAAAAGTAAATACATTTTTTATTTTATTGATAGTAAAAAATAAATTATTTAAATTAATACGATATTTATGTTATATATGAAAAAAATTTCGCTTTTAATATTTCTGGCATTATTACCTACCTCTTTTTTTGCTCAATATAGCAATGATTTAGAATACTATTATATTAATGTTGAATTAGATGTAAACAAAAAATTAATAGAAGGCACCGAGATAATTTACTGGAAAAATTCTACAAAAGATTTAGTTAAAGAATTGAGATTCCATTTATTCTATAATGGTTATAAAAATTCTAATTCAACTTATGCACGTGAAGGAAATATTACAATAAAAAAAGAAAATTCGGGTTTTATTGATATTACTTTTATAAAAGCTGTTGATTGTAATAATAGCATAATAGAGACAAAATATATTCATCCTGATGATAATAATTTTAGTGATGAAACTGTACTTCAAGTAATTTTAGAAAAACCAATATATCCAAATGAGGCTATAAAAATTAACTTAGGATTTATTACAAAAATTCCATTAGGTGGTTTGGGTCAGGATGGTTATGCAAGAGGTAAGGATTTCTTTTTGTTGAGTAAATGGTTCCCTAGATTAGGTGTATATGAGGAAAATAAAGGGTGGAATTGTCATCAATATCATTATTGGACTGGTATTTATTCAAACTTTTCAAATTATGAAATAAATATTACTATCCCCGAAAATTTTTCAATAGGGGCATCAAGCAATCCCATTAAAATTCAAAAAAATTACGACAACACAAAAACTTTTTACTTTAAAGCAATAGGCTATAAAGATTTTGCCTGGTTCGTTTCGAATGACTTTTATGAAATTGATGAAAAATTTAGTACAGAAAAGATACCAGCAGTTAATATTAAACTATTTCTTCAAAATAGGAATAAAAAAAGAGTTGATAAAATTTTATATGCTATAAAAAACGGTATAAAATATTATAGTGAATGGATATCGGCATTCCCGTTTAATACAATTACAATTGTTGATTTGCCCAGAACTTGTTTTACGAATTTTAGTTCTTATCCAGGTTTATTTACATTTTATTCAGATTATTTCATACCCGATGATGATTTTACTCTTGAAGAAAGAATAATTCAATCTTTAGGTCGTCAATATTTTAGTTATTCTATGAATATCAATTTAGCAGAAGAGCCTTGGATAGATGGTGGCATAGTAACTTTTTTAACAGGTAAAATTTTACAAAAATGCTACCCTATTCAAAAAAGTTTTTTCAGGATTGCAGGTGGTATACCAATTGATGGATTGCCAATTATAACGTATAATGATTTTCCTATCGTAGCATATATGGGCTCAGTATATAAACCATATTTTCCCACAATAAAAAGTATATATCTCAATAGCCCGGAAAGAGATCCAATTTATAAAAATGGTTGGAGGTATTATAATCAAGAAACTTATTACATTGGAGCTACTTATAAACCCGCTTTGATGTTTGAAACTATGTGTAACTATTTTGGAACTAATCTTGTAATTTATTCTATAAGATCATTTTACCAGAATTATCATCATAGTTTTACAAATACAGGTGATTTGATAAAAAGCATTGAAAAGAATTTTGGCAAAAAATTATCCTGGTTTTTTAATCAAGTTTTATTTGAAACAGAAGTAATAGATAATTCTGTTGTTAGTATTAATAACTCTGAATTTCAGGAGGGCAAATTTTTAGTTGAAGTAGTATTTTCTAGAAATGGGGTTGTGAAAATTCCTGTTGATATTAAAATATTTTTGGAAAATGGTTTAGAAATAAATGATTCATGGGATTGTAATGAAAAATGGATTAAAAAATCATATATTGTAAACTCACCGGCTAAATCAGCTATAATTGATCCATATAACAAAGTTGCCCTTGACGTAAATACAAATAATAATAGTAAAACTGTTGAGGGTAATTATAAACCGGTTTTAAAATGGGCTGCTCAATGGCTCTTCTGGATGCAAACTTTATTACAAACTCTTTGTTCAATTTGTTAAAAGATCAAACTGGAATATTTTCATTTTGATAGATTAATAATTCTTTCTGATATCTGTGCATTATCTTTTCTTTAGTAATAATACCAATAAAATTACCACTTTCTTTTTCTATAACAGGTAATAACTCATAGTCAATTGATTCTAATATTTTCAATGCCTTCTCACAAGTATCTGTATCGTTAATAAATGTTAAAGAAGAGTTCATAATATCACCAGCAACTAAAAGGTTTGAATTTATAATATTCCTTGTTTCTCGATCTAAAACTGCATTCCTGATATCCTGAAAAGTAATAATTCCTACAATTTTTTCATCTGGGTTTTTAACTAAAATTGAGTCATATTGAGACTCTTTTAGTGCTTCGGTTACTTTATTAAAAGAATAGTTTTCATAAACAAAGGTAACATTTGTGTCGATAAGATCACTTACTTTTAAGTTATTTAATATTTCAGTTCTTCTGCCATAAAGATCTATTTCGCGTCCTTCACTCTTGAATTTTAAAGTATACAATGATCCTTTTAAAATTGATTTAGATATGAAGTTTGAAATAATTATCGTTATCATCAGAGGTAAAATTATAGCATAGTTGTTTGTCATTTCGAAAACCATTACCAGAGCAGTAAGAGGAGCGTGGATTGTACCAGCTGTTAAAGCAGCCATTCCAACCAAAGCATAAGCTCCGGGTGGTGCACTAATTTCAGGGAAAAATAGACCTATGATTTGTCCATAAAGACCACCAAGCACTGCTCCTGTAAAAATGCTTGGCGCAAAAGTGCCTCCATTACCTCCAGAACCAATAGTAAAAGCTGTTGCAATTGGTTTAAGGAAAAATAAAAAAAGTAAAGTTAAAATAGTTGCATTGCCATAAATAAATCTATCTATATTTGTATAAAAGAATCCATATACTTCTGGAAAGAAAACACCAATTATTCCAACTAGTAAACCTCCAATTGCTGGTTTTAAATATTTAGGTTTGACATTAAATTTATTAAATAGATTTTCAATTATATAAAATATTTTTACAAAATAGATAGCTCCGAAACCTGCAATGATTCCAAATAAAATGTAAAAAATTAATTCATAATTTGAGACAAATTCATATTGAGGAATTTGAAATGTAGGTTCAGAACCAAGCCATGAACGGGAAATAATGGAACCGAAAACAGAAGCAATAATAACGGGGCTAAAAGATCTTGCATGGTATGTTCTAAGAATTATTTCCATTGCGAAAAGAGCGCCCCCAAGAGGTACATTAAAAGAAGCTGCAAGTCCAGAAGCCGCTCCGCAACCAACTAAAATTTTTAGTTGATCTGGCGATAGAGAAAGTAGCTGACCAAACTTTGAACCTATTGAAGAACCTATTTGTACTATAGGACCCTCTTTTCCTCCAGCTCCTCCTGTACCAATACTTAATGCTGAAAGGATAATTTTCGTTATTGCTACTCTTCCTTTAATTACTCCACCATTTGAGGCAACTGCATCAATTACACTTGGTATGCTATCAAATTTTTTTTCTTCTTCAATAAATTTACTTATTAAACCAACAAATAGACCACCTATTGCTGGTATAAATATCATTATAATTATAGATGATAGGCTATAGTTCCCTATAAAAGAGTTAATGTTAAAAAAATATTTTGCAGGGTAATAAAAAAATAAATTTTTTATAAATATAATACTATAATGAAAAATTATTGCACCAATGCCCCCAAGTATTCCTGTAATTGCTCCTAAAAATAATAAATAAGAATCCTGTGAAAAAGTAAAACCAGAAAAGAATAAATAAATTTTTTGTCTATAAAGTCGTAAATATTTCTTAATATTTTCCAAAAATCAATCCTTAATTTATTTATTTTATCAAATATAAATTTTTTTAGTGAAAAAATCATTATATTTATGATAGTATTTAAAAAATATGAATTAATTTTGATAGAATGCAAAAGAATCTAAGTTTTTGAAAATTTTATCAAAATATAATTATGAATTTGAAAATTGCAAAATATTTTATTATAATTTTTTTATCTTTTTGTTAATTAAAAAAAAGGTTTAAATAGTTAAAAAAAAACAATTATTTTATTTCCGTTTTTGCTTGACATTTACTATTAAATTTAGTAATTTTTAAATATAATTTTTAATCAATTCAATCAGATTTATAAATAGCGGAGGCATAAATGGTAAAAAGAAAAAATCTATTCTTAATGTTAAGTGTGGTTTTCGCTTTCGTTTTTGTTTTATTTTTAGGTGGTTGTTCTTCCGAAGCATCAGTTGAACAACTCCAGAAAATAAAAGAATTAGAGGCAGAGAAAGCGTCATTAGAGAAAAGTATTAGCTCTAAGGAATCTGAAAAAGCTAATCTTGAAGCTGAAGTAAAAGATTTGAATGGTAAATTACAAAGTTGTAATCAAGAGAAAGAAACCGTGAAGCAAAGACTTTCTACCTGGCAAGAGCCAGCTCCTGTTGTTGAGCCTGCTCCAACAGATAAAAAATCAACAAAAAAGAAAAGTAAATAAGGGAAGGAGAGTGTAAGATGAAAAAATTAAGTATATATTTTGTTTTTGTTTTCACCTTTGCGTTTCTTTCTGGGATTTCAGCACTTGCTCAAGAGAAAATGACACCAGAACAAGCTGATATGAAAATTAAAGATTTAACTTCTCAAGTTAATAGCCTGAAAGAAAAAAATAAAGCTCTTGATGAACAGATTGAAAAGTTGAAATCTGATAAAGCTATGTTAGAAGCTGATTTAAATAAATGTGGTGATGATATTTATGCTCTAATTGGTGCAACAAAAGAGCAGGTAGAAGCTTTCAGACAGAAACTTAACGGTGTTGAAAAGAAAATTGATGAGTTGTCAAGATTATCAAATATGGATCTCTTTGAAAGAAGAGCTGAGGTTGATGATGTAGAGAAAACAGCTAAAGAGTTAAAAGCTTCAAAGATTAGTTTGCTTCCGGAATTTTATGATAGAGTACAAGCTTTACAAGGTAAAATTGATAATTTAAGACAGGCTTTAGCAAAAGCTGAAAAAACTTATACTGTCGGAACATGGTCAAAAGATCGTGATTGCTTGTGGAATATTTCTAAAAAACCTGATATCTATGATAACCCAATGATGTGGCCAAAAATATGGCAGGGTAATAGAGATAAGATAAAGAATCCTGATATTATCAGAACTGGTTGGGTTCTTAAAATTCCAGCTCCAGCACCTTTAACAGATGATGAAACAAAAGCAGCAAGATCATATTGGATGAAGAAAAAAGCAGCTGAAGAAGGTGCTTCTCAAAAAGAACAACCAAAAGAGAAAATAAAGGAGAAAAGTGTAGAGAAAAAGTAATATATGAGCATTACTTTTATCACTAATTATTAATTTTTTAAGCCCTTTGCTCTTAGACGGAGGAAGGGCTTTTTTTATTGATTGATAGGTATGGAATTAACTGAGAAAAAATTAAAACTTGATGATATTAATGTCCTTGAACTATTAGGTATCAATGATTCTAACCTGGAATTAATACAAGATAGATTTGATTCTTTAATTACAGTTCGGGGAGATTCTGTTATAATACGTGGTGAAGGTTTTGAAGTTGAGCAAATTGAAAAAATCTTCAAAGAGATGATTTTTATTTTAAATAAAAATCGTCAACTAACAAAAAGAGATGTAGAGATTGTATTGGATCTTGTTTCTGAAGGAAGTGAGGTCAATCGGGGTGGAGAAGATGTAATCTTATATACTAAAAATGATACTATTAAAGCAAGAACAAACGGTCAGAAAGAATATGTTAAAAAGGTTAAGCAAAGTGATTTAGTTTTTGCAATAGGACCGGCAGGTACAGGTAAAACATATCTGGCTGTTGCATTTGCAGTTGCTGCTTTAAAACGTAAAGAAGTACAAAAAATTGTTTTAACTAGACCAGCAGTTGAAGCTGGTGAAAGCTTAGGATTTCTGCCTGGTGATTTTAGAGAAAAGATTGATCCATATCTTAGACCTCTTTATGATGCTTTAGAAGAAATGTTGCCTTTAGATAAATTAAAAACATATCTTGAGAGAGGAACTATTGAGATAATACCTCTAGCATACATGAGAGGTAGAACTTTAAACAATGCCTTCGTTATTTTAGATGAAGCACAAAATGCCAATTCTATACAAATGAAAATGTTTCTTACTAGATTAGGTAACAATTCAAAAGCTATCATTACAGGTGATATTACACAAATTGACCTTCCCTCAAAAACTGTTTCTGGTTTGGTTCAGATACAGGATATTTTAAAGAATGTCTCTGGAGTTGGATTTATTTATTTTGATAAATCAGATGTAGTAAGACATAAATTGGTGCGAGATATTATTGAAGCTTATGAAAAATTTTCTTCAAACGGTGATAAAGCAAATGGCAAGAAAAATGGTAATTTGCAGAAAGATCATTTAAATGAAGAAAAAAATAATTCCACACCAAACGATAATCTGGAAATAAATAATTAAATGATATTTTAATTACCATAGGAGTAATATATGTCAGATAATACCAATGAAAAAACCAGTGTTCATAAACCACTAGTTCCTGCTGAAACTAATTTAAAAGAGTTTACACTGAAAGCAATTCTTCTTGGTTTGATTATGTGTGTTGTTTTGGGAGCTGCTAACGCATATCTAGGTTTACGTGCCGGTATGACAATAGCTGCTACATATCCAGCTGCTGTAATTGGAATGGCAATCTTGAGGATAATGAAGGGTAACATTCTCGAAGAAAATATGGCCAGAACTGTTGGTTCTATCGGTGAGTCTGTTGCTGCTGGTGCTATTTTTACAATCCCTGCATTTTTGATTGCTGGTGTTTGGGATAACAATCATTTTATGTCCCTTCAAGGCTATCTTGAATCTGCAGCTATAATGATTGTTGGTGGTGTAGCCGGTATTATGTTTGTTACTTTATTGAGAAGGGTTATGGTCGAAGATACTGAGCTTCCTTTCCCTGAGTCTGTTGCAGCAAGTGAGATTCATAAAGCAGGACGTACCGGTGGTACTGGTGCAGGTTATTTATTTGGTGCAATGGGTTTTGGTGGATTGATTCAGCTTTTAGCAAAGTTTAACTTTTTTGCTTCTAGCTGGGAAAAGTTTATAAGTTTTACAAAAACTTCAATCGGTTTAAAAACTGGTACCGGTACTTTATTAACTGAGGTAAAAGGAAGTGGCGGTGCTTTGATTACAGCACCTGCAGTTAGTCCAGCTTATATAGGTGTTGGATATATTATTGGTCCCAGATTGGCTTCATTAAATTTTGCTGGTGGTGTTTTAGCTTGGGGTCTTTTTGTTCCACTTCTTTTGTATTTCTTAGGACCTTCACTTGAACCTATTGTAAATGGTGCTAATGGTAATGAACCAGTTGGTTGGCCAGCAATGGCTATGATTGTATGGAAATTAATTGTTAGACCTATAGCAATTGGCGGTATGTTGGTAAGTGCTGGGTACACTTTATGGAAAATGAGAAAGAATTTAGTTCTTGGTTTAAGTAGATCAATAAGTGATGTTAAAAAAGCTGCTGCTTCTGGGCACGATGTTATTAGAACAGAAAAGGACTTAAGCTTGAAATTAGTATTGTTAATACTATTAGGTGTTGGAGTAGCTACGTTTTTATTATATTATTATTTTAGTAATGATCTTGTTGCTGCTATTGTTGCAACAATTGTAATGCTTATAGCAGGATTTTTCTTTGCTGCTGTATCAGGTTATTTAGTTGGTTTAATTGGTTCAAGCAACAACCCTATAAGCGGGTTAACAATTTCTACTTTAATTGTAGCAGCTGTTTTAATGGTTGCTCTTGGAGTTAAAGGCACTTCCGGTGTTACTGCTGTATTAGGAGTAGCAGCCGTTATATGTGTTTCTGCTGCAGTAGCAGGTGAAATGTTACAAGATTTAAAGGTAGGTCATATCTTAGGTGGTACTCCTTGGAAAATGCAGGCAGGTGATTTATTAGGCGTTATTTTTGCTTCTTTAGTTTTATTTTTCCCATTGTTAATTTTACATCAAGGTGATATAAACTCTGGTGGTACCGGTTTTGGTGGCAAAGCTTTGGCAGCACCACAAGCAGGTTTAATGGCAATGTTATCTCAGGGTATTGTTGGCGGACAAATGGCTTGGCCTCTTGTTATTGTTGGAATGCTAATGGCAGTAGGTTTTATTCTTGTTCAGGTAAAGAGTCCAATGCTTGTATCCGTTGGAATGTACTTGCCTTTTGAAACAACTGCTGCAATTTTTGTTGGTGGTATAATTAAAGGTATAGTTGATAAGATAGCTGCTAAAAAGAAATTTAATGATGCTCAAAAAGCAAGATCAGAAAATAATGGTGTCTTAATTGCATCAGGGTTAATTGCTGGTGAAGCTCTTATGGGTTTGGTTTTTGCTGGTTTAGCATTTTTTGATATTAAATTCTGGACTATTACAGATAATCCAAGTTTCTGGATAAGTATTGTTGTTTTCGTAATTATTGCTTATGTATTAATTAAATATCCAGTTAAAAATGCTGGTAGCCCAGATGAACCTGCTCCTCCATCAGCAGTATTCTAAAAATTTATTTTTTATGTTAATAAATCCCGGTTTCTTTAATGATACCGGGATTATATTATTTATAACTTATATAACTAAAATAATGTTCTGGAAAAAGAATAACTACAAAAATAAAAATCTTTTAGAGTTAATACCAGTTAAGATTGTTCAATCTGAAGATAATGGTGATAGAATTACTCTTCTAATTCCTCGATTTAAAAGTAAATTTTTTCAAAATTTCATTCCTAAAAATAAATCTCCGTATATTAAAATTAATCTTGATGAATTAGGTTCTGAATTTTGGAAAAATGTAGATAATAACAAAGATGTTTACACTATTGGTTTAATTTTAAAGGAGAAGTTTGGTGAAAAAGTAGAACCAGTTTATGAAAGATTAAACTTATTTATCTATCAATTAAGACGTAATGGTTTTTTGGATTTAAAAGAACGTAATAATGATTAGTTGTTTGTATCTCATCTTTTTAATTTCTTTATTTATATTTTTTTGAAATGAGATTATGGTTTTTTATATAAATATGATATAAATTTTTTACAAATATTATAAATTTGTTTTAAATCGAATATAAAAATAAATGCGGTAATTATATGTCAGAAAGTAAATTTATTCCATTTGTTCCAGCTGAAACAAAAATTAAAGAGCTAACATTAAAATCTCTAATAATTGGTGTCTTCTTTGCAGTGGTAATGGGTGCGGCAAATGCATATATTGGGATGAAAGCAGGAATGACAATTGCAGCAACTTTTCCTGCAGCAGTAATTGCTATTGCACTTTTAAGGCCTTTGAAAGGTACTGTGCTTGAAGAAAATATTGTCAGGTCTTCAGCTACTGTTGGTGAAGCACTAGTTGGTGGTGCCATTTTTACTTTACCCGCCTTTATAATTTCTGGTGTTTGGGGTGAATTCAATTATTGGATTTCTTCTTTCATTATGTTAATTGGCGGTTTGTTAGGAATTCTCTTCATTATATTATTAAGAAAAACATTGATAGAAGAATCAGATTTACCTTATCCTGAATCTTTAGCATGTTATGAAATTGTGAAAGCAGGTCAAAAAGGTGAAAGTGGAGCTAAGTATGTTTTCAGTGCTATTGGTATTTCAATGATAATTGAGTTTTTTAAAAATAGCAGAGGGTTAAAAATATTTGGGGAAAATACCTCTGGCTTTTTTCAATTCGCTAATTCTTCAATAAAAATTGGTGGCACTGAATATCAATATCAAGGAGGATTATATTTACAATCTCCTTTAGCTTCTCCAGCTTTAATGTCTGTAGGCTATATTATTGGTCCTGAACTTGCTGCTATTTCTTGGGCTGGTGGTGCTTTTGCCTGGCTTTTTTTAATACCCTTAATTGCTTTTTTGGGGCATGACCTTAACTTATCGAATAATTATGAAGAGATTTTTCATGATATTTGGTATAACCAGGTAAGAATGATTGCTATTGGAGCTATGGTTGTAGGTGCAGTAAATACTTTATGGAAGTTACGAGAATCATTATTCACAGGTTTAGAGAGGGCCTTTAAAGATATAAAAAAAATTGGACATGTAGAAAATGTTAGTAGAATAAGTAGAGATATTCCTATTAGTATGGCTTTAATAGGTGTATCATTGTTTACTATACCTGTAGTAATTATATATTTTGTTTTTACAAATAATATTGTAGCTTCTATTATTTTGGCTGTAGTAATGATTTTATTCGGATTCCTTTTTTCTGCTGTAGCTGGTTATTTGATTGGTATAATGGGTAGTTCAAATAATCCAACCTCAGGTTTAACACTACCATCATTACTTATTGCAGCTGTTTTAATTGCTATAATTGGGATTACTGGTAAAGGAGGTATTGCTGCAGCTTTAGGGGTAGCTGCAATTGTATGCTGTGCATTGGCTGTATCTGGTAGTTTATTACAAGATCTTAAAGTTGGTCATTTTTTAGGTGGCACACCATGGAAAATGGAAGTAAGTTATATCGTTAGCACTATTATTCTTTCATTCATTTTAATTATTCCAATACATATTTTACATATTGGTACCCCCGGAGGTATCGGAGGACCAAATTTACCTGCACCACAGGCTGGACTTATGTCTGCTCTTGCACAGGGGATAATCGGCGGAAAGATGGCTTGGCCTTTATTACTTTTTGGTGCAGCTTTTGCTATTGGTTTAATTCTTATCAAAGCACCTTCTCCAACACTAATTGCTGTTGGAATGTATTTGCCTTTTGAAACAACAAGTGCAATATTTATTGGTGGTATTATAAAATTAATCGTAGATAAAATAGCTAAAAGAAAATTCGAAGATAAAAATAAATTAGATTTAATTGAAAACACTGGAATACTATTAGCAAGTGGTTTAGTAGCTGGCGAAGCATTAACAGGTGTAATATTAGCAGCATTGTTTATTATTAATATTCAATTACCGTTAATAAGTGATAGCCCTTTATTAGGATTGCTGATTTTTGTTATAGTTTTTTATATTTTAATAAAGGTGCCAATTAATAAAGCTAAAAGAGCTTGATTTTTGTTTAAAAATTATGATTGATTAGCTTTTTTAATTTTTATAAAATAAGCAGTAAAAAAGAGACTTGAAAAAATGTATTTTACATTTAAATTTAAGGTAAAAAAATATTGAGATTATGAAAAAGATAGATGAGGAATTAGATTTAATTGAGGCAGCAAAAAAAGGTGACATAAATGCTTTTAATAAATTGATTAAAAACTATACTCAATTGATTTATTCATTTTCATTTAAAGTATGTAGGAATGAAGAGAAAGCAAAAAACACTTTACAAGATACCTTAATTAATGTTTATAAATCTTTAAAAACATTTGATGGTAAATCAAAATTTTCTACTTGGCTCTATAAAGTAGTAACCAATAATTGCTTGATGCTTAGAAGAAGTGAGAAGGCAGGTAAGTTTATTTCTGTTGATGATATTCAGTTTGATTCTAGTTCAGATCATTTTATTTCAAGCGCAGTTGATATATCTTCTAAAGAAACTCTTAATACAGAATTAAAGGAAAAGCTTGATGAGGCAATAAAAAAATTACCCTTAAAGTATCGTTTAGTTTTCATTTTAAGAGATATCGAAGGGTTATCAATAGAAGAAACAAAAAATATTTTAAATTTAAGTGTACCTGTAGTAAAATCAAGGTTACACAGAGCAAGAAATTTTTTAAGAAATGAATTAAAAGAATATTATGAAGCTAGCTAAAATTTGCAAAGAAACTTTAGATGCTTTATGTAAATCAGATGATCTTTATAAATTATCTGACTTACCCGAGAAATTAATAGATCATATAAAAACATGTAACCAATGTGCTTCTTATAGAAATTCCCTACTTGAAACTATTGAATTATATAAAAATTATGATATAAAGCTTGATAAAAACACTCAAAAAAAATTACTTTGTAATGCATGTAATAAGTTAAAAGAAGATTTATAATTTAAAACTAATTTTAAAATGAAAAAGATAAAAGTTTTAGTTGCTGAAGATCATAATATAGTTCGTGAAGGTTTAATTAATTGCCTTAACCTGAATAGTGAAGTTATTGTAGTTGGAGAAGCTTGCAATGGTATTGAAGCATTGAAAAAAACAAAAGAACTTGAACCAGATATTCTCTTACTTGATTTAAGTATGCCAGAATTAGATGGTATAGAGGTTTTACAAATTATAAAAAAGCGTTCACCTGAAATAAAAGTGATAATCCTTACTGCTCATTATGAGAAAGAGTATGTTGAAGAAATGAGAAGTAAAGGCGCTGATGGATATTTGTTAAAGAATATTACTCTAACTGATTTAAATAAAGCTATAGATAAAGTATATAAAGGTGGGAAATTTTTTTTTGATAAGTTAAATGATGAAAAAGAAACCCATCTTGATAAACCACCTGAGCTAACCGATAGAGAAATACAAGTTTTAAGAATGTTGGCTAATGAACTCTCAGCAAAAGAAATTGCAGATAAATTAAATTTAAGTGTTCGAACTGTTGAAACTCATAGAGAAAATATTAAAAAGAAATTTAATGTCACCTCTATGATTTCACTCGTAAAACTAGCCATTAAATATGGTTACATTGAATTGGAATAAGTTCCAAATAAATAATAATTAAAATCTATTGATAATAAAATATATGTGATATTTTATCCGTATTTCTACTTAGATACCCCCCAAAAAATACGTATTTTAACCGATTGATTTCTTTCATAGCTTTTCTTACCTTTTCATAAATTTATTTACTTGAAAAATGAAAAATAAAATTCAAAATAACAAAAAAGTATTAAAGTATATTCTTTCTAGTGAATTGGAGAATCGTGAAATTGCTGAAGAATTACAACAAAAAGTAATTCAGCTTTTAAGTACTGCATATTTAAAAATGAACTTATATGAAGAAGATTTAAAAATAAAAGAAAGGGTGAAAGATATCAATATGGTAAAAGAATTAATTATGCGGTCTATTAACGAGATTAATAAGCTTTATATTTTGCTTTTTCCAATTGTTCTTATTGATCTTGGCTTAATTCCAGCACTAAAGCAGTTATTTAACGAATTAAAGAAAAATAAAATACTTGTAAAAATTCGTCATATAGATATTAGAGCTGGAAGAAAAATTAATAATGATATGAATATATATAAAGTCATATTTATTTTATTAAAAACAATAAAGCAAAATTTAAGAAATACTACTATTGAATTTAGTATGGTAAATAATGGTTCTGGTATAGTAGTTTCACTCAAAGATATTGGAAAAAGCCAAAAATTTTCTGAGCTTTTATCATTAAATAAGAAAGAGTTTTACAAAAAATTTATCGTTTTTATTGAAAGATTGAAATTAATAAATGGTTCATATTCAATAAAAACATATAATGATAGAAATAAAGAAATTATTGTGAAAATACCTGTAATATCTTTTTAATGTATTTTAGAATGAAACAAATATTACAAGAAAAATCGAATACCTTTGAAAATATTATTGATACTAATAATATTTTCAAAATTAATAATACTGATATTCAAAGTAAAAAAATTTTAAAATATTTTTCATCAGACGAAGATAAAGAGAAAATGTTAGATAATGAAGATATTTCTGAAACAATAATATTATCAGAAATAAAATATATATTTGCCAAGAACCCTTCTCTCGAAAAAATATGGGATAAATTGCCTGATCACCATAAAAGGCAATTTATTATATGGATGAAATCTTCGCAGGATGAAGATGTATTGCAAGAAAGGTTGGAAAATTTTATAAAAATATTTTCCCAGAGATTGAATATTAGTATTTAATAAAATATGTGAAGATAAAATATTGGGTGTTCTAAAAAGTAATGTTTATAGAATGTAGGGTTATATAAACTAATGTTTTAGAACACCCATTGCCTATCTAAATTTTAATATATTAAACCCACTTGTCTTTCATTTAAATATTATCTAAAAAAATATCTTTATTATTTAACAGATTAATATTACAATTTATAGATTTTTAATTATTTTACTTATGTTAAAATATATATGAAATTATTTTTAGAGTTAAGTACTGGTAAAATATGTATTGATGATATAAAGAGAACCAAAAGAAAAACAATAGGTATTACAATAAACCACGATTTCGTTATTAAAGTAAGAGCACCTTATTGGGTAAGGAATGCTGATATAGAAAATTTTATTGTAAGCAATAAATTATGGATAGAAAAAAAATTACTTGAATTATCACAGAAACCTAAACCTAAAGAAAAAAGATTTGTAAGTGGTGAAACTTTTCTTTTTCTAGGCAAGGAAATTAAGTTGTGTTTATCAGCAGGTAATGAATTTATTTTAACTGATGATAATGAATTATTACTTCCTGCACTTTTAGGGAATAATGTAAGAGATTTACTGATATTTTGGTATAAAAAACAGGCTGAAAAAATAATTACCGAAAGGTGTATTTTTATTTCACAAAAATATAATTTTAAAGTTAATAAAATAAAAATTAACAATGCAAAAACCAGATGGGGTTCATGTAGTAAGAAAGGGAATTTAAATTTTACATGGAGGCTAGTTATGGCTCCATTAGAGGTTATTGATTATGTTATAATACACGAATTAGTTCACCTCATACATCATAACCACTCTAAAACATATTGGTCTACTGTGGCTCAATATATGCCAAAATATAAAGCCTATGAAAATTGGTTGAAGAAAAACTCTACCCTCGTGAATATATAGAAGTTTGAAGAGTATTAGTTTCCTTTATTCATTTTTAAAATTTTGAAGTATTAATTGAACAGTCCTATTATAAAATCTTCCTTCTGGTAAATAATTTGTATATAAAGGTGAATTTGCTCCATAACCAAAGAAATTAACCTTTTCTTTTGAGTATTTAGTTGTTAACGAGTTAAATATTACTTCTGCTCTTTTATTCGATAGCTTTAAATTATAATCAGGTTTTCCTATGTTATCAGTATAACCGTTAATAAGTATATATAGTGTAGTATCTGTTAGTTTTGGGTATACATATTCGTTCATTATTTTTTCGTTTTTTTCTCCAGGGTTATAAGAATCGAAGTCAAATAATATCAAACTAACCTTTTCTATTTTCTTTTCTGAGATATTTTCAGATTTGCTTATTTCTGAAGTAATTTTTTTAACAGGGAATACTATTTCATCGCTAATTGCTTCATCGAGGCCATTATCTATAACTTTACATTTAATTGATAAAAGATCTGAATCATTAGGTAAAATATTTTCTCGATTTTTCCAATTAAAAATAATAGTGGATTGATTTTGATTTTTTACTAAAAAAGAATTCCATTGTTTATCATTGTTAGTAATATTGATATTCATCTCTTCTATATTTACAGAATCACCACCTGAAGCATTAATTTCAATTTTTGTTGGAGTAATATTTAGTAAGTTTTGAATAAAGGTTACTGGTTTCATAATATTCCAATCATTAGATATAATTTCTACACGTCTATTTTCTTCTTTCCCTTCATCAGTCGATTTTGTGGAAGGTTTATCAGGTAATTTTTGTGATTTTATTGAAATTCTTGATGAATCAATTTGCCATATATCGCAGAAATACTTTTTTATTCTATTTGCTCTGTTTATTGCTAAATTTTTCCAATTTTTTTCAACTCCATCTGTCGTTCCAATTATGGTAATAACTGAAGAAGGATTATTCTTTAATCTCTCCCCAATGATATTTAGCATATTATAATAGTGCTCGATTGCACCGCCCTGAATATTATTCTCACTAAAATTTGTAGCTTCCCCTAAAGATGTAAAAGTAATATATCTTTTTGGTAATGAATCTGAATTTTTATCGAAGAATACATAATTTAAAAGCGGGAAAGATTCTTTTACTTTAATTTCTTCAAGTAATAAGCCAGAGAAGTTTTTATAATTATCTGGTCTTTTTAATAATTCTTTTTCATCAAAATTATATGTTATTTTAGGATTGGGGTATTTGAATTGATATTTTAATTCATAACCTAAATTAACAATTTTAGTTGAAATTTTCCTAAAAATGTTTCCAAGGGCTTTAATATTATCTGGTGAATAATATTCGCCTTTAGTTTCTTTGGCAAATCTTTCCAATGCTTCATTTCTTCTACCGGATTCTCTAGTCGAATGCATAAAATCAATGGCATAGATGATGAATTTGGATTTGTCAATTTTTTCAATCTCTTTTAGACTTGTACTGCTATTGACATCTAAACCATCAGATAAGATAACAATTATATTTTTTTCAACTTTAGAGAGAGTATCTTCTGTAAAGGAATTAAAGCTGGCTTTCATAGCATCATATAGATAAGTTCCGTTGGATAGAAATTTTAGTCCATATTTGTAATAATCTTTTATTCGATTAATATCTTTTGTAAATGGAAGTTTTCTGATAAATAGTTTGTTTTTCTCCTTTGTAACATTATCAATAGTTTCATCAAACATAACAACCGAAACATAAAATCCTTTCCCAAGGCTATTTATCATATCATCTAAAATCAGTAGAACGTCGTCAACAAATGGTTTCATTGAAAAGCTGTTATCAATTAGTAAACCTAAACGTATTTTAGTATCACCAATTTTGGAAAGAGGAATTATCTCTAATATTTCGCCTTCTTTTTTGTTTTTTACAACTCTGAAATCATTTTTTGTTAATCCAGTAATCTGCTCATCATTTTCATCAGTTATCGAAATTTTGAAGGTATTCTCATTTAGTTGTTCATAACTGAAAGACTTATATTTAACATTTTGATTTTTTACTTCAAGTTTCACTTGTGCTTGTATAAAGCAAAAGTTAAAATAAAATAATGTGAGTAAAAAAAATAAATCTTTCATGATGACCCCTCAATAAAAAATGAAATGAATTTATTTTTAAAAATAAAATATTTATATTAATAATCAATATTAAAAAGGATATTCAAAGCTTGGAAAATAAGGATTATATAACGCATTACCAAAAAGATGCAGAACTTTTTAGTTATTTTGAAGAAAATAAATTCGAAAAAGATTTTAATAGTAGACTCCATTCATTTATAAAAACTTTTATAAAAGGTAAAAATAATAAAATATTAGATATTGGTAGCGGTGGTGGTTGGAGTGTAGAAATTATTGATGAAAAGAATTCATTGTTTCTTATGGATTTGTCTTTGAAAAATTTAAGTGAAATTAAACGAAATCATAAAGGTTTTTATATTCAAGGTGATGCTCTTAGATTACCATTTAAAAATAATTCTTTTAATTACATCATAATATCTGAAGTTCTGGAACATATAAATAAACCTGAACTTATTATAAAAGAAGCTTATAGGGTTTTATCTGAAAAAGGAAAAATTATTATCACAACACCTTATGAAGAAAAAATTAAATATTATCTTTGTATTCATTGTAATAATATTACTCCTGCGAATGCTCATCTTCATAGTTTCTCAATCGAAAGTTTTCGTAAGTTATGCTATGAATTAGGTTATAATAACATAGAATATTTTAAATTTGGTAATAAGTTATGGACAATTACCAGAATATCATACTTTTTAAGATTTTTGCCATTCTGGTTGTGGAGAGCAAAGGATAGGGTGTTAAATTTTATATTAAATAAGCCAAATACTCTTGTGGTAATCATTAAAAAATGAGTCACTATTCCTGTTCTTGATTATAAAATTTAATTTAAATATATTACTATTTCAAAATAAAGATGAGGTGTAAATGAATTTAATTTTATTTGGCCCCCCAGGCGTCGGCAAAGGGACACAAGCTAAGTTACTTGTTGATAAGTATTCATTAGAACATATTTCAACCGGTGAAATTTTACGTGAAGCTTTAAAAAACGGTACTGAATTAGGACTTAAAGCAAAATCCTATATGGATAAAGGTGAGTTAGTACCTGATGATGTGATGATTGGCTTAATTCGTGAAGTACTCAAATCTGATAAATGTAAAAAAGGATTTATTCTTGATGGATTTCCACGAACAATACCTCAGGCTGAAGCTCTTACAAAACTTTTTGAAGAATTAAATATAAAAGATTTCAAAGTTCTTAATATGGAAGTCGATGAAACATTAATTATAAAACGTTTATCAATGAGAAGAGTATGTAAGGCATGTGGTGCAATTTTTAATCTTTTAAGTGATAAAATTGAAAATAACAATTGCCCAAAATGTGGTGCCATAGATTCTCTATATCAAAGAGATGATGATAAAGAGGAAACAATTAAAAATAGATTTGTTGTTTATAATCAAAATACTGCTCAAGTGAAAGATTATTACAACAAAAAAGGTATGTTGGTTAATGTTGATTCAATGGGTAGTATAAATGAAGTCTTTGAGAATATAATAGCTGCTATTGAAAAATAAATTTTAATTTAAGTATGTTCCATGATATTTTAAATAACATTCAACGATATTTAAATCAGCAAAAGGAATTATATGGTGATTCAATTATTGTTGATGATTTGTTTCCTGGAGATGTTCCAGAAGTTGAAAACAAAATGAATAAGACTAAAAAAAATATTGAAAAAATAAAAATAGTTGAAGATAGTTTATTTACAAATAACTATGAAGAGTGGTATAAATGTGAAGATATTACATCTTTGAAATCAAAAATATCCACATGCCAAAAATGTCCTTTAGGTAAAACAAGAATTAATTTTGTTTTTGGAATAGGAAATCCTGATGCAGATGTAATGTTTATTGGAGAAGCACCTGGTGCTGATGAAGATGAACAAGGAGAACCTTTTGTTGGTAAAGCAGGTCAACTTTTAAATAAAATTTTACAAGCAATTCAATGGAAACGGGAGGATGTTTTTATTGCTAATATTTTGAAATGTAGACCCCCGGATAATAGGGATCCTTTACCATCTGAAGTAGAAAAATGTGAACCCTATCTTATTAAACAGATAGAGTTAATTAAGCCAATAATGATAGTTTGTTTAGGCAGAATAGCTGCCCAAACATTATTAAGAACAAAGGATTCTCTTACTGTATTAAGAAGTAAAGTTCATACTTATCATGGCGTTCCATTATATGTAACTTTTCACCCTGCTGCATTATTGAGGAATCCTAATTGGAAACCCGCAGCATGGGAAGATTTTAAAAAAATTAAAAGTGATTATGAAAATAATCCTTTAAAAAAATTAAAAAAGTAAAAGCTTATGTATCCAGTTGACTTAAATTATATTCCTGATGATGATTATAAACCTTCGAAAATAGGTAAAATACCTCCTCAAGCAATTGATATAGAAATGGCTGTGCTTGGAGCTATTTTAATTGATAAGGAAGCTTCTCTTAAAGTAATGCAAACTTTATCTCCAGATATATTTTATAAAGATGCACATAGTAAAATATTTAGTGCAATGGTTTCATTATTTGAAAAAGGGGAAGCTATTGATATTATTACATTACAAAACGAGTTAAAAAGAAGAGGTCATCTGGAATCTATTGGTGGTGTTTTTTATTTGACGGATCTTACTTCTAAAGTAACATCAGGTGCTAATATTGAATACCACTCAAAAATTTTAATAGAGAAGTACATTCTTAGACAAATTATTACTGAATGTTCAAGTATAATCGAGAAATCTTTCAGTGAAAAGAATGATGCTTTCCAATTGCTTGATGAAGTAGAATCACAAATTTTTAAACTATATGAAAAACGTACACAAAAAAGTTATACCGATATAAAGAGTGCAATCCATAGAACTATTGAGCAATTGGAAAGCTATCACGGTTTGGGCGGTAAAATGACTGGTATACCTACCGGTTTTGCTGATCTTGACAGTTTAACTGGTGGATTTCAAAAATCTGATTTTATTGTTTTAGCTGGTAGACCAGGGCAGGGTAAAACGGCATTTGCTTTAAATATTATGCGTAATGCTGCTGTAGATTACGAGGTGCCTGTTGCCTTTTTCAGTCTTGAAATGTCTACCATGCAACTCGTCCAAAGATTGTTATGTGCTGAAGCTTCTGTTAATTTGCAGGAAATGAGGAACGGTAAACTATCAGAAAAAAAATGGCAACTTTTGAGTATGAGGGTTGGTAGATTAGCCGCTGCACAAATTTATATCGATGATACTCCTGCTATTTCATTATTAGAATTAAGAGCTAAAGCAAGAAGGTTAAAACTAGAAAAAGATATTGGTTTAATAATGATTGATTACTTACAGCTTATGAGAGGACCTCAAAACGCTGAAAGTAGAGAAAGGGAAATATCGGTTATTTCTGGTGGATTAAAAGCATTGGCAAAGGAACTAGATATTCCGATTGTTGCTTTATCACAATTAAATAGACAGGTTGAAAGTAGAGCAGATAAAAGACCTCAGCTATCCGATCTTCGTGAATCTGGTTCTATTGAACAAGATGCAGATATGGTGATTTTTGTTCATAGACCAGAAACTTATGGTAATCCAAAAGATGATGAAGAAATTAAAAATTTAGCTGAAATAATAATTGGTAAGCAAAGAAGTGGACCTACAGGTGAGTTTAAACTGACATTCCAGAAAGAATACACTCGATTCGAAAGGAGAATATTTATTCAACCTCAAGAACTTCCTCCTCCAATGCCTGATTTTGAAGTTACTGCAGATGAAGAACCTCCTTTTTAAAGAAAATATTATTTAGAACATTTTTTAAAAATTAACATTTGGAGTATTTTATTGAATAATCAAATTGAATCTTTTATTAATCTTAAGAAATTGGCTTTTATAGGCTTATCTACTAACCCTAAAAAATTTGGAAATTTATTGTATAAAGAATTAATTAAACGTTCTTATGAATTATTTCCAATTCATATTAGAGAAAAAGTAATCGATGGAATAGTATGCTATCCAAGTATTGAAGTCGTAAAGGATAAAGTTGAAGGTATAATTATTAATACCAACCCAAAAAATACTTTACAAATACTGGATGAATTGAAAAAAAATAATATTACTAAAGTATGGTTGCAACCTGGGGCAGAATCTAAAGAGGTGATTGTAAAGGCAAATGATTTGAATTTATCTTTAATCACTAATAAATGTTTACTTATGTATGCCGAGCCTGTTAAAGGAATTCATAAGTTACATAGATTTTTAAAAAAATTATTTGGTAAATTGTAAAATTTTTATTTTGTTACTATTGCTTTGGGGTAGTAGTAAGATAAAATTTCCTTATATGTTTTTCCAAGAGAGCTCATTTTTTCCGCTCCTTCCTGGCAAAAACCTATACAATGTCCAAATCCTTTACCTGAAATTGTAATTGTATCTCCGATTATTTTAATATCAAAGTTATTGCTTAGAATCTTATTCCAACCAATTTTTCTTCCAATATATAATCTAAATTCATCATTAGATAATCTCAAAAATTTGTTGTTAGATTTTAATTCAATATAATTAACTCCTTTTTCTAATTGATTAATTTCTTTTATTTGATTTTCGAAATCAAAAATTTTTGATAACTCTTTGTAATTTGTTTTCCATAGCCAATTAGAATAATTTGAATTTTTGCAATAATCACATCTTATATTTGAATATGGATATATTCCAGAATAATTACTCCATATTTGTTTTGGAGTGTAGGTTTTTCCTCCACAAGAACCAGTAAAAAAGACATCAATAAGCTGATTATTATATGTAAGCATTTCTCCTTTCGTTGAAAATACGGCTTTTTCATAGTTTTTATTTACCTTATCTAAACCATAATAAACCATACAATGAGTGTTATCACAAAAATCATAACCTTCAGTTTTATGTCTTCCGATGTTATAATTTATAAATGTTCTAATTATTACAGAAAGAGCTTTAAGATATTCTAATTCACAATCATCACTTTCTGATGATAAAATGCCCAAAACTAAATCTTCCGTATTTTGAGTTATAATAAAGGTGATCTCATCTTTACTTGAGCTTAACATTAAATCACCAAAATAGTTTCTCTGCAACTTATCCGGAAGATTTATTGAGAATTTATTGTAGTAAGGATTAAAATTTTCAGTAAAAAAATAAAATTTATTTGAAGTAAGTTTAATGTTATTTACTTTTAAGACTAAATTGGAATTAATTAATTCCACGGATATTTTTTTGTTACTTTTTACAGATATTTTTTCGTTATTTTCTGTTCTAATAACAATGTTTTCAGGAAAAACAATTTCCGCAATTTGTGGTTTAAATAAACTAAGTACTGCAATTTTGAAGTAAGTCTGTTTTTCTTGTTCACTATTTTTTTGAGGATTGCAGCTAAAAAAAATAATAACAAGGGTTATCGATGAAATAATTCGTAATAACATTTAAAAACCTTTTTTGCTATTGGAGCTGCATTTGTAGCTCCACGTCCATTTTTAATAAATATTACAATAGCTATCTCTGGATTGTAATAAGGTGCATATCCTATAAACCATGCGGAATTTTTTATGTTATATTTCTCTGAAATAGTGCCTGTTTTCCCAGCTGGTTGAATTTTTAAATAGTTACTTTCTTTGGATGTTCCAAATAAAACAGAATTACGTAAGCCTTTATATATCGGATCAAACTTTGGATTATTAAGATCAATATTTTTTGTGTTAGGTAGTTTTTTATTTGCTATAAAAGTTATCATTTGTAGTATTTGTAAAGGGGTTACCAATAAGTTTTCGCTACAACCAATTGAAAGGTAATATTTTTCTATATCGATTTTATTTTTTCTGAATAATCCAGTAGCTTCACCAGGAATGTTGAAGATAGTTTTTTCATCAAAATGAAACTCTGTGAAAGTGGAGAGTATTTCATCAATTGTAAGTTTTGAGGCAATATTTAAAAAATACAAATTACATGAAAGTGATATTGCTTTTATCAAATTTACTTTAGAATGCCCTTTTGGTAACCAGCATTTGTAGCTTTCATTATCAAAGTTAGCAGTACCTGTGCAATTAAATTCTTCAAGGATATCTACTTTGCCAGAATTAATTGCCGCAATTGCTGTAATAATTTTTACAATTGAGCCAGGTTTAAATCTATTCTCAATTAAAAGTTTTTTATTGACGGTTGTAATGATTTTGTTGCTTTTTAATTCAACTATACCTAAACAACCGTCAATATTTTTAAATATATTATTACATTTATTTTGAAGAGAGCTATAGCTATCATAGTTTATATTTTGAGAAAATAAAAGATAGCTATATAAAAGTAAGATTAAATTTAATATGATTTTAGTTTTATTCAATTATGATTGAGCAGATGCTTTTGCTGCTTTTAATTTTGCTTTTCTTTTAGCTTCTTTCTTTCTGTGAACTTTAAGAACTCTTCTTTTTCTCTTATTCATTATACCTCCATATTTTATTATTGATATAGAATTATAATTATTAATTTAAAGAAAAAATGAAAAATTTTCAACGTAAAATATTGAGTAAAATTTAAGAATATCAGAATTTTATATAATTTCTACATAATATCTATAAGTATATCTTTTAAAATTTCATACTGTTTTATTGAATTATATATTTGAGCTGATACCCTAATAACTCTTTTAGGAGGGTTAGGGAAAAACATTATAGGCACTTCAATCTTATAATCATAAAAAAGCTTATTTTGAAGATCATCAATATAAAAACTAGGGAAATTTTTTCTTTTTGTATCCGTTATTGGTAATGAAACTAGTGATCCAATCATATTATCTGGTATCGGCAAATCAATTTTTAATGCTTTAGATAAAACATTTCTTGCTTGAATAGCTAAACTATGATTATGTTCAATTATTCCTTTCAAGCCGTTAGGGTAAAGCTTATTCAAATAATCAATTGTATGACCAACGCAAATAAAAGGAGAAACATCTATAGTCCCTAACCAGTAAAAGCGATTCTGGAAAATAGTCCATTTACCTTTTTCAAATTGAGGATCAGAATATGTAGTAATTAGTGGGTAAATGTTCTTTTGTTTATCTTCTCGAACGTATAAAAAAGCACTACCTTTGGGTGTACATAACCATTTATGACAGTTACCAGTGTAATATGAAGGTTTGAATTTGTTAATTTTCAAATCAACCATACCAGCAGCATGAGCTCCATCTACTAAAACATCTATTCCTTTTGATTCAAACTCCTTGGTAATTTTTTCAATAGGAAAAACTAAACCAGTTGGACTTGTTACATGATCAATTAATAGCAAGCGAGTCTTTTTAGTAACGTATTTTAATAAAGCTTCAATTACTTCATTTTCTGATTTTGGAGGAAAAGGGATATTCGCAACAACAACTTTTGAATTATTTTTTTTAGCAACCAGATCTAAAGTATTTTTACAGGAGTGATATTCATGATTTGTAGTTAATAACTCATCTCCTTTTCTAAATGTTAATGATTTTAGAACAGAATTTACCCCATATGTAGCATTGGGTATAAATGCAATATCCTTTACATCTGCATTTATGAACTTAGCTAATTTCTTTTTGCTAATAAATAGTTGTTCTTCTATATCACGAATAAAAAATTTTACAGGCTCATTCTCAAGTTGATTTCTGATAATTTGCTGTTTTTTGAGTATCTCAATTGGAGTTGCTCCGAAAGAACCGTGATTTAAAAAAATATAATTAGTATCAATACTCCAATATTTTATATATCTGGAATATGTGTTAAGAAATGAATTATTTTTTTTCATTGCATTATTTTTTCCCACGTTTCAAAAACTTTATATACATTTTCAGGTTTAGCACCAGGACCAAATTCACATTGAGCAAAAACTCCACCATTATAATAAAGAGAGTTTTTAATAGATATTACTGCGTTTTCAATATCTTGTAATGAACCATAGGGAAGAAGGTGTTGGCGGTCGATTTCTCCCCAAAAGCTAATTTTACCTTTATATTTCTCTAGATTTTTTACACCCATACAAAAAATTTGAGAATTTATCGCATCAACTCCAATTTCGATTAAATGAGGATATATATCAAGAATATAACCATCTGAGTGCATAAAAACGAATTTATTGTATTTATGGGCAATTTCTACATAATCTTTATATAGTGGTTTAAAAATCTCAATCCATGTTTTGGGTGATATTAATAAAGAGTTTTGGCTTCCCCAATCATCCATAAATACCAATCCGTCTATATCAGTTTTAGCCCACATTTCAAACATTTGCTTATAAAAGTCATGCAATTTTTCTAGAAAATCAAAAAGTTCTTTAGGCTTTTCAGCAAGATCAATATATAGATTTTCAGAACCACGAATAAATTGTAATTTTTCAAATGGTCGGGGCATATTGCCGCCATTTAATCCTGCTAAAACAAATTTATCAGTACTTTTACAAAATGAATTTACTTTATCTACATCAATACTTAAATAATCATAAGGTATTTTAATGTTATTTATTTGAGACCAATCCTTAACAGGGGGATTTTTTACTTCTCCAATTGTTCCTTTATTAAAATTTAAGAATGTACAACCCCATTCATCAGTTGCTTCCCCCGGTTGATGTGAAGCACCTTCAGGTTCATAAAAATTATAAATATCCTCAGAAATTTTATTGTAACAATTAGGTGGTGATGTAATATCGTCAGGAAATCTTTTTTGTATTTCCTCAAGCTCTTTTGGATAATTGAATTTTGCCCATGGTAAATGCCATAAGTGTCTTGGTACTCTATCAGGATTATCAAATTTTAATGTTTTTTTAACTAATTCTCTTGATGTCATCTTCTCTCTCCAAATTAAATATGAAGATAAAAGTACTATTTTTTTATAAAAAGTGCAACTTTTCTAACATAAATTTTTCTAATTTATAAAAGTTTATAAAAAAGATTATTGTGTTTATTATGTTTCTTTTGCTTTTTCGTTTTTATAAAAAAGTATTAACATTTAATTTTAAAATACTATTATCAAAAACATATTAAGAGTGGCCTTTTTTTCAAAAAAATTAATAAGCACAGTCTTTGTGAAATAAATATATTTTTTTGGAACATTTTGTTTATTTCATTTGTATAATATTACAATTAAGAATCCTACTTATTAATTATATTTTAAGGAAAAATTATTATGAAAAAAAACATTGTTACGGTTTTCTTTACATTCGTATTATGTACGAATTTGTTATACTCTGCATATATAAACAATAAAACAGAGCAGAATAGAACCATCTTTTCTAAAATTGAAAATGCAAAAAAAGTTTATAAAAAAAATTTGGTAGCTGATCTTTTAACAAAAACGATTTTTTATAAATGGAATAATGCATGGGTACCACAATCACAGGTGTTGGATTTTTATGATGCGCAAAATAGAAATATAGAATCTTTGGATCAGGTTTATGAATCTAATCAATGGGTTAATAAAACACGAACCCTTTATTCTTATTCTACAGGATTACAACCAATAGAAATTGTTGACCAACAATATAAAAATAATAGTTGGGTTAATGTAAGTAGGTCAATGATGACTTATAATGCACAAAATAATATAATAGAGGTAATTGATCAGGATTGGGATGGCTCTGCATGGATTAATAAAACAAAAATAATTAATAATTATTCATCTAATAAATTACAAGATATTATTACTATGGCATGGTCTTCAAACTCTTGGGAAAATGAATCAAAAATTAGCTATGCCTATAATAGCTCGGGTTATGTTGCTACTCTTACTACTTCAGAATGGAGTAATGGTGTTTGGGAAGATGTGTTTAGACATCTCAAGACTTATGATTCTAAAGGAAATAATATTTTAGAAGAACATCAAACTTACGAAAATGGTACTTGGACTTCGTTTACTAAAATAAGTAATACCTATGATTCTAATAATAGACTAATACAAGAAATTACTCAAATGAATATGGGTGTTGCTTGGATGGATTTTGAGAAAGTTAACTATACTTATGATAATAATGGTAATAATATTCAAACCATACAATATGATGGTATGACAGGTTCTTGGGTGCCAATGATTAGAGAAACAACTACTTTTGATAAATTTAATAAAGAACTTGAAAAAGTATTTGAAAATTATAGTAATGGTTCCTGGAAATTTACTTCTAAAATAGAATTTATATATGGTGGCAGTGCAAATTCTGTTTATGATGATATTACTTTACCAGATAAATTCAATCTATTCCAAAACTATCCAAATCCATTTAACCCTTCAACCAAAATTAAGTTTTATATACCCGAAAAAACAAATGTAAACCTATCGATATATAATTTATTGGGTGAAAAAGTTGTTACTTTAGTTAATAGTGAATTATCTATAGGTGAGTATGAATTTACTTTCGAAGCTAAAAACTTACCATCAGGTGTTTACTTTTATAGATTAGAAACTCCAAAACAAACTATTACTAAAAAAATGATTTTATCAAAATAACTTATATTAAATTATTTAAAATGGAGGGGGGAAAGTATTCCCCCTTTTTTTATTCTTTATAACGCTCATTAAATTTATTTTTCATCTTTGAAAAATTATTAAATATTGATATTATAAGAAAAGATCTTTTAGTAATAAAAATTAGTATTGATATTTAATATTAAAATACTATAATTAAAAAAAAAAGGAAATATCTTCTTATTTCAATAAAATTTACATGTACGTATTTTGTGAAATAAATATACTTTTAGACTATTTTATTTATTTCATTTGTATAATATTACAATTAAGAATCCTACTTATTAATTATATTTTAAGGAACAATTAATATGAAAAAAAACGTTGTTATAGTTTTTTTTATATTCGTATTATGTACGAATTTGTTGTATTCTGCATATATAAACAATAAAACAGAGCAGAATAGAACCATCTTTTCTAAAATTGAAAATGCAAAAAAAGTTTATAAAAAAAATTTGGCACCTGATTTTTTAAAACAAACAATTTATTATGAATATAATAGTGGCGCGTATTTTAAATTTGATTGTTACTGGATACCAGAATCACAGGAACTGTATTTTTATGATGCACAGAATAGAATTATCGAATATTTGAAACAGAGTAGTTGGCCTGATCGATTGTTATGTAGAGCTTATTGGGTTAATAAAACACGAACCCTTTATTCTTATTCTACAGGATTACAACCAATAGAAATTGTTGACCAACAATATAAAGATAATAGTTGGGTTAATGTAAGTAGGTCAATGATGACTTATAATGCACAAAATAATATAATAGAGGTAATTGATCAGGAGTGGGATGGTTCTGCGTGGGTTAATAAAACAAAAATAATTATTAATTATTCATCTGATAAATTACAAGATATTATTACTATGGCATGGTCTTCAAATTCATGGGAAAACGAATCAAAAATTAGCTATACCTATAATAGCTCGGGTTATGTTATTACTATTACTACTTCAGAATGGAGTAATGGTATTTGGAAAGATGTAATTAGACATCTCAAGACCTATGATTCTAAAGGTAATAATATTTTAGAAGAACATCAAACTTACGAAAATGGTACTTTGATTTCGAATAATATAATAAATAATACCTATGATACTAATAATAGACTAGTAGAAGAAATTACTCAAATGATTACGGATATACCTTGGTTTACTCCAAAGGATACGGGTTTTTTTGGAAAGGAATTTAAGAAAGTTAATTATACTTATGATAATAATGGTAATAATATTCAAACCATACAATATGATTGTATGCCAGGTTCTTGGGGTTCTTGGGTGCTAAGGCTTAGAGAAACAACAACTTTTGATAAATTTAATAAAGAAATTGAAAAAAATTTTGATTATTTTAATTATTCTGGTGTCTGGTTATATACTTTTAAAAAAGTATTTATATATGGTAGTAGTGTAAATTCTGTTAATGATGATATTACTTTGCCAGATAAATTCATTCTATCTCAAAACTATCCAAATCCATTTAACCCTTCAACCAAAATTAAGGTTTATATACCCGAAAAAACAAATGTAAACCTATCAATATATAATTTATTGGGTGAAAAAGTTGTTACTTTGGTTAATAATGAATTATCTATTGGTAAATATGAATTTACTTTCGAAGCTAAAAACTTACCATCTGGTGTTTACTTTTATAGATTAGAAACTCCAAAACAAACTATTACTAAAAAAATGATTTTATCAAAATAACTTATATTAAATTATTTAAAATGGAGGG
>DATCTW010000009.1:0-6468 GCA_036567745.1 Ignavibacteria bacterium | reverse complement strand
TGCTTTCTCTAACCCTGTAAGTAATATTAAGCAACTATAAAGAATCTCCTTCTTTTTCTTATCCGGAATTACAGTTTAGTTCAATTTGTAAATCAGCACAGGAATTCCAGTTCTTTTTCCAGAAAACACATTCTCTAAAATTGTAAAAGCAAATATTTTATCGATTGAAAATCTGCATTATTCTTGTTACAGTTGAAAGGAAACGAATAGAAATAAAAAAATATTTTCTGATTTTCAGTGTCCCATTATATAATTCTTTGAAATATTGTGTTATACATAAGTTTTAAAATTATAAAGTAAATTTTGCTTTTCTTTGTATTAATTTAAACTTTTAAGGTAAAAGAAGGACTTTTTTGTAATTAGTAGAATATTTACTTTAACTCTGTATAAGCTCAATGTATTTAATGATTTTAATAGTATTTATTATTTTTATACTCAATTTATAATGTTAGGAAGGTGTTATTTTAATGATTTTAACTAATCGTTTACCAGATTTCCTAGAAGCAGACTTAAATAATGCTATTAGAACTACGGATGGTTTTCAAAAATTTTTTAAAACTGTTTTCTTTAATCTTCAGTTTTTGAAATATGTTACATGCATTACATATTCAATATCCAAATCTAGTGATATAAAAACAACTGACTCAGATAAGTTTCTAATAAATTCATTTCAAATACCATCTGAGGGAACTTGGCTACAATTACTTAATACTATATTAAGTAGTAGTAATAATGTTTATTTAGAGGATGTAAAAAAAATTTTACGGAGTAAAATCAGATCTCAAACCATAAAAAAATTCTTAAATACTTATTACTCAATTTTCAACACATCAGGTATAGGTCAAGAATGTATAACCAGCATAGAATTTTTTGAAAAAGTTATAAATATCAAAAACAGACTTGTATCTCATAATCTTGTAACACCTGAGTTAGCGGAAAAAGTAGTTAATGATTTAATTCCAACAACTTATGATATAATTAATCACCTAGATAATCTTCTTTTAATATCACTTTAATATCACTATATTTAATAGAGGAAGATTCAGAAAGTGGTAAAATTGAGCATATGCATATAGCCGGAAAGCATCAAAACATAGATACTGATGCTATTCAAGAATGCTTTATAGAAAATGGTTTATATTTTTTTACTAGCAATAAACTTTCATTTATAAAACCTCTTCTAATATGCAAGGATGGAATTATTTTATTTTATAATAAGTTTGATAGTGCACATAAAAAAATTATATGCACAGCACCATTAAGTCGTGAACTATATATTAAAACTTCAGCAAACAATATAAGTGAATTGTTTTATTTAGATTCAGAGTCTTTAAGTATTAAACCGTTGAATATTGATATTAAAATATCAAAAAATGGGACTTGTCATAACCTGCCATCTCAAGATTACAAAGAGTTTATTGGAAGAAAAAAGGAACTTGAATTGCTTAACAGTGCAATTCTACACCCAAGGCACTTTATTACTGCTCTTGATGGAATCGGTGGAGTTGGAAAATCTGCAATCTCATTGGAGTTATGTAATAAAATTCTTGAAGCTCAAAAGGATGAAGACATTTATTTTGAATTTATTATTTGGGTATCAGCAAAAACCACAAAATTAGAAAATGGAAAGATAATAAAACTAACACAATCTTTCGAGCATCTAGCACAGTTATTAGACACAATTCTTGATGTTTTAAGCTTTTCAGAATACAAAAATTTCGATTATAAAATAAAAACTAAGTTAGTATGCGAATTACTAGAGCAGACTAAAGCTTTAATCATTCTTGATAACCTTGAAACTGTAAAAAAGGATAACCTTCAGTTGATATGGGACTTTATAAACAAAATCCCAGTCCCCTCCAAAGTCTTGCTTACAAGCCGAGAATACCATTACGATGTAAGCCAACATGTATCTATTAATAAGCTTTCGGATGATGATGCTAGAGAATTTATTGTTAAATATTGCCTTAATATAGGTCTTGATTATACAAAAATTGAGAATTATGCAAGTCAAATTTCTTCCCTTTCCTCAGGTTTGCCAATAGCCATCTCAAGTATTATTGGTCAAATATATCTAGGAAGATCACTTAATGCTATAAAAAATTCAATAGAAAAAAATCAAGACGATTTAGCAAAGTTTTGTTTTCAAGATCAACTTAATTTGCTTGATATAGATCATAAGAAAGTATTACTTATTTTATGCTTATCAAATGAAGACTTAGATTTTGAGGCAATTAGCTATATGATAGAACCCGAGTTAAGAAAACCTTTACAAAACGCTGTAAAAGAATTAAAATCTTTATCCTTAATGAGCATAAATAATATAAATGGTACAGATATTTATTATATTCTTCCTTTAATAAAAAACTATATTTTAAATACTTATATTGATGAAGAACTTAGAAAATATATAGAAAGTAAATTAAGAGAGTTCTACCAGCTAAAAGATATAGATTCCTATAATCTATTTCCTTATGAAGAAATTGCTCTTGATAAGAGCTCATTAATTCCAAGAAAGTTAGCTGATAAAGCTATTAAGCATGCAGAAATTGGTGAATTTGAACAAGCAGAGCAATATTTCAAAAAGGTAACTAAAGAGTACTCTCAAGAAAGCTATGGCTGGTACATATACTCATTATATAATGCTCAATATAAATCAAACTATCCTGAGGCAATTAATTGTTTAAAAAAGGCTAATGATATAAAACCCAACTATTTATATAACAAAAAGATTGGGGATTACAATTTAAAGCTAAAAAACTACGACGCTGCTATAGTAAATTATAAAATGGCTCATTCAATAGCAACAATAATCAAAAATAAGAATGAAATGCTATACTCTATAGGTAATGCTCAATTTGAAAAAGTCAAATATATAAGACGACTAATAAATCGTAATGGATTAGATAAACAAAATGAAAGAAATGAAAGTTATAAGCAACTAATACTTAACTTTGAAAATTACTTAGATGCTACAGAAGAAATATATGACGGCAAGAAAATAAAAATCTTTAGATGCTTATCAGAAGCATATTTAGGTTTAAAAAACAAAGATTTGGCACTAGATTATATCAATAAGGCTATTGAACTTTCAGAAGGAGACCAAACACATATTAACTTTAGGAACATTATTAATAAATAACACTTACTTCGCAAATTTTTGAAGTAACTGCTTCAGCGTTTCTGAAGAATTTGGGGCAGAAGACCCAGACCTGTTGAGAAGAAGTTTACTAGTTACTTTCCGAGAATGCGTTTTCTGGAAAAAGAACTGGAATTCCTGTGCTGATTTACAAATTGAACTAAACTGTAATTCCGGATAAGAAAAAGAAGGAGATTCTTTATAGTTGCTTAATATTACTTACAGGGTTAGAGAAAGCAAACGATAACAGTTTTATCGTATGCTTTCTCTAACCTGACTCTGTAAGATTACTGCAAAGCAGCTTTGAAGTTGCTTAAAAGATGCTATAAGGTTCTAAAGCATGACTCCGTCAGCCTTTCTAAAGAATGGAGGGCCATTTGCCCGGGATTCCTCTTCGTGAGCGGCCTTTAAAGCAGCTGGAGATTTATTGACATATTATTAAATTTAGGGAGGGTTTTAATGGTACAAAATGTAATTCTCAACAATCTATTAATTGTATTGGGGTCTTTGATTTTGTTCTCTGTAGCAAGTATATTATTTATTAAAATAGCTGGATTAGCTTTTGATAAGGCTTTACCTTATGGAAAGAGCGTTTGTAAATACATCTCCCTGAAAATTGCGTCAAGATTCAAGTCAAAATATAGAATGCTTATTGAGGAATTAATATTCTCGCTATCTGTGTTAATGTTCGCTTATCTTATTTCATTAAACAAAATATTTGTTATACTTATTTTTCCATTTGCTTTTTACTGTATGATAAGCGGAAGCATTATGGCAACATTCAAAAAACAGAATATATATTATGTATCAATATTTGAATGGTTTATTAATCTGTTTAATAAACACAAAGAGAAATATCTGGTAAATAGGATTTCAATTTTTTTAAAAGAGCTTTTTGCTGCGTATATTTTGTTAGTAGCAATTTTACTTTCCTATATTCTTTTTCTTGCTTTAAAATGGCCGGAAGAGTGGTATTTTATTTTGTTTTTGATATTTCCGTTTTATTCAAATTTTTGGGTATACTTTACGTATAAAATTAAACTTAGAGATGAAATGCAAATAAATATTCGACGGATTATAATGTATTTAGCTGTAATTATAATAGTTCTTATAGATGCATATCAAAAATATCTTACCTTCTTTAAAATTGCTGAACAGAATTTTACTTACTTTTGGCTGAATACGTGTGCAGTCTTGTTTATTGGTATTGAAAGGCTATTAAAAGCCTTATCGGACGATTATTGGAAATACAAAAAACAAAAAACAATGCTAAAAGATTCTTAAAATAGCGTATGGACGTAAACTCCGGCAGTCGGGTTCCGTTGTACCTATGACCTCTAAACCACCTCTGATATTCCTTAATGGCTTTCCTGATGATGTAAGCCTATTTCTTTAATAACATTTTTATCTCGTCCTTAAATGCATAGTGTATTGCTTTCTTACCTTCTTTATCTGTCTCATCAGCATTAGCACCACTATAAAGAAGTAATTCGACTGCACGAGTATGACCAATATGTGCAACTTCCATAAGCATTGTTTTACCCAAGCAATCTTTATGATTAACATCCGCTCCATTCTTAATTAACAGTTCTGCTGATTCAAGATCATAATTTGTTATTGCGTTCCATAATGCCGTTATCTCAAACTGATTGCCACAGTCTATGTCTGCTCCATTTTTTATCAGATAATCAACGACTTCAAGTTTATTATTCACCGCAGCCCACATTAATGCTGTTTCACCATTAACATCTTTTATGTTAATATCAGCACCTTTTTCAATAAGCAATTTAACTATATTCAAACATCCAGATTCTGCAGCCCACATCAATGCAGTCCTTTTATATCTATCCACCGAGTCAACATTTATTCCTAGTTCAAGATTAACTTTCAATTGTTCGATATCTGCTTTCATTGCTGCTCTAATAAATTTTCTTTTGTCAGGCTTCATAAATTATATTTCTCCGATTAAGTATAAATTTTTTTAGTAGTACCCATTTATGGTATACTACTAATTATATCATTTAAATTATTCCATTTGAATGACTGGTTCACGGTATTCTGATTTATCCCTCATCATCTTATAGATGATATTTACCAGCTTTCTCATGATACATTTTATCGCCTGCTTTTTTGTTTTACCACATGAGAGTTTCTTTTTGTAGTATTCATAAAAATAAGCATTTGTAGGCTTTCCCATCGGGTTACTAAGCACTGAGACGGACAATTGGAAGAATATTTGATATAGATTCCTGTTACCAAGTTTGTTACTGAAATTCTTGTTTGTCTGTCCTGTTGAATATCTCATCGGCGATATTCCAGCGTACGCTGCCAAAGTATCAGCATTGGGAAACCTTGATATATCACCTATTTCAGCTATGATTCCGGCTGCTGTCACTGTATTAATTCCTTTCATGCTTTCAAGCTTGTAGCCGAATTGGGGAATAAGTTTTTTCATATTCTCCTCAATACTTGCTATGATAGCCAAATTATCATTAATTTGCTTTATTGATGATGTAACTATAAAATCCCTTAACTCCTGAAATTCATTCGTTGTGTCTCCGTCTTTCTCTACAAACTGAAGTATTTGACGTGCTTTTTTCTCAGAACAGTTATGATGGCTTTTCTCACTTAGAAAGGCTGTAAGTTCTTGAAGGGTGGTTCCCTTTAATTTTGACGGGGACGGAAACTTTTTAAAAAATTCCAGTGATGTTTTACTATCCAAGGAAAAGAAAAAGCTTTTATAATTTGGATAGTGATGGCTTAGGTATGTATGGATTTGATTTTTTATAACAACATTGTTTTTAACAAGTGTGTTCCTCTTTGTTACAAGTTCATTCAATGCCCAATGCAAATCGTTTGGTGCTGCATCAGGCAGCGAATCAAGCTTATTTAAAAGAACATTAGCTACGCATTCGGCATCTATGGAATCTGACTTGTTTATGGTAGCTTGGTTTTTTCTCTCTGATTGTGACAATGAAGGGTTAACATATTTGACTTTATAGTTCTTTTCCAGTAGATATATTGCTAATTCCCTGCCGTTTCCCAATACATCCTCAAGAGCAAACACAGGTGTAACTCCTTGTGGTGTATGCTTTTTAACAAAGCTTATTAACTTGGTAAATTCCTGCTTTTTATTTGGAAATGTTAATTCTCCCAGCTTTTCACTAAAGCAATTAATAGCAACCACACTGTGTTGATTCTTATGGATATCAATTCCATAATATGTATGCAACATCTTTGGGTGTAACATTAAATCATCCTTCCATTATTCATATTTCAAGGTACATAAATTGACCTTAAGCATCCCTAATTCCCAGCGTTAGACCTTA
>DATCTW010000008.1:0-2021 GCA_036567745.1 Ignavibacteria bacterium | reverse complement strand
ATAATGGTACCAGTGAGGGGTACTAGAAATGCTGACGGCACAATTACCATCAGTATAAGATTACCCAATGGCCAGACCTTAGAGGTTATAACCGGTAGAAACGGTTTGGGCAACATAAAATTCCCAGGTGGAATTTTATTCGGTGAAACTGACACCAGCACAACAGACACAGTAAATACCGATACTGACACCAGCACCAGTGAAAGGCAGTCAAGTGATTCTGCTTATTGTTATATCTGTGAAAGTTATAATTGTATCCATATAACCGGATATGGAGAAACAGCTGATTCTCTAGATGATTTGTATTAATAAGATGGTCTTCCATTCCTTAAACTGAATATAGAAGACCATTAAATATATTTTTTTAAAAAAGTCATAAATTCTTCTTGCTCATCAACCGGTTCACAACTAGTCGAATATAATATCTAAATTTTTGTTGCGAACCAAAGAAATAATTTTTTCGTAATATCATTGATAATCAGATTATTGTTAATATACTCCTTAGAAAACCTAACAGTACAGATGTTTCAATCCTTGTTTTATTGGAAAAGTCTCTGCAACGGCATAGTGCCGTACTGCTGACCCATTTGAGCCATGTTTCAATCCTTGTTTTATTGGAAAAGTCTCTGCAACAAAGTCTTTTTCTTCAGGCTCCTTTATTATGCCAGCACATTAGTTTGTAGGGCACATATGTATCGAATCATTTACAATGGAATTCAAAAACTACTTTAAAACCTTTTTTGATGATAATTTATTTGCCTCAATGAATTCAGGATTAAGGTTATTTTGTTTTCTAATCTTTTTCACCCCCTTCATGCCCAATGAAAAAAAAATTCCTTATCAATATTTTGTCTATATTAGTCTGATATTTATATGTGACTAATAATTCACGAACACAGGGGGGAACTATAAAAAAAACTAGAATCATAAAAAAATAAACCTAAAGGAGTATAATGGATAAATAAGTAATATTTGACTTCTTACAAAATTCCAATTTTTTTTTTACAATCACAATATTACATTACAAAAGAATCGAATGGGACCCCAAAAAATAATAATTAATATTTGTCTAGGCCCATCCTCTGACTTGTTATTTTAGCAAAACTAATAACCTAATACTCATTTATAACTATTTGAAACCTTATTTTTCTGGAGTAATATTACATCCTGTAATAAAATTTTCAACTCAACAAATTATTGCTTATATTAAATTTTAAAGTTCAAATATAAGATAATGGCACTGAAAACTAGCTTAAAATTCGGTATATTTAAATAGCAGTTAATATTAATTTATGTTTAGGTGATAAATATGAGTGAACTACCAATAGCCCCAGTGGGGAGAATAATAAAAAATGCCGGTGCGCAAAGAATCAGTGATGATGCAAAAGAAGCATTAGCAAAAGCAATAGAAGAATGTGGTGAAGATATCGCTACACGAGCAGTTAAACTTGCAAAACATGCCGGAAGAAAAACAGTTAACGCATCCGACATAGAACTTGCAATCAAAGAACTAGATTAAACAAATTTAATCTACTTTTCTTTTTAATTTTTTCTTTATATCATATTCATAATATCATCTTTAATTATTTGGAATTCTTCTTCCGTTATTGCACCATATCATCAAATAAAGTCATTTTAATTTCTTCAACTGAAGATGCTGTATTTTTATCTTTAATCTTATTATTCTGCATTTTATCTTTAATGGATTGTATAAATTTAATAGCATCTTCTTTTCGTACTCTTTAATTATTAAACTCCTTGATGTTTTATTTTTAATAGCAGCATAATCCCTACTATCAGATGCCAATCCCATAATTCCGCCAATTAAGCCAAAACCTACTAATACAGTTACTGTAAGTGCAGTGAATTCATTTTATCATTTATTGAAAGGTTAAGAAAGAATTTAAATCAGAAAAATCCTAAATGATGATTTTAAAAACAACGAAATGATTTATCAGATGGAATTGTAATATATGCCATATTGATGGCGAATATTCTAGTTTATGGAAAAGGATTATTAA
>DATCTW010000007.1:0-1889 GCA_036567745.1 Ignavibacteria bacterium | reverse complement strand
ATTTTTGTCCTTCCACGACTTAACAATTTTAATGGTTTCATCAGTTGAATTGTCATCAATGACAATAATTTCATTTAGGGGTAAAATTTTTTTTATCCAACTCCCCCACCCCTTTAATTTTTCCGATTCGTTTTTGGTAAGAAGAATGAGGGAAAGATTATTCATATGGTTCACCTTTGATTTTATGATAAATTTTAAGAAATTTCTCTTCTAATAAAAATAATTGTTTGAGTATTGTTCCAGTAAAATACGTTTGATATTTCATAAAAAGTAATATTCGTGAATTGTACCAATGTTTTAACACTATATTATATTTACTATCACTACTTGCACCTCCAATATGTTGTAGTTCTGATATTGGATTAAATATTACATCATAATTTTGTTTATTTATTTTAATCCCATAATCTATGTCTTCTAAGTACATAAAAAACTTTTCGTCGAACAAATTTAATTTGTTATTTATTTTTTTTCTAATTATCATGAATGCTCCACACAAAGATGTTACTTTTATTGGTTGGTTACCTTTATAATAATTTTCAACCCAAAAATGGTATGAGAATATATTTTTTGGAAATATTTTTTTTAAATTCGTAAATTCAAATAAACCCACAAAAAAATTAGGTGAATTAGTGGCTGTAAATTGGTATTTATCAGAATTATCCTTTTTTATTTTTCCGCCGATTGCTCCTATATTATTATTTTTTTGTATTCTTTTTATAGAATCTATTATCGAATCGTTTTTTAGGTAACAGTCTGGATTTATCAATAAAATAAAATTTTGTTTAGATATTTTTATTCCTTGATTTACAGCTTTAGCAAATCCTTTGTTTTTATTATTTTTTATTAGAACAATTTTTTTATTAGATTTTATTTTTAGTATTTTATCTATGTCGCTTGAATTGTTGTCAATAATTATTATTTCCTTAATATATGAGTCTATTTTATTTAGAGAGTGTATTAGTTTAAATATGGTTCTTGATGAATTATAAGTCACTATTATTATACTAATCTTGTTATTTATTTTACTCATTGACAGTAATATTTTTCATAATTATATTGTTAGTATGTTTAAAAAATTATTTCTAATGTTTTCAATAGTATTTTCGTTTGTTACATGTAAAGAGATTTATGCATCTAATATATTTTATGATAATTTTTTGGAAAATACTGAATTAACACGATGGACGGAGTATCCTGACAATTTAGGTGATACTGGGAATTGGTTATTAAATAGTGATGGTTTACATAGTTATGCCGATACAGGAACATATTCATTTTTGTGTAAAAAAGAATCAAATCTTCCAATGAATTATGTATTTGAATCTGATGTTATTAATGTAAATGGTGTTGATCAAGATTTTATTTTCAGGGTTTCTGATGATTTACAAGATTATTATTTGGTTAATTATAGATACAATGATCCTGATTGGAGCTGGGATAATAACAATGTACGAGTATTTAGAATAAAAAGAGATGGTTACGTATGGCTTGGTGATTACTCAGGCGCAACCATTGGTCAAGGTACTGAACATAAACTTAAAATAGAATTAAGGGATCAATATATTGATGTATATTTTGATAATGTTTTGATTATATCGGCCAAAGATAATTCTCAGGATTGGTTAAAAAATAGTAGATTTTGTTTACGTACGTGGGGTGGAAATATACCGGGCGTATCAGAAAATATTTATAAGTACGTTAGATTTTCAAATAATGATCAAAATAACAAAATCGTTATTCTTCCGGGATTGGGGGCGAGTTGGAACGCTGAGGCAATGTTGATTGGAAGTACAACGCTTGATTCTGGGTGGAAAATGACACCATTCGTGAAAAATTACGATAAATTAGTGGATACTTTTGAAGATAAGGGCTTGGTGAGAGATCAA
>DATCTW010000006.1:0-2061 GCA_036567745.1 Ignavibacteria bacterium | reverse complement strand
ATTTTTGTCCTTCCACGACTTAACAATTTTAATGGTTTCATCAGTTGAATTGTCATCAATGACAATAATTTCATTTAGGGGTAAAATTTTTTTTATCCAACTCCCCCACCCCTTTAATTTTTCCGATTCGTTTTTGGTAAGGAGAATGAGAGAAAGGTTATTCATTAATCAGAATTTTTAATAAATTTGTGGAAGTATGATTCCAGTCGATTACACAATTTTTCCAATATTGTATTTTCTTTTTTTTCATAATTTGATGAGTTATTTTTCTCGATAGTTTTAGGTTTGATATTGGTAATAAAATACCATTAACATTACTTTCTATTATTTCACAGGTACCTCCTGTGTTACTACCGATTACAAATAATTCATTATTACATGCTTCAACTGTTGTTAAACCAAACGGCTCATATATTTGATTTGCCATAAAAATATTATACGATTTATATATTTTTTCTGGATTGATATCCATATTTGAATGGACTTTTTGTTTTCTTATATGTCGTATTATATTTTCGTTAGAGACTTGACCGTATATATCTGTTTTATTATTTAAGTATGAAGAAATATGGTGCCCTTTTAAATATGTTAAAAGTCCGAGAGATAACGATTTGTGTTGTCTTGTTGTAATTAATTTATTAGTAACTTGTTTTATGCCGGGGTACAGTACATAAGATTTTTTTGAATAATATTTTTTTAATATGAATTGACTGTAATAGGAATTTACAATAATGTGTTCCGCTTTTCTACAATTTTTTCTATCTATTATCTTTAGTGGATATCTGATTAGTCTGGTAATAATTTTTTTTATACTATTATGATTAAAGGAAGTATTTTCATAGAATTCTCTTTTGGTTTCTTGAAACATGTAAATACAGTTTTTACTTATGTATCTTAATATAAATGGAGATTGTGTTAAATAACAAGGGAAAACAATTATTTTATTGTATTTTTTTTCTAAAATATCACTAGAAATGTTTTTTTGTATTTTAGGTAGTTTAAAAACTGTAAAAAGAAGCTCGTTTATCAGGCCTTTATGTGGATTTATGGGATAATAATATATTTTATTTGCATAAGGAATAGTGATTTTTGAATTTGAATAGATATCTACTTTAATATTAATTTTTCTCAATTGTTTTACTAAATTTTTTGTTACAGTTAAAGCTCCACCATTATTTAGGTTATGATATATTGCAATTTTTATCACAAGTATTTAGTATTATATTTAATATGAAATTATTAAATAGAATTTTTGTATTTCTAGTAATATTTTTATTTATTACTCCTAGATTATATGCTAAGGAGTATTTTTCTGATACTTTTGATTATAAAGATGAAACAAAATGGAAATATGATTTAAATTCGGGGAAAATATCTTTTTCAAATAGTGTACTTGAGTTGAGAAGTGAAGATTATTTTTTTCCTTTTGTGACTAATTCTGTTTTAAGCACTATTTCAAATGTTGATCCACAAATAACAGAATTCAAATTTAAATATTCAAGTGTCGGTTCGATGGGTACTGGGTTAGGTATTGGTTACACAGGGATAAATAATTATCCATATTATTTAATTTCCGTATGGAACGATACATATATGGGTCCTGTATTGCAGTATCAGGACAGCCCAAATCCCGATACTGGTAGATGCGATTACTATAGTGGTATTGAAAAGAAAAATATTTTTGAATTCTTACACCAAGATGGTTGGAATATTCTTTCGATTAGGAAAACTGACAATAATTATTTAGTGTATTTAAATGACTCATTGATACTAAACTTAACCACAGTTTGTGTAGCCGATAATATTTTTGTTGGTAATCCTCTGTCTGGAGGAAGTAATGGTTGGTCTGGAATTGATGTAGATTACATCAAGGTTTTTGATGAATATGAGCATGAAAATAACAAAATCATTCTTATTCCAGGATTGGGGGCGAGTTGGAACGCTGAGGCAATGTTGATTGGAAGTACAACGCTTGATTCTGGGTGGAAAATGACACCATTCGTGAAAAATTACGATAAATTAGTGGATACTTTTGAAGATAAGGGCTTGGTGAGAGATCAA
>DATCTW010000005.1:0-10218 GCA_036567745.1 Ignavibacteria bacterium | reverse complement strand
GATAAAACTCCCCATCTCCCCACGCTCTCGTACCACAACAGATAACCTTCGCTGGATATGTATTACCCTTCTCGTCTGTGAAATTCTGACATCCTATCCAAATACCTTTTGCTGCCTGACAATCCTGCTTCTGATAAAATGCGGGCCAACGAGTACCATCCTGTTGAACATTAACACGTCCAACTTCAATTTCTGACCCTCTATCAGCAAACCAACCGTGTAATGAGCCAATTTGCATCCATTTGGTTTCTTGTGCATTAGCAAAAAATACAAAAACGATAGTAGCAGTAAATACTTTAATAAAATTTATTTTTGTCAAATACATTCAAACACTCCTTTCCTTAAGAATATAATTTTTTTTAAAAATCAAAAGCTATCCTTAAACCAAGAAAAACATTTCTTGGATTAAGAAAAGTAAGTGATGATTGATTTGGCATATCAATATAAGCCTTGGTTTTCTCATCATTAGAGTTTGGATCATAAGGAGTATCATAATCTCGATAATCACCTGGCCTATCGTTCCCGTAATGTTGATTGTAAGGAGCCCCTAAAGCATCAGCAATCTCTTTTGGGAAATGAAGAGATTCCATATAAGCTTTATAATCATTATAATCATAGAATCCATAAGTAGTGAATTGCTTTCTATTTGTAAGATTATTAATATCAGCTAATAATTGAATACTAAATCTATTAAACTTAAATTCCTTTGAAATTCTTAAATCAATATTCCAACTATCTCTCCATTGCATATTATATTGGATATCAGGTTTTGAACCAGGATTCCACGTGAACCAGGCACCAGCACTCCAGGTGGGTAAGAAAGAAATCCTCCAATCGCCTAAAATTCTTTGACCAAAAAATTCTGGACCAAAGTTAACTGGTGTTCTAAACTCAACATTGGCTCTTGCATAAGGTTGAGGTCTTGGTTTTTCTTGATAAACATTATCTCTTATATATGCTCTCATATCAGCTGGATTTTCGTAATAAATTGCATAACCAAAATATCCACTTGTTGTTACCATATAAGTATAATTGATAAACCCATTAACCCAATCACCTCTATCTTTTCTTAACTCAACTTCAAAACCACGAATATCAGCATAACTTACATTTTTCGTAGTCAAGTAATTAACTTTACTATCTGCGCTTGTATATCTAATTGTACGAGCCTGATCTGAAACATCTTTATAGTATGCAGCTAAATGAATAAGAAACATATCAAATAAATTATGATCATAACCTAATTCATATTGAACTGTTTTTTCAAGATCAAGGTTAGGATTTGCTAGATAGCTAATCATTTTATCCCATTCTTTCTGAATACGGAACATTGTTTCTGTTTGAGGTAAAGCTCTGAAATGACCATAATTAAAGTACAATTTAGAATTTTCAGTAATTGGATGAGAAATTGCCAATCTTGGACTAAATTCTATTTTCTTTTCTACTTTTTTCTTTGGTGCGATAGCATCAAGCAGATCACCATATTTATTACTCAAATAAATATCATAAGGTGAAAGATCATACCACTCACCATTAGGATTAGAGTAATCCATTCTTATACCAGCGTTAACAACTAAACCTTCAAATTCTAATTTATCCTGAACATATAATGCACCTCTAATTGGATATCTCTTCCATTCATAAGTTCTATTACCTGTAGGAAGGGTCAGCTCAACACTTCCATATTTTACATCTTGATCGTTATAAGTTACTTCAAAACCAGTTTTGATTTGATTGTATCTATCAATCTGGCTTATTAAACTGGCATTCATTGTATAAGTATTTATTAAACTAAAATCTCTAGAATTACTCATTCCAAAACCCATTCTGAAACTGGCATCTCCAACTCCTGAGGCTGGAAAAGGATAGTAACCTAAAGGACCTTCATCAACCCAAATACCACCGACAAAATATTTCTTTTCAGTATTTCTCGGTGGGTTAGGCATAGTGAAATACTTAGTTCTATTTCTTTGAATAATTGCTTCAGCTAAAGTTTTTTCATCGAAAACGTAAGTTGCTTTTGCTGAAATTAAACTTCTAAAAATAGTTGATGGGCACCAATAATCAGGAACATAAATTCTAGTTGAAATATAATTTACCTGACTTAACGCACTTGCAATAGAACTACTATAATAAAATATGCCCGCTGCACCAGTATTATTATCATTCGTTCCCTTTGATTCTCCATACATTCCAGAAATAACTAATTTTAATTTATCAGTTACATCAGAAGTTAATTTTAAAGTTCCATTAAAATCTTTATAACCTTCTGTTGCAAGTGGAATAAGATATTGTGTGTTTTCATATCTATAGGATGCAAAAAATCTGAGATTACCCAACATCTCACTTACAAATGGAACTGGACCACCTAATACAGCATCTATGTTAACATCTGGTTTTTTGATATCTCCCTGTCTCCTGTGCTGCCACATATATAGCTGTCTGGCACCTTCTGGAGTTAAATCATTAGTAGGATCATCATCCTGTAATGTTTGATTCGCAATTGCAATCCACCCATCAAAACTTTGATATTGTTTTTGAGTATAGGCATCCCATGCACCATTCTTAGTACCAGTCCAACATACAGCTTCATCAAGGTATGGCCTATTCCAGAAACTCATTGGGTCATATATCGACATACCAAAATGTTTTGGTTTCGGTGGTTTAATTTGTGTAGTAATTGCAAAACTATATTTATTTTTATCACCTTCTTTTGTTACAATGTTTACAACACCTGAACGAGCATTACCATACTCAGCATTAAAACCACCAGTTTGTACTTGAACTTCTTGAAGAGCGTTAAGACTGATTCTTTGATAAGACATCATAGACCTTTCATCTCTAAGGTTAACTCCATCTAACATAAATGCAGTCTGGTATTCACCACCACCTCTTATGGTAATACCGTTTGTTGCAGAATTAACAATACCAGCTTGCATACCTACTACTTGAGTTATATTCTGAACAGGTAAAGCTTGTATTGTTGCTTCAGTTACATTTGTAACACTAGCTGCTACATCTTTTTGAACAATCGGTCTTGATGCTATTACTTGAATTTCCTTACCCTGAATTGCTTCAGTTTTCATCTCAATGTTGATATTTGTAGTTCTATCAATATTTACTTCAACATTTGAAATAGTATAAGTAGTGTAACCTACCATTGAAGCCCTTAAAGTATATTTTCCAGGAGGAACATTGAGAATAACATAATAACCGTTCATATCAGTAACAGCTCCTTGTTTTGTTTCCAGTAGCATAACATTAACACCTGGTAAACCGGTATTTGTTTCAACGTCGATTACTCGTCCAGAGATTTTACCAGTATTGCCACTGAAAAGATAACAAGGTATAAGTAAAAAGATTAAAAAAGTAAAGATATGCTTCATACGGAAAGCCTCCATTTATTTTTATCTATTCCTCATAAAAGATATTCTATATTAATAATAATTTAAGAAATATGCAACATAAATTAGTATACTGTATACTTTTTTTTATACTGTATACTTTTTAAAAAAACATTTTTATTTAATTGTAGCAGAAAAATCATCGATATAATGAATTACTTTTTTGACCTAAAAACAAGTGTAAAGAATAAACTAAAAAAGAGTAAAATTAGGGTTCCAATAAAAATGTTGGTAGCAAAAAAAATATAACTATAATACATTGATAGAAGGCTAAAACTAAAAAATATCATAATACTCTTAAGAGAAGATTTTTCTTTTTTAAAAATAAAATAAACAAGAAATCCAATAAATATATTTTTGCATAATAAAATAATTGTTTTTGTTAAAAAGATACCGATATTTTCACAAAAATTTACTAACGAGAAGATCTCAAATATTGATAAAGTAATCCAAAAAATTAATAACCAGAATATTGTTTTATCATAGAATCTTGGACGGTGTGCAAACTTATTTTTAATAGAGTTATTAAAAGAGGATCTTTGATTTTTTTTATAAAATTTATCATCGAAAGAAGTATGTTTCAATGTTGATAATTGATCAATAGCACTAAGTGGTATTGGTTCATCAATAATTACTTTTTCCCAATCTAATAGTTTATAATTATTTTCGGAAGATTTTTGTAATAGTCCAACAACCTCGTCATCATTTACATTAAATGGGGATTCGGGTTTCAAAAATAATACTAAATTATTTTCATCATCACGAGAAGAGCTTTCTTCAGTATCTGAAAAAACAATATATACTTTCTCATCTTTATGTACATCAAAAGAAGGTAAATCGAAAAAAAAGGAAGTTACAATTTCAGGTGTATTAAGCAAAGGGCTAAGTTTACACTTACATAAAGCAAATTCAGAAAGATTAAAATTTTCATTAAACCTAAGAATAACTATCTGCTGAGATTGATTCGCTTCAACTATAGATACAGAGGTTTTTGACCATTCTGAGCTTATAATTGAAAACTTTTTTTCTTGCTTCTTTTTCATTTTTTAAGAAAAAATTATATCGAAGAAATAGCTGTATGCACTTTCTTGAAAAATAATCTTTTCAAATACATTTGTGCCTCACTTTCCAATCCCCCATCTACCCAAAATTGTATGTTCAAAGGAGGCGTTACTTTAAATCTTAACTGATCTTTTTCCATATTAATGTTTACATCTACTGAAGCAATAGATTCAGTGAATTGATTGAGAAGCTTTTTACCAACAGAATTATTTTTTATTTTTGCGTTAAATCTTCCGGAGATACCTTCAACTAAAATAAAATCTTTAAAACCTATGCTATTAACATAAAACTCGGGTTGTTTCTTTTTAAGAATTGAAACTAAATCAACCATTGTAAATTCAAGTTCAGTGATACCGAAACCGGAGCCTCCAATTTCTGTAAAGAAATCATCAACAAATCTTTTCTTAGATCTAGTAGAATAAACTTCTAATAATTGATAGTTATAATCTACACCGAAAGGAATAAAATCATAAGTGAATGTTTCTTCCTTTTTTACTTTAGTCATATTTTTAATATCTGCTAAAGTTACAAACACAGGAATCTTTACTAAAAGAACAGCAGAAAAATATGTGTCGAGATTTCTAAACTTCATAATCCCATAATCTTGTTTTTCCGAAAAAGAACTTTTTTGAACAAGTTGCTTTAAGCTTTCGAAAGCTTTTTGAGAACAATTAAATCTAAAGAAAGAAACACGATTTGACATTTTACTCTCTCCGGTTTTTTTAATAAATATGTAATATTTTAATATTTTAGTTTGAAATATTCAAGTACTAATTTACTTTTTTTTAAAAAATATTTTTTTTAATTATTTCCTCATTTTATATATCATTTTATATATACCATTTTTTTAATATCACTAAAATTATCTGATATAATTGAATAAAAATACACACCAGATGATATATTGTATAATTGTGCATTAAAAGGTACTGAGTAATTACCTTTTACTTTATATTCATTAAGCAATATTGCGACTGTTCTACCAAATGAATCAAAAACTTTAAGAGTTATAAATGAATTTTTATTCAGGTTAAATTTGATATTAGTCTCAGGGTTAAAAGGATTAGGATAATTTTGAGATAAAGAAAAATCATTTACAATTTGATTATGATTAGCAACTGAACTTGTTGAGTAATAAAAATGTTTTCTCAATTCGTTCCATAATTCTGGTCTTGAACCATCATATCCTAAAGCCCACATACCAACACCTCTAAAACCTTTACTTTTTGCTAATTGATATTTTAACCCAAGACTCGAATCATTATCAAACCATACTTGATACCATGAATTATCAACTTGATATCTATACCATGGACTTTTAGTATTAGTAGACCATAAAATGCCAAAAGTTTGTGAATTTAAGGCGTCATCTCTAAAACGTGTTGAACTAACATAACTAACAATACTGGTATGAGGAAGTGAATCAGAAGTTTTCCACTTCTGCCCGTAATATGGAACACCTAATATTAATTTATTTGGTTTTGAATTTGTAACTTCAGAATATTGAACTTCAACAGTATTTCTAATAGATATACTACTTCCTGGATTTGGATCAAGAGGAGCAACTGCACCTGTTTTTGTGCTCCAACTGCCCGCAAAATCATATCCCATAATAAAAATATAATCACAAGAATTAGCTAAACCTAACAAATCCCAACCACCCCAATTAACTGCTGGACCGGCAAAAGATACTTCTTTACCGGGTAATTCATAATGAATTGCATCTGTAAGGTTAGACATAAAATTATTTAATAAACTACCTCTATCATTAACTGCTAAACCCTCAAAATCAACATTTATTCCATCTAGTTCATAAGCTTTAATTATTGCTATTGCTTTATTTATAAAATTTTGTTTTGCATTTTGATCCGTAAGTAAATTATGAATTGATGATTGAGTAAAATTAACTGCAGTCATAATAACTTTTACACCTTTTGAGTGAGCAGCGTTTATTACATCAGTCCATGGCCAATATGATGGGGCAGTTATATTCCCATTTGCATCAACCACAAAATCAAATGCCGAAATATGTGTTAGTAAATCATAGTTCAATGTATACCTTGCTGATGGATATTCCCAATCAGGCAAGTAGCCATAAATAAAATGAGTTAGATTTTTATTGGCATTTCTTAGAGGAATTATTTTCATGTTTTGTATTTCGGGAAAAGGTGATTCTTTATTCAAACTTAAATGATTTTCATATTCTAACTGGTGAATAGATTTTTGAGAAAACAAAGAAGTACATAAAATTGAAAGTGAAAATAACACCAATAAAATTTTTTTCATTTTGTTCCCTTATTAATTTTTTAATCAAAGAAGGTAATTATAATTAAAAATAATATCAAGGATAAATATTAATTTAATTTATCGGTAATGTAAATTTAAATGAAGTTCCCTTTCCTACCTCACTCTCTACCCAAATCTTTCCTTTATTAAGTTCTACAAATTCTTTACATAGCATTAACCCAAGGCCAGTTCCCTTTTCTCCTGAAGTGCCAAGGGTTGTTTTTTTATCTGAAACAATAAATAAGGTATCAAATTTTTCTTTGGGTATACCAACACCATCATCATTTATTGAAATAACAACAAAATTATTATCAGATTCAGCTTCTACCCAAATATTACCACCGGGTTTTGTAAATTTTATAGCATTAGAAATCAGATTCCTCAATACAGTAGTAATTGTATTTTGATCAAAAAAAGCAAAAAATTGTGGCTCAATTTTTGAAGTAATATTAATACCTTTTGATTTTGCTGCATAATTAGATAGTGAAATTACATCGTTTACAATCAAATTTAAATCAAGTATTTTGGGGTTTAATTCTATTGCATTTCGTTGGGTTTTTGCCCAATTGAGTAAATTTTCTAGAAGGTTATAAGTAGATTCAGCTGAGGCTTCTAAATTTTTCAAAATTTCTCTCAATTCTTTTTCATCAACAACTTCAGGTTCTTCCACTAAAAGACGAAGCATACTCATAAAATTACCAATTGAACCACGTAAATCATGAGCAATAATTGAAAAAAGTTTATCTTTAGTAGAATTTGATTCGCTTAACAATGCATTAGTTCTAATTATTTCTTCTTCCGCTTTTTTTCTTTCATTAATTTCATTTTGTAATTTTAAATTTGCTTCTTTTAAATCAAAAGTTCTTAATTCAACTAATCTTTGAAGTTCCTTTTTTTGTTTTTCAGTACGTATTAATCTTGACCTAAAATATAAATAAATGATAAAAGTGATAAATAGAACTAAAGATATTCTAAACCATAATGTTTCCCAATATGGAGGTGAGATAGATAATTTCAGGCTTACTCCTTCCAAATTCCAAATATTATCTTGATTGGAACCAATAACACGAAATGTATACTCTCCGCCAGGCAAATTCATGTAGATAGCTTCATTTTTGTTTTCTGCATTTATCCAATCAATATCATAACCATCAAGCTTATACTTATATTTATTATGTATAGGAGAAGAAAGATCTAAAGCTGCAAAAGTAAATGAAAAATTATTATCTTTATATGTTAAATTTAATTCTTTCAATTTACTGGCAACAGTACTTGAATATATTTCTTTATTAAATTTTTTGAAAGATGTAATTACAATATTGGGGATATTTTTATTTACTTTAATTTTAGATGGATAAAAACAAATTAATCCATTATTACTACCAAAGAAAAATTCACCATTTGGTCCTGCATAACCCGAACCTGTATTTAATTCATTTGAAAAAATTCTACCTTTAAGATTATATGCTCTAAAAGAATTATTCTCTTTATTCATCGCTATGATATCTTCATCTGTTCCAAACCAGATATTCTGATTTTCATCTATCATCAAATAACTTACGCTCATTCTTTCATCAGGAAATAAAGAAAAGTGCTTCACTTTTGAGTTTGAATAATTAGGTATATTTGAATTTGATATGAATTCTGGTTCCAATACATGCAATCCACTAACAAATGTTCCAATCCAAATATTACCTTTATAATCTGAAATTATTGTAGTAATTAAATTATCACCCTCTTTGATTTTATTGTTATCTACAAAATAATATCTTTTAAACTTTTCATTTTTTTCATTAAATAAATTCAACCCATTTTTTGTACCAACCCATAAGTTGCCAAACTTATCTTTATATAAAGACCAAATATAATTATTACTCAAGGAAGAGGAATCATTTGGAATACTAAGGTATTGTTTAAATTTGTTGAGAATTAAATCGTATTTATATAACCCATAATCTGAACCTATCCAAAGAGTTTCTTTATCAAAAAGTAAAGCACGTATGATTTGATTATCTAATTTTTTTTGAAGTTCTAAATTATACTTTAAAATAAATCTTTTACTGTTTTTATCAATACAATTCAATCCATCATGCGTACCTATCCAAATTCTATTATTATTATCTTCAATAATAGATCTAATTAAATTTTTAGGTTCGGCGATATCTTCTTTTTTTCCATAAATTAAAACCTCTTTTTTCTTTTTATTTCTATCAATTATATTTAAACCCTGTCTTGTACCAACCCACAAGATACCATTATTATCTTGATATACCGCAGTTACTAGATTGTTAGATAAAGAAACTGGGTCATCACTACTTCTAATTAACCTAAATTTCTCAATATTGAATGAATATTTATTCAAGCCCCCTGTATAAGTGCCTATCCATAAATTTTTTGATCTATCTATGTAGAGCGAGGTAATAAAATCACTATTTATACTCTCTGGATTATTCTGATCATTTTTATAACAGCTAACCAATCCTGACACCTGGTCATAAAGATTTAAACCTCCACCAAAAGTAGCTATCCAAATATTATTATTGAAATCTTCAATAATATCTCTAATAAAAGTACTTGACAACTGCAACTTTAAATTAAAAATTCCTTTATTTTGCAGTAGATTTACCTTACCTTTTTTTGCTTCATTAAAATTAAAATCACTATGGCTTAGCTTATAAACACCATTTCCATTAGTACCAATCCAATACTGGTTTTTACTATCAACCAATATTTTCATTATACTTGATTTTTCTTTTTTATCTTTGCTTAAAGAATAATGATATATATTGAACTCATCCTTTAATGAGGAATAATTAAAATCACTTAAATAAATATAATCAAGTAATAAATTATCATAACCTAATAATATATTGCCTATACTATCCAATGAAATTGATTTGATATCATTTGCTTGAATTGTAGTTGGTTTATTATCATCATGGTAAAATGTAATAAAAGTATCTTTTTTAGAATCATAAAATTTTAGACCATCATTAGTTGCTATCCATAAATACCCTGATTTATCTTCTATAATTCCTCTTACCTCAATATTTAAAGAAGGTTTATTCTTTTTATTAAATATATATCTTTTAAAATAACCTTTATCATAGATATATTTATTTATTCCGTTAGCAGTTCCAATCCAGATATCTCCATTTGAGGTTTCAAAAATTTTTCTTATCAAATCGGATGATAATGAGCTATCACTTTCAGAAGTTCTAAAATTTAAAAATCTTTTACCATCATATAAAGACAAACCAATACGAGTACCAAACCATAAAAAACCTGTTTTATCTTGCAAAATTGTATTTATTGAAAAATGGAATGCATTATTATCAATAGAAACGTGTTCAAAAGAAATATTATCATACTGTGAAAATGATTTGAGAGAAAAAGATAAAGTTAAAATAATTAGATATGTAAATATAGATTTCTTTTTCATTTTTTTAAAATTTTTAATAATATA
>DATCTW010000004.1:0-43761 GCA_036567745.1 Ignavibacteria bacterium | reverse complement strand
CGGGTTTCCCTATTAAGCTATTAGCACCTATACAAATACAAAAATATTCTTTTATTTAAAAAAATCAATGTAAAGTTTTTGGGGATAAATGTTTTATTTATGTTTACAATGGGTACATTTATGGGCAAAGCTTTGATATTTAAATAAACATGTCAGGGCTACGCCCCTAAAACATCATTCTTGCAATTTGTCTACAAACATTTCGGTGCTATCGCACCTTTTATTTTTACAAAACAGGAATGATTCGGTTGTATTATGGGCAGAGCTTCGATATTAAAATAAATGTGTCAGGGCTACGCCCCTAAAACATCATTCTTGCAATTTTATCTACAAACATTTCGGTGCTACGCACCTTTTTTATTTACGAAATGGTAATGATTCAGTTATATTAGGGGCAGAGCCCGAATATGTCTGTAGAAATGCAAACGAAAACAGATGAAGCACCGTAGGTGCGACACGTGTCAGGGCTACGCCCCTAAAAAATCATTCTTGTCATTTTATCTACAAACATTTCGGTGCTACGCACCTTCTGTTATTTACGAAATGATGAAATTTTCACAACATTCAATTACATTTAGGGGCAGAGCCCCGATATGTTTGTAGAAAATGACACAACAAAAATTTAAAGCACCGTAGGTGCGATACGTGTCAGGGCTACGCCCCTCAAACATTATTCTTGCTATTTTATCTACAAACGTTTCGGTGCTACGCACCTTTTGTATTTACGAAACGGGAATGATTCGATTATATTAGGGGCAGAGCCCCGATATGTCTGTAGAAATGTAAACGAAAACATATAAAGCACTGTAGGTGCGACACGTGTCAGGGCTACGCCCCTAAAACATCATTCTTGACATTTTATCTGCAGACATTTCGGTGCTATCGCACCTTTTGTTTTACAAAACGGGAATGATTCTGTTGTATTAGGGGCAGAGCCCCGATATGTCTGTAGAATTATAATAGATACTAAGAAAAATGTATTTATATTGAATAAGTTAAAGGTTGAAATTTTATAATAGGAATCTTTTTAGTTTTTTCCTTGATATTTTCAAATATAAGTTGTATTTTAAAAACAACTTTTGCAAATAATTTGTGGTTGAATATGCTTACAGAGTTTGGTAAAATTCTTCTTTTCTTTATAATCGGAATAGTTTTTGTAGGTATAGGTATTTTAGCTGCGAAAATTGTCCGACCAAGCAACCCTACCAAAGAAAAACTTACTACTTATGAATGTGGTGAAGAGCCAATAGGTTTATCGTGGGTAAAGTTTAATGTAAGGTTTTATGTAATTGCTCTAATTTTTCTCATCTTTGAAGTTGAGGTGGTATTTTTATTTCCGTGGGCTCTTGTTTTTAAGCCACTTGGTTGGTTTGCCTTTATTGAGATGATTGTCTTTGTTGTAATTTTATTAGCTGGTTTATTTTATGTGTGGGCAAAAGGTGATCTCGAATGGGATAAACCAAAACCATACATTCCAAAATTAAAGGATTTGATAATTACTAAAAAGTAATAAGAGAAGAAAGGTTATCTATTATGGGACTTTTGAATAGATTGGATGATCCTTATGAAACTGGAGGGGTCATTCTTGGAACAGTAGAAGATTTATTAAATTGGGGAAGAGGTAGGTCAGATTGGTATTTGCATTTTGGTTTAGCATGCTGTGCTATTGAATTTATGGCAATGAATGCATCTCATTTTGACTTTATGAGATTTGGAACAATACCAAGACCTAGCCCAAGGCAGGCAGATTTTATGATTGTTTCTGGAACAGTTACTCTAAAGATGGCTGAGAGAATAAAAAAACTGTATGACCAGATGGCTGAACCAAAATATGTTATCTCTATGGGAAGTTGTGCAAACTGTGGTGGCCCATATTGGGAGCATGGTTATCATGTTTTGAAAGGTGTTGATAGAATTATTCCAGTTGATGTTTATGTGCCTGGTTGCCCTCCAAGACCTGAAGCATTAGAAGAGGGAATGATGAAGCTCCAAGAAAAAATAATGAATCAAAAATTATTTGGAAAGAAAAAATAATTATATAATAGATATGAAATTACAAGCTAAAGATATTTTTGATAAACTAAAATCAGAGTTTTCTGATTCCATAATCGAAATAAAAGAAGACAAAGGTTCTGATCCTTTTATAACTGTAGATGCTAAAAAAGTATTAGATATCTGTCTTTTTTTGAGAGATACTGAAGAGCTATCATTTGATTATTTGAGTTCCTTAAATGGAATGGATTATAAAAATAATCTCGGTGTTGTATATAATTTATTTTCTACAATACATAATCATAAGATTACATTAAAGGTAATTTTGGATAAAGAACAACCTTCTGTGCCTTCTATTGAAGGTGTTTGGAAGAGTGCAAATTGGCACGAAAGAGAAGCTTATGATATGTTTGGGATAAAATTTGAAGGTCATCCAAATCTTATAAGGATACTATCCCCTTATGATTGGGAAGGCTATCCTTTGCGAAAAGATTATAAAACACCAGAGTACTATCACGGATTTAAAGTCCCGTATTAATAAAGGTGAAGTTTATGTCAGAATTAAGAACAATTGAAACGGAATACAGTCTTTTAACCGATAGATTAAGGGTTAATGTAGGTCCTCAGCATCCTTCAACACATGGAGTATTAAGGCTTGAAGTTGTTTTGGATGGTGAGATAGTAGTTGATGTAATTCCTCATATTGGGTATTTACATCGTTGTTTTGAAAAACATGCTGAAGCAATGACATATCCACAGGTTGTTCCTTATGTAGATAGAATGGATTATATCAGTTCGATGAATAATGAATGGTCTTATGTGATGGGTGTTGAAAAGCTGATGGATATAAAAGTTCCCGAACGTGTTGAGTTCATAAGGGTGATAATGGCTGAATTAAATAGGATTGCAAACCACCAGATAGCTGTTGCTACATTTGGTCTTGATGCAGGGGCTTTTACTCCTTTCCTGTATTTCTTCCGCGATCGTGAAATGATATTAAGTATTTTTGAGAAAACCTGTGGTGGCAGATTGCTTTATAATTATTTTACTGTTGGTGGGCTTAATTATGACATATACCCAACATTTGTTGATGATTGCCTTGCAGTAGTAAAAAAGGTAAGAGAAACAAATGCTGAAGTGATGGAATTATTAATAAAGAATAAGATTTTTATCGATAGAACTGCTAATATAGGTATTTTACCTGCCGATGTTGGAATTAATTTTGGGTGTTCAGGTCCTATGTTGCGCGGATCAGGTGTGCCATTTGATTTGAGAAGAGTTGATAATTATTCTGTTTATGAAAAATTTGATTTTGAGGTATGCGTAGGTAAAGGAGAGGTTGGCTCTTTGGGTGATTGTTGGGATAGGAATATTGTTAGAATGAGAGAGATGGAAGAAAGTTGTAAAATTATTGAACAAGCAGTAAAAAATATACCTGATGGTGATGTTAAAGCTGCTATACCCAAAAGAGTAAAACCACCAGTAGGTGAGGTATATTGCAGGACTGAAACACCAAAAGGTGAGCTTGGTTATTATATTGTTAGTGATGGTGGTCTAAAGCCATACAGAGTAAAAGGTAGAGCTCCAAGTTTTGTTAACCTTTCAGTTTTGCCTGAAATTTCCAAAGGTTATATGTTTGCTGATTTAATTCTTATTCTTGGAAGTGTTGATATAGTATTAGGTGAAGTTGATAGATAATTTTTTACAATCATAAATAATAATATGGAAAAATTTCTTGTTGATTTAATTGGCGATAATTTAATTACAATTCTTATTATTTGTGTAATTCCTTTATTATTTTTATTGCCTTATGCTCTTGTTGCAATACTTGCAGAGTTAAAAATTTCTGCATGGATTCAGGACCGATTGGGACCAATGAGAACAGGCCCATGGGGTATTCTACAACCAATAGCTGAAGTTGTAAAATTATTACAAAAGGAAGATATAACACCAGCAAATGCAAGCAAGTTACTTTTTAACATTGCTCCATATGTTATTTTTACTGGTTCTTATGCTGCTTTTGCGGTAATTCCTTTCAGCTCTTCATTCGTTCCATCCAATATAAATATTGGAATATTTTATTTGTTGGCTGTTTCTGCTTTTGCAGTTGTTGGAATACTAATGGGAGGATGGGCATCAAATAATAAGTATTCACTTTATGGAGCAATAAGATCTGTTGCACAAATAATTAGTTATGAAATACCGGGAGCAATTGCATTACTTGCTATAGTAACCTTTGCTGGAACAATGAATTTACAGCTAATAAACCAGATGCAATCAGGATGGTTTTGGAACTGGTTTATTTTTGGTGGGCCAGGTAGTGCATATAAATTATTCATAATTCCTTTTATGATTCCTCTTGCTCTCACATATTTTATTGCAACATTAGCTGAAACAAATAGGACTCCATTTGATATACCTGAAGCTGAATCAGAGTTGGTATCGGGCTACCATACAGAATACAGCGGTATGAAGTTTGCGATGTTTTTCTTTGCTGAGTACTCAAATATGTTTATTGTTGCAGCTATACTTACTACTTTGTTTTTAGGTGGATGGAATAGCCCATTTAACAATTTTATGCAAGGTCCATGGTGGGGAGCTTTCTGGTTTATAACAAAATCATTTTTTGTAGTACTTCTTCAAATATGGATTAGGTGGACTGTTCCGAGATTGCGTGTTGATCAGTTAATGTATTTAAGTTGGAAAGTATTGCTTCCAATTTCAATTGTATGCTTTTTTGCACTTGGTTTGTATAGAATGCTTGTTTAGAGTTTGAATTATTTTTACTAACTGAAAGGTAGATAGAGGTTAGAAATAATATGAAAAAATATTTTTATAATATATGGCTTGGTCTTTATACAACTCTGGTTGGGATGAAAATAACTTTTTCTCACATTTTCCAGAAAAAGGTAACTATTCAATATCCTGATGAAAGATATCCTATACCAGATAATGCAAGAAACAGGCTTTATGTAAATATAGATGATTGTATTGGATGCAATCAGTGTTCAAATGCCTGCCCGGTAAATTGTATAACTATCGAGACAGTAAAAAGTTTACCAACCGAAGATTTAGGGACAACCTCTACTGGTCAAAAAAAGAGATTATGGGTAACGAAGTTCGATATAGATTTTGCTAAGTGTTGCTTTTGTGGATTATGCACTTTCCCATGTCCTACTGAGTGCATAAAGATGACAACATTTTTTGAATATTCAGAGTATAACAGAAACAATTTACTTTATTCTTTTGTAAATTTAACACCTGAAGAGATTCAAGCTAAGAAAGATCAGCTAGCAGCTTATGAAAAAGAAGCGGCTGAGAAAAAAGCAGCAGCAAAACCTGCGGTTGATGGTGAAACAAATAAAAATTCATAATAAATAGATTTTATTACTATGAACTTAGTAGATATAGTTTTTTATGCTTTTGCAGTATTGATAGTAGTATCAGCATTTATAGTTGTTTTCTCAAAAAACATAATGCACTCGGCTTTTGCATTAATGTTTACATTATTGGGTATAGCAGCTTTTTATGTGCTTTTAAATGCGGATTTTCTTGCGATGACTCAAATAATGGTTTACATTGGTGGTATACTAATATTGATTATTTTTGGTGTAATGCTTACTACCCGACTAACGAATGTTGATATTAAGAAAAAGAACATCCAGATAATGCCCGCTGCAATTTTAACAGCAATTATTGGTGGCACACTTTGTGGTGTTTTTTGGAACACAAAATGGATGTCTTTTTATGCCCCTTATGTAGATACAACAGCTGATTACATTGGTTTAATTTTACTTACTAATTATATTTTACCATTTGAAGCTGTATCTGTTTTGTTATTAGTTGCAATAATAGGCGCTGCACTTATTGCAAGACGTAAAGCATAATTTTTTTTGAGGTGATTATAATGACTGTTGGATTATCACATTATTTAGTTATAAGTGCTATATTATTCTCATTAGGTCTTTTTGCAATTCTGACAAGAAAGAATGCAATAATGGTTTTGATGGGAATTGAATTAGTTTTGAATTCAGCGAACTTAAATTTTGTAGCTTTTTCAAGATTTGGGAGAATGAATCTTGAAGGACATATTGCTACAATTTTTGTAATTATATTGGCAGCAGCTGAAGCAGCAATAGCCCTTGCTATCATTCTCAATATTTATCATAATTATTTTAGTGTTAACGTAGACGAAATAGATAAACTAAAAGAATAAATAGAAATATGTCAACTGAAAATTTATTAAAATATTCTATCGTTGTTCTATTATTACCAATATTAAGTTTTGTCATTAATATCTTTTTTGGCAAGAAACTTAAGAAAGCAAGTGGAGTAATAGGAACATCAATTTTAATGTTATCGCTTGTTATATCTATTATTATAGCATTTACAAAGCTTTCTGTTTATAGTGGTGCAAAAATTATTCAGACAAGCGCAGAATGGGTGAACTTTGGAAATGTGCCTGGTATAGGTCCGCTATCCATTGTTGTAGGTATAGGAATTGATAACCTTTCTGCAATAATGCTGGTTGTAGTTACATTAATTAGTGCTCTTGTGCATTTGTTTTCTACTGAGTATATGTCCGGAGATCCCAAATACACAAGATATTTTGCATATCTTGGATTTTTCACTTTTTCAATGTTAGGCATTGTTCTAACGAATAACTTTTTCCTGATGTATGTATTCTGGGAGCTAGTAGGAATTAGCTCATATTTGCTTATTGGATTCTGGTATGAGAAAAGATCTGCTTCAAATGCTGCAAAGAAAGCTTTTTTAGTTAACAGGGTGGGTGATTTAGGTTTCTGGTTAGGAATTTTAATTTTATTTGTATCTTATAAATCATTCAGTTTTGATGTAATTTTTGAAAACATAAAATCTGGTAATCTACCATTCAACAGTGGTTTCTATTTAACTCTTGCAGGTATACTTGTTTTTTGCGGAGCAATTGGAAAATCGGCTCAATTCCCATTACATGTTTGGTTGCCTGATGCAATGGAAGGTCCTACTCCAGTTAGTGCGTTGATTCATGCTGCTACAATGGTTGCAGCCGGTGTATATCTTGTTGCAAGAGTGTTTGTAATGTTCACTGCAGATGCTTTAACTTTTATTGCATACATAGGGGCAATAACAGCATTTGTTGCGGCAACTATAGCTATTACCCAAAATGATATAAAGAAAGTATTAGCATACTCTACTGTAAGTCAATTAGGATATATGATAATGGCTTTAGGAGTAGGGGCTTATACATCTGGATTTTTTCATTTGGTAACACATGCCTGGTTTAAGGCAGCACTTTTCCTTGGTTCTGGTTCTGTAATTCACGCAATGCATCATGCCTTGCATAAAGCAGGTGATCATCATACAGACCCACAGGATATAAGAAATATGGGTGGTTTAAGAAAAACCATGCCAATTACATTTATTACATTTTTGATGTGTACCTTTGCTATATCTGGAGTTCCATTTACAAGTGGCTTTATGAGTAAAGATGGAATATTAGCTGGAACACTTGCGTTTGCTCATTTAAGCGGTCATTGGTTAATACCAATAATTGGTTTTACTGCTGCTGGTATGACTGCTTTTTATATGTTTAGATTGGTGATTATTACTTTTACGGGCAAACCTAAAACAACATTTGCTGAGAATACACACGAATCAAAATTAGTAATGACACTTCCTTTAATTGTGCTAGCTATACTCAGTTTCTGGTTCTTCTATTCAGTAAATCCGTTTGATGCATCAAAGGGTTGGTTTGCTAATTGGATTAAACCTCCTCAGACTGTTGTACCTGCACAATATCAGTGGAACTTTTTAACTACAAAAGTTTCTGAGGAAGTAGCATCTATAGATCAAACAATGGAAGTTGAAGCAACAAAAACGGTTTTAGAAGAAGAGATTCATCACAATCATACAACTGCAATGATACTATCATTATCAGTTGCAGGTATAGGTATTTTATTAGCATTTGTATTTTACTTCTGGAAGAAAGTTGATGTAGATGCTTTAACTGAAAAGATAAAACCTATTTATAATTTTTCTCTTAATAAATGGTATATTGATGAATTATATCAATCAACAATTGTAAATGGTACTACTGCATTTAGTAGATTATTGGGTTGGTTTGATAATACAATTATAGATGGTGCTGTAAATGGTGTAGCTGCAATTTCAAAATGGTTCTCCTTCTTTAGTGGAAAGTTTGATAATGTAGTTATAGATGGAATAGTTAACCTTACAGCTTATGGGACTGGCTTTATAGGCTTATTATTTAGAAAAGCTCAAACAGGTAAGGTTCAAACTTATCTTATTATAGTTTTGATAGGTCTTGTTCTATTATTTTATTTTGTAAGTTAAGATTAGTTAGAGAATTATTAGAAAATTTTTATAAACGGAGGATTAATGTTCACAATATTGGGTCTCGGTCCCCTAACCTGGATAACATTTCTACCAATAATTGGAATGATTATCATCTTGTTAATACCAAAGGGGAAAGATGAACTTAGCCTGAAGAAATCCAATAGCACTTTTAGATTGATAACTCTTCTTATAACAGGATTGCAGGTTGTTCTGGCAATATTAATTTATCTTGGTTACAACAATGGATTGGCAGGTATAAACACTCAAGATGGGATGCAATTTGTTGAAAAAGTAAGATGGATTGAGATACCTGCGATGCCCTGGTTTGGAAAAGTGCAAATTGATTATTTTGTTGGGATTGATGGTTTAAGCATACCGATGGTTCTGCTTACCGCCATTATATGTTTCGTAGCTACATTTGCCTCATTCAGTATTGAGAAGTCTGTAAAAGGTTATTTTGCAATGTTTCTTTTACTTGATACTGGTATGATGGGTGTATTTGTGGCATTAGATTTCTTCCTATTTTATGTATTCTGGGAGTTAATGCTTTTACCAATGTACTTTTTAATTGGTATTTGGGGCGGACCAAGGAAAGAATATGCTGCTATAAAGTTTTTCCTTTATACATTATTTGGTAGTGTATTTATGCTATTAGTAATGCTGGCATTATATTTCAGTGTAGTAGTTGTAGATCCTGTTACAGGAGAAAAAGTTCATACATTTAATATGCTAGCTATGATGAATCCTGCCAATTATCAACCAGGTTCAATTTTATCTGGAATGAATACATATTGGAGATATGTAGCTTATGTGGCTCTGTTTATAGCTTTTGCAATTAAAGTTCCAATCTTTCCATTCCATACATGGTTACCCGATGCTCACGTTGAAGCACCAACTGCGATAAGCGTTATATTAGCAGGTGTGTTGTTAAAAATGGGAACTTATGGTATGTTAAGAATTAGCTTCCCTATGTTTCCTGATGCTGTGCTTTACTTCCAATATGGATTAGCATTTATTGGAATGGTAAATATAATTTACGGTGCACTCTGTGCTATGGGTCAGCATGGTATCGGCAAAAAGGATTTCAAAAAACTTATTGCATACTCAAGTGTTAGCCACATGGGTTATGTAGTTTTAGGTATGGCAGCGTTAAATACTCAAGGTATGATTGGTGCTGTTTTCCAAATGTTTAATCACGGAACAATTACAGCAATGCTCTTCATGATTGTAGGCGTTATATATGAAAGATCACATACCAGAGGGCTTGATGAGTTTGGTGGCTTAGCAAACAAAATGCCTATCTATACTGGAATAACTACAGTTGCATTTTTTGCTGCTTTAGGTTTACCAGGTTTAAGTGGTTTCATCAGTGAAGCTTTTGTATTCCTCGGAGCATTTAATACATATCCAATAATTACTGTATTTAGTGGATTGGGAATTATTTTAGGAGCTGCTTATATGCTCTGGACTCTCCAAAAAATATTCTTTGGGAATTTACCTGAAAGATGGGCTGGTCCATGGGATCCTGAGAAGAAAAAATATCCAACTGATGATATTATGCCACTAGAATTGACAGCTTTTGTTCCACTTGTAATTTTAGTAATTTTCTTAGGAATTTATCCTGCACCAATGATTAATTTAATGTCTGCTTCAGTAAATCATCTTGTAGACTTTATAAAAACAACTGGAGTAATGACTGCAGCAGGTTTTTAATGATAATAAATTTTTAAATATTTGATAGATAATTATGTTTCAGATTGATACAAGCATTATAATAAGAGAATTAGAACGAAGTATAAATCTTTTTAAACCAGAGACTACATTATTAATTACTTTGCTTATTGGTATAATTGTTGATGTGGTATTTAAAAAAGTAAGAAATATTGTAGGCTATTTATCACTAGTAGGGTTCATTATTTCGTTCATATTCCTTTTTTATTTACCAAATGAATCTCAACCATCATTCTTTGCAATGATTGTTGTGGATCCATTCAGTCTATTTTTCAAACAAATTATCTTGATTAGTAGTATTATAGTTATAGTTCTCTCGTTATTTTCAAAAGAACTACAAGATTCAAAACATAATTTAGGTGAGTATTATATATTTATAACTGGAATGGCTTTTGGAATGTTCTTGTTGAGCGGGGCTACTAATCTTGTAATGATTTATCTTGCAATTGAAACAATGAGTATCAGTTCATACATTTTAACTGGTTATACAAAAGAAGTTCAAAGGTCAAGTGAGGCATCTTTGAAGTATGTAATTTTTGGAGCAGTATCATCTGCATTAATGATTTATGGTATTTCTATTTTATATGGATTGACTGGTACTTTAAACTTGTTTGGTATAAGCGATATGTTAAATCGAGCTAATATAAGTGTTATTCCTCTTATGATTTCTGGACTTTTGATATTAGCTGGTTTAGGTTATAAAATTTCAGCAGTTCCTTTTCATTTCTGGACACCAGATGTATATGAAGGTGCACCGATAACAATTACCGCATTTTTATCAGTTGCATCTAAGGCTGCAGGATTTGCTGTTCTAATTAGATTTTTAAAAATCACATTTGTTGATTTTAGTGCCCCTTTGCAGGTTGAAGCCTGGAGTATACTTAAAGGAATAGATTGGACATTAATTATTGCAATACTCTCTGTTTTAACAATGACTGTTGGTAATGTGGTTGCACTCTGGCAAACCAATCTAAAAAGGCTACTTGCCTACTCAAGTATTGCGCATGCTGGATACATTTTGATGGGTTTAGTTGTTTTTAATGATACTGGACTTACTGCGATTTTAGTTTATATTATTGTATATCTTATTATGAATTTTGGTGCTTTCCTAGTTGTAATGTTAGTAGCAAATAAAATTGGTAGTGAAGAAATTGATGATTATAATGGTTTAGCCTACAGAAGCCCATTTATTGCAGTATGTTTTGCAATATTTTTAGTTTCTTTAACAGGATTGCCACCAACAGCAGGTTTTATTGGTAAATTATATCTTTTTGCTGCATTGATAAAAACAAATTATATCTGGTTAGCAATTATTGGTATACTTAATAGTGTTATTGGTTTATATTACTATGCCAAAGTTTTCAGAAATATGTATATTCGTGAAACAGATTTTGATAAAACAAAAACAATCGAGTTTTCTCCAGTAATTAAATTAATTTTGTTGGTGTTTGCTATCCCTTCCATTTTATTCGGTCTTTATTTCACTCCAATTGTTAACTGGGCTCAGGCATCAATAAAGATTTTTGGTATACAATAAAATTACTTTTTTAATATAAAAACCCTTTATGTTTTTTCATAAAGGGTTTTTTGTTTTTATATAAGAGTTGGTAATTTTAACTCAAATTTAAAATATTTTACTTTACAATTTGTTTTTGTTATAATTTAGTGATTTATAATATGTGTTACATAGAAAGTTATGATTGTAAAAAATATATTGCATTTGAATAAAAAATTTTGTATAAATATAAATTATGTTTTTATTTAGAATTTTACGAGAGAAAAGATATGAGGTTAAGTAAAGCTTTTATTCCAACATTGAAAGAGGTTCCTGCGGATGCAGTAATAACAAGTCATAAGCTAATGATACGTTCAGGTATGATTAGGCCATTAACTGCTGGTGTATATTCATTTTTACCATTAGGATATCGTGTTATAAAGAAAATAATAGATATAGTTCGAGAAGAGATGGACTCAATTGGTGCACAGGAATTCTTCTTGCCCGCACTGAACCCAATAGAATTATGGGAACAAACCGATAGAGTAAAAGCTTTTGGTGATACAATGTATCACGTAAAAAATAGACCTTATGTATTAGCTCCAACTCATGAGGAAGTGATTGCACATATTGCAAAAAATCACATTCAATCATATAAAGATATGCCTCAAGTATGGTATCAGGTTCAAACAAAATTCAGAAATGAGGCAAGACCAAGATCTGGAGTCATAAGAAGCCGTCAATTTTTTATGAAAGATGCTTACTCTTTAGATTCATCGTGGGAAGGATTAGATAAAAGTTATAATGATCAACACGAAGCTTACAAAAAAATATTTACACGATGTGGAATTAAGTTTTTTGTTGTTGGCGCTTCAAGTGGTGCAATGGGAGGGAATAAGTCACAGGAATTTATGGTTGAATCTAATGCCGGAGAAGATACTTGTGCTTTGTGTAATAAATGTGGTTATGCGGCAAATGTTGAAGTCGCTACTTCAAAAAAGGAAAAAATTGGAAAAAGAGGTGAAAGTAAAAGTATAGAGAAAATACATACTCCAAATATAAAAACAATAGATGAACTTTGTACATTTTTGAAAATTACTCCTGATGATTGTGCTAAAGCTGTTGTGTATTTTTATCAAGTTGAAGATAAATGGGAACCTGTTTTAATTTTTATGTCAGGTAATGATGAATTAAATGAATCAAAATTAACTTCAGTACTTGGCGGTCAAGTAGTACCAGCAAAACCAGAAGAACTTTTTGATATTTTTGGAGCTAATGCTGGTTCCTTGGGTCCGATAAATATCAAGAAAAAAATAAAAATAATTGCAGATAAAAGGTTAGAAGGTGCAAATAACCTTTATAGTGGAGCAAATGAAGATGATTATCATCTTTCAGGAATTGATTTTGAAAGAGATGTAAAAGTAGATGGCTATTACGATCTTAGAACTGTAATTGAAGGTGAAGCTTGTCCGGATTGTGGTACACCACTAAGAATTGTTAAAGCTATTGAACTTGGCCATATTTTTAAGTTAGGTACAAAATACTCTGAGGGGTTACAAGCTAATTTTCTTGATGAAAAGGGGGAAGAGAAGCCTATTATAATGGGATCTTATGGCATTGGTATTGAGAGAGTGTGTGCTTGCTATATTGAACAAAATAATGATGAATATGGAATTATATGGAATAAGGCTCTTGCTCCATACCTGGTTAGTTTGATAGCTGTTAATTCTAATGTGAAAGAAGTTATGCAAAAATCTGAAGAGATATATAATTTATTAGTCAAGAAAAACATTGATACAGTTTATGATGATAGAGTTGGGGTAAGTCCGGGCTTTAAATTTAAAGATGCTGATTTGATAGGTATACCTTTGCAGGTTTTAGTGAGTGAGAAGAATCTGAAAAATGGTAAAATAGAAATAAAAATTCGAAGGACAGGAGAAAGAAAGCTTTTTGATCAAGATAAAATAATTGAGTCAATTGAAAATATTTTAAAAGAAATAGATTAATTTTTTTAAGAACAGGTATATAGAGTATGCCTGTTCTTTTTTGTTTTGAATAATGTGTCAAAATATTATTGATTATAAAATATTTTTTGTGTAAATTATTAAGTTAATATGTTTTTGGTTAGGTAGTTTTGTTTAATGATAGGATTGTATGGTATTGTGTTTTTCCCGCCAAATTTGAGTTCTCAAATAGATAGGATACAATGAGTAACGAATCATCTAAGATTATTAATCGTATCAATTATATTGATCAATTGAGAGCATGGAATGTTTTGCTAATGTGCTATACACATTCATTAGATGCAATGCTAAGCGATGAATATAAAACAGGTATATTTTTTAAAATAATACATTTTATTGAAGGAATAATAGCCCCATCTTTTCTTTTTGTATCCGGTGCTGCATTTGCTATTGTTTTACATAAAAGAATCGATGGTTACTTAAATTACGGGAAACCTGCACAGAAGCAATTGCTAAGATTACTTTTTTTACTTTTAATAGCATACTCTTTGAATCTACCCTATAAAACACTGAATCAGTGTAATACGATTCTTACATTTGAACAGTATTTGCTGTTTATAAAATCAAATAATTTACATGTAATAGTATTTGGAATTTTTTTCTCTCAAATTCTTTTTTTGATTATTAGAAATGAGAAAAAATTTCATTGGGTTTTATTCTTTTTATCAATACTTGTTGTATCAGTAACTCCAACAATATATCAATATGATTTTGGGAAAGTTTTACCATTACCACTAGCAACACTAATAAATACAAAATATCTTTCTGCTTTTCCATTGTTTCATTGGATTGCTTACTATTTCATTGGGGCGTTTGTAATGTTTCAGTTAATACGAGCAATTCAAGAAAATCGAGAAGAAGACTTGATAAAAAACTTATTTTTTATTGCGATATTTTCGAGTTTTATTTTTACATTATTAGAAATTATTGGAATAGAAACAACATCTTATTATGATTTTTGGTTAACGAGTCCGAATATTTTTATTATAAGGCTAAGTTCTGTATTAGTTTTAGTTTGTCTTTTTTATTATCTGGAAACGAGATTTAATTACAGGATGATAGTTTTTAATGTATTTAAAAGTGAATCACTCTTAGTCTATGTTTTACATTTGATGATTATTTATGGTTCAGTATTGGCTCCTGGAATAGATAAAATATTTGGAAAGACTTTAAATTGGGCTGAAATTATTGGTCTTGGAACAATTATTTCAGCTACTTTGCTTGCAATTGCTTATATGTGGAATTGGTTTAAAAAGAATTATAAGCTACACTCAAGAATTTTCTTAACATTGATATGGTTATACTTCATTTATTATTTCCTAACCAAACCTTATTAGCTTTTCACAAAATTAAAACAATTTATGAAACAATATTTTAGTAATTTATTTATTAATTTAATAAAAAAAATTAATCTAAAACCTGATAAAAATCAAAACAAACAAAAGGATAGAATAGAGTATATTGATTTTCTACGAGCATCTGCTGTAGTACTTATGATTTTTGCTCATGTACTTGATGCAACACTAAGCCCTGAATTTAAAAAAGATAATTTATATCGGTTAATGAATTTTATAAATGGGTTTGTAGCCCCTGCATTTTTATTTGCTGCCGGAGCATCATTTACAATCATAATAACAAAGAGGAAAAATGATATAATTAATTTTCAAAAGCCATTTTTTAAACAATTGTGGCGTGTAATTCAACTTTTAGCAATAGGGTATTTTTTACATTTGCCATATAAAACTTTAAATCAAATGAACACAATAATTACAAGAGATGAATACATAAATTTTGTAAGAAGTGATATACTTCACGTTATTGCTTTTGGTTTATTGATTTCTCTTATAGTGTTGATAATTTTTCGCAAAGAAAAAAGATTTTATCTTGTAATATTTATAATTAGTCTTTTGACAATATCTTTAACGCCATTATTTAGAAATATTACCTTTGGTGATAATCTACCGATTGAAATTGCTACATTTATGAACAAACAATATAATAGTATTTTTCCTTTGTTCCCTTGGTTGGCATATTTATTTATTGGTTCTATAGTAATGTATTATATTATAAAATATTCAAGAGAGGGTGGTATAGAAGATATTTTTAAGAAATTGTTTTTTTTATGCATTATTTTGATATCTCTTTCAGCTATACCTGAACTAATAGGAATTCAACCGAGCGATAAATATAATTTTTGGCATACAAGTGTTAATATTGTTTGTATCAAATTATGCGTAGTAATTTTATATATGTTATTGATGTGGAAATTAGAAAATAAATATAATTATAAAATGAAAATTGTTAAGATATTTGGTAAAGAATCTCTTTTCGTTTATGTATTTCACTTAATAATAGTATATGCTTCTATTTTTAGTATTGGTTTAAATAAAAGTATCGGTAGAAATTTGGATAGGGTGGAAATGTTTCTTGTTTTTTTAGGTGTGGTTATTGTGTCACTTATAGCTACATATATATGGAATTATATTAAAAATACTTCTTTACTTTTGACCAGAATACTATTATTTTTGTTTGTAGGATACTTTGCATATTACTTTTTAACAAAACCATTTTAATTAAATGAAAAGAATAAAATATATTGATGTTTTAAGAGGCTGGGCAGTACTCTTAATGGTATTCTGGCACATGACAGAAGCATTGATATCTGATAGTATAAGGTTGACATCATTTTTTGATATTAGTCAATTCATAGGTGGTTTAGTAGCTCCAATGTTTTTATTTTCGTCAGGTGCTTCGCATTCAATAATAATTTTGAAGAAAAGAGAAAGTTTTATAAAATTTACACCTAACTTTAGAAAAAGGATAATTAGAATATTTCAAATTTTAATAATAGCTTATCTTTTACACTTACCAGAGAATAATTTATTGGAAGTAATAATAAGAAGGGAAGGGAGTAGTTATATTAATTTTATCAATATGGATGTATTGCAACTGATAGCTGTTAGTTTGCTATTGCTACAAATTCTTTTTTTAATTATAAAAAATAATAAAATATACTTTTATATTGTTGGTATTATTGGAGTGATAACAATTTTATTGACACCATATATCTGGCAAATTAATTTCAGTGATTATTTACCAGTTGAGCTTGCTTCTTGCTTGAATAATAAAACCGGTTCACTTTTCCCGATTTTCCCATGGCTATCTTATGTTTTTTTTGGAGCTATGGTAATGCAATTTGTTATGGAAAAAGGAGAAGAAAACACAATAAAGAAAATTTTAATATTGGGTTTTATAATAATTCTTTTAGGTTTGGTGCCTCAATTGTTAAATCTGAAATCAACACCAAATTATGATTTCTGGCAAACCAGCCCAAATATATTTTTAATTAAGTTTGGTATTGTTTTAGTATTTTTATCGATCTTTTATTTTATGGATAAATTCAAAAATTATGAGATGAAATATTTTGGTGTATTTGGCAAAGAATCACTGTTTATTTATGTTGTTCATCTTTTAATGATATATGGACATAATTTTTATACTCTACAAACAAATTTTGGTCGTAAATTAAATTGGTTTGAGCTATTTATAGCATATTTCATAATAATCATATTTTTAAGGTATCTTGGTATATATTGGGGAGTAATAAAGGATAAATTTAAAAGAATTAGAGTGAGTAAAGCTTAGATATTTCTTTAATCATTTTAAACATTTTTTGTTTTAAGTAATCAGGCGATAAAATTTTTGCTGAAGTGTGAAATGAGAGTATCCATTTTAAAATAAGATCCTCTTTTTCTTTAGCGATTAAGAAAGTCATTTCCACACCATTATTTAATTCTCTTTCAAAAGTTAAGCCTTGGGAGTATTTTTCTTTTACCAATCTTGCTGTTTTTTTATCAAAGAAAATTTTTATTTCAATAGGATCTTTTATATTATATTCTTTGCTAACGAAATTGGAGAGAGAAAATTCTCTTTTATCGAAATTTTTGTTGAGAATTTTAAGGTTGTTGATTCTATTTAACCTGAACTCTCTAAAATCTTTTCGTAATTTGCAATAAGCTATTATCCTCCAGTTTTCACTGTAATAAATTAAACCCATAGGTTCTATTGTTCTTTCTGTAATTTCGTTCTTTGACATAGAATAATATTGCATTTTTATTAATTTACAGTTTGCAATTGCATCTTGAATTTTGGAAATGATATTTTTATCACTAAATTTATCATTAAAAACAAATGTCGATTCATCTATTTTATTTACATATTCTAATGTTTCTCTTTTTAAAACAGATTTAATTTTTAAGAGGGCTGATTCCGCATCTTTCCGATAAGAAAAATCAACTTTTTTTGAAACGAATTCAAATCCCATCAAAATAGCTGCTGCTTCTTTAGGTGTAAAAATAATTGGTGGAAGATGATAGCCTTGGATCTTATAACCTAATCCTGTTACTGATTCAATAGGTATACCTGAAGATGAAAGGGTTTGTATATATCTATAAATTGTTCGAATGTTTACATCAAGCCGTTCAGCCAAGTATTGAGCTGTAATATATTTTTTACTATTTTGTAAAATTAAGACTATTTCTAATAATCTATCGAGTTTTTGCATATCATTCTAATTTAGCTTGCTCCTTTTTCTAAGGTAGTTAAACAAAGCTATATCAAAAGGTGTGTTTGTTTCAAGTAATACATAATCAATTTGATTCATTAAACATTCTTTCTTATAAAAATTAATAAATTTTTGCATCTCGTTTTGATAAGCTTTTTGTATGTGAAATGGTTGGGTAGTTAATTCTTCATTGGATTCCATATCAATAAACACAGCATCTTTGCCAAAAGCAAAACTAACCTCAAGTGGGTCTAAAATATGGAATACAATTATTTCATGATTATTATGGCGAAAATGTTTAAGTGTACTGATTACCTTGTTTGGTTCATCAAGGAAATCACTAAAAACGATTATTAGACTGCGTCTTTTAATTTGCTCAGCAATTTTATCTAAACTTTGCAAAGTATAGGTTTTCTTTTCAGGTTTGATTAAAGTTAATTCTTTTAGAATAAGTTTTAAATATGATTTTGTTGCGTGAGGGGGTATATAAGTTTTAATATCTTCATCATAAGTAATTAAGCCAACAGCATCTCTTTGTTTGATTAATAGATAAGCAAGAGATGAAGCCAGATAAGATGCGTATTCAATTTTTTTAATGTTTTTTTCAGAAGCATAATCCATTGATTTGCTAATATCGAGTAAGAGATAGCTTTTTAGATTCGTTTCTTCTTCAAATTGTTTAATAAAATATTTTTCTGTTTTCCCATAAATTTTCCAATCGATGTATCTGGTTTCATCTCCTGGGAGGTATTGCCTGTGTTCGGCAAATTCAACGGAAAAGCCGTGAAATGGGCTTTTGTGTAAACCAGCAATAAAGCCTTCTACAACAAGCCTTGCTCTTAGTTCCATATTGGATAGTTTTGATACTATATCTGGAATTAAGTATTTTCTATAATCTTCCATTATTTATTACTTTTATTGGTATTATTTTGGATATTATTAATTAAGTCGTCAGGATTCTTTCCTAAATTTTCTAGTTCGAATTTTACTGAAACAGCAGCTTCATGTTGAGGGTATTTTTTCAGAAATTCTTCATAATATATTTTTGCATTTGAAAAATCTTTTAGTTCATTAGCATAGATAAAACCTAAAGTAAAAAGCGCATTAGGTGCTTCTTTTGAATTAGGGTACTCGTTAATAATTCTTTTATATTGAGTTATTGCAGAGTTGATGTTTTTTAAATCATTTGTATATAACAAAGCTAAATTTAAAAGGTATTCTGATGATCTTGGATTCTGAGGATATTTTTTTACAAATACTTCGATAGCTTCAGCAGATTTTAAAAAGTTTTTATTTTGATAGAATTCATTTATTTTTTGTGAAAGTTCGTTTTCATTTAATGAGTTTAAGTCATCACTTTTATTAGAGCAAGAAAAAAATAAAAATGAAACAAATAAAAACAGATATACTTTTTTCATACTATTACTACTCCTTATATTTTAGAATAATCTAATCAATAATTTATTTTTTGACAAGATAAATAGAATGGTATAAAATTCATTTTTGAATTATTCTTTTTTTAAATGGCTAAGAGTAATAATAACTACTGAAGAAATAATTATTATTGAAGATAAAATCATTTGAAAAGTTAAAATTTCGTTTGCAATTGTTGTTCCAAGAATAAGGGCTATAATAGGATTTACGAAAGTATTTGTTGATACTAAAGTTGGCGGACATTTTTTTAATAACCAGATATATGCTGAATAGGTTATAATAGACCCAAAAATTATTAGGTAAAATAATGATAAAAAAGATTTAACGGAAATATTTTGAAATGAAAAATATGTCCATTCATTTCTAAAAAAAGAGAAAAATAAAAGCAGTATACCACCACTTAACATTTGAATTGAAATAGGCATGAAGGATGGATTGTTTTTATTGATTTTTTTAGAATATATTGATCCAAAAACCCACGCCAAAGGAGAAAAAATCACAAGAAGAAAAGAAATAAAATCGATATCAAGCTTTTCGATTCCTGAAGTACTTTCTATGAGTAAAACCATACCGAAGAAACCTACAATAATACCTATAATTTCTTTAAAGAGAGGTTTCTCTTCTCTATGAAACAACCAATTTATAAGACTCATATACAAAGGTGTAACTGAGATGAATAGAGCTGTTAAACCTGATGGTACTTTTTGTTGAGCGATAGCAATAAAACCATTACCAATAAATAGCATAAAAGTACCTATGATAAAAGGATTTTTCCATTCCGAAAGTTTTGGAATCATTTCACCCTTAATCTTAAGATATATCATTAGAATGATTCCAGCGGTAGTAAACCTAAAACCAGTAAAAATGAAAGGAGGTATTGATTCCAGTACGAATTTATTCGCTAAATAGGTTGATCCCCATATAATATAAATAGTTGAAAAAGCGATAATGAGTTTTAATTTAGATTTATTAAACATAGAAATTATATAATAAATTTTTCTTAAAATAATTAAATATTAAACAAAATCAATTCTATTTTATTTAGTATTAGTATTTTTCTATTTCACTTGAAAAAGTAAGAAAGAAGTATTAACTTAATAATATGAAGAAAAATGTTTTTAAAAATATTATAGTATTAATTTGCTTATTTTCTTTTATTTTTCATGCTAAAGAGCATTTTATTAATACAATATCTCACACAAGCATAGGTCATTACTGTTTATGTGATGGAGAAAAAGAGTGCCATATATGTTTTGATCACAGTATAAATTATAATAACCATTCATTTGATATTTTATTAATTGATTTTTCTCAGAAAAAAATTATAGAGCATACTACTTTTATTTCAACGAATACTGATTTTGAGTATTGTTCTTCAGTTAATAAATCAATTTATCTTTTCAATAGAGCATTTCTTATTTAAATTTATTCTCCTCGTTTTTCTTAAAATTTAAACTAAATAATAATATTGGGAATATTATGGGAGTAATAAAAAAAATTATTATTCTCCTTGTAATATTATCTTCATCATTAGTCTGTCAATTTTTAAATTTGGAAGATTATTTGAAGCTTGGAAAGGAGAATAATTTTAAGATCAAAAGTTTAGAGAATATTGTGCTTGCTAAAAAATCTGCATATAAACAAGCCACAGTAAAAATGAATCCTTCTTTTGAAATAGAAGCAGGAAATAAAGAGCAATATGTAAGTCTGTTTCAGGGTATAGAGTATCCTGGAAAGATTGATTCCAGAATGAATTTAGCTGAAGCGGAGTTAAACCTTGCTGAAGCAGAATTAAATAGTTATAAAAATGAATTGGACTACCAACTTTTTACAGATTATCTAGAATTGGTTTTTTCAAAAAAGACTGTGGATCTATTAAAAGATTATTACGGCTTAATACTTGAGTTAAACAAGATTACAAAATATAATTTGGATAAAGGGTTTGGTAATAAACTTGATGTTATAAAAAGCAAAGTAGAACTAGTTAGAGCTGAAAGAAATCTTGTAGATGCTGAAAAAAAATATCATCAGTTATTAAAAAAAATTAAAACTAATATTAGTGATTTATTTACTGATTCATTAATAACTTTATCTGATGATGAGATAAAAATAAAAGATTTTCTATCAGAAGAAGAAGCTTATTCATTAGCATTAAAATTTAATGCGAATATTTTAGTTGAAAAAAATAAAATAAAAATTGCAGAAGCCAATAGCCAGAATGTAATAATTAGTAAAAAGCCTGATTTTAATATTGGCTTAAAAACAGGTTTTGATGAGGGCTATTTTGCAACATCAATATCATTTGGTATGCCTATAAATTTATGGGATAATAAAGAAGGAGCAATTGAAGAAAGCATTCATAATAAAAATAGTAGCGAAAGAGAATATGATAATGTTGTTAAATCAATCAAACAGGAAATTGGTTTTTTGCTGATTGAAATAAAGAACCTTCGTAATACTATAAATCTTTATGAGAAGGAACTGCTATTGGAAACAAAAGAAGAGTATAATAATGCGAAAAGGCTTTTTCAATCAGGTGAATTAAGGCTACTTGATTTTTTAGATGCACAAAAAACTTACCTTGATGTAAATCTTGAGTATATAGAAGTAAAGAAAAGCTTGTTATTAGCGAAAGCTAATTTAAATTCTGTAATTGGTATTAGTTTATTGGAGAAGTAATATGAAATTATATAGATTATTAATTATTATTCTATCGGCATTAATTTTGTTTAGTTGTAATAATAAAACTGATGTTCATAATGAAGAAAAATCTGAAGAACATAATCATGCTCATGATGAAGGAAATTCAGATGAGGTTGTTTTAACAAAAAATCAGGAAGAACTTGTTGGTATTTCAGTAGAGGTGGTGAAGAGAAAAGATTTTGAAAATAAAATGGAATTCCCAGCTGAAATATCATACAACCCTTCAGGTGTTATTTCTGAATTCAGCCCTATATCAGGAAAAATTGTAAAGTTAAATTTTGAATATGGTTCAAGAGTTTCAAAAGATAAAGTGATTGCTGTAATTGAAAATCCTCAGAATATGGGTCAGAGATTTGAAGTTAAGGCTTCATCTTCAGGTATGATTACAAAAAAAATGGTAAATGTTGGACAGTGGATTGAATCTGGAACACAAATATGTGAAATAAGTAATAGTGATATAGATGGTGTTATAAAGCTATATTCAGATGAATTGAAGTATATAAAATTGGGTCAAGAGGTTGAGTTTATAGGTGATAATCATAAATTAAAAGGTAAAATATATATGATTTCTCCATATCTTGATCCTGTAAATAAAACAATTGAGGCAAGAGCAAAAGTAGTAGTAAATGAAAATTTGATTCCAGTTAATTCTTTTGTTACAGCCAGAGTAACTATTGGTACAAAGAAAACAATAGTAATTCCAAGAACTGCAATATTAAATGAAGATGAACATTATATAGTATATGTTAAGAGAAATGATGCTTATGAGAAAAGAATAGTTGAGATAGGTTTAAAAGATAAGGATAGTGTTGAAATAGTTGGAGGGCTATCCGAAGGAGAAGTGGTTGTGACAAATGGAGCGTATCAAATAAAAAATAGTACTTTTGGTTCGAGTGAAGGAGGTCATGAGCACTGATGTTACAAAAGATTATAGAGTTTTCGTTAAAAAATAGATTGATAGTAATTCTTCTGGTATTTATTTTGGTTTTTCTTGGAGTGGTATCAGTAATTAATTCATCAACAGAATTTCTACCAGATTTAAGTTCTCCAATAATTTCTGTCATTACGGAAAGGCCAGGTTTGGCACCTCAAGAAGTCGAGAATCTCATTTCAAGACAGATAGAAAATAGTATGCAAAGTCTTCCTGATGTTCTAAATGTTCGTTCACAATCAACAAGTGGTTTTTCGGTAGTAACTGTAACATTTAAGTGGGGTACAGATTATTATTTTGCGAGGCAACTAATCACTCAAACACTATCTGAAGTATCGGCAAAATTACCAGAGGGGACTATACCGCCATATCTATCAAATGCTGCATCAAGGTTAGGAGAAATATTACAATACTATGTGAAAAGTGATTCAATTTCTTTGATGGATTTAAGAGAAATAGCTGATTACGATATAAAATACAGGTTACAAAACATCCCTGGTGTAATGAGAATTAATAATATGGGTGGCGAAGTAAGGGAATATCAGGTTTTGCTTGATGTTAATAAAATGAGGTATCATAATATTAGTTTGCAAGAGGTAAGAAACGCAATTAAAGCAAGTAATACTGATTTCTCAGGAGGTATTTTAAAAGATGGGCCTATAGAATATACCCTCAGAGGATTGGGAAGATTGCATTCATTAAAGGATTTATATTATACTATTGTAGCTTATAAAAATGATTACCCAATTTATTTAAAAGACATTGCATATATTCAGGAGGGTGCTGAATTCAGACGGGGAGTAGTGTTTGTTAATGGGAAAGAAGCCGTTTCTTCATTAGTATCCAAGCAATTTGGCAGCGATACTCAACCTATAATTAAAAATTTGACAAAGGCAATTGAAGAACTAAAGGAATATTTACCAAAAACAGTAAAAATTGAAACTTTTTTTAATCAAGCTGATTTGATAAATGTTTCAATTTTGAATTTAAGAGATGCTCTTTTAATAGGAGGTTTATCTGTATTAATAGTTGTAATAATATTTCTTACAAACTTTAGAACCACATTTATTATAGCTATAACAATTCCAATATCCGTTATTATTACATTTATATTTATGAAGATGTATCATGTAACTGTAAATGTAATGTCATTAGGAGGTCTTGCAGTAGGTTTAGGAATAATGATAGATGCTGCGATAGTAGATACCGAAAATATTTTTAGATGGTTAAAGTTGCACCCAAACGAAAAATACATGGCCACATTAAAAGGTTCTCTTGAAGTAAGGAGACCCATTGCGTTTTCAACGGCTATAATAATTGTCGTTTTTGCACCTTTAATGTTTCTAAGTGGATTTGAAGGTAAATTATTTTTACCCTTTGCATTTACTATAATTGTGTCTATGCTAATTGGCTTCGTTCTTTCATTAACACTAACACCACTATTGTGTTATTTATTGTTTAGTACAAAAAAAGATTTATATAAAGAAAGCTATATAACTAAGAAAATTGAAAAAGTATACAGCCCAATATTAGATAAGGCACTTAAGAAACCACTAATAACAACAATAATTGTCTTAGCTTTATCAAGTATAACTATAATATTAATTCCGACAATTAATAAAGAATTACTTCCACCATTTGATGAAAACGCTACTTTAATGAAAATATGGTTGCCGCCTGGTACAAGTCTTGATGAAGCTTGCAAAGTAACTGAAAAAATTACAAACATTGTTAAAGATGCACCTGATGTAAAAAACATTATCTCATCAATAGGCAGGCAAGAAGGTAGTGAGTGTACTGAGGGAGGTATTGGTTATTCAGAGAATTATCTTGAGTTTGTTGATAGGAAAAATAGGACTCATAAAGTAGAAGAAATTGAGGAGTGGATAAGGAACCGTGTGTCACATTTTCCTGGGGTTTCAATCACGTTTCAAACACCATTAAACGATAGGATTGAAGAAAGTATTTCTGGTTCTTCAGGTGAATTAGCAGTAAAAATATTTGGGTCTGATTATGATATACTTACACAAAAAGCACTAAAAGTTAAAGAGATTATGTCTGATATACCTGGTGTTATCGATGTTTTTTTTGAACCGACAAGTGGATTACCTTTTATTAATATAGTTGTTGATAGAGAAAAAGCAGCTAGATACGGTATTGATGTACAAACAATAGCAGATGCAGTAGAGGTACTTCTGGAAGGCGAGAAAGTTACTTCTGTAATTCAGGGTATTAAGGAGTATAAGGTTTTAATTAGATTGCAGGAAAGGTTTAGAGATGAAAAAGAGAAAATTGAATCTTTGTTGATTGATACCCCACAAGGGAAAAAGATTAAATTATCTGAGGTTACAAGGATATATAAGGATAAAGGTCCTCTGATGATATCCCGTGAAAATTTGCAAAGAAGAGTGCAGGTTACCTGTAATACAAGTGGAATTGATATTAATGATGTAGTGAATTTTATTAATTCAAAGATAAAAGATTTAAATTTACCTCAAGGATATTCAATAGTCTATGGTGGGAATTATGCCAGACAAAAAGAGGTTACAAATCAACTTATTACAATAGTTGTAATATCGTTATTGGTTGTTTTTATACTTTTAATAGCAGCTTTTAAATCAACATGGCAAGCTGTTCTATTAATTTTTACTATTCCTTTAGCCCTGATGGGTGGTGTTTGGGCAATGCTTATTACAAAAGAGACTTTTAATGTTTCTTCGTTGATAGGATTTGTTGCTCATTTTGGTTTAACAGTACAAAAAGGAGTAATATTATTAGAGTATATTAATGATTTAAAAGCTGAAGGGTATAGTCTTCAAGATGCTATTCGTTTAGCTGGAAAAACACGTTTAAGACCAGTGCTTATGACTGCTTTTGCAGCATCTTTTAGTGTTTTACCTCTAGCGCTTGGAATAGGAGCAGGTGCAGAAATACAACAACCTATGGCAATTGTTCTCATAGGGGGTTTAATAGTTTCTACCCCTGTAGTATTGATAGTTTTACCAGTATTTTATAACTTATTCGATGGATTAATAAGCAAGAAGAAAATAAATATAGCTTAAAAAATAATTTATTTTTTATTGATTTAAGACTTCTGATTTACTCTTTATTAAGATACAATTTTAATGTTGAGCTAAAAAATAACATTAAATAATTATACATTGTTATAGAGTATTTCAGAAGTCTTTTTGTATTAACTTGAGTAATTTTTTATGTTGAATATATGACTCATTTATAGTAAATTCAATAATATTAAAAAATATTTAATTTAATGAGAAAAGATACTGTAAATCCAGAGAAGAATGATAACGAAAAAGAATTTGAGCAAAGTCTACGTCCTCTAAAATTTGATGATTTTGAAGGACAAAAGAAGATAGTAGATAATCTTCGTGTATTTGTTAAGGCTGCTTTAAAGAGAAAAGAAGCATTAGATCATGTTTTACTAACTGGACCCCCGGGGCTCGGGAAAACTACGCTTGCATATATAATTGCAAATGAGATGAAGAGCGGTATGAAGATGACAAGTGGTCCAGTATTAGAGAAACCCGGCGATCTTGCAGGATTGTTGACAAATCTTTCTGAAGGTGATGTTCTTTTTATTGATGAGATTCACAGGCTATCTCCTGTTGTAGAAGAGTATCTATATTCCGCTATGGAAGATTTTAGAATCGATATTATGATTGATTCAGGTCCAAGTGCAAGAAGTGTTCAATTGCAAATTCCAAAGTTTACATTAGTGGGAGCAACAACACGAGCAGGATTGCTAACTGCACCATTAAGAGCTAGATTTGGTGTAATGAATAGACTGGATTATTATAAACCTGAAAATTTATTTAATATTGTGAAACGATCTGCTAGAATTTTAAATGTACAAATTGAAGATGAAGCAGCAAAAAATATTGCTTCAAGATCTCGAGGCACTCCAAGAATAGCTAACAGATTGCTACGAAGAACAAGAGATTTTGCTGATGTTTACTCGAAAGGAATTGTGACGAAAGAAATTACTTTAAAAGCTCTTGAAGCTCTTGAAGTTGATGATTATGGACTTGATGAAATGGATAAAAGAATTCTTTTAACAATAATTGAAAAGTATTCAGGTGGGCCAGTAGGTGTTAATACAATTGCGGTAGCAGTTGGAGAGGAAGCTGGAACAATTGAAGAAGTATATGAACCGTTTTTGATTCAGGAAGGATTTATAAAGAGGACCCAAAGGGGAAGAGTGGCTACCGAACTTGCATACAAACATTTTAAATTGAAAAAAAATAGTAGTGCTCAATTAGGAATTTTAGATTAATTAAAAATATATTTAACTCCAACAAAGGGAGAAAAGCTGTGAACATTGATAAAGATTTAGCATCTATTCAAGAAGCAAGAAACTTATGTAAGCTTGCTAAGGAAGCTCAGCTTGAATTTAAAAATTATAATCAACAACAGGTTGATAAGATTGTTAAAGCAATGGCTGAGGCGGCTTTTAATGCATCTGAAAGATTAGCAAAAATGGCTTATGAGGAGACAGGTTTTGGCAAGTGGCAGGATAAAAAAATTAAAAACATTTTTGCATCAAAATTTGTTTATGAATCAATTAAGGATTTAAAAACAGTTGGAGTTATAAACTTATTACATGATGGAAAGATTGTAGAAATAGCTGAACCAATGGGAGTAGTAGCTGCGTTAATTCCTTCTACTAATCCTACCTCAACCTCATTTTATAAGATACTTATTTCTTTAAAAGGGCGGAATGGTATAGTTGCAACACCTCACCCGCGTTCAATTAATTGTACGTTAGAAGCTTTTAGGATAATGATTGATGCTGCAGAAAAAGCAGGAGCGCCTCATAATTTGATAGCCTGTATTTCTAATCCTACAATGGAAGGCACAAATGAATTGATGAGGAATAAAAATATAAGTGTTATTTTAGCTACTGGTAGTTCACCAATGGTAAAAGCCGCGTATAGTTCCGGAACCCCTGCGTATGGGGTAGGCCCAGGTAATGTTCCTGCATTTATTGAAAGAACTGCAAACATTAAAAAAGCTGTTGCGGATATTTTCCTTGGTAAAACTTTTGATAATGGGGTGCTTTGCTCAACTGAAGCTTCGGTGATTGTTGATTCACCAATAAATAATATAGTAAAAGAAGAGTTTATTAAAAGAGGTGGCTATTTTATCCAGAATGAAGATAAAATAAAATTAGAAAAGTATATGTTCGGAAAGGGTACTATAAATCCTGAGGTTGTAGGCAAACCCGCACAATTTATTGCACAAAAATGTGGAATAAGTGTTTTACCAAATACTGAGGTAATTATTGCTGAATTAAATGGTGTTGGTAATCAGTATCCTTTATCACATGAGAAGCTTTCACCTGTTTTAACTTATTATGTTGAAGATGGTTGGAGAAATGCCTGTCATAGATGTATAGAATTATTGGAGTATGGCGGATTAGGGCACACACTGGTAATACATTCGACAGATAAAGACATAATTATGAAATTTGCTCTAGAGAAGCCAGCACTAAGAATATTGGTAAATACGGTAGGAGCACTTGGAGCCGTAGGTTTTACAAATCATCTTGATCCATCGTTAACTTTGGGACCTGGTACTTTTGGTGGTTCAATCATATCTGAAAATGTAACTGCAAAACACCTGATAAATATCAAGAGACTTGCATTTGAATCTTTGCCACTAAATGATAAAGATGGAAATAAGATACCATTACCTGAGTTTACTTTTGATTCTGAAGTAGTTAACCAAAATAAAACAAAAAGTTGGATGGATGAAATAGATGAAAGAATAAGATTAAAGGCAGGTAATAAACCAGTATTTGAAAAAGACTCAAAGCCTGCAACAAGTAAACAGGCTGTATTTGGTAATAGTATGACAGAAGAAGATATTAATAGAATTGTGTCAAGTTTTAAGTTATAATATTTTTATAGGGGGAAATTTTGAAATCAAAAATTTTCATTTTGCTTTTATTAGTATTTAGTTTTTGTTTTTCTCAAGAGGACGAATTAGCTAAACTAAATAAAGAAGCCGCTAGATATATATTAAGTGGTGAATATGATAAAGCGATATCAAATCTTGAAAAAGCTTTAAAAATGGCACCAGAGGATCCAGATATTTATTTTAATTTAGGAGGTGCATATAAAGGGAAAGGAGATTATGATAAAGCTATTAATTATTTTAATAAGTCTTTAAATCTAAACCCCAAAAATGTTTTAGTTTATGTTAATATTGGGGATATATATCTCTGGAAGAATCAAAATGATGAAGCTATTAAATATTATGAGAAAGCTATAGAGTTAAAAACTGAATCTCCAGAGGTGTACTCGAATCTGGGTTATATTTACAGAGAAAAGAAAAACTATTCAAAATCAACTGATTATTATCTCAAAGCTTTAGAAAAAAAATCACAGCGTAATGATTTATATTATTTTATCGGTTTAAATTATTACGATCAAAATAACATTGATAAAGCAATTGAGTATTTCACCAAAGTTATTAATTCTACTAATATAAAACTTGATACGAAAACAAATGCAGAAGCTTTTTTAGCGAAAATATATTATGAAAAGAAAGATTACGATAAGTCATTAAAATATTTTTTGGAAGTTGCAAAAGCACAGAGTGATAATGCTGATCTGTTTCAAAATATAGGAATTATTTACAAGCAAAAGAAAGATTATGATAATGCAATAAAATATTTACAGAAATCATTATCATTAAACAAAAATGAGGCAGATGTTTTAAAATTATATGTTGTTTTAAGTGATTTATATTATTTAAAAAATAATTACCTTGAAGCTGGTAATTACTTGGAAAAAGCTGCAAACATAAAAAAAGATGAGTTTGCATATTATTACAATGCTGGTTTATATTATAAACAAGCAAATAGCTATGATAATGCAGAAAGAAATCTTTTAAAAGCTTATGAGTTAAATCCAAAAAATTCTGATGTATTGAGATCCTTGTATAATATATACAATAGTAAAAAAGAAAACGATAAAGCAGAAGCTATACTTATAAAGTTATCTGAAATTGAATCAAATGATGCTGATGTAATGTTTAGTTTAGGTAATCTGAGTAGAACTAAAGGTGATACAGTAAAAGCTTTAGAATATTATAAAAAAAGTAAAGAGATTAATCCACAGCACAGTGGATCATTACTTGCTATAGGTAATATTGCTTTCTTAAAAAAAGAGTACGATGAAGCGATAAGTTGTTTTGTAAAAGTTTTAGAATTACGACCTGATTTAAAAGATCTAAAGTCAAATATAGCTATAGCTTATTTTAATAAAGGAGCTTTGCAGTTTAACGAAAAAAAATATGAAAACGCAATAGAACTTTACAAAAAAGCAATAGAGTATAACCCTGATCTAAAGGCTGCATATATGGGAATTTCCAAAAGTTATATTGCTTTGGGTAATTCAAAAGAATCAAAAATTTGGGAGGAGAAAGCAAAGAAGAAATGAGAGGGAGAAATGTATTATTTTTTATTTTATTTTTTATTCTGACAGATGTTTTATTTGCTCAGGGTTCTTTTTCAGGTGATAAAGGTAGTAGTGGAGTTTCTGCAATACCAAATATTTCTTTACCACAGAATAAGAAAGATTCAACTTCTAATTGGACTAATTCTTTAATCACAAGATTAAATTTGTCACAAGCGGGTTTTTCTAATTGGAAAAGTGGTGGTGAAAATTCTTTTACTTGGGTTGGTATAATAGAAGGTAAATATATTTATCGTGATTCAATAGTTGATTGGAGAACCCAACATAAATTTTCTTATGGACAGAATAAACAAGGTTCTAATAGTTTTAGAAAAAATGAGGATATAATTGATTTTAGTTCTGTTTTTTCGTATTTACTAGGATTTAAAATTGATCCTTATTTTTCTATTACCTTAAGAACTCAATTTGATAAAGGGTATACTTATTCTGGTGATAAAGCAACTGAAATTTCAAACTTTTTTGATCCTGGTTATGTATCTCAAAACGTTGGTTTTCAGTATGTTTATAACACAAAGTTTGATATTCGTATGGGTTTTTCAGTTAAGGAAACATATACAAGGAAATTTACAAAATATTCTGATGATCCCAAAACATCTGATATTGAAAAAGTAAGGGTACAACCTGGTGCTGAGCTCGTATCAAATTATAATAATAAATTTGATGATAAACTAAATTTGAAATCAAAATTTGAATTGTTTTCAGATTTTGTGAGTTTTAATAGAATTGACTTAAGATGGGATACTTACATAAGTTATAAAGTATATAAATTTATTGAATTATCTTTCAATTATGTGATGTATTATAATTTTGATGAGAGTTCACAGTTTCAATGGAAAGAAATTGCTGCAATTGGTTTAACTTATGAAATATTTTGATGATTTTCAAAAAATCGAGAGGAAATTCTATTTAAGAAATACTATTGATGTAGCACAAGATTTACTAGGAAATTTAATAGTAAGGAAAATTAAGGATAAATTTATTGCTGGAAAAATTGTAGAAGTAGAAGTATATTTGCCTGAAGATCCTGCATCTCATTCATATAACGGAAAAACGGAAAGAAACTCTGCAATGTTTATGGAAGGTGGGCACTTATATGTTTATTTTACTTATGGTATGCATTACTGTGCTAATATAGTAACAGAAAATGAAAATTATGGATCAGCAATTCTTTTAAGAGCAATTGAACCTGTTATTGGGCTGGATATAATAAAGAAGCTACGCGGTAACATTAAAAATGAATATAATCTTACAAATGGGCCTGCCAAACTATGTTCCGCATTAAATATTACAAGAAAGTTAAACAAAGAAGATTTAACGGGTGATACCATTTTTTGCTCTTATAATTTGAATAACAAGGAAAAGTTTTATATAGAAAAATCACCAAGAATTGGTATAAAAAAAGCAAAGGATAAATTGTTAAGATTTTATATTAAAGACAATCCTTATGTTTCTAAGAGTAACTAATTAAACTATGAAAAGGTTGATATATTTAACTGGTTTAATTTTAATATATAGTTTCAATGTACTGTCACAAATTCCTATAAATTTTTGTGGCCAAGTTTTTAAAGAAAGTTTTACTCTCAATAAAATTTCGACTCTTAATTATGATATATCATCATCTGGTGGTATTCATTTACCATCAAAAGGATATATTCGAGCCCTTGCAATTTTTGTTCAATTCAAAGATGATTTTCAGGAGGATAACAACTGGAAACTAAATGAAATTCCAAAATGGGCTGATCAACTATCATCTTTGATAACCAATTATTTTACTATAATGTCTGATAGTGCTCTTAAGTTAGAAATCGATGTTTATCCAAAAGTTGTAGTTACCGATCGAAATCAAATGGATTATTATTACGATAAGCAAAATTATGGAGCAGTAAACAAAGAAGTATTATTGAAAGTCGATCAGGATATTTCTTTTTTGCCATATGATAATTGGGTACAGGAAGATAAGTACAAAGTATACCCCGGGCAGGATAATCAAGTAGATCTTGTATTTATGATTTACAGGAGATTGACTGTATTAGATATATTAAGATTTTATGGCGTTTCTGATCTAGGGTTCGGATGGAAACTACCAGTAGATAATACAAAAAGATACTTATGGGGAGGTAATGAAACAGATCATGATGATGCTAGCTCTTCTGGTTTAACTGTAGCTTTAGCTGGTTCTGGTTCAGTAATGGATTTAAATTCTGCATATAGGTTGATTGTCCATGAGACTTTACATAAGTTATATGGAGAGGGTCACCCTGTTTATAATTTTGCTTTGTTGGGGGTACTGAGCAATTCTTATGGTTCATTAGGAATGAGTTCTTTTGAAAAGGCTATGTTAGGTTATTTGAAATATAAAAGAATTGATTCTTTAAAGACTATGGAAATTGCCTTACATGATTATATGACAACAGGGGAAGCATATCTTATCCCTGTTCCGAATTTACCTGATCAATTTTATATTCTAGAAAACAGACAAAAAATTTCACCTTTCGATGAAGTTAAATATCCCGGTTTATATATTTATCATTTAAAATATAACAATCAATACAGCAGACTTGATATTCAAACAGCCGATGGTAAATGGGATTGGACTTTAGATGAGCATAAAAATGTTGTTAAAGCAAAAGAGAATCCTATTAGTGGTAATTCTCATTTAGAAATTGTAAAAATTGGTAATGATTATTATTATCCTCCTGAAATGGAAGGCAATAAAAATGATCCATTCACTATAAGTAATAAGGATCTCTATGCACCATGGACGAATCCAACTTCAAATGGTAAGTGGAGTGGATATCAAGATTATCCAACAAATGTATATATAAAAATAATTGAAGAAAAAGATGGGGTAATAAAAATAAAATTATCGTTTAATGCTTCGTTATTAAATGTTAATAAAAATGATGTAATTGCTGATAAATATTGTTTATTTCAGAATTACCCTAATCCATTCAATTCTTCAACTAAAATAAATTTTTCGATTCCCAAAAGTACATTTATTGAGATTAAAGTATTTGACATACTTGGAAGAGAAGTCAAGACTCTAGTAAATGATTTTAAAGAATCAGGAGCTTATACAATAGATTTTGATGCTAAAGGGTTGCCTGGTGGTGTGTATTTCGTAAGTATGAAAGCAGATGATTATAAATCTATAAAGAAAATAGTATATCTTAAATAGAACAATTCTTACTCTTCATAAAAACATTTTTATAAAAGTATAATCTTAAATTCTATATAGCAAAAATTATTTAATTTTTTGTTTGGCTGGTTCAAATAAAGGATTAATTTGTGTGCATTTTAAATATAGAGATTGAGCTTTGGTATAGTTTTTTGCTTCTTCATAATATGTGCCTAAATTATAAAGTAAATAAACATTTTCTGGTTGAATTGCTATGGCTTTTTCACAATAATCAATTGCTTTATCAATTTTTCCTGTTTCAAAAAAAGTTTGAGAAAGCGAATTTAAAGCTTCTATGGAGTAAGGGTATTCATTATAAGCTATATTATAATAATAGATAGCATTCTCAATTTTGTTTATTGATCTATAATAATCTCCAATTTTTACATAAGATACTGCTTTTTCTTTATCAGGTTCACCGTTACCAATTCCTAAAAAATATTTTACATGTTTATCAGTTGAATCAATTTCATAGGCTTTTATTAACTCGTTAAAGCTCTCATTATTTTTACCAAGATGATGAAGTATAGATGATTTTAGAACAAAATGGAAGTTGTTCCATTTTTGTGAAAGAGATCTTATATCTTTTTCATCAGTAGAGGAGAAAATAAAGGGTGGTTTTAAAGGTCTTAATGGAGCCATTTCTAATAAATTCTCTGCGAAAATATTTTGAGAACTTGTTTCTAAAGGGACTTTAAACTCAACAATGGGGTTGTTATCAGAATTTATTTTTGAATTTTTGCTCATTCTTTCAATCTGGTCATTATCAAGCAAAAAACATTTTAGTATTGCAATAGGATCGTCGAATTCAATTTTTTTCAATCTGTTTTTAATTTGAGGATTCTCTAATTTTGATTTTAATTTGTTTAGGTCGATATTAATTTTGTCATTTGATGCTAATTGAATTACTGCTGCATGACCGATATACCATAAAGTAACATATTTAAAATGTAATTTTGTTGTATTTAAAATTGTCCTATATATCTCTTTATTAAGGTAGAGTGGTACCCATTGACAAAATAAACCATTAGGATTAAGGCTCTTTTTAATATCGTTATAGTATTCGGAAGCATAAAGAGGGCCATTGCCTGCACTTTCTCTTCGGAGCATTGAATCATCAATTATAACATCATATTTCTTTTTATTTGTAAGAAGAAAATTCCTTCCATCTTCAATATATATTTTTGCTTTTTGATTGCTAACAACATTTAGGTTATCTTCTTTAAATAATTTTGAAGCTTCTTTAACAGCATCGATAATTTCTACACATTCAAGTGTTTTGGGGTTATAAAGAGAAATATCACCTAAAGTAATACCTGTGCCTAATCCTATAGTTAAAACTGATTGGGGGTTTGAATGAAACAAAAGAGGTAAATGAGCTAACATAATTTCTTTTCGTAATGATTTTATTTGGTTGCCGCCAATCATCATTCCATTTATACTCATCGATTTAAATCCGTTTTCATCTTCAAAAACTGAAACTGTAGCTGCAGGGTCTTCTTTGTAAAATAAAATTTTATCGGTTACTTTTTCAGTATCAGATTTAAATCTAAGATTTATTGGCGATATTATTAAAATTAACAAGAAAAACAATATGGGTAAAATCGCATATAATTTATATTTTCTATTAATATCTTTTTCAATAAAAATTAAAATCAATCCTAATATTGAACTTAAAAGGCAAAAAAGTAATAATGTGTTTGATACCCCTAAATATGGAATTAAAATGAATCCACAAAATACAGAGCCAATAATAGTACCAAAAGTATTAGCAGCATATACTTTGCCAACAACATAACTGGATGCTATTTTTTCATTTAAAAGTATATTGTTAACTACAGGAAATAAAGAACCCATAATTAATGTAGGCACAATAATAATTAAAAATGTTAGAATAAAGATATCAGTTATTGAAGAATTGATTGAGCTTAAAAAAATTGGATCAATATTATTATCAACACCTAAAAGCTTAAAAGAGTAATAATGAATTACAATTATTGAGATTAGTATTGAAAAGCCAAGAAGAAACTCTAACAAACTATATGCTAAAATTGATCTTTTTAGTTTATGTATTAAAATTGAAGAAAGACCACTACCTAATGCAATTCCAAATAAAAATACAACAAGTATTATACTAAAAGCATAAGTGCTGCTGCCAACGAAAAAAATTAAAGCTCGAATCCATACCACCTCAAGCGCCATTGAAATGAATCCGGAAATAGCATAGATAATTAGAATAATCAAGAAAAAATTTTTATTTGGAATTATATTCGCTTCATTTAGTTGTTTTGATTTTATATTTTGATTTTTAATTGTAATTTTTTTGTTTTGAAAATATATTATTGAGAAAATAATTCCAATAATACTATTGAGTAAAATAGCTAAGTAAAAAGTATTATTTAGTCCATAGTTTAATATTAAATAAAAACCTGATAGAATAACACCAATGATGGCGCCAAAAGTATTAATTGAATATAAAAAACCGATAAATTTACTTTTATGCGATGAATCGTTTATGATTATCTGTGTTATTACTGGTAAAGTCATGCCCATAAAAGTTGTAGGAATAAGTAATATAGTTGTAACTAAAATAAATCTTATAAGATTAACAATAAAATAACTTGTTCCAGATAAATCTATATTATTTATGTAAAAATTACTTAATAAAGGTAATGTGTAAAAAGAAATTAAAGCTGATATTGCTATAAAAAATTCTATAAGAGAGTATATTAATATTGGGGATATGTTTTTTAATTTATATATATGTTGAGAAGAAATATAGCTTCCTAAAGCTAATCCACCCATAAATACAGATATGATTATACTATTTGCAATATTTGAGCTTCCAAAATGTGAAGTAAGAATTCTCGCCCAAAGGATTTCATAAATTAAACCACTTACGCCTGAGATGAAAAATAAAAAAAATATTAGTGCTCTTAAATTTTTATTCAATATCATAAAAATCCTAAAAAATAATTATTAATTTACTAAATTTTAAATAAATAATCACTTCCTTTAATTGTATATACTTAAATTTTACATAATAGAAATAAAAAGAAATTTGATTTTAATTGTATTTTTATTAAATTATAACAAATATTACTACTTCTTTTAAAAGTTAAAGGTACAATAAAATGAAGAAGATAAAATTTATTACGATATTATTGTTTTTTATATGTCAGTATTCTATTTCTCAAAAACAAGAAACAATAAATTTAGCCATGGATTATGCTAGATTTAAAATGGATAAGGAGAATTCTTATGTAGAATTTTATTACGCTTATTCTCCTTCAGAAATGCAAAAAAAGATAGTAAACGGTAAAAATTTCACAGAATTGTTAATAAAATTTACAATAATTGATACCATTACAAAAGAAGTAGTAGTAGATAGAATGTGGAATTTGCAAAATGAATTTATTGACTCACAATATGATAAGTATGTTATTGGACAGGCAAGATTTTTATTAGAGTATGCGCCCTATTTAGTAAAAATTTTTGCAATGGATTTAAATAATACTTCAATGAGAGATAGTACTTCTTTTATTATAACTGTGCCATATTATAAAAATGATGATTTAAAAATAAGTGATATAGAAATATGTAGTTCTTTGAAACAAATAGAGAAGGATACTAATAATATTTTCTATAAGAATACTTATGAAGTAAAACCAAATCCTTTTAGTATAATCGATATTCAGTACCCATTACTTGGATATTACCTTGAGCTATATGATATTAATACAAAAAAGACAGGAGATAAAATTACTTTAAGATATAGCGTAAAGAATAATACAGGAAATGAAGTTTTAACTAAAAGTGTAACCAAATATGTAAAAAATGGTAGTAGTGTAGAAGCCGGTTTAGTAAATGTAGCTAAATTAAAAGGAGGGGCATATAATTTTATTTTTACTGTATTAGATTCTAACGGAATAAAATTGGCAGAGAATTCAAAACGATTTTTTATCTATGATCCAAATGTTAAATCAGAAAAAGTTGATACTGCTGAGAAAATATCAACCGATGAATATGTGCTAATGAATGAGGCAGACCTTGATAAATTATTTCAACAAGCAAATTATATATCGACAAATGACGAAAAAAAACAATATGCAAAACTCAAAACAGTTGAAGGTAAAAGAAATTTTCTGAGGGAATTTTGGGCAAGTAGAGAAGGAGATGAGTTATACAATAAAAAAGCTTATTTAGAGAGAGTGAAATTCGCTGAACTTAGATTTCGAACCAAGTGGAGTGATGGTGTATCTAGTGATAGAGGCAGAGTTACACTTATTTATGGCATTCCGGAAGAATCTTATATTGAAAGAGGAAAAGAAACAACGAAAGGTAAACCTTATGAAATATGGTTTTATCCAACTGTAATGAATGGGACGTATTTTATTTTTGTAGATGAATCTGGATTTAATAGTTATAGATTAGTTCATTCTACACATCCTAATGAGATACACGATGATGAATGGAAAAACTTTTTGCAGAATAGAGAATAAATTTATTTAATTAAAATTATTAAAGGTGTAAGAATGAAATTTAAAAATTGTTTTATTTATATAATTGTTATAACAATTATTTTTTCAATAGAATCATTTTCACAAAATCCGAAGTTTTTTATTAATGCTGATTTTGCAAATTTTAGATATGATAATACAAATAGCTATTTAGAATTTTATTATTCGTTTAATCAATCGCAATTCAAATATCAAAAGACAAATGATGGTTATTTAGCTTCTGCAATAATTACTTTAATAGTAAAAAATAAAATAAATGATTCGATTGTAATGGCTCATAAGTGGAGAAATCCATTAAAAGTAGCTGATACAACTTTGCTAAGTGAAAATAATCAAATGACAGGGATTCAAGGTTTTAAAATTCCCTTTGGTGAATACAGTGCTTTTGTATTATGTTATGATGAAAATAATCCAGTAAATAGAGATAGCTTACAGATAGATTTCAAAGCTAGTGTAAAATCTAATGCTTTGTCATTATCAGATATTCAGTTTAGTAGTCAGATACAGCAAGTATCAAAAGATGATAAAAATATTTTTTATAAGAATACATTGGAAGTAATTCCACACCCGAGTGCTGTTTTTGGGATTGGATTGCCTATTATGTTTATTTATTTGGAAGCATACAATTTATCGAAAATCACTTCAAATAAATATTTAGTAAATATTCAAGTTTTTGATGTGACGGGTAAAAATATACGGGATATAAAAAAATATAAAACAAAAAGGAATGAATCTAGTGTAGAAGTATATAGTGTAAATTGTTCTGATTTGCCAAGTGGCTCATACTTACTAAAATTTATTTTAAGCGATTCTGTGGATTTAAATAATAATGCTGTATCAATGAAGAAGTTTTATATTTATAATCCACAGGTTAAACCAACGAAAGTTACTGCGGATGTAACAACAATGATAACAGATGAATACGGTTCAATGACTGAAGAAGAAATTGATCGAGAATTTGAAACCGTAAAATACATTGCTTTAGCTAAGGAGAAAGATGAGTATTCGGGTTTAAAAACCTTAGAAGCGAAAAAGACCTTTATGATTAATTTTTGGAGAAATAGAGATTTAGATGAAGATCCTACACAAAACATATATAAAGATAGATATAAAAAGAATTTGAGGTATGTTAATCAGAATTATCGAACAGGACAGAAAGAGGGTTGGAAGACTGATAGAGGAAGGGTGTATCTAATGTATGGGCAACCAGATGAAATTGAAAGACATCCAAACGAAATGGATTCAAAACCGTATGAGATATGGTATTATCATAATTTAGAGGGAGGTTCTCAATTTGTTTTTGTTGATCGCAGCTCAATGGGGGATTATATTTTAGTTCACTCAACATATAGAAATGAGATTAGCGATACGAATTGGGAAAGATTGCTGAAATAAAATAATTTTTTTAATTTTTTTTAAAAAGGTAGAACTATGGTAAATGAAAGAAGCAGAATCTACCTTTTTTAATTTTTATAAAATGGTTTTAGAGTAATTTTTATGAAGAATTTTTTCAAAAATTTTGTTGAATATATTTTTTTTGTATTCTTTATTTTTTTCATTAGGATAATGCCCCTATATGTTATGAGGAGGTTTGTTGTTTTTTTATCTTTTATTTTGTTTAAGGTATTTGGGGTAAGAAAAAAAACAGCTTTAGATAATTTATATTATGCATTTCCTGAAAAAACAGAGCAAGAGAGAAAAAGAATTGCTTATGAGAGTTTCAAAAATTTTTTTCTAACTATAATGGAATTAATGTGGATTCCAAATTTATCTCAAAAAAGACTACTCAAAATGATAAAAGTTGAGAATAAAGAAGAATTAGATAAATTTATGTTGCAACAAAAAGGAAAAATAATATTAACTGCACATTTTGGTAACTGGGAGTATCTTGCGCAATATTTAGCAATTGAGTATAAAGTGAATTATCCTGCGATAGTTAAGAGAATGAGGAATATTTTTGTTGATAATTATGTAAATAAATGTAGAAATAGATTTAACTATATACACGTTCTTTACATGGATAAAAATGTAAAAGAAGTTTTTAAAGCTCTTCTATCTAATAAACCTCTTATTCTTTTAGCTGATCAAAGTGCACCACAGGAATCAATTTATATAAAATTTTTTAATAGATATGCTACTACTTTTCAAGGTCCTGCGGTTTTTTCATTAAGGTGTCATGTGCCTATTAGGTTTATTTTAGCAGTTAGAGAGAGAGATTTTAGTTATAAAATAGTTCATCAAGAAATTCCAGTTTCCGATATTGCTGATACATCAGATAGTAGTATATATGAGTTATCAAGAAGGCATGTTGAATTATTAGAAAAATATATTAGAGAATATCCTGAGCAATGGCTATGGTCACATAGAAGATGGAAACATTCAGATAAATATGAAATATTTGGAAAGAAAAACGGTATATAGAAGCTAAGATGAAAATTCTAATAATTCAAACCGCATTTATTGGTGATTTAATTTTAACACTTCCACTTATTCAAACACTTAAAAAAAATATACCTGATAGTACAATTGATCTATTATGCATACCTTATACAAAAGAAGTGGTTAAGAACAATCCATATATATCAAATGTTATTGTATTTGATAAGCATAAAAAGAAGAGCATAAAAGATATTTTTTATTTAGCAAATAGTTTAAAAAAAGAAAAATATGAATATGCTTTTTTACCGCATAGATCTATTAGAAGCGGTTTAATTGCGATGCTATCAAACATAGAAAATAGGATTGGATTTAAAAAGACTTTATTTGATTTTCTTTATACAGAATCAGTAGAATATCAATCAAATATTCATGAGATTGATAGAAATTTAAGTTTAATAAAATTTTTAAAATTTAAAGAAATATATAGAATACCTGAACTTTTTCCTGATGATAGTGATAAATTTTTTGTAAATGATTTTCTTGATAATAATAATATAACAGAAAAATTTGTTTGTATAGCACCAGGTTCAAAATGGTTTACAAAAAGATGGCCAATTGATTATTTTATTGAACTTATTAAAATGTTTAATAATGAAAATATAAAAGTTATTTTGATTGGAGGAAAAGAAGATTCAGATATTTGTAATTCAATAACAATTGAAATAAATAATATAATTAATACTTCAGGAATTTTTTCATTATTACAAACAGCTGAATTAATCAAAAGATCAAGCCTTTTAATATCAAATGATAGTGCACCTATACATATTGCTACATCAATGAATACACCTGTTATAGATATTTATGGACCTACTACACCAGAAATTGGTTTTTATCCATTAAGTGAAAAAAGTATTTCAATTGAAATCAAAGATTTGAATTGCAGGCCTTGTAAAATACATGGTGGGAATAAATGTCCAGTAAGAACATTTGATTGCATGAAAAATATCTTACCTGAAAAAATTTTTAGAGTAGCAATGGAAATGTTATAAAAATTTAGTATTATTTTTAAATAATATAATTTATGTAAAGATAAAAATGACAAGAAATATTTATGTTTTAATAAAAATAGAGGTAAAATATTAATATATAATTATTAAGGTGTTAAGAAAATATAAAAAAGTAAAAAATATTCTAAAAAAAGGCTTGACATTGAAAATAAAAAATGTTATATTTGTGAACCGTTAAGATTGAAGATGTTCTTTTGAAATATAGTGTGTATCACGAAGAGAAGAGAAGGACTTTGCGATAAGAAGCAAAGAAAGAAAAGAGAATAAGGACAAACTAGAGAATAGAGAATACAATGGAGAGTTTGATCCTGGCTCAGGACGAACGCTGGCGGCGTGCCTAACACATGCAAGTCGACGATACTTATTCAGCAATGGGTAAGTAGAGTGGCGCACGGGTGCGTAATGCGCAGGTAATCTACCTTACAGACGGAAATAACACTTCCAACGAGGTGCTAATGTCCGATGTTGCAATTGGTTCGCATGAACTGATTGTGAAACCTACGGGGCTGTAAGATGAGCCTGCGTCCCATTAGGTAGTTGGAGAGGTAAAGGCTCCCCAAGCCGACGATGGGTAGCTGGTCTGAGAGGACGATCAGCCACACTGGAACTGAGACACGGTCCAGACTCCTACGGGAGGCAGCAGTGAGGAATATTGCTCAATGGCCGCAAGGCTGAAGCAGCAACGCCGCGTGAGGGATGAAGGATCTATGGTCTGTAAACCTCTGTAGATAAGGAAAAATAATCCATTAAATGGAGATGATAGTACTTATAGAGTAAGCCCCGGCTAACTACGTGCCAGCAGCCGCGGTAATACGTAGGGGGCGAGCGTTGTCCGGAATCACTGGGTGTAAAGGGTGCTCAGGCGGGTCAGTAAGTCAGGGGTGAAATTTCACAGCTTAACTGTGAATGTGCTTTTGATACTGCTGGTCTAGAGTTCAGGAGAGGGCAATGGAATTCTTGGTGTAGCGGTGAAATGCGTAGATATCAAGAAGAACACCGGTTGCGAAGGCGGTTGCCTGGCCTGTAACTGACGCTCAAGCACGAAAGCGTGGGGATCAAACAGGATTAGATACCCTGGTAGTCCACGCCCTAAACGATGAATACTCGGTGTCGGGTCGAAAGGCTCGGTGCCTAAGCTAACGCTTTAAGTATTCCACCTGGGGAGTACGATCGCAAGGTTGAAACTCAAAGGAATTGACGGGGGCCCGCACAAGCAGTGGAGCATGTGGTTTAATTCGACGCAACGCGAAGAACCTTACCTAGGCTTGAAAGGCAAGCCGCAGCCGATGAAAGTCGGTTTCCCGCAAGGGGGCTTGTACAGGTGCTGCATGGCTGTCGTCAGCTCGTGCCGTGAGGTGTTGGGTTAAGTCCCGCAACGAGCGCAACCCCTGCACTATGTTGCCATCGGGTAAAGCCGGGCACTCTTAGTGGACTGCCTACGCAAGTAGTGAGGAAGGTGGGGATGACGTCAAGTCCTCATGGCCCTTACGCCTAGGGCCACACACGTGCTACAATGGCCGCTACAAAGGGCTGCGAAACCGCGAGGTGGAGCCAATCCCAAAAAAGCGGTCTCAGTTCGGATCGGAGTCTGCAACTCGACTCCGTGAAGCTGGAATTGCTAGTAATCGCGCATCAGCACGGCGCGGTGAATACGTTCCCGGGCCTTGTACACACCGCCCGTCAAGCCATGGGAGTTGGTAGTACCCGAAGTCGCTGTGCTAACCGTAAGGAAGCAGGCGCCTAAGGTAAGATCAATGACTGGGGCTAAGTCGTAACAAGGTAGCCGTATCGGAAGGTGCGGCTGGATCACCTCCTTTCTATAGAGTTATTTTACAACCTTTTCTTGCTCTCGATACACACTATATCGTTTATAATAAAGAT
>DATCTW010000003.1:0-45273 GCA_036567745.1 Ignavibacteria bacterium | reverse complement strand
GTACCTTCACCACCACCAAGTTTATTTGTAGTTTGAACTCCATCAACATAATACGCTACTTCATCTGGTCTACCACCTCTAATTACAATACCACTTGCATTAGCAGCATTAGAATAAACTATACCTGTTGATAGCAATGCTAAATCTGCTACGCTTCTCAGAGGTAAATTTTTAATTTCTTCTGAAGTAATGCTTGATACTGAGCTAGTGGTATTTTTTTGTACTATTGGTCTATCAGCAGTAATTTCAATTGCTTCGACCTGTATAGCTTGCTCACTTAACTTTACATCAAGCGTTGTAGTTTGATCTGAAAACACACGTACATTTTTAATTGTTGTAGATGTATAACCCACCTGGCTTACTTTTATACTATAAACACCAGCCGGCACATTCAAAATAACGTATTGACCATTCACATTAGTAGAAGCGCCCATTACAGTACCTTCAATCTGAACAGTAGCACCAATGAGCGGCTCACCTGTTGCTTTGTCTACTACCTTCCCGGATATTTTACCATAACCAGCAGCAAAAATAAAACCGGGGATAAGTAAAAGACAAAATACAGTAATTAAAGTTTTTCGAAACATATATTCCTCCTAACTTATCGGAAAAATTTATAGTTATTATTATTTATCATCTGTAAATATTTTTAATGTTACTCCGCTCGATTTACCGAAAGCAACAACTGAATATCTTGTATTTCCTGAAACAGGAACATTTACTCTTGCATATTCTTTAGTTCCATCATGAACTACAAAAACATAAGTCTTTCCAGCTGCTAAAGTTGTATAACCACCATATTTTTTGGCAGCAATTGATGTAAAAAGAGCAGTTCCCTTTACTGAATCAAGACTTACATTAACAGATGCTACATCCGATAAGGCATTAATAAACTTAACAGCTCCTTTTGTACCTTTACCTGAATCAATTTTATAAGCTTCATCTGAATATGTATATCTTTCATAGGACGCGCTAACATTCGGCGTTGGGGATACAGACCATAAAAATACTGATTGTTGCATATAAGAATTTAATACTACTATTAATGTAGTATCTTTTTTAACTGTTCCTGAGGTTTGTACTCTAACCTTTCTATTGCCTGCAGGAATAGTAAAGTAACTAGAAGCTGAAGCGTAACCTACTGAAGCAGTAGCTACAACTTTTGTTGAATCTTCAAACCTTCCGTAAACACTAAAAGTAGTAGTTCCAGCATCAGCATCTGCACTGATAAATCTTATTGAAGCAGTTGGTCTTGCTGGTTCATCGACAGATACTTCTTCTACACAGCCACTAGTGAATATCAGTAGCGCAAAGAAAGAAGCAAACAACAAAATAAAATGCATTTTTTTCTTAAGCATTTCATCTTCTCCTTAATTGATGTATTGGAATTATTAAATACTTTACCCTTTTATAGATAAGTTTTTTACTATAAAGGGTTACTCGGATTACTCCGAAAAAAAATTTATTTTAGATATGAAATGTAGAGGTAATAAATGAAACTTTTTAAGTTTTATTTCGTATAATTATTGACAGTACTTTTCATATCTAAAATTGTTAAACATTTGAAAAGTAAAAAAGAATACTGGTTCTATTCACGGTAGAGCCAGTTTTTCTATCACCTCCTTAAAACCTTTAATATATTATTTATTTTTAGTTAATTTATTTAATAAACTTTTGAGTAAAAATATCTTAGTTTAGAAAAATATAATATTTAGTAATCATTTTGTCAAGTGTTTTTTTATTTTAAAAAATTTAAATATTAAAACGATGAATTATTCAACATTTTTTAAAATAATATTTAATAATAACTTACATAATAAATTTGCTCCTAAGTGTTTTGTCAAATATATTTTAACACAAAATTAACTAACTAAAAAAATTTTGAAACTCATAAACTATTATTTTTTATTGACAGCACCTATAATATCTTTTCCTTTTAATGCATCAGCTATTTGATGCGCTATGGCTACAGCTACTCTTTCTTGAGCTTCCTTTGTAGAAGCACCAAGATGAGGAGTAACAACAACATTTGGATGTTTTATTAGCTCACTATCAGAATCAGGTGGCTCTTTAGAAAATACATCTAAAGCCAATCCAGCAATTTTACCTGAATTTAAGTATTTTAAAGCATCTTCTTCGTTCAAAATACCACCACGAGCACAGTTAACTATAAAAACTTTTTCTTTACACATCTCAAGTTCTTTAGCTGATATTAAATTTTTTGTATTTGGGCCACCAGGAGTGTGAATCGAAATAAAATCTGATTGCTTTAACAATGTTTCGAAATCGACCAAATCTACTCCATATTCTTTTGCTTTATCAGCTGATATTATTGGATCATAAGCAATCACATTCATATCAAAAGCTTTACATCTTTTGGCAACTTCAGCTCCAATTTTACCCAATCCTATTATTCCTAAGGTTTTGTTGTAAAGCTCATAACCCATGTATTTTTTCTTTTCCCATTTACCATTTTTCAAATCATTGCAGGATTGAGGAATAAATCTAATCATCGATAGCATTAAACCTACGGTATGCTCGGCTACAGAAATAGTATTCCCACCAGGAACATTCATTACAATAATGTTTTTATTAGTAGCAGCATTAACATCTATTGTATCAACTCCGGAGCCAGCTCTTCCAATAAACTTGAGTTCATCGGAAGCTTCAATAATTTTTTGAGTAATTTTAGTAGCGCTTCTTACGATAACAGCACTATATCCTTTTATTACATTAACTAGTTCATCTTCAGACAATCCTGTTTTTACATCAACTACAAATCCTTCTTTCTCTAAAATATCAATACATGATTTCTGAATTGAATCGCAAATTAATATTTTCATATTTACCTCTTCTTACTGAGATATTAGTGTAAAATAAAATATTTTAATTATTCACAAAGAGCTTTTTGTGCAGCAGCAACTCCACTTCCAATATTAAATTTCCAACCAATTTCTTTCAATGACATTTCAAGAGCTGAAATCATTGTTACCATATCAAAATCATCATAATAACCAAGATGTGATATTCTAAATATTTTCCCTTTTAAATGATCCTGCCCACCAGCTACGGTTACACCATATTTAAATTTTAAAATCTTGTTGAAATCAGAAAAAGATACACCTTCAGGAACGTTTACAGCGGTAACAGCATAGCTAGGGGAATTTCCAAATAATTTTAAACCGATAGCTTTGCAACCTTCTCTGCATGCCCTCGAAAGCTTCTCGTGTCTCTTCCATACATTTTCAATTCCTTCAGCTTTAATCATCTTAAGTGATTCATTGACACCAATAAATAACGATACTGCAGGTGTCCATGAAGTATCTGTTTTTTGCCACGAAGCTAATTCTTTCTTAAGATTAAAATAGAACTTTGGCAGATTTGATGTTTCCATCATCTTTATTACTCTTTCACTCAATGCAATGAATGATAACCCTGGAGGTATCATCAATCCTTTTTGTGAACCAGTAACAACACAATCCATATCCCATTCATCAAAACGTAATTCCATACAACCTACAGCAGTAATTCCATCAACTATAACTACAGCATTAGATTTTTCGTGAACTGCTTTAGTAATTGCTCTTACATCTGTTGCAATACCTGTTGATGTTTCACTATGGGTAATATAAACAGCTTTAGTCTCGGGATTTTCTTTTAGTTTTGCTAAAATTTCATCTACTGTAACAGCAGTTCCCCATTCAACCTTTATCTCAATAGCTTTACAACCATAAGCTCTTAATATATTTCCCCATCTTTCACCAAATTTACCACCGTTAACATAAATTGCTGTATCACCAGCAGATAAAAAGTTTGCAACTGAAGCTTCCATAGAGCCTGTTCCAGAAGACGTAAGTGCTAATACTGGTTGTTTTGTCTGAAATAAATATTGTAAATTCTCAAATGTGCTTTTTAAAATCTCTCCAAACTCTGGATTGCGATGATGAATTATTGGCTCAGCCATTGTTAACATTACATGTTCTGGTACTGGAGTTGGGCCTGGTGTGAATAATCTTTTTTTCATATTATCTCCTTTAAAAAGTAATTTTTATTCCCTTCTTATTTTCAAGAACAAGTATTTTTTAAAAAATTTTCCAATTTCAGTAATTAAACGTCTTCAAAGAATATATAAATAACTTTAAAAAATGTCAAGTCTTGATTGTCTTTTTTTAAAAAAAAAATGATTAATTTTTTTATATAAATAGATAAATATTTTTGTAAAAATCTAAATAATTAAAGTATTAAATTACTATAACCTAAATTATTAATGATATTCATAGCTACCGATTTTATTATTTTTTATGATATACTTGTTTTCGTACTTTAGATAAGTTCCTCCAATTATTACTGAATAAAATATTTTTCCTGCTTTTTTTCTTATTATAACAATATTAGCATCTGAAGATATATTCATATTATTTATATTACCCCCAAGATATATTTCATCTTCATAATCGTCATATATTATTTTCTTGCCATTATTCAGTATTTTTGTACAATTCAAATTTGATTTTTTAGATAAATATGGAAAATATATTACTTCGATACAATCTGTTTTATTGTTTTCCTTTTTTATTTTTAACCAATTAATTTTTTTATAATCATCATCTTTAAAATCATTTTTAACCATTGCCATTCCAAAATCGTACTCGACTTTATAATTATTCAAAGGGTAAATTATAATACCATTAGTGTCAGTTGTTTGGTAATAATTATCTTGTCTTTTAATTGTATCAAGTGAATGAATATTCCATATCCAATCACAATCATTACCTTTTAAGCTATCAATAACCAGCCAATAAAAGGGTTTAACAAAAATAATTTCCCTCTTATGTTTCAAATTATATCTATGATATGCGTTATGTGAAGAAGAAAAATAATCGATGCCATTTAAACTTACCCATTTCACATCTTCTCCACAATAATTTATTCTATCCATAGTTGAATCATATTTTGTTGTCATATATTTTGAATCTAATGATATTGTGTTATGGGCATGGGGTGTTCTATACCAAAGATTATAAAGGGTATCGTCATAAGTTCTACCAATAGAAGCATCAATTATATGTGCTTTACCTAAAGCATAAATTTCAAAACTTAAAAGATCATTATGAGTATGATATCCAGCAAATTTTCCATAAGTTACATTCAAGTAATATGCTTTATTACTCCAATCACTCCGCATGATAGCAAAACCAGAAGAATCATTATTAATTGAAGCATATTCAGGTAATGGATAATTATTATTTGCTTGATAAATTGTCCTAAGAATACCCAATCCAGAATAATCTTCAAATAAATTTACTTTTTCTAAAAAATATCTTTTTGGAAATGTTGCTCTATGTGAATCATTAAGTGGTGGCATCTCTCCATTAGGTGTTATCATAGATATCCACCAGTCAATCATTTTAATAAAATATTTTTTGAATTCTTCAACTTGTAAATTATAATTAAACTTTTGTAATAAATAATAGGAGTTGCGCAAGGTGCAATATGTTAATATTGAATACATACCTGGAGATCTTTCACTATGACCACCATCTTGATAGTAATCATATTTTAAATGCTCTAGTATTCTTTGAGCCCCAATTTTAACCCATTCTTTCGCTTCTTTAAATTCAGGAAAATATAATCCGAGCATTATTAAAGCATAAGATCCTATAGGTTGCCAATTACCGGTTCTATAACCCAGTTTTTTTTCTACTTCATACAACCATCTCCCAGTGCCAAGAAATGTTTTTAACATTCTCTCGTTTGTAATCCAATTTAATTTAGATGGGTTTTGTATATAAAAAGGGAGAAAAATATTTAATCTACCACCCAAGCCTAATTCATAATAAATAATATCGCTTTCAGGATAAATACTTTTTACTCTGTATCTTTGAGAATACCAATCATTAAAAATATTCTCTAACTTTTTTAGATATATTTCATCTTTTGTCAAAATGTACATATAGTTCAATACTTGAGCCCAACTAAAATAATGAAAACCATATTTACCAATATGACCAAATTGAATTGTATTAAAATCTATAACTGAATCAAACTCATAAGTTTTTCCTCCCCATCCATCAATTATATTTTTTAAAACAGATTCTGACTTTTTATTTATATTATTCATAAAATCAGAATCACTTTTAATTTGTTTTTCAATTTCAGCAAAAGTAACTAAAAGATTATCTTTATCCATTATAAATTTTTGATATTTCTTTTTATTAAAATATTGACCTAATTCTCTATAAACATTCACAAAATCTTTATTATTCAAATATAATCTTATAGAATCAGAATTAATCACATCTAAATCTAAAGAATTTATCAACTCTTCATCTGTAATATATTTAATTTTATTTTCATAAAATAAAGGATCATTAAGATTAGTACCTGTAAAGCTGTTGATTTGAGAATATGAAACATTAATAAAAAAAATTAAAAAACTGATAAAAATAAAATTTCTATTTCTCATAATTACCTTTTATCTTTTCCTTAATATACTCTTTCCCATTTAATGTTAAATAAGATCCATCAATAATTTGAATATTAACTATTTTATTATTTTTTTTAAGAATGATAATACATCTTGCATCTGTTAAAATATTATCAGGCAAAATATTACCTTTATTAAAAAACACTTCCCAGGTTGTATCATTTTTTGATATGATAAAAAATCCATTATTTATTTCTTTAAAATTATATTCCTCAAAAGATTCATTTGTAAACGGATAGATTAAAGTACAAAAACTATTAACATCTTCACCTTCTTTAAAAAATCTCAACCATTCTAATTCCTCAATATCATCTTCCTTTTTTTCATTTTTTATCATAGCCTTACCTTTACTTAGCAAATAACTATAATTTTGTGGTGTAACTAATACTAATCCAGAATCTCCAATATTTTTAAAATAACCATTATATTTTTGAACCTTTCCTCTTAAATGAAAATTAGTCGATACTTGATTTTTAGGTGATGATGATTTTATGTAATCATATATTAGCCATTTGTTAGGTTTTAAAAATAAAAAATCCCTACTATAGCTAACTCCAAATCTTGAATATCCTTTATTATCTTCTCCTGTAAAAAAATCATATTTATCGTTTGACATCCAATAAGTATTTTCAACCATAGCGCTCTTTTTATCCAGAGTACTATCATTAATTACAATCATGTTATGCGAAAGTGAATTCTTATACCATTTACTATGCAGGGTATCATCATAAGTCCAACCCATCGATGCTTCAATTAGTTGTGATTTACCCAAAGCATAAATATCAAAACTTAAAATGTCATAATGAGAGTGACCTCCAGAATAAGACCCATAATTTATAGCCATATAATTTGCACTTTTATTCCAATCAGTTCTCATTATTGCATAACTTGAAATTGGTAAATTAACTGAAGTAAATTTTGGCAAAGCATAGTTTGCGTATTCTTTTAAGCCATATATCGTATATAAGAAACCAACATCTTTTAAACCATATAATTTAATCGCATCTATAAAAAAGTTTGGCGATAATTTTGTTCGCTGGCAATCGTTTGTTGCAAACATATCTCCATTAGGGGCAATTATTTTAATCCAGTAATTTATTGTTCTAACAAGTTTATCTTTCATTACTGTTAATTTATTTTCATCATAATTTACAAGCTTTAATAAATAGTAGAAATTTCTAATACAATTATATGTTAACACCGTGTAATTATTTGGACTTCTTTCAATATTTGAACCATCTTCAAAAAAATCTTTCTCAAGGTGTTCTAATGTCTTTTCATAAGCTAAATCTACCCAGAGTTTTGAATCAACAAACTCAGGAAAATAAATTCCTAACATTCCAAGCATTGATATTGCTACCAGCTGCCTGTTTTCATAAGTGTATGGCTCGTTTTTTATCATCTGATAAAGCCAATTACCAGAACCTAACATCGTTTTTAAAATTTTCTCATGAAATATCCAACTTCTATTCTCGTTATAATCGCAGTAATTGAAAATGAAGTAAACGTTCCTCATCCCTAATCCAAGCTCGTAGTAAATATTATTCCACTCTGGATAAACATAAGACACTCTATACCTTTGATCGTACCACTGTGAAAATATTTGGTCATATTTGTCAGTATATTTTTTATCTTTAGTAATCAATCTTGATAAATATAAAGGTCTGGACCAAATAAAATAATGGAACCCATATTTTCCTGAATCTCCATAATTTGCATTAAAATCAATAACATCACCAAATTTAAAAACTGTTTTACCCCAACCCATTATTTCATTATTTAACAACTTTTCTGCTTCAATTAAAATTTCCTTTCTTTTATTTTCATTATATCTTTCCAAAAAATCACTCTTACTGATAAAATGATCATTTAAATCTGCTATCACATCGAGCTTCTCTTTTGAATTCCAATATTTGCCCCATTCTTCATAAGCTTTTTGAAAATTTTTTTCTTCCACATATTTTTTTATCTTTTCCAATCCTTTATAGTCTAAATTCATAGACTCAAACAGTATTTCATCAGGTATATATTTCACATAATTTTCAAAGTATTTTGGATCTCCTAATTTTGATAATTTCAACTTACTTTCCTGTGAAAATATATTACCAATAAATAATAATAAAAATGACAAATAGATAATCTTATTCATAGTACCTCCATTTCTGGAAATATACGAAATAAAAATAAAATTAAAAAATGATTTTAGGAGAGAAAAAGAATGCTATTAAGCTGAGAGCAAGTTTTTTATTTGCAATAAAATATCCTTTATTCCTTTATTATTTACACTGCTTGTAGGAATAATCTTTTGGATTATAAATTTATTGCTTGATATTGAATTGATTTTTTGAATTCTCTTACTAACTTCACCTTGAGATGTTTTATCGATTTTAGTTAGCAAAATTGTTATTGGTTTTTTAAGAAATGATAAAAATTCAATCATCATTATATCTGATTCCATTATGTCATATCTACTATCAACTAAAACATAACACATTAATATATTACTATTTTCAGTAAAATACTTTTCTGTGAGTTTTTTCCAATATAACTTCTTCTCTTGTGATATTTTTGCATATCCATAGCCCGGCATATCAACAATATAATATTTGTTATCTACATTATAATAATTTATCGATTGAGTTTTACCGGGTGTTGAACTTGTTTTTGCGAGATTCTTTACACCAGTAAGAGTATTTATTAAAGTAGATTTGCCAACATTTGATCTACCTAGAAAGACAAATTCCGGCAAATCAGATTTAAATAGATCTTCTACCTTAAATATGCTTTTAAAAAAATTTACTTTTAGTTTCATAGCTATAAAAAAAGGCGACTATTTATGCCGCCTTCTTTCAATAATAAACATTAAATAAGAATTTATTCTTCAGTTTTGGTTTCTTCTTTTTTCTTTCTTGTTCCAGTTTTTTTAGAAGCTTTATTAGTTTCTTTTGCTGTTTTCTCTGTTTTCTCAGATTTTTTTGCTCTGGTCTTTTTTGCTGGCTTTTCAGCAGTTTCTTTAGTATCTTTTTTAGCTGTTTCTTCTACTTCTTTTTCTTTCTTAGAAGCAGCTTCTTTATCTTGTGCAATATTGAAATCTACAAGTTCAAGAATTGCCATCTCAGCTGCATCACCTAATCTTTGACCAATTTTTACTACTCTTGTATAACCACCTGGTCTTTCTTTAACTTTAGGAACAACTTCTGTAAAAATATTTGAGATAACATTTCTATCTCTAATAACTTTGTAAATTTCACGTTTTGCATGAACTACTTTTGCATTATCTATACCATCAACTGAAGCTCTTTTAGCTTTTGTTATAAGTTGGTCAACAAGCTTTCTTACTTCTTTAGCTTTAGCTAATGTTGTCCTTATTCGTTTTGATTCACTTTTAAAAAGTGAAGTTGCTAAATTTGATAAAAGAGCTTTACGATGACTTGCTGTTCTCTTAAGTTTTCTACCTTTCTTTAAATGTCTCATTTTGCAACCATACTTTATATTTTAAATTATTTTTTAACTTGCATCATCTTTTAAATATTTATCAACATCCATACCAAAAGACAAACCGAATCCTTCAATAATTTCTATAAGCTCTGCAAGTGATTTTCGCCCGAAATTTCTGAACTTTAACATCTCAGATTCATCTTTTCTTACAAGATCAGCTATAGTTTTGATATCTGCCGCTTTAAGGCAATTATGAGATCTAACAGATAATTCTAATTCATCAACAGGTGTTTTCAGGATTCTTCTTATTCTTGCTATCTCCTGATCTCTTTCTATATCTTCATTCTTTCTTTCTTGAGATGAATCAAAATTAATAAACAATTGAATATGATCTCTTAATACTTTTCCAGAATAAGTTAGAGCTTCTTCTGGAGTTATTGAACCATCTGTTTCAACCTCGAGTATTAATTTTTCATAGTCTGTTCTTTGGCCAACTCTTGTACTTTCAACAGAGTACTTCACATTCTTTATTGGTGTAAAAATTGAATCGATTGGTATAACACCAATTTCTTGATCAGGTAACTTGTTTTCATCAGCAGGAACGTATCCCATACCTTTTGCAACACGTAATTCGATTTCAAAATTAGCAGTATCGCCCAAAGTAGCAATATGCATCTCTGGGTTAAGAACCGTAAATTCGTTTGTTGCATCCTGTATATCTTGTCCTGTAAACTCTTTAGGACCTTTTAATTTTATTGTTACCTTTGATACTTTTTTCTCCGGCATCTTAATTCTTATTTCTTTCAAATTAAGAATAATTTCAGAAACATCTTCTACTACATCAGGTATAGTAGAAAACTCATGTAAAACACCGGAAATCTTTATAGCAGTTATAGCAGCACCCTGCAAAGATGATAAAAGAACACGCCTGAATGTATTACCTAATGTAACTCCAAAACCTCTTTCTAAAGGTTGAACAATAAACTTACCATACTTTTCTGAACGAGTTTGTTCATCAAGTATAATACTTTCGGGCATACATAAATTAGAAGAGCTCATTTTTCTTGAGTTTCCTTGTTTATAATTTTTAATTAAACTTTCTTTACTTTAAATTACTTAGAGTATAACTCTACTACTAATTGTTCATTTGCATCTAATGGAACGTCTGCTCTTTCAGGAATTCTTAAAAAGGTTCCAGATAAAGATGCTTTATCAAGACTTAACCACGGCATAAGAGTATTTTCTCTAATTCTTTTTAAACTTGAATGGATTACTTCAAGTTTCTTACTCTTTTCCCTCACTTTAATCACATCACCAGGTTTTAAAAGATAGGATGCGATATTTGTTATTTTATCATTGATAGTAAAATGCCTATGCAATATTAACTGCCGGGCTGTTTTTCTTGAAGGAGCAAAACCTAACCTATAAATAGTATTATCAAAACGCCTTTCAAGAAGAGCAACCAAATTTTCACCAGTTTTACCCTTCATTTTTGATGCTTTTTGAAAATAAAGGCGAAATTGTTTTTCTAACAAACCATATGTCCTTCTTATTTTTTGTTTCTCTCTTAACTGAACTCCGTATTCTGATATTTTAGCGCGCTTTGATGCACCAAATTGACCCGGAGGATAATTTCTTTTTGTTAAAGGACATTTATCTGTTAAACATTTTGTACCTTTTAAAAATAACTTTTGACGTTCTCGTCTGCAAAGTTTACAGTTTGCGTCAATGTATCTTGCCATTAAATAACTCCATCACAGAATTTTTTATAATTTTTTTATTAAACTCTTCTTCTCTTCGGCGGACGACAACCATTGTGAGGTATTGGTGTAACATCCCTTATCGAAGAAATTATGAGCCCCGCTGTTTGTAAAGATCTAATTGCAGCTTCTCTTCCTGAACCGGGACCTTTTACATAAACATCTACTTTTCTCAATCCGAGATCAAAGGCTTCTTTTGCAGCAGCCTCAGCTGATACTTGTGCCGCAAAAGGTGTATTTTTCTTGGACCCCTTAAAACCATTCTTACCTGCTGATGACCAGGAAATTGTATTCCCGTATATATCAGTCAGTGTAACAATAACATTATTAAATGTGGCTTTAATAAATGCTTTGCCACTTGCCTCTACTAATATTTTTTTCTTCTTTTTTACAGTACTTTTTGCCATTTAACCTTCATCCTAATTTTTTTTACTTCTTAGCTGCAGCTTTTTTCTTTCCTGCTACAGTTTTTCTCTTACCTTTTCTCGTTCTTGAGTTTGTTCGGGTTCTCTGACCTCTAACCGGTAATCCTTTTCTATGTCTGATGCCTCTATAGCAACCAATATCCATCAGACGCTTGATGTTCATCTGAACTTCACTTCTTAAAGCACCCTCAGTCTTATACTGAGTCGTTATTATTGACCTAATTCTTGAAATCTCATCATCAGTTAGATTCTGAATTTTTTTGTTTGGATCAACACCGGCTTCTTTTAATATTTTTTCTGAGCTTGATCTCCCTATACCATAAATATAGGTTAACCCTATAACAGCTCGTTTTTGTTTTGGTAAATCAACGCCTACTATTCTTGCCAAGTTAGATCTCCTTAACCTTGCCTTTGTTTATGTTTAGTATTTTTACAAATTACTCTTAATACACCCTTTCTTCGGATGATTTTGCATTTATCGCATCTTTTCTTTATTGAACTTCTGACTCTCACAGTTTTACTCCTCTGAATTCTTATTTGTATCTATAAGTTATTCGACCTTTTGTTATATCATACGGTGATAATTCTACTGTTACTTTATCACCTTGCAATATTTTTATAAAATTCATCCTCATTTTACCAGAAATATGAGCTAATATCTCATGACCATTCTCTAACCTAACCTTAAACATTGCATTGGGATAGGTTTCAACAATAACTCCATCAACTTTTATTGGTCCTTGTTTTGGCATAGTCTATATTGTTAATATTTCAGCATTATTTTTAGTTACTAAAATTGTATGCTCAAAATGAGCAGATGGTTTTCGATCCGCAGCGTAAACTGTCCATTTGTCTTCTTTTACTTTTACCTTGTAATCTCCAGCATTTACCATTGGCTCTATAGCTAATGTTAAACCTTCAACTAATTCAGGGTTATCTACTGGTCTAAATTTCTTCGCAACAAAATTCGGTATTTGAGGATATTCCCATAAACTTCTGCCTACACCATGACCAACTAAATCACGAACTATAGAAAAACCATTACTCTCTACATAATCCTGAATAGCTTTACTTATATCTCTTATTCTATTCCCTACTACTGCCTTTTCAATACCAAGATATAATGATTTTTCTGTAACTTCCATTAACTTTCTTTTCTCTTCCGTTATTTCTCCAATTGCAAATGTTTTAGCACCATCACCATAATACGAATTCTTTATAACGCCAACATCAACCGAAACTATATCACCTTCCTGAATAACTCTTTCCGATGGCATTCCATGAACAACTTCTTCATTAATTGAAACACATAACGTTGATGGATAAGGAATACCAATACCAGGATCAACACCTTTAAAAGCAGGTTTAGCACCACATGCTAAAATAAAATCTTCCGCCATTTTGTCTAATTCTTCTGTTGTCATACCTGCTTTTATATTATTCCCAATCATTCTAAGAACGTCAGCAACTATTTTACAGCTTTCTCTGATTTTTTCAATCTCTTCAGCTGTTTTAACAACCTCTAATATTCTTTTATCTGCCAATTCTACCTTTAATTTTACCGCTTTTCATAAATCCATCATAGTGTCTCATTAATAAATGAGATTCTATCTGTTGCAAGGTATCTAATGCTACACCTACCATAATTAGTAAACTTGTACCACCAAAAAATGATGCAAATGAAGGTGATACTCCAAACTTTATCATAAAGGTTGGTAGTATTGCAACAATTGCAAGAAATATTGATCCGGGTAAAGTTATTTTTGTCAAAATATTATCAATAAAATCTGATGTAGGTGTACCTGGTCTAATTCCAGGAATAAAACCACCTTGCTTCTTCATATTATCAGCAACATCTTTTGGGTTAAATGCAATTGCAGTATAAAAATATGTAAAGAATACTATCATCAATCCATAAACAATTGCATAAAACCAGTGATCATAACTGAAAAACTTTGATAAACTTTGCATAAACTCACTTTCAGGGAAGAAAGTAAGGATTGTGTTAGGCACAAACATTATTGATTGTGCAAATATTATTGGCATTACTCCTGCTGTATTTACTCTCATAGGTATGTATTGAGTAACACCACCGTACACCTTTCTTCCAACTACTCTTTTTGCATATTGTACTGGTATTCTCCTTGTACCTTGAGTAACCATTACAACACCAGCAACAATAAATACCATTAAAATTACTGTAACTATCTCAGGAATTATACCTTTTGAACCAGCTCTAATTAATTGAAATTCATCTAAAATTGAATTTGGTAGCCTTGCAATAATACCAATAAAGATTATTAAAGATATTCCATTTCCAATTCCACGTTCAGTAATTTGTTCACCCAACCACATCATAAAAATAGTACCAGCAGTTAAAGAGAAAATCGTACTAATCATAAACCAACCATGAATTGATGGATGAACTAAAAACTCTCCACCTGGTGTTGTGCTCATTAATTTTATACTGATACCCCAGGCTTGTAAAGCAGAAATAAAAACAGTTCCATATCTTGTATATTGAGTAATTTTTTTCCTTCCTTCTTCACCTTCTTTTTGAAGTTTCTGGAAGTATGGAAAAACTGCACCTAATAACTGAATAATAATGCTTGCCGAAATATAGGGCATAATACCCATTGCAAAAATTGCAGCATTACTAAAAGCACCTCCGACAAATAGATCATATAAACCAAAAAGGGTATCAGAAGCAGGATTTTTTAATACTCTTGCTAATACTTCTGAATCAATTCCAGGAAGCGGAATATGTGAACCAATTCTTACTATAATAAGTAGTGCTGCAGTAAAAAGAATTCTGGTTCTTAATTCCTGTATTTTAAAAATATTTCTAAAGCTTTCAGTTAGTTGTGTCATAATTTTATTCGTTTATGATTGTTACTTGTCCACCAGCTGCTTCAATTTTTTCTTTAGCTGCTTTGCTAAAAGAATGAGCTGATATATTAATTTTACTTTTTATTTCTCCTTCACCCAAAATTTTCAAAGGTGCAAGACTTTTTGATATAATACCTGATTTAAATAATATTTCTGGTGTTATGTTGTCAGTTGAAATTTTACCTTTTTGAATAAAGTACTCTAATTGAGCTACATTTAATATCTGATATTCAACTCTATTAGGATTAGTAAAACCAAATTTCGGCACTCTTCTCATTAAAGGCATTTGACCGCCTTCAAACCAAACTTTAAATTTAGCACCAGATCTTGAATGTTGACCATTCATTCCTCTAGTGGCTGTACCACCATGGCCTGAACCCTGACCTCTACCAACTCTTTTTTTCTTCTTATGTGATCCAGGGGCATATTTTAAATTACTAAGTATATCCATAACTTTAAACTTTTTTAATTTTTAACTTAATTATTAATTTCTTCAACTTCAACTAAATGTTTAACAACATTTATCATACCTCTTATTTGAGGTGTATCCTCTTTAATTACAGACCAATTAGGTCTACCTAAACCAAGCGCTTTTATTGTTCTCTTTTGCTTTTCAAGCCTATCAATTACGCTTCTTTTTTGTGTAATTTTAATCTTTGCCATAGTTCGAAACTAATTAATTTCAAATAATTTTTTAAATGTTGTTCCTCGTTGACTTGCAACCATATCTGCATCTCTCAAGCTTAAAAGTGCTTTTAATGTTGCTTTTACAACATTATGAGGATTGGATGAGCCCATACATTTTGTTAACACATCCTGTACGCCTGCTGATTCTAATACAGAACGAACTCCACCGCCAGCTATTAAACCGGTACCAGGTGAAGCAGGTTTTAATAACACTTTCGCTGCTCCATATTTACCAACTATTTCGTGTGGAATTGTTCCTTTAGAAACAGGTACGTAGACGATATTTTTCTTTGCATCATCTACACCCTTAGAAATAGCATCCGCTACTTCATTAGCTTTGCCCAATCCAATTCCGACGTGCCCATTGCCATCGCCTACAACTACAATAGCATTGAAGCTAAAACGTCTACCACCTTTTACTACTTTAGCAACACGATTGATGTGAACTAACCTATCCTTTAAATCGAGTTCACTTGCTTTAAATTTTCCCAAAACTAACCTCTCAATTTTTGAAGTTATTAAAACTTTAATCCAGCTTCTCTAGCGGCATCAGCTACAGCTTTTACTCTACCATGATACTTATAACCATTTCTATCAAATACTACAGTGGTTATATTCTTCTCAAGTGCTTTTTTTGCTAAGGCAGTACCAATTACTTTTGATACTTCTATCTTGCCTTTTAATTCTTTTATGCTCTCTTTAATATCCTTTGATATGCTTGATACAGCTACCAAAGTCTGACCTTTTGTATCGTCAATAATTTGAGCATATATATTAGTATTGCTTCTATACACTGTTAGCCTAGGACGAGCTTCCGTTCCGCTAATTTTTTTTCTTATTCTATTAGCTCTTTTAAATCTACCAGTTTTTTTTGTTTTTCTAATCATAATCTTTCAAATTATTTTAATGATTTTGATGCAGCTTTACCAGCTTTACGTCTAATTATCTCACCTTCATATTTAATACCTTTACCTTTATATGGTTCAGGGGGTCTAAAGCTTCTAATCTTTGCAGCAACCATACCGACCAATTCTTTATTTATTCCACTTACTACAATATTATTTGGAGTAGGTGCTTCTACTTTAATATCTGCAGGTGGAACAAATAATATTGGATGAGAATAACCAAGACTTAACTGAAGTTTATTTCCTTTCATCTCTGCTCTATAACCAACACCTACAATTTCAAGCTTCTTTGTAAAACCATCTTTTACACCAATGACTAAATTATTAATCAATGCTCTGTGTAAACCATGTAGAGCTCGAACTCTCTTTTCATCAGATTTTCTGGTAACGGTTATCTCTTCATTCTCAATTTTTACGTCGATATCAGGATGTATATTTATGCTGAGCTCTCCTTTGGGTCCTTTTACAGTAAGAACTCTATCCTTTATATCAACCTTTATTCCCTGAGGTATTGATACCGGTTTTTTACCAATACGTGACAACTTAGTATCTCCTACAATTAATTATTTACAAAATTTACCAAATATGGCAAATAACTTCACCACCAACATTTTGCTTTCTTGCTTGCTTTTCGGTCATTATACCTTTTGGCGTGGAAATTATAGCCATTCCTAAACCATTAAGTACACGTGGTAAATTCTTTGAGTTAACATAGTACCTAATTCCTGGTTTGCTGATTCTTTTTAATCCACGAATAACGCATCCAGTTTCATCATATTTTAAGTAAATTCTTAAAATCTTTTTTACTCCTTCTTCATGAATACTGTAATGCTGAATATATTCATTCTCTAACAATATTTTTGTTATAGATTCCTTCATTTTTGTAGAAGGAATGTCTACCTTTTTGTGTTTTGCTTTTGCAGCATTTCGTATTCTAGTCAAATAATCCGATATTGGATCAGTAACTGACATTATAATTAACTCCTATCTTCTTTTTTACCAACTAGCCTTTTTAACTCCAGGAATTTTCCCATCAAGAGAAAGTGTTCTAAAACAAATTCTACAAATTCCAAACTTTCTCAAGTATCCTCTTGGTCTTCCACATATTGAACATCTGTGGTGAACTCTGGTGGCGAATTTTGGTTTTCTCTTCGCCTTTACTATCATTGCTAAACGAGCCAAATTAACTCCTTAAATTTTTTTCCCGTTCTATTTTATGAATTTGAAACTTCTTTCTTTCTAAAGGGCATACCTAATGCTTTTAATAATTCGTATGCTTGTTGATCCGTCTTCGCAGAAGTTACAATTGTGATATCCATTCCGTATAATCTTGTTATTTTATCAACATTAACTTCCGGGAATATCATGTGTTCTTTTATTCCTAATGTATAGTTCCCTCTTCCATCAAAAGATTTATCTGAAACGCCTCTAAAATCTCTGATTCTTGGTATAGCAATATTAATTAATCTATCCAAAAACTCATACATTTTAGCACCACGAAGAGTTACCATACAACCAATATTCATTCCTTCACGTAACTTAAAGTTAGAAATTGATTTCTTTGCTTTTCTTATTGCAGGTTTTTGTCCAACAATTGATTCTAATTCTTTTGCAGCATCATCAAGAATTTTTGGATCCTGTGTTGCCTGACCTACACCAATGTTAAGAACAATTTTTTGAATCTTAGGAACCTGCATTACACTTTTGAAATTAAAAAATTTCATTAATGAAGGAACTACTTCCTTTTTGTATTTTTCAAATAATCGTGGAACTATATACTCTTCAGGTTCTGCTTTAGTTTGAACCTGTTTCTTTTCCACTTGTTCTTCTGACTTACCTTTTTGTTTCTTACTTGTTGCTTGCTGCTGAGTCGTTTTTTTGGTTTTTTCTTTTCCCATTGTCCTGAACTCTTTTTATCGTTTTATTCAAACATTTCTTTACTTTTTACGCCGATACGCATTTTTCTTTTCTTTCCTGTTGCCTCATCCTTTAAAATCACACCACCAACTCTTGTAGGTTCATTTGTTTTAGGATCAACCAACATCACATTTGATACATGAATCGGTGCTTCTTTTTGAATTATACCACCTTGAGGCACTTTTTGCGTTGGCTTTGAATGTCTTTTAACAATATTTACACCTTCAACAATAACCTTATTGGTATCGCGAAAAACTTTCAAAACTTTTCCTGTTTTTCCCTTATAATTTCCAGCTATAACCAAAACAGTGTCATTCTTTTTAATTTTCATTTTTAAATCCTCTTTATAATACTTCTGGTGCTAGAGAAATAATTTTCATAAATTGTTTCTCTCTTAATTCACGAGCAACTGGTCCAAATATACGAGTACCTTTTGGTTCATTTTGTTGATTAATTAAAACTGCTGCATTTTCATCAAATCTTATATATGAACCATCTTCTCTTCTTGTTTCTTTCTTTGTTCTGACAACCACAGCTTTAGATATATCACCTTTTTTAACTGTACCGCCAGGGATAGCAGATTTAACCGAAACTATTATTAAATCTCCAACACCCGCATATCTTCTATCATGTCCACCGAGAACACGAATACATCTTACTCTTTTTGCACCGGAATTATCAGCTACTACTAAATCGGTTTCTTCTTGAATCACGTGAGTACCCTCCCTAAACTAAGGTAAACTATTTTGCTTTTTCAATTATTGAGACTAATCTCCATCTCTTTCTGGCGCTTAATGGTCTTGTCTCAGAAATTTTTACAATATCTCCAATATGAGCTTCTTGTTTTTCATCGTGCGCCATAATTTTAGTCGTTCTTGTGTAATACTTTTTGTAGAGTGGATGTTTTACTCTCCTCTCAATTAAAACGACTATACTTTTTTGCATCTTATCGCTAACAACTTTGCCAATACGAACTTTTCTGGATGTTCTGCGTTCATTCATATTATAAATTATCCTAGATTATTTACTATTCTTTTTATTGACTCTAATATTTCTTTCACGTTCAGTAAGAACTGTCTTCATTCTGGCAATATCTTTCTTCGTGTTTCTGATTTTAGCGGTATTCTCTAATTGCCTTGTTGCCAGAAGAAATTTTAACTCTTCTAGGTTTTTTTCTTCTTCTTTAATTTTAGCTTTCAGCTCTTCAATCGAAGTAATTTCTCTGATTTCGTGTATTTTCATAATCTTATCTTAATTTTATTTTTCTTCGTAAGTTGGTCTTACAACGAATTTTGTTTTAACAGGTAATTTATGTGAAGCAAGTCTTAAAGCCTCTTCAGCTAAAGCAAGATTTACACCACCAACTTCAAACATAATTCTACCTGGTTTTACTACAGCAACCCAAAACTCTGGGGCTCCTTTACCTTTTCCCATTCTGGTTTCAGCCGGCTTCTTTGTTACTGGTTTATCAGGGAAAATTCTAATCCAAATTTTACCATCTCTTTTCAAATGTCTGGTAAGCGCAATTCTTGCCGCCTCTATTTGTCTACTAGTAATCCAGCCTGGCTCTAAAGTTTTTAAACCAAAATCACCAAAGGCAATTGTAGAACCACGGTATGCCTTACCACACGTTCTTCCACGTTGAGCTTTTCTATACTTAACTCTTTTTGGCATTAACATTGTAAAAAACTCCTATTTCAACATTTAATTTCTATTGCCGCCGGCTGTATAAACTTCGCCATGGCAAATCCATACTTTAACACCTATTGCACCGTAAATTGTATGACTGGTTGTAGATGCATAATCAATATCTGCTCTTAAAGTATGAAGAGGAATCCTTCCTTCTTTATATTGTTCTGTTCTTGCCATTTCGGCACCACCCAATCTGCCAGAACACATAATACGTATTCCTTCGGCACCCATTCTCATAGCTGCAGTAATAGCTGTTTTCATTGCTCTTCTAAAAGAAATTCTACCTGCTAGTTGTTGAGCAATATTTTCTGCAACCATATAAGCATCTAATTCTGGACGCTTTACTTCATTAATAAGAATCTTGACATCTTTGTTAGTAACTTTTTTCAGCTCTTCCTCTAACTGAGAAATCTCCTTTCCACTTTTGCCGATAACTATGCCCGGTCTTGAAGTATGAAGAGTCAATACTATACTCTTTGGTGTTCTTTCAATAATAATTCTAGAAATTCCAGCTTTCTTTAATCGATTTCTGATGTAATTTCTTATCATCAGATCTTCTTCTAGTTTTTGGGCAAAGTTCTTTTCATCATACCAGTTAGCATCCCAAGTTTTTATTATTCCAAGTCTAAGTCCGATTGGATGTGTTTTTTGTCCCAAAAAATTCCTCCTGTGTAAATATTTTTAATTTTTACTTTCTTTTTCTGCAACTACAACTGTTATATGATTAGATCTTTTTCTAATTCTGTATGCTCGCCCCATTGGAGCTGGTAAAACTCTTTTTGCAATGGGACCACAGTCAACTTTAATTTCTTTGATATAAATTTTCGCTGTATCAATCTTTTTTGTTTCATCTAAATTCATTAAGTTAGATACGGCTGATCTTATTACTTTTTCGAGAACTTTCGATGCATGCTTTGTCGAAAAATGCAATAAACTAATAGCATGATCAACAGGTAAACCTCGTACCATATCAACAACTAACCGCATCTTTCTTGGCGATGAACCAACGTATCTTTGTATTGCTCTTGATTCCATTTTAATTCCTATTATGCTTTTTCAGATTTTAAACCCGGATGTCCTCTGAATATTCTTGTTGGTGCAAATTCACCAAGTTTATGCCCAACCATATTTTCCTGAACATAAACAGGTATAAATTTGTTACCATTATGCACACCGAAAGTATGACCAACAAATTCAGGAGAGATAGTTGTATCTCTTGACCAGGTCTTTATTACTTTCTTTTGATTCGTTTTGTTTAACTCCTGAACTTTTTTCAGAAGCTTTGGATCAATAAATGGTCCTTTCTTAATAGAACGAGACATACTTTTTTCTTTTAATTATTTATTTCTTCGTTTAACAATATATTTATTTGATGGATTCTTTTTCTTTCTGGTTTTATAGCCTTTGGCTGGTAAACCCCATGGAGAAACAGGATGACCACCACCTGATGTTTTACCTTCTCCACCACCCATTGGGTGATCTATTGGGTTCATAGCAACGCCTCTTACATGTGGCCGTTTACCTAACCATCTAGACCTTCCAGCTTTTCCTATACTAATATTTTCATGATCAACATTGCTTACTACACCAATTGTAGCATAACAATCTAATCTGATCTTTCTAATTTCACCAGATGGCATTTTCAATTGAGCATAATCACCTTCTTTTGCAAGTATCTGTACACTGCATCCTGCTGCTCTTGCTATTTGACCACCTTTACCTCTCTTCATCTCAATATTATGAATAAAGGTAGCTGTAGGAATTTTTCTTATTGGCAAACAATTTCCTACTTTAATTTCAGCATCAGGACCAGAAACAATTACTTCACCAACTTTCAATCCATCAGGTGCAAGTATATATCTTTTTTCACCATCTTTATACACAACTAAAGCTATTCTGGCACTTCTATTAGGATCATATTCAATTGAAGCAACTTTACCTTCAATTCCGATTTTATCTCTCTTAAAATCTATGATTCTATATTGTCTCTTATGACCACCACCTCTGTGTCTTGAAGTTACGTGACCATGATTATTACGACCACCTGATTTTTTTAAAGGTTTTAGAAGAGATTTTTCTGGTTTTGTTTTTGTTATCTCTTCAAAAGTTGATATCGAATAAAATCTGGTTGCCGGCGTTATTGGTTTTAATTTTCTTATACCCATAATCTTCTACTTTTTATTGATTCCCAAAGAAATCTATTTTATTATCCTTCTCAAGGGTTACATAAGCTTTTTTAATTCTTTTCGTTCTTCCCTCAAGAAGACCTTTTCTGGTAAGCCTGCTTTTTGCCTTACCATGATGCATTACTGTTCTAACATTTTTAACTTTGACATTAAATTTTGCTTCAACTGCTTTTGCAATCTCAATTTTATTTGCATCAATATCAACCTCAAAAGCATATTGGTTTAGCTTCTCAGTCAAAGCAGTAACCTTTTCAGTAAAAAGCGGCCTTTTTAAAATTTGTTTCATATTACTATCTTAATTTTTTGTATAATTAGATATTATCTCTTCTAATGCACTCTTTTGTATTAATAGAGTATCATTATTTACAATATCAAAAATTGATGCATTCTTGGCTTCAACAATAAATAATTTTTCAATGTTTCTACCAGAATAAATAATATTTTCGTCTTTTTTACCAAGCATTAGAAGAGTCTTTTTTTCATCCAGAGAAAAGTTCTTTAATATTTCAACCATCTTCTTTGTTTTTTTCTCTGGTAAAGTAAAATCTTCAACAACAATTATTTTATTATCTTTCGCTTTAATCGAATAAGCAGAACACTTTGCTAACCTGCTTACTTTTTTTGGAACCTTTAAATCATAAGTGTGTGGTTTTGGACCAAAAATTGTACCACCACCTACCCATAAAGGAGACCTGATAGAACCAGCACGAGCAGTACCTCTGCCTTTTTGTCTCCATGGCTTTTTGCCACCACCGGATACTTCGCTTCTTTCTTTTGATTTATGAGTACCTTGTCTTTGATGTGCCAGATAAGCTTTAACAGCTAAATAAATTGCATGCTCATTTGGCGTTATTTCAAAGATTGATGAATCAAGTTCTACTTGTTCATCAGTTTTAGTACCATCGATTCTATGCACATTTAATTTCATTTTAACTCGACTAAAATATCCAAATACTATTTAAAGATTTTCACTAAACTATTCTTTGCACCAGGAACAGAGCCTTTGACCAAAAGTAAATTTGAATCTGTTATCACATTGATAACACTTAGATTTCTTACTGTCCTTTTCACACCACCCATTCTACCAGCCATTCTCTGACCTTTGAATACACGTGATGGATATGAACTTGCTCCAATAGAACCGGGAGCGCGCAATCTATCACTCTGACCATGTGTTACTGAACCACCGCCAAAATGATGTCTCTTTACTACACCCTGGAAACCTCTACCAATCGATGTACCTGTAACCTTTACTTTGTCTCCAACAGTAAAAATTGATACATCAATCTTGTCTCCAACTTTGTACTTTGAAACATCATCTACACGGAATTCACCCAGATAGTACGCAGGCTTCACATTGGCTTTGTTGAAATGGCCCATCAAAGGTTTATTTACTAACCTTTCTGGCTTCTCACCAAAAGCAACCTGTACTGCCTGATACCCATCATTTTCTAATGTCTTTATCTGAGTGACATAACAAGGACCGGCTTCTATAACTGTACAAGGTATATAATTACCTTTATCATCAAATACACCGGTCATCCCGATTTTCTTACCTAATATTCCGTTCATTACAAATTCCTGATATAATATATCATACTTTTAAGGTTAAACTTCAACCTTTAATCCAATATCAACTCCCGCAGGTAGTTCAAATTTGATTAAAGAATCTACAGTCTTAGGAGATGGATTCATTATATAAATCAACCTTTTGTGAGAACATATTTCAAACTGTTCCCTTGATTTCTTATCAACATGTGGAGATCTAAGAACTGTATATACTGATCTCTTTGTTGGTAGTGGTATTGGACCTAATACTACCGCTCCTGTTGCTTTTACAGCTTTAATAATTTTTTCCGTTGATTTATCGATCAAATTATGATCGTATGATTTTAATTTGATACGAATTTTTTGACCTGTCAATTTCTACACCCTCTGAAATTTAACCTTAAAAGCTATTTATTATTAAAATTTATTATTCAATAATCTTAGTTACTACTCCAGCACCTACAGTATGACCACCTTCTCTGATAGCAAATCTTAAACCTTCTTCCATTGCTATCGGTGTAATAAGTTCTACTTCTAAACCATCAACGTTATCACCAGGCATAACCATCTGTACACCTTCTGGTAATGTAACTACACCTGTAACGTCAGTAGTTCTGAAATAAAATTGTGGTCTATAGTTATTGAAGAATGGAGTATGTCTTCCACCTTCTTCTTTTGTCAAAACAAGAACCTGTGATTTGAATTTCTTGTGAGGAGTAATTGAACCTGGTTTTGCAATAACCATACCTCTTTCGAGATCGTTCTTTTCTACACCTCTTAAGAGCAATCCAACGTTATCACCGGCAATACCTTCATCAAGTTCTTTTCTGAACATTTCTACGCCAGTACATACTGTTTTCTTGTGCTGTCCTAATCCAACGATTTCTACTTCATCACCAACACGTACTTTACCTCTTTCAATTCTTCCTGTACCTACAGTACCACGACCAGTAATTGTGAATACGTCTTCTACTGGCATCAAGAATGGTTTATCAAGTGGTCTTTCAGGAAGTGGAATATAGCTATCACATGCATCCATCAATTCATATATACATTTGAATTCTGGAGCGTCTGCTGGTGATTCTGGTTTCATTGCTAATTCCATAGCTTTGAGTGCACTACCTCTAATGATAGGAATCTCATCGCCAGGGAATTCATATTTTTTAAGAAGTTCACGTAATTCAAGCTCTACTAACTCTATCAACTCAGGATCGTCTACCATATCGCATTTATTCAAGAAAACAACGATTCTTGGCACACCAACCTGTCTGGCTAAAAGAATATGCTCTCTTGTTTGAGGCATCGGACCATCTGTTGCAGCTACTACAAGGATTGCACCATCCATCTGAGCAGCACCAGTAATCATGTTCTTTATATAATCTGCGTGACCAGGACAATCTACGTGAGCATAGTGTCTATTTGCTGTTTGATACTCAACGTGTGCTGTTGCGATTGTGATACCTCTTTCTCTTTCTTCTGGAGCATTATCGATAGAATCGAATGTCCTGACTTGAGACAAACCTTTCTTTGCTAAAACCATAGTTATAGCAGCTGTCAAGGTTGTTTTACCATGATCTACGTGACCAATTGTTCCAATATTAACGTGGGGTTTGTCACGAGTAAATTTTTCTTTAGCCATTATTATTAATCTCCTAAATTATTACTGTAGATTATTATTTTTTACTTCTTTACGATTTTTTTTCAATTATTGATTTTGCTATACTTTCTGGTACTTTATCATATTTTGCAAACTGCATCGTAAATAAAGCCCTTCCCTGTGATATTGATCTAATGGTGGTTGCATATCCAAACATTTCAGAAAGTGGAACATGGCCTCTTATTACCTGACCTTGATTTCTAGTGCCCATCCCCTCTATCTTTCCTCTTCTTGAATTTAAATCACCTAAAATATCTCCCAAATACTCTTCAGGCGTAATTATTTCAATATCCATTATTGGTTCAAGTAATACTGGGTTTGCTTTTTTAGCTGCTTCCTGAAAAGCCATTGAACCGGCTATTTTAAAAGCTAATTCAGATGAATCAACCGGATGGTACGAACCATCTATTAGTGTAGCTTTTATGTTTTCAACAGGATAGCCTGCTAATACACCATTTTTCATCGCTTCCTGAATACCTTCTGCTACTGCAGGTATGTATTCTTTTGGAATTACACCACCAACAATCTTATTTACAAATTCAAAACCTTTACCTTTATCACCCGGTTCAATCTCTATAACCACGTGGCCATATTGACCTCTACCACCAGATTGTTTAGCAAACTTTACATCTGCTTTGGATAATTTTGTTATAGTTTCCTTATAAGCTACCTGTGGCCTACCAACATTAGCTTCTACATTAAATTCTCTTTTTAATCTATCAACAATAATCTCAAGATGTAATTCACCCATACCACTGATTTCGGTTTGACCCGTTTCTTCGTTGCTTATAATTCTGAACGAAGGATCTTCATCAGCTAACTTATTGAGTGAATCAAAAAGTCTATCCTGATCTGCTTTAGTCTTTGGTTCAATTGCAATTGATATTACTGGTTCAGGGAAATCCATAACTTCTAATACAATTGGATTGTCAACATCGCAAAGTGTATCACCAGTCTTTGTGAACTTCAAACCAACTGCAGCAGCAATATCACCTGTTCCTACGGATTCTACTTCTTCCCTCCTATTTGCATGCATTCTTAAAATTCTACTTATCCTTTCTTTTTTTCCGCTGGTAGCATTAAATACATAACTACCTGATTGCAATTCACCTGAATAAACCCTGAAATATGTTAATCTTCCGTAAGGGTCAGTTTGAATTTTGAAAGCTAAAGCAGAGAATTTTTCATCATCAGAAGGTCTTCTCCTAATCTCTTCTTGAGATGATGGATGATGACCAACTACATCTCCTTTATCAAGAGGTGAGGGTAAAAATGATACTATGGAATCTAATAGATCTTGCACACCTTTATTTTTAAATGAAGAGCCACTAATGACTGGAATAATTTTTAATTGAATCGTTGCCTGCCTTAAAACTCGAATTATCTCTTCAGGTGTTATTTCTTCACCTTCAAGATATTTTTCAAGTAAGGTATCATCCACATCGGCAACTGATTCTAACATCGCAGTGCGGTATTTTTTGGCTTGTTCTTTTAAGCTGGTTGGAATTTCAATCTCTTCAACTGTAGATCCTAAAGTGGATTCATTAAACATGTGTGCTTTGTTGTGGATTAAATCTATATTTCCACAATACATCTCTCCTTGACCAATTGGGAGATAAATAGGTACTGGATTAGCTCCGAGCCTTGACTTCATCATTTCAATTGCGTTATAATAATCGGCTCCTATTCTATCCATTTTATTTACAAAAGCAATTCTCGGAACTCCATATTTATCAGCCTGGCGCCATACTGTTTCTGATTGAGGTTCTACACCTCCAACAGCACAAAATAGAGCAACAGCTCCATCTAATACTCTTAAAGATCTTTCAACCTCAACCGTAAAATCTACGTGACCAGGTGTATCTATAATATTTATACGATGATCTTTCCAAAAACAAGTAGTTGCAGCACTTGTAATAGTTATGCCTCTTTCCTTCTCTTGTTCCATCCAATCCATCGTAGCGTTACCATCATGCACTTCCCCTATACGATGCGTTACACCAGTATAAAAGAGAATTCTCTCTGTAGTAGTGGTTTTGCCCGCATCGATGTGGGCCATAATTCCAATATTCCGTGTCTTATCTAAACTAATTTCTCGCTGCATAAATCCTTAACATTTTACCATTTATAGTGAGCAAAAGCTCTATTAGCTTCTGCCATTCTATGTGTATCTTCTTTTTTCTTAATTGCGTTACCTTCTCCATTTGAAGCTGCTATGAGCTCTGAAGCTAATCTCGCAGCCATCGACTTATCTGATCTCTGTCTGGCGAAAGTTAAAACCCAACGAATACCTAAAGCCATTTTTCTCTCTGGACGAACCTCTGTTGGCACTTGATATGTAGCACCACCAACCCTTCTTGCTCTTACTTCAATTACAGGGCAAACATTGTTTAAAGCTTTTTTAAATACCTCGATAGGGTCAGTTTTAGTTCTCGAAGCTATAATATCCATTGCTTCGTAGAAAATTCTTCTAGCAAGATTTTTCTTGCCTTTCCACATAAGATTATTGATGAACTTTGTCACCAAAAGATCATTATATTTCGGATCTAACTCTAATTTTATTTTACTTGCTCTTTTCTTACGCATACTTCATTAAGCTTTTTGTTGTTGTTTAGGTTTCTTTGCGCCATACTTTGAACGGCCTTGTTTTCTATCCTGAACGCCTTGCGCATCAAGCGTCCCTCTTATTATGTGATATCTTACACCAGGAAGATCCTTTACTCTTCCTCCCCTAATCATTACGATAGAGTGCTCTTGTAAATTGTGTCCTTCACCAGGTATATAAGCGGTTACTTCTATTCCATTTGATAACCTTACACGAGCAACCTTTCGAAGGGCTGAGTTTGGCTTCTTCGGAGTTGTTGTGTAAACTCTGGTGCATACACCTCTTTTCTGAGGACAAGATTCAAGCGCAGGGGATTTTCCCTTTGCTAGTACTCTCTTACGATTTTTCCGCAATAATTGGTTTATCGTTGGCAAATTTAACTCCTATTTTTTGAAATAGCCTTTCAATATAAAAAAATTTTAATTTAAAGTCAAGTTATTTTATAACTGCTTTTAAATTTTTATGAGCTTTTAATGTACAATTTTTTTTTTAATTAATCAATACTTTTTTTTAAAAAATTTTATTTTTTTTAAAAAATTTTTAAGTAAACAAAAATAATATTTAGTTGTTGCATTTTTCCTTGTCACCTAAAAATTACATGACTTTTTATTACACCATATATCAAAATTTTACCCGATTGTAAACATAAATTTAATAAACACAAAACGAGATGAAGTTAGAATAATAATTAAACCCTTTTTAAAGTGTTAATAAACAAATAAAGCCTTTATAACAACGATCATTTATATATCAGTTTGTGCACTAACTAATAATGAATATTATCCTGATTTATTTACTTCCATTTATATTTTAATAGTTGTACAATACTTCTAACAATTTAAAGGATACACTCCTAAAACTTATAATTCAAGTTAAAAAATCCTAAATATTTGATAATACAGTATATAACAAACAAACTTTTTCTTTAATAACACTTTTTTTATATTTTCATATATATTCTAGTGTAATAGTGTAATATTAAACTTAAATATATTGTAATTATTAGATATAGCTATTTTTTTACCAATTACACTTTTCCGGGGGTATACTATAGCTATTTAGAAAAAAAGATTAAAAATATATTAGTCCCTAAAATCAATGTATAACTATTTTATAATAAATTTGTTCTAATAATAACACCTTGCTTTGTTTAATATATGTTACCTAATGTTATTTGCTGTTGTTATTGTTATAATAAATTTAAATGTATTGTAATTATTACATATAGCTATTTTTTACAATAACACTTTTCCGGAAATATACTATAGCTATTTACAATAAAATAATAAAAAAGAAGTCCTATAAATTACTAAACTATTAACCAGAAATTAATTCAAAAGGCATATAAATATAATAAAAATAATATATATTAATTCAATAATTTAAATACAAAGTAAAAATTACAAATATTCCAATAATTTATTGACATGTGTCAATTTTTGTAGACATTTATAATTAATATAGTATATATCGATTCATTTATTGATTTAATAAATATAATAATTACAATATATTATTATAACAAATTCATTTCAATAATAAAATAAAAAAAATGGTATAATTTTTGCAAGTATTTTAATAGTAAAATATAAAATTTATTAACTATAATGAGAAAAATTATATACATATTTTTACTTTTTATTAGCTACTTAAGTTATTCGCAGATTAAAGGGTTTTCTCTTTCGCAAAATTACCCGAATCCCTTTAACCCAACTACAAAAATCTATTTCGATCTTAATGTTAATGGTAATGTAAAATTAGAGGTATTTGATGTAGTTGGCCGTAATGTACAAACTCTATTAAATGAGTATAAAACAGCTGGTAGTTATGAAGTAAATTTTAATGCAAGTAATTTACCCGGTGGTGTGTATTTTTATAAACTCTCTTCAGGTAATTGGAGTGAGATTAAAAGAATGATTTTATTAAAATAGTTTTTTTGCTAACCACCTCATAGCCTAACCCATAGGATGTCCTTGATTTTTAAGGGCATCCATCGGTTAGCAAAAGTTTGGAATAATATAAAGGAAAATTATTATATAAATTACTTTTATCTTAGAAACATAGCAATTTTGTTATGACTAACAACAAATCTGAACTAATTATGAGCAAAAGACTGATTAATAAATTAGAAAAATGTGAAATACACTCTCTTGAGGAGTTAAGAAATATTGGTAGTAGAACCGCCTTTTCAAAACTATTATTAGTAGATAGGTCTGCTTCTCTTAACACCTTATATGCTCTTGAAGGTGCTATAAGAGGTGTTAGATGGCACCAATTGAACGATCAGATAAAAAACGATTTAAAGCTTTTCTACAAATCAATAAAATCTTAACTGTACCCTGAATTATCTTCATAATTATTTTTATTTAATAAGTTATACCTTTACTATCTCTATATATTTATCATATTTACAATATATATCTTTTATCCTTTGCCAGCAATTGAGGTTTACTATACAATCATAATTTATTTTTCTTAAAACTTACCTATGGTGTATGTCTTTGGGGAAAAGTGTTATTAGAAAAAATAGCTAAATCTTATAATAACAATATATTTAACTTCAATATAACAATAATTACAGATAATTACACTTAATAACACAATAATAAAAGAGAATAGTGTTATTGGATAATTGTTTATTTTGTTAAATTATTTATTTATAGATATTAAATAAAATATTGCAATTTATTTACTTTAGACATAAAAGAAAGGAGTTCACGCTATGCTTTTTTATCAAGATATTATTTAAATCGGTTATGTCTTTTTTTACTAATTTAACATTATCTGGATTAAGGAAGTTATTTCTCTCTCTGAAGTCATTAGCTGTTAACTCAAAAGAATCAATTAGACTATAATTTTGTAAATTTGATAAATTTATATGATAATCTTTTTCTAAATCAATATTTACTATTGTGATAAAAATTTCTTTGTCATCCTGTGATATTGATGAAGAAATTGATAAAGCTTCTACATCATCATCATATAACTTTATTTTTGGTAGGTTGGAATTTACTTTTACAACTCTTTTACCTTTATGGGGCTTATACATTTTATATAGATAGTATGTTGGAGTTAGTATAGCCTTATCTCCCCTTGTTAAAACGAATGATTGAAGAACATTTGTGGTTTGTGCTAAATTAGTCATAAACAAATCATCTGAAAAAGAGTGAAAGAGATGGAAGTTTAATCCGGCAAAAATAGCATCAAGTAGCAACCCTTCCTGAAGTAAGCCATTATCTACTGTAGCTTCTTTGTACCATAACCCCCATTCATCAAGAATTACCTTTATATTTTTATTCTTACTGTATGTATTGCATAGTCGAATTGCTTTATCGATTTTATTTTTTGTAATAGTTATATCTTTTATAATTTTATAATATTCTTTTTCGCTAAGAGTATTTTGCTCAATATTCCAACCTGTATAAACATGTAATGAAATGAAATCAACCAAATCAAAATATTTATTTTGAATATTCTTGAGTACACTCTCATCCCAATCATCAAAATCTGTATTTGAACCACAAGCTATTAACTTAACATTGGTATCAGTTTGTTGACGAATGTAAGTCGCAAAGCGTCTATACAAATCTGCATAATATTCTGGAGTCATTGCACCACCACAACCCCAGTTTTCGTTACCAATACCCCAATATTTTACATTATAAGGTTTTCGGTAACCATTTTGCACTCTAAGATTTGCAAATTCAGTATTTTTTGATGAGTTACAGTATTCTATCCAATTTAGAGCTTCCTGAACAGAACCTGAACCAACATTAATAGCCAAATATGGTTCGGAATTAAGCAGATTGCATAATTGTATAAATTCATCGGTACCAAATGCGTTGCTCTCTGGTTGTTTCCACCAGAGGTTATATCTTCTGGGTCTTTTGTTTTTTGGTCCAACACCATCAAGCCAGTGATATGTATCTGCAAAACAACCGCCAGGCCATCTAATTACAGTCAGCTCAAGTTCTTTTAGATAGTCTAAAACATCTATTCTAAATCCTCTTTCATTTTTAATAGATGATTTTTCTCCAACCCAAATGCCGCCATAAATACATTTACCCAAATGTTCAGCGAAAGAACCGTATAAAAAAGGACTTATGAAATTTTGTTTATTATTAATATCAATAGAAATGTTATAAGTCATCATTATTCGTTTTTATATTCTTCTAATAAAGCAATTACATTACCTTCAGTATCAGAAAATTTTGCGACATAGCCCAAACCGGGTATTTCTGTTTTTATTTCAATTAGACTTCCATTGTTTTCAATTATTAGCTCTAAAGTTTTCTCAATATCTTCAACACAAATATAAGGCAAAACATAGGTATTGGCAGAAATTTCTTTTACCAATTTGAAAGAACCACCCATACCTTCCATAGGGTTAAAAAGAATAACATCTTTTTGCAAGTTCTCAAAATTCCAATTAAAAACAGTTTTATAAAAATTCTTAACCCTATTCAAATCTTTAGCTGGTAGTTGAATATGACAAAAAAAATCTTTAGACATGTTGCTCTCTTAAAATAATAAAAAAAGGGCTTTCCATTATTAAAATGAAAAGCCATGAAATTAATATTTTATTGTCTTGAAGCAAGATGTCGATCTAGCATGATTAAAGAACCATAGTGATCGCCAATATGTTTTAATTGCTCAAGAATATCTGATGCATTCTTTTCTTCTTCTACTTGCTCTGATACAAACCACTGCATTTTTATTTGAGTAGCATAATCATTTTCTTTAACTGCCAACTCATATAGTTTATTAATTAAGGATGTTACTTTTTTCTCGTGAGCTAAAACTTTCTCAAAGACTTCTTTCAATGAATTAAATTTTGTTTCTGGTTGCTCAATTCCTTTTAGTTCTACTTTTTCACCACAATCATTCAGGTAGTCATAAATTTTCATAGCATGCTCAAATTCTTCTTTCGCCTGCAATTTTAGCCAATGAGCAAATCCACCAAAATTTATTGAATCGGCATAAGAAGCCATCGATAAATAAAGATAGCCTGATGCCAGCTCGTGATTAATTTGATTATTTAATGCTTCAACAACATTTTTAGAAATCATTTTCATTCTCCTTAATTTGTAGTTATAATTTAATCAATAGAAACATCTTTTTCAATTGAATATTTCTATACCCCATAACATAATTTTTTTCCAAAAAGTTCATTATTTCAAAATTTATTTTACACCCCATAATTTATGTGAATTATCCCAAAATTAAAAAGGTAAGCAAATATTCCCGCTTTGTATGATTTTTTATAATTTAAAAAAATGTGTGTATTCATTAAATATATTTTTACGTGTCGCACCTACGGCGCTTTTTGTGGTTTTGTTCACGTTTTTCTACAAACATGTCGGGGCGCTGCCCCTAACGTAATTAAATCAATATTGCGTAATAAATAAAAAAGGTGCGTAGCACCGAAATGTTTGTAGAATAATTTTCGAATAAATGTACAAGGGGCATAGCCCTGACACATTTTTTACGTGTCGCACCTACGGTGCTTTGTATGTTTTTGTTTACGTTTTCTACAAACATATCGGGGCTCTGCCTCTAAATTTAACATTCTGTTTTCATAAAAATATTTAAATAGGTGCTTAGCAACGAAATGTTTGTAGAATAATTCTCATGCAAACGTATAAGGGGCGTAGCCCTGACATGTATATACGTGTCGCACCTACGGTGCTTTGTAATTCTTTGTTTACGTTTTCTACAAACATATCGGGGCTCTGCCCCTAACGTAATCAAATCGATATTGCGTAATAAATTAAATAGGTGCGTAGCACCAAAATATATTTTTACATATCGCACCTACGGTGCTTTGTATGTTTTTCTTTGTATTTCTACAAACATACGGGGCGATGCCCCTAACGTAATCAAATCGATATTTCGTAATAAAATGAAGGTGCGTAGCACCGAAACGTTTATAGAATGATTATTAATGTCACACCTACGTTGCTTTGTGATTTTTGTTTACATTTTCTACAAACATATCGGGGCTCTGCCCCTATGATAATCGAATATATTCGTTTCGCAAAATATTTTATAATTAAAAAAAGGTGCGTAGCACCGAAACGTTTGTAGAATAATTTTCAAATAAATGTACAAGGGGCGTAGCCCTGACACGTAAATATATATCTCGCGATTTTTTACAAACATATCGGGGCGATGCCACTAACGTAATCAAATCGATATTTCGTAATAAAATGAAGGTGCGTAGCACCGAAATATATTTTTACGTGTCGCACCTATGGTGCTTTGTATTTATTGTCGTGTATATTTACAAACGTATCGGGGCGATGCCTCTAACATAATCAAATCGATATTGCGTAATAAATAAAAAAGTTGCGTAGCACCGAAATATATTTTTACGTGTCTCACCTACGGTGCTTTATAATTCTTTGTTCGTCTTTTCTACAAACATATCGGGGCGATGCCCCTAACGTAATTGAATCGATATTGCGTAATAAATTAAAAAGGTGCATAGCACCGAAACGTTTGTAGAAAGATTTTTAATCAAATGTACAAGGGGCGTTGCCCTGACACGTGAATATGTGTCTTGTGTTTTTCTACAAACATATCGGGGCGATGCCCCTAACGTAATCAAATCGATATTGTGTAATAAATAAAAAAGGTGCGTAGCACCGAAAAATATTTTTACGTGTCGCACCTACGGTGCTTTGTATGGTTTCATTTACTTTTCTACAAACATATCGGGGCTCTGCCCCTAACGTAATCAAATCGATATTACGTAATAAAATAAATGTACGTAGCACCAAAATGTTGGTAGAATATTTTTCAATCGAATGTATAATGGGCGTAGCCCTGATATGTATATACGTGTCGCACCTACGGTGCTTTGTAATTCTTTGTTTACGTTTTCTACAAACATATCAGTGCGATGCCCCTAACGTAATCAAATCGATATTGCGTAATAAATTAAAAAGGTGCGTAGCACCGAAACGTTTGTAGAATAATTTTTGAATAAATGTACAAGGGACGTAGCCCTGACATGTGAATATATATCTCGCGTTTTTTCAAACATATCGGGGCGATGCCCCTAACGTAATCAAATCGATATTGTGTAATAAATAAAAAAGGTGCGTAGCACCGAAATGTTTGTAGAATAATGCACAAGCAAATGTATAAGGGGCGTAGCCCTGACATGTGAATATGTGTCTCGCGTTTTTCTACAAACGTATCAGAGCGATGCCCCTAACGTAATTGAATCGATATTGCGTAATAAATTAAAAAGGTGCGTAGCACAGAAATATATTTTTACCTGTCGCACCTACGGCGCTTTGTGTGTTTTTGTTCATATTTTCCTACAAACATATCGGGGCTCTGCCCCTAATGTAATCAAATCGATATTGTGTAATAAATAAAAAAAGGTGCGTAGCACCGAAACGTTTGTAGAATAATGTTCAATCAAATATACAAGGGGCATAGCCCTGACATGTATATACGTGTCGCACCTACGGTGCTTTTTAATTTTTTTGTTCGTCTTTCTACAAACGTATCGGGGCGATGCCCCTTAATTAAACATCATCACATTGCAAAATATATTATAATTAATAGGTGCGTAGCACCGAAACGTTTGTAGAATAATTTTCATTTAAATGTACAAGGGGCGTAGCCCTGACACGTAAATATATGTCTCGTGTTTTTTTACAAACGTATCGGGGCTCTGCCCCTAACGTAATCAAATCGATATTTTGTAATAAATAAAAAAGGTGCGTAGCACCGAAACGTTTGTAGAATAATTTTCGAATAAATGTACAAGGGGCGTAGCCCTGACACGTGAATATGTGTCTTGTGTTTTTTTACAAACATATCGGGGCTCTGCCCGTAACTTAATCAAATCGATATTGCGTAATAAAATGAAGGTGCGTAGCACAGAAACGTTTGTAGAATAATTTTCATGAAAACGTATAAGGGGCGTAGCCCTGAAATGTATATACGTATCTTGCGTTTTTCTACAAACATGTCGGGGCAATGCCCCTAAATTAAAACAAATATTACGTTTTTCAAAATGTTTTATAATATTTAAAAAGGTGCGTAGCACCGAAATGTTTGTAGAAAGATTTTCATATTGATGTACAAGGGGCGTAGCCCTGAAATGTATATACGTATCTTGCGTTTTTCTACAAACATATCGGTACTCTGCCCCTAACGTAATCAAATCGATATTGCGTAATAAAATGAAGGTGCGTAGCACCGAAATGTTTTTTTACGTGTCGCACCTACGGTGCTTTGTATGTTTTTGTTTACGTTTTCTACAAACGTATCGGGGCGATGCCCCTAAATTAAAACATCGCTAATTCGTAAAGTATATTACCTTACTTTATATTTCCTTCTACAATTTTTATTTCGTTCTCTGTTAAATCATACAACCTATATACTAGCTTGTCTATATCTCGCTCCAAATGGCTTGTATCTGCCTGCGGATTTTGTTTTTTGATATCGAGTATTTGGTCGACAAGTGATTCAATTTGGGTTACTATGGGTTGATTGGATTGTGTAATAGGGGGAATTTTAACTTGTTCAACATATTGTTTCTTCCATTCATAAGCATGACCTAAAAATATACCAATTTGTTTAAACTGCCAATCGAAAGCTTTTGAATTCATACTTGCAACCAGATACTTTAAAGAAGTATTATCAGAAATTATTATGTTTGCTGGTGCGTTGATGAAGATGCCTTTATCAACAAAACAAAATTCTGAGCTATATGCAATATTTCCCCACACCACTTTCTCTTTCTCAAACTCATGGTAGTAGGTACAGGGGCGAAGTTCCCACCAATAATCACCTTGATCATCTCTTTTTTTGGCCTTTTTTTCAAAATATTTTAAATGTTTCATCAATGAGGGAAATACATCATTTATAAATTTTTCTGGATCTTTTTTCCCTTTATTCTCATCTGTCCACCCTGCATGAATAAATATCACCCATAACCCAGCCCACTCATAATAATATCGTTTAATATCTCTTCCGCGTAAAATGGGTTTTATGATAGCTTTGGTTCTCTTGCGTTCGTCATCGGTTTTACAATTTGCAAGTATCTCCTTACGTTTTTCAGTAGTAATGATAAATGCCTCGTTGAGACCTGTTAATACTCCACGATATATTTGCACATCCCAGTCTTTTAGTGGTTTGCCAATGCGATCAATTTTTTCCTTTAGCTTTTGTTCGTCACTGCTACCTATAAACCAGGCGTCTTTGGTTAACTTTTCGATAACTACTCCGTATTTTGCCAATGCATTAGAAATATTATCTTTTGCCTCTTTTTGTAATGTAATAGCTCTTAGTTGATTTTGATTATTTGCTTTTTGAATAATTAAAATACTTGTATCAACTGTAGCGCTTTCAAAAATTCCAGGACCAAGGTCAATCAGTTTTTTAGGATTATATTTTATAAAAAATTCTCTTAGTGCTTCACCATATCCAGCTCGCATCCATTTGTTGGAGGTAATATATAATAGATGGCCTTCATAGGATAATAATTCAATTCCTTTCTCATAAAATAGACAATATATATCTCCGGTTCTTTCAAAAGTTTTAAAATTCTGGTTTTTATAAAGGTCAGCATATTTCAATTTTGTTCTTTCGTTTATTGCTCTTTGCAATTGTATATAGGGTGGGTTGCCAATTACGATATCAAAACCGGTATTTTCTTTTAGTTCAGGTGATTCATTTACTTTTACTCCAAACATCCATTCAGGGTCAAACCAATCTGAATGTGTATTTTGGTCAAATGGGTCCCAACCCGTGATTTTTTCTGCGACATCATTCTGAAAACCATTTTTCTTTAATGCTGTTTTTAATTTATCTCTTAATTCTTTTTCTATTTTCTGTAGTTTTAATTTCTCTGTACGACTATTTGTATAAAAAATTTCTTCTCTTGTTTTAAATAGTTCCTTTTCAAGATTTTCTATTTCGCTTGAATTTAAGGTTAATTGTGCGGGTCTTTTCAATCCAATAAGAGTGTTAGCTGCAACAAATTTAGTTTCAAGATTAGGTAAAGCTCGGATATCTCTGTTTGGTTTTGTGTCATCAATTTGTTGCTCAACGAGTAGAGATATAAAAAATCTCAGCTTGCTTATTTGTATGGCTATCTCTTGAATATCGACACCGTAAATACAATTTTCAATTAAACCTAACTTTCTAATGTAATCAATTGATTTGTTTTGTAATGATTTTTCTGTTTCGTTACGAATCTCGTAAGGCACTCTATCTAGTAATTTCTTTTTCCAGATTTTATTTTCAGGGTCAAGTTTATGAAGGGCAAGCACAAGTTTATGCAAAATACCCATTGGGAAAGCACCACTACCACAAGCCGGGTCAAGTATTTTTATCCTTTCGATTGCATCAATTACTTTTAAGGTCATATCTTTGTCAAAAGGATTTTCTTCTTTTGTATAATCAAAAAGATTTCTGAATAGTGCATCCCAATCATTCGTTATGGCAATAGAATTATCTCGGCTTTGTATAATATTCTTGGTATCCCTAAGTACGTAATTTTTCATGTATTCTATCAGGGATTCATTCACCATATAATCTACAATTTCTCTTGGTGTATAGTAGCTGCCAGATGCTTTACGAGCCGTTGTATCAGTTTCAGGGTTATAGGATGCTAATAGATTTTCAAACACTTTACCAAGTAGTTCTGGATCAAGGGCAATATCCTGATCAATTGGTGTATTCTCATCAATTGTAAAATTATATTTTTTTAGAATAGAAAGAAGACCTGTTACTTTTTTGTTGCCATTATTTTCAAAATATTTAGATAAATCCACCTCAATTTCTTCTTCGAGGAAGAATATTTTATCTGGCACTTTCAATCTGGTCTCATTTTTAGGATTATCTGAAAAGCAATCAACCCTTATTTCTTTTCCATCAATTTTCTTATCGAGGCATTCAAACAAACCACCATTTAGAAAAGGAACATTTTCAAGTTGCTCAAGAAATAATTTTGTATCTTTGATAAATCTTTTATATCGATAGTAGCCTTGTTCAAGATAGCCATCGTTAAAGTAATCTCTTTTTGGTGCATCTTCAATAAAAATTCTGCTATCATTATTATCTTTTTTCATTGGTGTATTTAATGTAGCAAAAAAGAGATTCTGCAAAATTGCTTTATAATAAGTGCTATTTGTTTTATCTTTATAATTGATAATTTTATCTATGAAGTCTTTTTCGAACAATTTAGAAGGAATTAATTTTTTTTCCTTCATAAACCATACAAATATTATTCTTGTAATTAATCTTATTAGGTTTTTAGCATTTCTTTCCTTTTTATCTTTCTCTTCATCATCAGGAAACTCAACCATATCCATTGCCCAAAAATACCAGTTTGCAATTTCTTGATAGAATTGTTTTGTAACTACCTCAATAGAAAACCTACTTTGTAAATCATCAAAATCTTTTACTCTACCTTTTTTTATTAAAAATTCATAAGGTGTTCTTACTTTAGCATCTGGTCCAAGAAAGAATGAATATCTTCTTGGATTTGAGTATTCTCTTTTAATTTTGGTCTCTTCAATAGAGAGCTCAATAGTAACCAATGAAAGACGATAGTTTTTAGAATTTGTTGAATACAATAAAACAAGGGCTCTTCTATATCCATAAGAAGACATTAACCTAAAGATATCTCTTGATAACCCAACGCGTGGGTCATTTTCAGAATCGTGACGAGCTTCAATAACTTTTAGATCTAAAGAATCGTCTTCACCAATTAATAAAACCTGTTTAATATATTTCAATGGATTTTCTAATTGAAGATCTTCTTCATTGATTTTAAAATTATCGGTTAGAAATTGATTCTGAAAAAAAACTTTGTAATCTTCTCTTTTGTAAGGATCATGAAAGTTCATAGCTGTTTTATCCTTTTTTTTGTTTTTTTAATCTTCTTACATCAAAATAGAATATTTTAATCAGTATTTATGAGCTCTTCAGCAATAATTAAGTGTTCTTCTGCTTCATCTATTTCTTTAGCTTTTTTAATTATATTAATTAAATACTTATGTGGTATTTCATTCATTAGATCCTTCAAATCTCTTTCGAGATTATTCAGATTAATTTTTCTAATTTCTTTATGATACAATTCTGGGAGCGAATCAAGCTCTTCTACAACAAAAAGAAGATCTTTCAAATAATCTTTATCACCTAAATTTTTATTGATTAGACATTTCAATTTATAAATTGTTTCACGTTTACCTTTATCGAGGGCAACTTCTTTTTTCTTCTTAAACAAGTTTGCTTTTACTATTTGATATATTTCTTCAAAATTTTTACTTACGGGTTCTGATTTTTCATCTTTACTTGCCTTAAAGATATTGATAGCATCTCGAGCATTTAATGTATAAAGTTCATTATTATTTTTTCCGATCTTGAAAATATAGTCATTGCCTTTTTTACCGAAAACAATTACGCCCTGGGCATCTTTTGGTTGAGTTCTTCTTATCCGTATTCTTCTTGGTAACTCTTTTGCTTTATTGTACGTATCAGGATCAGTTATTTTTACTCTATTTAGTTCATTTAAAAATTTAGAATCCCATGATTCTTTTTCTTCTTGTTCATTCAATTCTTCTCTAAATTTTTCAACAAAGAAGGAACGAAGTTCTTCATCTGATGTAAGTACTTTGGTATCTTCTCCAATCAGGGCTTGTATCATTGCAAGTTTAAATGAGGTAATTTGTGTAATTGAAATATGCTGCTTACTTTCTGTAGATGGGAAAAAATTATATATAAATAGCTCATCAAAAACTTTTTTATTAATACGATTTATTCTCCCTACCCTTTGAATTACTCTTGTAGGGTTATATGGTATATCATAGTTAAAAATTATTCCTGCACGATGAAGATTAAAGCCTTCGGATATGGCATCTGTTGCAATAAGAATATCATATTTATTTTCCTTTAAATTTTCATTAATACCCGCATCAAAATTTCTTCTAATTATGTCTTTATTTGTATTTGATGCATCTTCAGATGAGTATTTAAAAACACGAAACTCATTTTCTAATTCTTTAAAAAGATATTCTGCGGTATCGTTAAACTCCGTGAAGACAACAATTTTTCTTTTTGGATTTTCTTTGAGTTTCTTATTTAAAATATTTTTAAACTCTTTAAGTTTTGGATCTTCAAGTCTACCATTTTCAAACCACTCTCTTTTTATTTCTTTCAAAAGTGTAATATCTTTCTTTAAATCAATTATAAAGTTTTCATTTATATCTTTTTTATCAATGAGGAATAGCCCTTTTTCGATGTATGAGGAAAGTTGTTCTTCAAAATTAATTTCATTTAATTCATTCACAGCATCTTCACTCTCAAGATCAAAAAGTTCTTCAATCGAAGGGAGGTTGCCTCTTTTGTAAACTGGCACTTTCTCAAGTCTATTATACCAATCCATAATATATTCAGATGACTTAATTATTGAATCAAGGCTTTTTCCAAATGCTTCAATTGAGCTTTCAAAACGACGAACAAGTAGGCGTTTCATAAAATCAGCTATATTTCGCTGAGATTGTTTGAATAAGTTAATATCTTCAATATTTTTGGATAATGTATTTTTATATTTTTCTACATTTTTAATGTAGTTTGCAGGCATATATCGAGTGCCATTAAATCCTTGTCCTTCTTCTTTTGGTGCAATCTTATAGAATGTATTAATGTATAAGTCTGCCAAATCACCAAGTTTGTATTCAAGCACTATAGGGTCATTAACTTTAGAGAAAGAAATATTTTGCGCTTTTAAATCTTCTCTGTATTCATCAATTAATTCTAAATCTATTCTTGATCGTCTTATTATTAAAGGTGAAAGTATATCACGAATTTTTTCAGAAAGTTGTTCAATTTCTTTTTTTATCTGTATTTCTGATTTTGTTTTTTTTCTCTGGCTTTCTCTAATGCTTTTATACTCTTTTATCATTTCTCTGAATTGGTAGCTCAAATTATCAACTGTTTGAATAGTAGATTTAGCAGTGATCTGGAAAAGCCTTATAAGTGCAAATATATCCTGTGGGCGATTATTGAATGGTGTTGCAGAAAGTAAAATAACTTTATTTTTTTGGCAGAGTTGATGTAGTAAAGAATAATCATTTGTTTCTTCATTTCTATATTTATGAGCTTCATCAATAATAATTAGTTTTTGCTCGTCATCATCATTTTCTTCAACTGCCTGATTAATTTTTCCACTCGAATATATTTTTGTTCTATAGTTAAATTCATACGAATAATCAGCCCATTGTTTGGTTAAGTGTGGAGGTGCAATAATTATAGTCTTAAGTTTTAGATTATAAGCTATAGCCGAGGCAATTATGCTTTTACCTAATCCAACTACATCAGCAATTATTACGCCGTTATGTTGTTCTAAAATTGCCAAACCTCTGGAAACTGCATCTATCTGGTATTTTAGGTTTTTGAATTTTTCATTTGTTATATCAGAGGGAAAAGCAATTGAATTCCTTTTTGCTATGGTAAAATATTCAATTAATACACGAAGATAAAGCAAATATGGATCGGGTAGTTTATCTATCCAGATTTTTTCAATTACTCTCTGATTAAAATCATTGAAATGATCTTTATCTGCTATTAAAATAGCATCTTCCCATAATTTCTTAAATATATTATAAGCTTCTTTATAATCTTGTGCATCTCTTAAAATAACGTTTATTTCGAATCTATCTTTTAAACCAGACCTTGTGAAATTGCTTGAACCAGTTATTATTGTTCCAGGTAAAGAGCCCCCGTGATTATATTCTTCTGAATGTTCAAACACATATAATTTAGAATGATTAGCTTGAAGAGTTTTTCTAATTTCTAGACTTCCATTCTTTATTTTGTTTATAAATAATCTAAAAGCTTCCTGGTTTTGAGGTGAGTCATAAAGATCTGTATCGTTAAATACATTTACAAAGTTTTCATAATATCTATTTGCTACTTCACCTCGAGATAAATTATTATTATTTATCTCTTCATATTCTCTAATTATACCCATTAAATCTTTTTCGATATCCAGCCCTATTAATATTTTGATATTTTTGTTCTCCAATTCTTTATATAATTCCTTATAACCCGAAAAATAAAAATAGCCTACAAGAATGAAAAGATTTTTGGTGGCAGGTAAAATGTTGCTTATTAGTTCAGAAAGTATAACATCTTGATTGGTTATAAATTTTGTATCCATAGGTTCTCACCTAAATTTCCCTTTTTTTCAAACGAAATACTTGGTTTTATCTATTTCATTTTGTATTGTGATTTTGTTTTTTTCTATAATGCTATTAAGTGCATTAAGATCTTTTATTTGAATTGTATTTAAATAATCAAATGAAAAATGTAATTCTTTTTCAAAATTGTATTTTATGTAATCTGAATTATAATTTAAATATTCCGTGTAATAGCTTAAAGTGGTTAGTACGGGATTGATTTTTGATATTTGCGGTTTATGATGACCCAATACAGCTTCTATTAGTTGAGCAGGAAAGTTCCATCTCTCTAATAACCAAGAACCAATTTCACCATGAGTAAAGCCATATAGTTCTTTTTCCGCTTCTAAAAAATCAACATTTTCATTATTAATTTTTTCGACTAATAATTTAAATTCATTTTGGAAAAATTGACTCATTATAAAAATACCAATGTCTTGTATTAAGCCAGAAACAAATGCTTCACCTGATATTTTATATTTTATGCTTTTTGCCAGCTCTCTACAAATTATGCTCGAAATTATGGAATGTTTCCAGAATTTTTGAAAATCAATTAAATTAGATTTGTAGTTTCTAAAATAATTAATAAACGAAATGCTAATAACAACTTCTTTTAATGTATCGAAACCTAAAATTGTGATTGCAAAATCAATTGTAGAAATTACTCTGGGGTAGCTGTAAAATGGGGAGTTTGCAACTTTTAACACTTTTGAAGCTAATACTTGATCTTTTGCAATAATTTTGCTTAAAGTTTGTATATCAGTATCTGGATTGTCAATTATACTGATTATTTCCATTGTAACACTAGGTAAGGAAGGAAGATTGATAATATTTTGAATTATATCTTTTAGATTATTTATTGCCATATATTTTCTTCTAATTTTTTCTCAAAGTTAATTATTATATTTCAAATTATCAATGCTTTTTAATTTATTTTTAACAAATTGAATTAAATTTTTCTATTTTTTATCCTTTCGGTGCTACTCACCTTTTAATATTGTTATAAAATTTTATACGAATCGAAATATTTGGTTACCAAAAGGGGCATCGCCCCGACATGTTTGTAGAAAACGTAAACAAAAAATACAAAGCACCGTATGTGCGACACGTAAAAAATTATATACGTGTCAGGGCTACGCCCCTTGTTCATTTATTCGAAAATTATTCTACAAACATTTCGGTGCTACGCACCTTCTTTATTTATTACGAAATATCGAATTGATTACGTTAGGGGCAGAGCCCTGATATGTTTGTAGATAAACACGAAACACATATTCACATGTCAGGGCTACGCCTCTTATATATATAATTATCAATCTTTCTACAAACATTCCTGTGCTACGCACCTATTTTAATATTATAAAATATTATTCGAAACGAAATATTCGGTTACCAAAAGGGGCATCGCCCCGACATGTTTGTAGAAAAATATGAACAAAAAATACAAAGCACCGTAGGTGCGACACGTATAGACATATCAGGGCTACGCCCCTTGTACGTATAACTTACAATCGTTCTACAAACGTTTCGGTGCTACGCACCTTTTTTATTTATTACGCAATATCAAATTGATTACGTTAGGGGCATCGCCCCGATATGTTTGTAGAAAACGTAAACAAAGAATAGAGCACCGTAGGTGCGACACGTATCCACATGTCAGGGCTACGCCCCTTGTACATTTATTTGAAAATTATTCTACAAACATTTCGGTGCTACGCACCTTCTTTAAATATTTTTATGAAAACAGAATGTTAAATTTTGGGGCAGAGCCCCGATATGTTTGTAGAAAACGTAAACAAAGAATAGAGCACCGTAGGTGCGACACGTATCCACATGTCAGGGCTACGCCCCTTGTACATTTATTT
>DATCTW010000002.1:0-6910 GCA_036567745.1 Ignavibacteria bacterium | reverse complement strand
ACACATCATTCTACGGGGATTACGATGGTGACCGGTGGGTGAGGATAAGGCCAGATATGAACTCAGCCAGAAGGCGCAGGATAAACATTAAAGGCAATTACCACCGATGTTTCATGATGAATTTCAAGATGGAAGCCGATCCTCGACTTATAAAGTTTGCTTATGACTGTGGTTTGGGAGAAAAGAACAGTATGGGCTTTGGGATGGTTGAAAACTTATGAATTTTTTAATAAGATAAAAGGAGGTTTAATAAAAAAATTAATAATCCTTTCAATGACCTTTAAACCTAATATAGTCTGATTTAGATGAAATTAATATCTTATTCCCTTTATTATTTCAATTCCAATATGTTCTGATTTCACAATAATTTATTATTTGGCGTGACTGTATAAATTAATTTGGATTTTGCTTATTCCCTTTATTAGGGTATAAATTTAAATAATATGAACTTAATATACATAGTACATACATCTGGAGAGATTTAAATGTTAAAAGCTGTTGGAGAGTTGGGTGAATATATTATAACAGAAGAAGAATTAAGTCCTGAAGAAATCTTTTCACAGAAAAATAAATTATCTAAAATACAAAAAGTGGTGTGCGTTGTTTTTGATGAAAAAGACAATAATTTAGAATATTCAGGAGTTCACAGCGAAAAATACGATTCAACAAAATCCGATAAGTATCTTTATAGAATATTTAATCATCGTCGATATGATCTGACCCCTACAGCTAGAATGGCTTCTGTTGAAAAAGTTAAAAAAAGATGGGAACTGTGGTTTGGAGAATATTCAAAAAATTATAGTAATGATAAACTTATAAAATCTCTGAGAGAAGAATTTGATAGAAATAAGGATGAAATATTCGAAGATATCTCTAAACAGTTTGATGAATTAGATAAAAAAGAAAAAAAGAACACTATACTCACAATAAAAATTAAGGATAATGAAGAAAAGTATGTTGGTGATTTCAAAATCTTTAGAGACATTTTTAGGGAAGAAGCAAAGAAAAAATTCTTCACTCGTAAATATGGTCAAGAAATAGAATCAAAAGGATTAGGAAAATGTAATCTATGTGAAGAAGAATGCGAAGTTTATGGATTTGCTTCTCCATTTTCTATTTTTACTGTTGATAAGAGAGGATTTGCTCCCAACTTTTCGCAAACAGATTCATGGAAACAATTACCAATTTGTGAACGATGCGCACTATCTCTAGTTGCAGGACGTGAATTTATTGATACAAACCTTTCGAAGAATTTTTACGGTTACAAATTTTACATCATTCCACATTTTACTTTTAATGATATTAATAAAAATGTAATCGGAGAAATAAAAGAGTCCGGAAGTATTAAATATGCAAAAATTTTGCTGAGTTCAGAAGAAGAAATTATAGACACTATCCAAGATAATAAAAACATTATTAGCTTAATTTTTGTTTTTTATAAACAAAAACAGGGGGATTATTTTGACATATTAAAATATGTGGAAGACGTTCCACCATCTTGGATAAACGCACTATTCACAACATTTGAAGATGTTAAAACTGAATCTATTTTTAAAGAAGAATATTTAAGACAAATATTCAGCGAAAAATGGGTTAATGATTTCAACGAAGCTTCATTTAATGGAAAAAATGTTTGGAGAAAAACTCCAAACTTAAGTAGTTTAATAAGGACTTTTTTCCCTGCTTCAAAACGTTCTGGAGTTTATGACAAATATTTCATCGATATAATTGGTGATATTTTAGCCCAAATTCCAATAAACAGAAATTTCTTGATTAAATCCTTTTTAAAAGAACTAAGAGACAAACATGCTAATAACGAAAAGTTTTCCGAAACTATTATCTCTTTACAATCTCTTTACCTACTTATTTTCCTTTATAAACTGAATTTAATAAAAGGAGGTGTTAACATAGAGGAAAAAACAAGTTTAAATACTTCTGAACCTGCAAAAATAAAAGAATTCTTTAAAAACCATGAAACAGCCTTCAATTCTTATTCTAAAAGGGCTGTATTTTTAGAAGGTGTTTTAGCTAAATATCTTATGGATATTCAATATGCTCAAAGGAAATCCGCACCTTTCAGGTCTAAATTGTATGGATTAAAACTTGATGAAAGAAAAATGAGAAAGTTACTACCCCAAATTATTGAAAAATTAAGAGAATATAAAAAAGCATATTCAAATTTGGAACAATTAACTTCAGAATATTTATTAAAAACAGAGGAAAATGGGTGGGACATATCAAAAGATGAAATTAGTTATTATTTTACATTAGGACTTAATTTAGGTGGAATCTTTAAAGGTAAAGGTGATGAAAATGAGTGAAGTTGTTAAAAACAGATCTGAAATAATTTTTTTATACGACATCGAGAATGCTAATCCAAATGGAGATCCAATGGACGAAAATAGGCCTAGAATCGATGAAGAAACCGAAATAAATATAGTTACAGATGTAAGGCTTAAAAGAACTATTAGAGATTATTTATATAAATTTTTAAATGAAGAAATTTTTATAATAGAAGAAATTAATGCAGATGGAACACAAAAAACTCGAGAAGATCGTCTTAAAGATCTTAAAATAAAATCAAAAGAAGATGGAATTAAATTACTCGAAAAATATATTGATTTGAGGCTTTTTGGAGCTACAATTGCTGTTAAAAACCTGACTTCGACTTGGATAGGGCCCGTTCAGTTCAAATTTGGAAAATCTCTGCATAAAGTAGAACCAAAAACTATCAAAGGAACTAGTGTGATGCCCTCTAAAGAAAATGTTACAAGAGGAACTTTCATTGAAACTCAAATTCTCCCCTATTCCTTGATTTCATTTTATGGTATAATAAACGAAAATGCCGCTAAAAGTACAGGTCTATCTGAAGTTGATGTTGATTTACTTATGGATGGACTTTGGAATGGAACTAAAAACATAATTACAAGATCTAAAATTGGGCAAATGCCCAGATTGTTGTTAAGAGTAATTTATAAAGAAAATAATTTCCATATCGGAGATCTCGATAAAAAAATTAAACTTGTTCTGGCTGAAGATATTGGAGAAAAAAGTTTAAGAAGCATCTCCGAAGGTGAATTAAATATTTCTGAATTAGTAGAAACAATTAACTCAAATAAAGATAAAATTGAGCGAGTTGAATTTGAAGTTAATGGTTTGAAACTTAATTCAGACTTAAAAACTTCATTTGAAGTAGAAATAAAGGAATTAAATTTATAAGTGTGGTCTTTATGGCATTGAATAAAGCACTTGTATTTGATATTTGGGGAGACTATGGGCATTTTCGTAAAATGGAGACAACAACATCTCCCCTTACTTATTCTATTCCCACGGGTACAGCAATTAGTGGCTTGGTCGCAGCCATATTAGGATTGCAGAGAGACTTTTACTATGACACTCTCTCAAGAGAAAATTTTGAATTTTCGATTAGAATAATGAAACCAATAAAAAAAATTCGATTAAACATTAACATCATAAAAACGGATGCCGGATTTTATTTGTGGGATATAAAAGGCACTCCACGTTCTCCAACTCCCTATGAATTTCTAAAAACACCTCATTACAGAGTTTACCTCCGATTTAGAGAGACGAAAATGCATGAAAAACTTAAATATTATCTTGAAAGCCATAAAACAATATATACCCCGTATTTAGGCATCAGTGAACTGATTGCTAATTTTAATTATGTTGGAGAATTTGATATAATTGCTAAAGAAGCAAAAAATAGCCAAATAGATAGTGTAATAAGTAAAAATGATGTCAAAGTTAAAATTGATGATTTAAAAGAGGGAATGAGGTGGAGTAATGAAAATATACCATTATACATGAATTCAGAAAGATGTGTCAAAGAATATTCAAATGTCTTGTTGGAACAAACTGGAAGACCTATTACAATTGAAAATGGTTCTTTTTGGAGGATTGGAGAAGAAAATGTCATTTTCTTATAAATTGAAATCTCACCCTGAAAAGAGATTAGTAGACCATCTTTGTAATGTTGCCAAATTATCTAAAAATATTGTAAATTCAAAAATTATTGAAAATAAAGATTTAATATCCAAAATAGCTTACTTAAATGGCATTTCACATGATTTTGGAAAGTCTACTACTTTTTTTCAGATATATATCCATAACCATGAAAAAAATAGCAAATTTACATATCATAGTTTCGTTTCATCATTTTTTGGATATTATTTAGTAAAAGATTATTTAAAAAAAAACGGAGTATATGATGAATTTTGGTATTTACCTGCAATTTCGTGGATTGTTATAAACAAACATCATGGGAATATTAAAAACTTAAAGCATAATGAAATTCCTAAACTTAATGAGAATAATAAAATTGATGTGGTTGTTGAACAAATAAAAGATATAAATAAAAATCATTTAGACGAAATAAACCATATTTACGAAGATATATTGTCTTATTCTGAAATACAAGACTTCTTTCATGTATTAATAACTAAAAACCCAAAATTTACAGAAGATATACGTAGCAATGTTAAAAAGCTATTTAGAGAGAAAAAGTTAGAATATTACTTTTGGATTCTCTTTTTTTATTCTATTTTACTCGATGCAGATAAACTAGATGCTTCCGAAACTCCAATTCCTAAAAGAGTTGAAATACTAGAAAAAGATTTAGTAGATCAGTATAAAGCTGTTAAATTTAAAGATCACGAGAAAATCAATCAGATAAGAGAAATGGCTTATCAAGAAGTAAATTCGCAGCTTCCAGAAATAGATTTAAGAAAAGACAGAATATTTTCAATAAATCTTCCCACGGGGGTTGGGAAAACATTAACTAGTTTTTCATTTGCTTTAGGTCTTCAGGATAAAGTTCAGGACGAAAAAGGTTTTAATCCAAAAATAATATATTCATTGCCATTTTTAAGTATTATCGATCAAAACAGTTCAGTTATTTCTGAAATTTTAGCTGGAAGAGATGGTAAAGGGTGGGAACAATTATTTGAAATGGATAAAGAGGAAAAAGAGAAATATGTTGAAGAGAATACACCTTCAAATTTACTTTTAAAGCATCATCATTTAATTGATATCAAATATAAAGAAGAAAAAAATAATGAACTCAATGTTATTGAAAATATAAATAAATCATTGCTTCTAACTGAAGGTTGGCATTCTGAAGTAGTTATTACAACTTTTATCCAGTTTTTTCACAGTTTAATTACCAATAAGAATAGAGCGGCTAGAAAATTTCATAATATGATTAACTCTATAATTATTTTAGATGAGATACAGGCAATTCCAAATGAATACTGGCTTTTGTTAAATAACATGTTGAAATATCTTGCATCAAAATTTAATTGTTGGATCATATTAATAACAGCCACCAAAACACTTATTTTTGACAAAAAAGAAATCAAAGAACTTGTAAAAAATAGAGATATGTACTTTGAAGCCTTTGATAGAGTTAATTTTAATTTTGATTTAAATGAAAAAGATTTTGATGATTTTAAAGAAGAAATTTTCGACGAAATTATTGAAAAAAAAGACAATGACATTATGGTAGTGTTAAACACGATTAATTCTGCTAAAGAGTTATATAATCATTTAAAAGAAAGACTTTCTGAAGAATATAAACTAACTGATAAGGAAAGACTTTTAGATAACGATGGAATTTGTAAGTTCAATGGGTTTGAACTTATAAATATGACTACTCATGTTCTGCCGAGATATCGTCTAAAAAGGATTGATCGCATTAAACATGATAAAAAAAGGAAAATTATTATAACAACACAATTAGTAGAAGCAGGCGTAGATGTCAGCGTAGACATTATTTATCGTGATTTAGCACCTTTAGATTCAATAATCCAGACAGCAGGACGATGCAATAGAAATGATGAAGGGAAAAAAGGTGCAGTTAATACGATTGTATTGAAAGATGAAAACAAAAGATTTCATGAATATGTCTATGATTCTGTCCTCATTGATGCTACCAAAGAAATCATGACTAGAACGGGTGGAAGTATATCCGAAAAAGATTTCACTATGAATGCAGCTGATGAATACTACCGTTTAATTAAAGAAAGAGGTAGTTATGATGATTCTAGGCAGATTATGGAACATTTAATACGATTAGAATTTTCCGACGCTTCTAAATTCCAATTAATTAAAAACGACATACCAAAAACATCCGTTTTTATAGAAATTAATGAAGAATCTAAAAAAATCAGGGAATACATGGAAGAAATACAAACAGAATTGAAAAGATTCGAAAGAAAAAATAAGCTTTTAGAAATAAAAAAGGACATTAATTTATTTACACTATCAATTAGTTGTAATAAAAAAATGGAAGATGAAATAGGGCATTTACCTTACATTGGAAGAATTGAAGATTATAAATATGTTCCTAAAAAGGATTTAGAAGAATGGTACAGATTAGATGTGGGGTTTTGTCCACCCACAAATGATATTGACATGAGAATGATTTAAAAGTAGGATTGAACCATTTTTTTTCTTTAATAAATAGAAAAACGGCTTTTAGGCTGTTCCTATAATAATTAAAGAAAATTATGATATTTGGTTGAATTTTACTAACAAAGTTGAATAACTCTCTATAAAGACTTAATCAAAAAGTTGAGTGAAAAATCAGAAACCTTAAAAAGATTATCATTTGAAAAGTAGTTTCACTTTAAAAAAATAAATCCTTTGAAAACCAATATTTCAAATGGTGATAATATGACTTCAGAAACCAAAATCTCAAAGGGCTTTCAAACTGTAGTTCCTTCAGATATAAGAAAAATGTTTGATGTGGGGGCCTGGAGACATTTTAGAATGGAGACCTACTGAAAACGGAGTAGAAATCAAATTCCGTAAGAAAGTAACCTTTCAGGATATTGCCGGAATGGTCAAGGGCGAACCAACCGATGCTGTTGAACTTAAGAAGAAGTTCCAG
>DATCTW010000001.1:0-54914 GCA_036567745.1 Ignavibacteria bacterium | reverse complement strand
TATGATAAAGAAGATTTTTGGAATTTTGCTTCTTCTATTGGTTTTTGTTTCATTTGTTTTTGCAGGAAAGCCTGAAGGTGACAAAAACGATGGGAAGAAACAAATAAATAAAACAATGGAGGATGGGCTTTATTCCACTATTGCAATAAATAATCTTGAAATGTGGTTTTCAAATAATGGTGATGGCTCATATAATCCACGAACAGCAGGTGCAGGTTGTTATTTCCCAAAGGGAAGTTCAAAGACCTGTATATTTGAAGATGGTCCAATACTTTCTGGACTTGTAGGTGGAAGTTTAAGAATGGTTGGTTCAACATATAATCATAGTTTACAGGCTGGTCCATCAATTCCTAATGTTGATCCTACAAATCCTAAATATAAAATCTATCAAATTAGAAAAGATTGGCTTACATTAGCAGATGGTGTAAAACAAATTTCTGGTCCTGGTCTTACAAAAGCTGATTATCAGTCAAATTATGATAATTGGCCTATTGATGAAGGTGCACCTTATATGATAGATGGAAATGGGAAAAAAGTGCCAAAATTTATTGGTGATGAGCAAGCATGGTTTGTAATGAATGATCTTAACAAATCCAAGATGCAAGCATTTTATGGCTCACAACCAATTGGAACAGAATGGCAATGCCTTGTTTGGGGTTATGCTATGCCTGGACCATTAGGTAATATTCTTTTTAAGAAATACACAATTATCAATAAAGGTGATGCAGACGTTGAAGAAGCATACTTAAGTTATTGGTCAGATGTTGATGTTGGTGATGGTGGTGACGACCTTTGTGGTTGTGATACATTACTAAGTGTTGGTTATGTATATAATGGTGGTGCTAGTGATGGAACTTATGGTGTTTCTGTACCAGCTGTAGGATATGATTATTTCCAGGGACCAACTGTTAAATCAAGTAATCCAGCAGATGTTGCAAACTGGAATTTTGGGAAGAAACAAGGTTATAAAAATTTACCAATGACATCCTTTACATTCTTTGCAAATAGTAATAGTGGTCTTGGTTCAGATTATACTGACCCAGCTTTCAATATTTCGGGAGCTTATGAATTTTACAATTTACAAAAAGGATTGAAGAAAAATGGGCAGGATTGGATAAATCCTCAAACAAATCAACCTTCGAAGTTCTTATTCCCTGGCGATCCAGTAGCTAATACAGGTTGGATTGATGGAGCAAATAATAATCCTCCATTCCCGAACAGAGATGTTAGAATAACAATGTCCGCAGGTCCATTTACCCTTGCTAGAGGAGATACGCAAGAATTGGTAGTTGGTATAGTTGTAGGTTTGGGTGCAGATAGGCTTTCAAGTATAACTGTTATGAAGAATTATGATTTGAAAGCACAGAAAGCTTATGATGATAATTTCGTTTTACCATCACCACCACAACAACCAAAGGTTACTGTTGCAGAACTTCCAAACCTTATTAATTTATATTGGGGTGATCCTGCTACATATACAAAAACTGAAAGCCATTTTATTGATGGTTATGCATTTGAAGGTTATTGTGTATATCAATTACCAACTGCAACCTCAACTAAAGATCAAGCAAAAAGAATTGCTGTATTTGATTTAGATAATGATTACAAAGTATTATTTGATAAAACTTTGGATGCTACTGCTGGTGTAGAGGTTTCTTTACCTCAGATAGTTGGAACAAATAGTGGTATATCACATTTCTTTACAATTGAGAAGGATTACATTAGGGATAGACCTCTTGTTAATGGTCAGAAATATTATTTTGCTGTTACTGCTTATGCATATAATCCAGATCCTGATGCTGTTCCTTCAATTTTGGAGAATCCATTAACACCTATTACCGTAATACCACAATCTCCAAAACTTGGTGTAAGATATAATACTAATGTTGGTGAAACAATAACTGTTACAAAGACAGGTAATAGTGATGGTGTAGTAACAGTAAAAGTAGTGGATCCGACAAAAGTAACGGGTCATCAATATGAAATTACTTTTGATACTGCTGGTGCTTGGGTTGAGCATGATGGTCATGGTGCATGGGAAGTGCAGACATATTGGAAACTTACAGATAAAACAACAGGTAAAGAAGTTTTAAGAAGCTTTAGTCAGGAAAATACAGATGCTGTTCCAACAGTCGATGGTCTCATGATTAAAGTTACTGGACCTACGCTTACTGGTTTAAGAAGAGATGACGATCCAGAACATATCAGAGGATTCTGGTTTATGAATGATCCAACTGGCAATACAACTTATGGCTCAGGGCATAGATTCTTTAACCCACAAAGTTGGACAAACTTAGGTTTGCAAACTTATGGTTTAGATTATGCAGGTTTATATTCATTTGGTTGGCCTGGGCATCCAGAATCAGCATTATTCTACAATACTGTAATTGGTGCTGACCAATTAAGAAAAGTTGAAATTCACTTTAATTCTGACAAAACAAAATGGCAAAAAGCATATCGTTATTGCAGAAACGTAGGTGCAACAACTCAACCAGCAGATCCTGCATTTGCTCCATATATTATTAATAAGAGATCAGGCTATCCATATCAGGATTATGTAGATGTTCCTTGGACAGTATGGGATGTAGATGCAAATCCACCAGTACAATTGGCTTGTGGTTTCCTGGAAAATAACCAGGCATTCCCTGATGGTGAAGTAAATGGTAAATGGAAACCAACAACAGCCTATGGAACAACTGGTGCAGGTGCTTCTCATGGTAGAGAGTTTATCTTTATATTTGCTTCTCCATATACAGCTACACCACAGGATAAATATACAAAGAATTCAGATGGTACTGTTTTTGAAATTTTAAACGGACAAACAGATATGATGTATTATGGTATTCTATCTAGAAGAACTGCAACAAGAGTATTCCCGAATGATGAGGGTGCTAGTGGTATAGATGTAAAAGTTCAAATGATACCTTACTATCCAAACTCAAGAAGTACAAAATTCTCATTTACTGCTCCTGCTGCTGCAGCATACTCTACAGAAACAGCTAAAAATGATATTAAGAATATAACAGTATTCCCGAATCCATATTATGGTTTCCAGGATATGGAAACAAACAGATATAACAGGTATATCACTTTTAGCCATCTACCAAAGAAAGTAAAGATTAAAATTTACACTCTATCAGGCGATTTGGTCAGAATCATCGAGAAGGATAATGACTCACAATATCTTGATTGGGATCTTAAGAATCATAATAAATTATTTGTAGCTTCAGGTATGTATATTGCTCATATAGATATGCCTGAATTAGGAGAAAAGAAAATTCTTAAGATAGCTATTATAATGGAAAGTCAGATTATTGATAGAATGTAATTCATTATTCAAAAGATGATTATGAAATTAGAAAATGAAAAAGTTCTAAAAAGATTAAGGAGATTAAAAATGTCATATAAAAGATTATTTTTCGTGTTGATACTTTTAGCAGTATCAGCGCTTGAAATATTCGCCGGCGGTAGAGATAGAGTAGGAACTGCAGGAGCAACCGAACTATTGATACCAATCGGCGCCAGAGGTACTGCATTGGGTGGTTCATATATTTGTTCTGCTTCAGGTATAGATGCTTTATTCTGGAACCCTGCTGGTGTTTCAGGTGGTAATAATAGCGCTGAAGCAATGTTCTCACATATGTCATATATTGCAGATATTGGTGTTAATGCTTTTGCTGTATCTGCATCGTTTGCAGATGTTGGAACGTTTGCATTTGGATTAAGAGCGTTTTCATTTGGTGATATACCAATTACAAGTGAAACTTCACCTGATAATACAGATGCTACATTCTCTCCAAGCTATACAATAATTGGTGTATCTTATTCAAGGGCGTTATCTGATAAAGTTAGAGCTGGTATTACTTTCAACTTTATCAATGAAACTATTGCTGCAGTAAGTGCAAATGGTTTTGGTTTCGATGTAGGTGTCCAGTATTTTGGCTTAGCTGGTATTAATGGATTGAAATTAGGAATAACTGCAAAGAATCTTGGTCCAGAAATGAAATTTGATGGTGGTGGGTTATTCAAGCCAACAACACCAGTAAACAGTGAAAGAACAATTTCTTCACTAATGAAGGTGGATGCAGCTGGATTTGAATTACCATCATTCTTTGAAATTTCTATTGGTTATGAACAAAACTTTACTCAAGATCATAAAGCAATATTCGCTACCTCATTCCAGAATAACAACTATCTACAGGATGAATATAAGGTAAGTATGGAATACGCTTTTAGAGATCTATTCTTTGTAAGAGGTTCATATCAATTTGTTCCACAAGATTCTGATGAATATTTGTATGGACCAGCTTTTGGTGCAGGTATTCATTATAATGCTGGTGGTGTTGATATGCAGGTAGATTATGGTTATAGATGGAATCGTTTTTTTGATGCAAACCACATCATTACTGTTAAGTTAGGATTCTAACAACGTTTCCGAAAAAGGCTGGTCAATTTGACCAGCCTTTTTTGTTATATTTTCATTTAATATATTACTATAATATAATAATTCACATCTTGAAATATATTTATCAAAGTTATTTTTAACCTTTTGTATGTTAAGATTTTTTTAGAATAGAATTCTCTTGGAAAATGTTAACTTAAATATTCATTAAAGGCTTTTTCCTTGAATACATCGAATTTTATCATTATATTTAAAAAATTATTAACAAAACTTTATGGGAAAATATGGGAGTTAAAATTCATCCAACTGCTATTGTTGATTATAAAGCACAAATTGGTGATAATGTAGAAATTGGTCCTTACGTCAGTATTGATGGGGATGTTATTATTGGAGAAAATACAAAAATAATGAACGGCGCTTTTATTGGAAAAGGTGCAAGAATAGGGAAAAATTGTGTGATTCATCCTTATGCTAGTGTAAGTAATGCGCCACAAGATTTAAAATTTAAAGATATTGATACTACTTTTGAAATTGGAGATAATACTGTAATTAGAGAATTTACAGCATTACATCGGGGAACTGAACATAGTATGAAATCAAAAATTGGTAGCAATTGTTTTATTATGGCTTATGTTCATGTTGCTCATGATTGTTTTATTGGAGATAATACTATTATTGCTAATGCTGTTCAAATGGGTGGGCATTGTAGAATTGGTAATTTTGTAAATATTGGTGGTCTAACAGCTATTCATCAATTTTCTAAGATTGGTGATTACTGTATGGTAGGAGGAAATAGGGGGGTAGGTAAAGATATTCCACCATTTTCACTTGTTGCAGGAGAGCCGATTAGATGGTTGAGAATTAATATTATTGGTCTAAGAAGAAGAGGTTTTACTCCAGAACAAATAAAACAGATTGAAGCTGTATACGATGTTTTATATTCTCCTAAATTGAACTTTTCACAAGCTATAAAAGAGATTAAAGAAACATTTGAAATGACTAAAGAAGTAAAAATGATTGTCGATTTTGTTGAAAACAGTGATCGAGGTATTGTGAGAAGAATGGGTAATAGAGATTCTGAAGAATAAAATGGAATGGTATTTTGTAAATACAGGTTTTAAAACAGGTAAGTTTAATATGGAGCTTGATGAAGAACTTGCCAAAAATTATCAAGGAATTCCAATTCTGAGAGTGTTCGGCTGGAGACCATATTGCATATCTCTTGGCTACAATCAAAATCCTGAAGATATAGATTCCGTTTACTGCTCTGAACAGGGTATAGACATTGTAAAAAGACCGACTGGTGGCAGAGCTATACTTCATGCTGAAGAGTTAACATATAGTGTTGTATTGGATTCAAATGGAAAAGGTATTCACGAAATATATAAAGAAATTAGTATGGCTCTTTTAAGGGGATTGAGGTTGTTGGGTGCAAATGTCGAATTTGCAAAAACGCAACCTGATTTTGGAAATTTGTACAAAACAAAATCCTCGATACCTTGTTTCACAAGCTCTGCAAGATATGAAATTGAATATGGTGGTAAAAAGTTAGTTGGTAGTGCACAAAGAAGATATGATGACATAGTATTGCAGCATGGTTCAATCTTGATCGGTCATTTCCATAAAAGATTACCTGATTTTTTAAGTAAAAAATTAGATACAAGAATAAAAGAATTAATCAAAAAAGATATTGAATCTAAAACCATAACTCTTAATGATATTATGTCTTCAGAAGTTCAATTTGAAGAAGTATCCCATTTTTTAAGGTTAGGATTTGAACAGGAGTATAATATTAAATTTAAAGAAATATCTATTGAGGATTTATGTCAATTGAACAAGAGTTTAAAAAAATTACTACAAGAGCAATAGTTGAGTTAAAAAGAAAAGGGATAAAAATTACTGCTTTAACTGCTTATGATTACTTGATTGCAAGGTTGCTTGATAGAGCCGGTATTGATATCATTTTAGTTGGTGATTCCTTAGGTAATGTTTTTCAAGGGAATGATACAACATTGCCCGTTACATTAGATGAGATGATTTACCATACAAAAGCCGTGATGAAAGGTGTAAAAAGAGCAATGGTAATAGTAGATATGCCTTTTATGTCATTTCAGAATACAGTAGAAGAGGCTTTTAAAAATGCAGGTAGAATAATGAAGGAAACTGGTGCTAGTGGTGTAAAGCTGGAGGGAGGAAAAAGGATTGCTGAAGCAGTTAGAAAAATTACTGAAGCAGGTATACCGGTAATTGGTCACCTGGGGCTTACACCGCAATCAATTCATCAGTTTGGAGGCTATTTGCCACGTGGAAAAAGCGAAGAAGAGTCTAAAATAATAATGGAAGATGCAAAGATACTTGAACAAGCGGGAGTTTTTGCATTGGTATTAGAAAAAGTACCTGCTGAATTAGGGAAAAAGATCAGTGAATCTTTAACCATTCCCACAATTGGTATTGGAGCAGGTCCTCATTGTGATGGCCAAATATTAGTTGTTTATGATATGTTAGGTTTGATAGAAGACTTTCACCCTCGATTTGTTCGCAAATATGAAAATTTATCTGAAAGAATTTTTTCTGCATTTAAGAATTATATAAATGATGTAAGAAAAGGTGAATTCCCTTCAGAAAATGAAAGTTACTAAGTTTTTTTTAAACAATTTATATTCATAAAATTTACTTTATATGAAAAAAATATTATTTGCTCTCTTTTTGTTTATCAATATCTCTATTTATTCACAGGTAAAGTTAAAAGAGTATTGGGAATATTCAAAAGAATATGACTTCCCTGTAAATGTAAAACATGGAACTTATGATTTTGATGAATGGCCAGGAGTTGATCACCCTGTGGTCTATAAATCAATTTTTTCTTTTAATCGCTCAAAGAAGGATAAGTTTAAAATTGATTATAATGTAAGTAATTTTGATAAAGATGATCACGAAGGATATTTAAAAACTCCCAGAGAGTTAGAAAAAAGGGGGATTCTTAGTTTAGAAAAATATTTTAATGAAAAATTCAAAAATAAAAAAGACATTGTAATTCTTGCGATTTTTGCTCATCCAGATGATGAAACCATATTAGCTGGTGGCTTTTTAAGTTGGGCAAAGAGGAATGATTATAAGACAAATCTGGTTGTTGTATCTAATGGTTCTGCAAGCATCAAAAAACTAGATGAAAAAAGTATAAAAGATAAAAAATTAAAACCTAATGCTTTTGGAATAAATTCTGATGGAAAAGAAGTTACAGAATTTGATGAAGCTGGTGTTGATAGAATAAATAATCTAAATTATTATGGTAAAAGATTTTTAAAACTTGATAACATTGAAGTGATAAAACTTAATGAGAAAATAAATTCTACTTTAGTCTCTGAATTTGGAGAAATTGCTGATATGGATTATCAACAAACTTACGGACCTAAAAGCAAATTTAGAAATATTCTTTTGAGTAGAATAATCGATCTTCTTAATGCTTATAATCCAGACGTAATTTTAACACATGGAACTGACGGGGAGTACGGTCATTATTTACATATTGTAACAAATATTGTTGTTAATCAAGCAATGGATTTAACAGATTTCAGGCGGCATGCCATATTAATTACTTGTATGCCAGAATATAATTATAGTGATAAAATAACACATTATCTGGAGTTAGATGAAAACAGTACTTTAAAAGATAAATGGAACGCCATTATTTCAATACCCGAAATATATCAGGCTGGTAAAGATTATGATAAACCGTGGGATCCATATAAATATCCTCAAGGCACATTTATGAAAGATTATGGATACGATCCTATTGAAGCAAAACCACCAAAATACGAGTTTTTTAAAATTATCGATTATTTTAATAATTGAATAAGAGTAAACTTAAAAAATATTTACCTTCAAAGAAAGCAGCAAAAGATTCAGCCACTACTTTAACTGGTGATTTTATATCAAAAGGTTTTCTATTCTTTGTAAACCTTATCTTGATGAAAGTATCAACTCAAGAAGAATTTGCTCTTTTTTCAATTTATATTACTTTTCTCGGACTTGGTCAACAATTTTCTGATCTTGGTATTAATCAAGGTGTTATAAAATATTATTCTGCCTATAAAAATGATAATATTAATAAGGCAAATGCCTTTCTTAGCTTCGGATTTAAATTTAAATTGATTTCAGCTTTTCTGTTTGCCTTTGTTTATCTTATTCTATCATATCCCACAGCGGTTTATGGATATAAACAAGCAACCCATATTATGCCTTTGATGATAGCGGCAGTAGGTACTTTTGGCGGTTCTATGGTTGATTATATTCAAGCATTATTTCAAAGTAAACAGGATTATAAAAAGTTAGCAGTAATAAAAGTTACTGAAGGTTTTGTAAAACTTGGTGGATTGTTACTTTTGGTTTTTATAAAGGAATATTCAATAGATAAGGTTTACTGGATTTATTCTATTGTTCCTTTGTTAGTTTTTTTGCTGGGTTATAATATGGGTAAGCCTTTGAAATGTGAATATAATTCAAAAGAAATATTTTCCGAGTTATTTAATTTCAGTAAATGGATTTTTCTTGCTGGCTTAACAACGATGATAATGGTGAGAATAGATATTCTTATGCTTTCTTTTTTAAGTTCTAAAGATCTTGCTGGATTAGGGATATATTCAGCTGGCATTAAATTATGTGTTCCGCTTCAAGTTGCTGCTGCCTCAATGAATACAGTCTTTTTCCCAAAGGCAATGGAAATTAGAAAGAGGAGTGAAATTAAAAGTTTTATTTTTTCTACATTAAAAATTACTCTTCCGTTATCATTGGGGTTTGTAATATTTTCAATTTTAGTCGAGGTGTTTTTACCTTATATCTTTCCTAATTATATTGCCTCATTATCAATTTTTCATATTTTAGTTATAGCTTTTCTTTTTAATTTATTAGGTAATCCAATCACTGTTATCCTATTAGCTATAAATAAGCAAAAAGTTGCATTAAAGATTAATATTATTCAACTTTTTGTGAATATACTTGCAAATCTAATTTTATTTCATTATTTTAATAATATAGGAATTGCTTTAGGGACCTTGGTTACTTATTTAATAGGCGGCTTACTGACATTTTACTATATTTATAGATATCTAAAAAAATAATGGACAAGTATTCTTGTACAATTTTTTGTATAAAATCGGATTACTTAAAATAATAGATATCATTTTTACTAAGTTAAAAAATTTCTATTTAAATACACATTTTTTTGTACAAAAGAAAGAACTTGAGAAAAAAGGATCTAAATTTGGTTATAATAGTTATATTGATCCAACAGTAAGAATTGATGTTTATGGAAAATCAAGAATTGTTATTGGTAATAATGTGAAAATTTTAAACAACTCTTGGCTTATTGCTGAAGGAAACGACGAACTTTTTATTGGTGATAATACATTTATCTCTCAAAATGTAGTTATAAGTGGAAATGTAAAAATAGGTGATAATGTTTTAATAGCTGGTTATGTTTCTATAATTGATGCAAATCATAATTTTGATGATATTACAAAAAATATTAATGAGCAAGGAGGGAATAAATTACCAATTGTTATTGGGAATGATGTCTGGATTGGGACTCATTCAATCATTTTACAGGGAGTAAAAATTGGTGATCATTCCATAATTGGGGCAAATACTACTATAACAAAAGATATTGAACCGTACTCTATTGTAATAGGACCTAAAGCAGAAGTTATAAAAAGAAGAGCATAATTCTCTATGTTTATTAGAGATTAAATAAAAAATCTTAAACAATAATAAAATGTAGGTGCTAAAATGAAGAAAATATTATTAGTAGTTTCATTTTTACTTTTACTTTGTTTTGTAACTACTACTTCAAGATCTCAAGGAATGAGAGTAGGAGTACAAATTGGTGCTGGATTCCCAACAGGGGATTGGAGCGATTATGTATCTACTGGAATGGGGGGAATAGGTACTTTTCATTATGAATTAAATAAAAAAATTTCTCTTACAGGAGCTCTTGGATATTATTCTTTTGGATCAGCAAAAGATGTGCAGGAAGCTTTAGGATCATTAGGTGATTATAGTTATTCGATAACTCCTATAGTTGCTGGCATCAGATATGGACTTGGGAAGGAAGGTGAAAGTTTTCAACCATATCTTGGAGGTGAAATTGGTATGTATTTGTGGTCTTTTACTTACAAAATAAAAACTAGTTTAGGTAATGCAGAATTAGATGAATCGGGCTCTGAATTTGGTTTTGCCCCTATGGTTGGTTTTAAATTTAATATCAATAAAGATGTGGATATTGATATAAATGCAAAGTACTCTATAGTTGAAGATATTAATCATTTTGTTATTAATTTTGGAGTAATTTTTAATATCTAAATTATTTGTTAAGGGTTGGAACTTATTATATTTTTATTAGTATAATAAAATGATTTTGAAAATTTATAATTAAAGGAGAAGTTATGAAAAAAATTGTATTAAGTTTAATCGTTGTATTTTTATTTTTTGCATTTACTAATAATTCAAGAGCACAGGATATGAAAGTTGGTGCTCAAATAGGTGTTGCATTACCATTAGGTGATTTTGGTGATGTTGCTTCTACTGGATTTGGTGGTTTGGGAACTTTTCATTATGTATTAAAACCAAATATTACTCTAACAGGTGCTCTAGGATATTACTATTTTGGTTCTGACAAAGATATTTCTAATGCGCTTGGTTCTTATGGGGATTATAGTTATTCAATTATTCCATTAGTAGCTGGTATAAGATATCATCTTGGCAAAAAAGCAGATGAATTTAATCCTTATATAGGTGGTGAAATAGGTTTATATTTTGTTTCATTTTCTTATAAAGCTAATTTGCCTTATTGGGGAACGCAGGAGTATAGTGATTCTGAAAACAAATTTGGTTTGTCTCCAATGGCAGGCTTTACTTATAACTTGCAAAAAAATCTTGTTCTTGATGTAAATGCCAAATTTTCTGTGGTTGAGGACTTGAATCATTTCGTAGTAAATGTTGGTTTGATATTTAATTTATAATATTTTTGAGCCACACCTTAAATGGTGTGGCTTTTTTTATAATTATTCTTTTCCACAATAAGCTTCTTTATATCCTGTCTCTAATAAAAGCAATTGAATATAAACAAGTAATTTATTAACTTCATTAGTCTTTTAATTTGATGAGGAATTTATGAAATTCAAGACTAATGTAATGGGGCATAGTAAAGAATTCAGATTAAGAAGATTCTCAAACTGGTTCCCATTAGGGCTTACTTACGCTGCTTTTTATATGGGTAGATATAACCTAAATGTTTCAAGTAAAACAATAATGGATCTTTTTAACCTTTCTAAAGCTGATTTTGGCATAATAGCCACAGCAGGTTTTTGGACTTATGCCTTAAGTGTTATTATCAATGGTCCTCTGGCAGATAAAATAGGTGGGAAAAAAGCTATTCTTCTTGGTGCCCTCGGGTCTACAATAATAAATTTAACTGTAGGTTTGTTGTTTTTAAATGGTTGGCAAACAAAAATAATTTTAGGTATGTCATTGCTTTATTCTGCAAATCAATACTTCCAATCATTTGGTGCCTTGTCTGTTGTTAAAGTAAACTCTTCCTGGTTTCACGTAAAAGAGAGAGGTGTATTTGGTGGTATTTTTGGAATAATGATTTCTAGTGGTTATTTTCTTGCTCTTACAATTGGAGGATATATTTTATCATTATTACCATGGTATTATGTTTTTATAATACCAGCTGGCTTGATTTTTATAATGTTTGTAATAGATAGTTTTTTAGTAAAGGATAAACCTTCTCAAGCTGGGTATAATGATTTTAATACTGGTGATGCTTCTTCTAATGATCCAGAAAAGGATAAACCCGTTGATTGGGGATATTTACTAAAAAAAGTTTTCACAAATCCAATTATCATTACTATAATGGTTGCTGAATTTTGTACTGGTTTTGTAAGACAGGGATTACTTTTGTGGGTGGTTCCTTTCTTAAAAGAAGTTCATCAAATTGAGCATGGAACTGCATTATATAATATTGCTACACTTGGAATTACTGTTGGTGGTATTTTAGGTGGTTTACTTTGTGGGTTTTTATCTGATAAAATTTTTCATTCAAGAAGACCTCCTGTAGCATTTATCTTTTATATTGGTCAAATAATTTTTGTACTGTTACTTGGCCAAATTAAAAATCCTGTAGTTGTATCTTATCTCGTAGGGGTATGTTGTATGTTTATTTTTGGGGTTCATGGTATGCTTTCAGGTACTGCGTCTATGGATTTTGGAGGTACAAAAGCAGCAGCTACAGTAACAGGTTTATTTGATGGCGTTCAATATGTTGCTTCAGGGTTTACAGGATTTTTACTTGGAGCTGGATTAGATAAATTCGGTTGGTCAGCCTGGACTTTTATGATAATTCCATTTTCAATTATAGGTGCAATATTGATGACACGTGTTTGGAATGCAACCCCTTCAAAAGGAGCTTCACATTAAAATAATGAATGTAATAACAAAATATAAAGGTGCACAATGAATAAAGAAAGATTTCCAATTGTAATTTTAATAGGAAGACCAGCTGCAGGTAAATCTGAGCTGATTGATTTTTTAAAGAAGACACCAGTTGATGAAAGATTAAAAAAATTTGGTATTGGTGAATTTGAAGAAATCGATGATTTTGTTTATGTATGGGATACTTTTGAAAATGATGATATTCTAGCAAAACATGGTAAGGAGCGAGTATTTACTGATGAAAAATACTATTTTAAAGATCATTTTGTATGGAACCTTTTTATTGAAAAAATTAATTTGGCATATCAGAAAAAAATTGCAGAAAATCCTAATTATCATGATTCCAAAACCTGCATAATAGAGTTTTCACGTGGTGGAGAAAAAGCATTCCAAGAAGCCTTTTCTTATTTAAGTGATGAAATATTAAGTAAAGCAGTTATTATTTATATTAAAGTCTCCTATGAAGAGTCATGCAGAAGAAATGAGAAAAGGAAAAGAAAAAATTTAGAACATTCCATATTGTTTCACTCATTACCACAAGAGAAAATGGAATATTATTATAAAACAAATGATTGGGATGAGCTGACAAAAAGTGATCCAGATTATATATTTTTCAAAAATTATAAAATACCTTATGTTGAGTTTATAAATGAACCAGAGAAGACAGATGATCCTATTAAAATAAGTAATCATCTTGAAGAAATTACAAATAAACTAAAGAATAAAGTATAGTTTTCTTAATTTTTAAATTATAGAGACTTCTTTATATTTTTATAAGTAACTTATTACTTCAATAAAATTGAATCTTTAGAATTTAAGTTCTTATTTACCATTAAAAGAAGTCTCTTTTCTATTTTTTCGTCTTAATGTCCTATTAGTATAGCTTGCTTTTCAGGTAAATTTTTATTATTTTTCTTATACCAAAAACGAGATATTTATGTTATTTTTATTCGATTATTAAGTCCTCGTATTCCCATTTCTTTTAAAAACTAATCAAGGAGGTTTTATGTCCAAGAGCAGAGTTGTTATTATGGGCGCTGCGGGCAGAGATTTTCACAATTTTAACACAGTATATCGGGATAATGATAAGTATGAAGTTATAGCTTTTACTGCTACTCAAATACCCAATATTGAAGGGAGGGTATATCCTTCCGAACTTGCTGGTAAACTCTACCCAAAAGGTATACCAATTTATCCTGAATCTGAATTAGTAGATTTGATAAAAAAATATGAAGTAAACGAGGTAGTATTTTCATACTCAGATGTATCTTATGAGTATGTTATGGATAAAGGTTCTATTGTTAATGCTGCAGGTGCTGATTTTGTTATTCTAGGTCATCGAGATACAATGATAAAGAGCAGTAAACCGGTTATTGCCATTGTGGCTACAAGAACAGGTTGTGGAAAAAGTCAAACGTCAAGAAAAATATGTAATACTTTAAGAAGTATGGGATTAAAAGTTGTAGCTGTTCGTCATCCAATGCCTTATGGTGATCTGGTAAAACAAAAGGTTCAGCGTTTTGCTTCTTTAGAGGATTTAAAAAAGCATAATTGTACTATCGAAGAGATGGAAGAGTATGAACCTCATATTGTTAATGGTACAATTATTTATGCTGGTGTTGATTATGAAGCAATTTTAAGACAAGCAGAACAAGAAGCAGATGTTATAGTATGGGATGGCGGTAATAACGATATGTCCTTTTATAAAGCTGATCTTACTTTTTGTGTTGCTGATCCACATAGACCAGGGCATGAGCTTACTTACTATCCGGGTGCAACTAATGTAAGATTGGCTAATTATGTGATAATTAATAAGATTGAAACAGCTAAAATGGAGAATATCGAAATAGTAAAATCAAATATAAAGCGAATAAATCCTTATGCAACAATATTGCTAGCAGCTTCTCCGATTTCTGTTGAAGATGAAAATAAAATTAAGGGTAAACGTGTTTTAGTAGTAGAAGATGGCCCAACATTAACTCACGGTGGAATGTCTTATGGTGCAGGTATTTTTGCTGCTAAAAACTTTGGTGCAAAAGAAATTATTGATCCTAGACCTTTTGCTGTTAGATCTATTTCGGATACATATAAAAAATATCCTAATACGGGCTCACTTTTACCAGCAATGGGTTATGGAGAAAGTCAATTGAGAGATCTGGAAGAGACAATTGCAAATATAGAATGTGATACTGTAATTATTGGAACTCCAATTGATTTGAGAAGAGTAATAAAGATTAAACAAGATAGTGTTCGCGTTACCTATGAGCTTGATGAAAAAGGCGAACCTTCAATTAAAAATATTTTGAAAGAATTTATTGAAAAAAATAAGAAGTAAAGGAGAAGGAAATGAAAAATGACTTTTTGTCTATTAGTGATCTATCAATAAAAGAGTTAAAAAAGGTTTTTGAGTTAACAAGAAGTATAAAAAAACAACCCAGAAAATATAAGAATTATTTAAGTGGAAAAGTTTTAGCCTGTATATTTGAAAAGCAATCTTTAAGAACACGTGTTACGTTTGAAGTTGGTATAAAACAACTTGGGGGGGAGTCAATTTATTTAGCTCCTGCTGATATATCTCTTGGAAAAAGAGAATCAGTATATGATGTTGCCAAAAACCTTGAAAGGTGGGTTGATGGAATAATGATAAGAACTTTTGGGCATAATATTGTTGTAGAGATGGCAGATGCAGCAAAAATTCCAATTATAAATGGTTTAACAGACCTTGAACATCCTTGTCAGGCAATAGCTGATTTTTATACAGTGCTTGAACATAAGAAAAAATTTAAGAAATTAAAATTTACTTATGTTGGTGATGGTAATAATGTTTGTCATTCTTTAATGCTAACTGCTGCAAAGTTAGGTGTAGAATTTTACGCGGCAACACCAAAAGGTTATGAACCTTCAAAAGAAATTTTTGAAAAAGCTCTTGAAGATGCAGAAAAGACTGGTGCGATAATAAATATTGTGAATGATCCAATAGAAGCAGTTACAAAAACAGATGTTGTATATACAGATGTTTGGGCAAGTATGGGTCAAGAAAGTGAAGCAGCAAAAAGAAAAAAGATTTTTAAAGACTATCAGGTTAACTCAAAGTTAATGTCTTATGCTAAAAGTGATGCAATATTTATGCACTGCTTACCTGCTCATAGAGGTGAAGAAGTGACAGATGATGTTCTGGATTCAAAACAATCAGTAGTGTATGATGAAGCAGAAAATCGTCTTCATGCACAAAAAGCTATAATGTGTTTATTGATGAAGTAAAATTTTCTTTTAGGGGTTATCTTTTTAGGTAACCCCTTTTTTTTCTCATATAAAGATGAGATATTTATGTCAAGAAAGAAAGCATTAGTAGCTATTGGAGGTAACTCTTTAATAAGAGCTGGTCAAAGAGGAACAATAGATGAACAATTTAAAAATATTGCAATAACCTGTGATCATTTGGTTGATTTATATCTCAAAGGTTATCAACCAATTTTAACCCATGGTAATGGTCCTCAAGTTGGTGCTCAATTATTGAGATCAGAATTAGCAGCTAATCAGGTTTTTACTGAACTTTTAAATATTTGTGTAGCTGATACTCAGGGTTCAATTGGCTTTATGATTCAAAGTCAATTTTATAATGCTTTTGTAAAAAGAGGTATTAAGCCAGTACCAGGAATGGTTACCATTATTACACAGGTTTTTGTAGATAAAAATGACCCAGCCTTTAACAACTATTCTAAACCAATAGGTCCATTTTATTCTAAAGAGGAAGCTGAAAAAAAGAAAGAATTGGGTTGGGTGATGATTGAGGATTCTGCAAGAGGAATGAGGCGGGTTGTTCCATCACCAAGACCTTTAAAAATAGTTGAAGAAGATATTATTCGACATTGTGTTGATTATGGGTATATTGTAATTGCTGGTGGTGGAGGAGGAATTCCGGTTATTGAAAAAGATGGTTTAATTGATGATATTGAGGCTGTAATAGACAAAGATAAATTATCTGCATTAATGGCATTGAGTCTTAATGTAGATATTTTTATTATATCTACAGATGCCGATTATGTCTATTTAAATTATAAAAAGGAAAACGAGATAGCTTTGAAAGAAGTATCTTTAAGTGAAATTGAGAAATATTATAAAGAAGGTCACTTTCCACCGGGAAGTATGGGACCCAAAATAGAGGCTGCAATCGACTATTTGAAAGGCGGTGGAAATGAGGTTATTATTACTACCCCAGAAAATATTGTTAATGCAATTGAAAGAAAAAGTGGAACAATAATTCATAAATAAAAAATGAAATTAGATCATATTATTGAGGCTCAACAATTTAATGTTCCAATGATAATGGAACTTTTCAATCTTGCTAATGAAATGGAAAGAGTTTTTTTGCGTGGAGGAACTCAGGATTATCATCATAAGATAATGGCTTCATTATTTTATGAACCTTCTACAAGAACGAGACTCTCTTTTGAAACAGCGATGTGCAGGCTTGGAGGTAGAATTATTTCAACTGAAAACGCAAAAGAATTTTCTTCTGTTACTTCTGGTGAATCATTAGAAGATACTATTAGGGTTTTAAATGAATATGTAGATGTAATTGTATTAAGATCAAACACGGTGGGTGGTGCCAAAAGAGCTGCATCTGTATCTCAAATTCCAATTATAAATGCTGGAGATGGTAAAGGAGGTCAGCACCCTACACAGGCACTTCTTGATCTTTATACCATTCATAAAGAGATTAATACTATTAATGGTTTGAATATTGCAATATCAGGAGATCTTGAATTAGGAAGAACTGCTCGTTCATTAACATATCTATTAGGAAAATTTGATAGAGTAAGGATTTTCTTTGTCGCTCCAGAAAAAATACAGATGTCAGATGATATCTTAAGTTATCTTGATAAAAGAAATGTATGGTATACAAAAGTAAAAAATATTGAGGAAATTTTACCAGAAGTTGATGTCGTTTATCAGACAAGAATAGATAAATCCAGAATTGCTGATTTGCCAGATGCAGATGAGATTATTAGAAAACAATTCATAACGAAAGATCATCTTTCTAAAATGAAATCAAATGCGATTATTATGCACCCCTTACCTCGAATGAATGAAATTTCTACAGATGTAGATACTGATAGAAGAGCCGCTTACTTTCGTCAAGCTAGGAATGGAATATATATAAGAATGGCACTTTTGGTTAGCGTTCTTTCATAAAAAAAGGATCACAAAAATATATTGTTTATTTTTGTGATCCTATCATCAAAACTTATTTTCCATAACTAAGTAGTTTTTGAATTTCAGGACTATTTAAATTATCCCTTGTAATGATATAAACACCGGTATCTACTCTTTTAGGTAATTGTTTCCCATTTAAGGCATCAACCGCATATTTTACTCCAAGATATCCCATTTTATATGGGTCCTGAACTACCAGGGCATCAATAACGCCAGCTTTTAATTCGTTAATTTCGTTTTCAGCAGCATCGAAACCAACCAATTTTACTTTTCCAACTTTATTCTTACTTTTTAAAGCTTGAGCGGCACCAATTGCTCCTGCTTCATTTGCTGCAAATATTCCTTTTAAATTTGGTTGTGAGGTAAGAATATCTTCTGTAACAGCCATACCAGTAGCCACTTCACTTTGTGAATATTGTACTGCGACAAGTTTTATTCCGGGGAATTTACTAATACCCTCTTTAAAACCTTGTTCTCTCATAGTAGATGTTGCAGCACCAGGAACAAAAGGTATAAGAGCTACATCACCTTCATTATTAATTAATTCAGCGAGCTTTTGTGCACCCTTTTTGGCAGCTTCAATATTATCTGTAGCAATGAAAGAAAGAGCTAAATCTGAATCAATTCCTGAATCAATTGTTATTACTGGTATCTTCTTATCAACTGCTTTTTGAAGTACTGGAATTAAAGCTTTAGCATCACAGGCTGCAATAACAATGGCATCAATATTTTTATTTATATAATCTTCAATAATTGCTATTTGGCCAGCAATATCAGTCTCTTGAGAAGGACCTTTCCATATAACTTCTACGTTGCTTTCTTTTGCTGCAGTTTCTGCACCAGCTTTTACAGTAACCCAGAAAGAATGCACCAAACCTTTAGGTGATACTAAAATTTGAATCTTTTTTGAATCATTTTTATTAGAGCCACAATAAAAACTTAAAAATGCAAATATGATAACGAAAGAAATAACTTTTAATTTCATAAGAACCTCAAAATTATTCTTTATTGAATTTTTTCTTGTATTGATCGATAAATACAGCTACGATAATAATTGCACCTATGGCTATTTGTTGCCAGAAAGCAGATATATTTAACAAATTGCAACCATTTCTGAGTATTCCAATTATTAAAGCACCAATCATTGCACCAAGTATAGTACCCGAACCTCCACTTAAACTTGCTCCTCCTATTACGCAAGCAGCAATTACATCAAGTTCATATCCGGTTCCAGCAGTAGGTTGGCCAGTGCTTAATCTTGAAGCTAAGATAATACCTCCTAGACCAGAAAAGAGGCCAGATATAGAATAAATTTTAATAGTTTGTAAGTCAACCTTTACACCAGCTAATCTTGTGGCTTCAAAGTTACCTCCTAATGCATAAGTATACCTTCCGAAAGAAAAGTTTTTTAACAAAAAATTTACTAAGATTGCCATTATTATTACAATAATAACAGGTATAGGTATTATATCAAATATTTTACTATTTGCGATATATGAAAATTCATAAGGAAGGCCAAAAAGTGGAATGCCATTTGTAATAATTAAAGAAGCACCACGAGCAATACCCATCATACCAAGAGTTGCAATAAAAGGAGGTAATTTACCCTTAGAAATAATTAATCCGTTAATAAAACCTAAAAGTAATCCACTGAGTAAACCAACTAAAATTGCTAAAGATATTGGAAAACCATTAACAAGAAGTAAAGAGGTCATTACTCCACTAAAAGCTAATATCGAACCAACAGATAAATCTATTCCCCCTGTAATAATTACTAATAATTCTCCAATTGCCAAAAGAGCAATAACAGAAATTTGTAAACCAACGGATAGTAAATTATCAACTGTTAGAAATTGAGGAGATACTATTGAAAGGAAAATCGATATTATTAATAAACTACCAAAAGAAGCAAATTTTTTAATCATAATAACTCAAGTTTGTATGAGTAAACATTCAGTTATTTAGAAATTTATTAAATATACACAAACAAAAATTTATTTTCAATTTTTTTCAAAAAATTATTTTAGTCTGCATATATTATTTTTTAAAGCTTATAATACAGCAAAATTTATCAAAGTTCATATAAAATTTTTGTTGACTTTTTAAATAATTTAATTATATTATAAAAAAATAGTTAATTAAATTATGAATCTTTCCTACTAAGTATGTAACTTGTCTAAATATCTTCGTAATGAGAAGTAAAATGAACATTAATGAAAGGTTTTTACATCAGATTTGGCAAAAAAAACTTTTTGATGATTCCTGCTTAAGGACCCTTGACGGGCAGCCTGTATTTATTTATAACACTGGATTTAAGAATAAAGATGGAGGTCCAGATTTTAGGTCAGCAAAGCTTAAAATTGGTGGTGTGGATTATATTGGAGATATTGAAATCCATAGAGATATCTCCGATTGGTTGTTGCATTCACATTCTGGAAATCCAAAATATAATAATACTATTCTTCATGTTGTGCTATATAATCAGGCTTCGTTTGTGCCAACTTTTACCCATAGTGGAAGAAAGGTTCCAGTGCTAATTTTAGAAGATTATTTAAATAAGCCATTACGTGATGTTTGGGAAGAAGCTATTAATGAAGATAGAGAAGAAAGAACAAAAACAATTATCTGTATAGAAAAAAATAAAGAGGTTCCTCTAGAATCAAAGTATTTATGGCTAGAAAGATTAGGTTATAGAAGATTAGAATCCAGAGTAAAACACTTAGATGAAAAACTAAATGAACTGGTTAAAAAGAATACCTTTAGTGATAAAGATGGATTTGCTCCAATTGCAAGATATAAAGAATATCATCAATTATCAGATGAAAGAATACGAGATAGAAGATTATGGGATGAACTTTTTTACGAAAATTTTGTGGAAGCTTTAGGGTATTCTAAAAATATTGAGCTGTTTAAAAAGTTTTCACAAATTTTACCTCTATCATACTTAAGAGAAAAGCTGGATTTAAAAAATCCTGATATTATAATAAGAATTCAAGCATTATTTTTTGGTGTAGCAGGATTTTTGCCAGAAGATTTATCAGGACAAGATGAGGAAACAAAAGAATATATTGAAAGATTATTACCTTATTGGAATGAATATAAATCTGATTTCGTTTCTAAAAAAATGGATAAATCTGAATGGCAATTTTTTAGATTAAGGCCAAACAATTTTCCAACAATAAGACTGGCGGGGCTAAGTTATCTTATTCCTTATTTCATCTCCTTAAAAGCTTTCAAAGATCAGGTAATTTTAATGAGAAATAGCGAAAATAATTTAGAGGAAACAGTTGAACAGATTTATAAGAAATTTGTTGTTGAGGCTGAAGGTTATTGGCAAAAGCATTATAACTTTACTGGTGATTTGAAAAAGGAAAGCAAAGCCCTTATTGGACAAAGTAGAATTGATGATATAGTAGTTAATTCAATAATACCTCTTGTTATTTTGTATTCAAGATACTTTAAAGAAATTAGGACTGAAAAACTATCTATGTCTCTTTATCACTTTTTCCCAAAATTAAGTGATAATGAATATAGTAGAATCATTGTAAACGAATTGTTAGATGGTAACCCAATCATTACAGCTAAACAACAGCAGGGCGCAATTCATCTATATAAATACTATTGTTCTGAATTAAAATGTTCTAAATGTGATATTGGTAAACTACTTAAGATTACTCAGAAAAGTAATTAATATTTTAATAGCCTCTACATCGATTCAGTGCATTATAATTTACGAGCCAATTTATAAGTATAATCATTTATTTCTGTTAGATAAAAACAATTTGAAAAGACTTATTCCTTACTGAATAAAACTAATTGACTTATTTTATATAGCATATCTTTAAAATTAATAGATAGCAAGAGTATTAGATCGTTTCTGATTTTGATAAAATTGATCTATTAAGAAAAATCTTCAAATTTATTAGATAAATTGAGTACTTTTGTAATCTACCGCTTTATACTGTTGCTAATAACAAAAAAATATTTTATAATTAATTTCAGTTAAAATTATGGAAATATGTTTATTACTTTTGAAGGTATAGATAAGAGCGGAAAAACAACCCAATCCAAATTTTTAATAGAACGGTTGAGTAATTTAGGTTACACTGTCAAGTTTTTGCGTGAGCCTGGTGGAACAAAAATATCAGAAAAAATCAGAGATATTTTGCTTGATATTGATAACAAAGAGATGTTCCCATCTACTGAATTTCTTTTGTATTCAGCAAGTAGAGCTCAACTGGTGAATGAAGTAATTATACCAGCATTAAATAATAACGAAGTTATTGTTTGTGATAGATATTATGATTCTTCTTTAGCATATCAAGGGTTTGGTAGAGGAATAGATTTAAATATTATTAATTTTATTAATAATTTTGCTGCACCTGTTAAACCAGATTTAACTTTTTTTATGGATATTCATATTTCCGAGTTAAATCATAGAACAAATAAAATGTATGTTCAGAAAGATAGATTGGAAATTTCAGGTGATTCTTTTTTTAATAAGGTTAGAGAAGGATATCTTTCTATAGCTCAAAATGAACCTGATAGATTTGTAGTTATAGATGGCAGTAAACCAAAAGATGAAATTTCGAGTCTAATATGGTTAAATGTATCAAAAAAATTAGGAATTAGTAAATGAAAGCATTTAATAAGAATATTAAATTATATTTTATTTTGATTTGTTTAATTTTTACAGGGTTATTTTCAGGTTTTTATTATTTTTCAGATGATAACTTATATTTAAAAATAAATAAAAGTATTGATTTATTTGGAAAAGTATATCGAGAAATTATTTTTAATTATGTAGATGAAGTAGACCCTGAAAAATTTATTGAAGCTGGTATAAACGGCATGTTATCTTCTTTAGACCCTTATACAGTTTATATTGATGAGAAAAAAAATGAAGATATAGATTTAATACAAACAGGTAAATATGCTGGTGTTGGTATTACAGTTGGTATGAGAGATGATAATATTGTTATCATTAGTTTAATGGAGGGGTACTCTGCGCAAAAACAAGGTTTATTACCAGGGGATAGAATATTAGAGATTAATGGTGTATCAATGATTGGTAAAAGAGTGGACGATGTAAGAACTTATGTTCGGGGTGAGCCAGGTACTGAAGTTAAAATGGTGATTGAAAGAGAAGGAGAGAGTAAACCTCTAGAATTTATTTTACAAAGAGAAGAAATTAAACTTAAGAATGTAACCTATTATTCAATAATTGATAACAATATTGCCTACATTAAATTGGAAAGGTTTTCACGTTCTGCGGGGGATGAAGTTAGAAGAGCAATAAAAGAATTAAGAGCTAAAGGTAATTTGGAGGGAATTATTCTTGACGTAAGAGACAATCCAGGTGGCTTACTTGATGCAGCAGTAGATATTGTAAAGAAATTTGTACCAAAAAATAGCTTGATAGTATCAACTAAAGGTAGAACCCCAGAAACTGAAAAGAAATATTATTCTGATGAAGAGCCAACGGCTGGTGATTTGCCCTTAGCAGTTCTTGTGAATAATTCAAGTGCAAGTGCCAGTGAAATTGTATCTGGAGCAATACAGGATTTAGATAGAGGTATCATAATTGGCACTAAAACTTTTGGTAAAGGGTTGGTTCAAACTGTAACAGGCTTAACTTATAACTCTTCTTTAAAAATTACTACTGCTAAATATTACACACCAAGCGGAAGGTGTATACAGAAAATTGATTATATGCATAAAGGTAAAGATGGCTTATTTTTAACTAAACCAGATAGTTTAAAACAACATTTTAAAACTTTACGAGGAAGAGATGTAGTTGAAGCAGGAGGCGTTACACCTGATTCTCTGGTATTGCCTGATTCTACTGATGAGTTTATAAAAGAATTAATTAGAAAATCTATGTTTTTCAAATTTGCTGTATATTATGCAAAAAACAATAAAAATATTTCTTCTAATTTTGTAGTTGATGATAACATTTTGAAAGAATTTAAGAATTATCTTAAAGAGAAAAAATTTGAATATCAAGATGAAGCAGAAAAAAAATTGAATGACGTTATTACTATAGCATCTTCTAGGAAGTATAGCACTCAATTTTTAAATGAGGTAAAAAGCTTGCAAAAATCAATAAAAACGGAGAGAGAAAAAGATTTTGATAGAAATAGTAATCAAATTAAACAATTGCTCGAAAATGAAATAGTTGGTGTTGCTAAAGGTCAAACTGAACAAATAGGCAATAGTTTAAAATATGACAAGCAACTTAAAGTTGCTACAAACATATTAAAGAATAAGAAATTATATAATAAGTTTTTATTGATAAAGAATTAGTTTAATATTTTTATTCCTACAATTTAAAGGAGATTTTATGAAAAGAAAAATTTATTTTTTGTTTTTTACACTCATTTTAAGTGTTGGTTTACTTTTTTCTCAATCCAATAAGTCGTGGTTAGATACAGTAAAAGCCGGCACTTTTGATAATGGCAAAATGTGGACTTTTGACTACCCACCATTAGATTATTTTAAGACTACATATAATTTTACTCCTGATGAAAAATGGTTTGAAACTGCGAGGTTATCAGCTATACGTCTTCCAAACTGCTCTGCTTCTTTTGTTTCTGAAGATGGTTTAATAATGACAAATCATCATTGTGCGAGAGGTCCACTTGATAGAGTAAATAGGCCTGGTGAAAATTTGCCTGAAGATGGTTTTTATGCTCCAACTTTAAAGGATGAAAGAAAAGTACCTGGTTTATTTGTAGACCAATTAGTATTAATTAAGGATGTAACACAAGAAGTGCAATCTGCTTTTGATAAAGGTAAAACAGATGAAGAGAAAATAAAAAGCAGAACCGACAAAATCTCTGAGCTTGAGAAAAAATATAGCGAAGAAACAGGTTACAATTGTAAAATTATTACATTTTACAATGGAGGAAAATATTCTTTATATGGTTATAAAAGATATAGTGATGTAAGAATAGTATTTGCAGTAGAAACTTCAATGGGTTTCTATGGTGGAGATTATGATAATTTTACATATCCAAGATATGACCTTGATTGTGCTTTTTTCCGTGCTTATGATGAAAATGGTAAGCCTTTAAAACCAAAACATTTCTTTAAATTTAGTAAAGAAGGTGTTAAAGAAGGCGATCTGGTTTTTGTTATTGGAAATCCTGGTAGAACAAGTAGACTCTTAACCTACTCACAATTGGAATTTTATCGTGATTATCAATATAATTTTACAGTCGCAATGTTAAATGGTCTTGTAGATATTTATTCAAGACATCTGGAGAAACATCCTGAAAAGAAACTTGCATTACAAACTATGTTATTTGGTTACGCAAATTCACAGAAGGCTTATTCTGGTATGTTAGGAGGTTTGAAAGATCCTTATTTGATGGCTAAGAAAAAAGATTTTGAAAGTAAGTTTAAAGCAGCTGTAATGAGCAACCCGAAATTGAAGGAAAAATATGCAAACTTGTGGGATGAAATAAAAGGCTATCAAGAAGAAAAAAGTAAATATTTTGGTTATTTATCAGCTTTTAATTCTCGTAGCCCTGTTAACTCACGTTTATTTTCAGTCGCTCATGAGTTAGTTGAATTTGCTAAAGAGGTGAAAAAACCAGAAAATGAAAGAAAACCTCAATATAAGTCATCTTCTCTCGATTCTGTAAAATCCGGAATAGTTGCAGCAAAAATTTCTGATCCTGAGATCGATTTTGAAATTTTAGCATTACAATTGTCATTAATTAAATCTGCATTACCTCAAGAAAAATCTTTAGAATTGTTATTAGGTAATAAATCTTGTAAAGAACAGGCAGATTATATCCTTAAAAATAGTGTTTTAACAAATGCTGATAAGATTAAAGAATTACTCAAAGGTAATCCAGAGGAAATTCTTAAATCAAAAGATCCTATTATTTCTTTTGTTGCAGCAAATTATGAAAAAATTGATGAAGCTAGAAAAAAATTTAGAGAAATTCAAGATAAAGAAGCTGCAAAAGTGCAAGAGTTAGGCAAAGCTCTATATGATGTTTATGGAACGAAGTTACCACCTGATGCAACCTTTACTTTGAGAATTGCCGATGGTGTTGTAAAAGGTTATGAATATAATGGAACCATAGCTCCTCCGATAACAACTTTCTATGGAATGTATGACAGATATTATTCTTTTAATAAACAATATCCATGGTCATTGCCACAAAAATGGCAGAACCCACCTGCTAATTTTAATTTAAGCACTCCTTTTAATTTTGTAGCAACAGCAGATATTATTGGAGGTAATTCAGGTAGTCCAGTTATAAATAAGAATCAAGAAGTTGTTGGTTTAATTTTTGATGGTAATATTGAAAGTTTACCTGGTGATTTTATTTTTGAGGAGCAGAAAAATAGAGCAGTAGCAGTTCATTCTGCTGGTATTTTAGAAGCATTAGAGAAGATTTACAAAGCTGATAGACTGGTACAGGAACTAAAAACTGGTAAATTAGCAGAATAAATAAAAATTCATTAGGCGGGTAGTATATTTTGTTTATACTATCCGCTTTTTATTTTGTTTCATCAGTTTTTTTCTGCATTTTCTTTTCTTATTCATTGCCAAAAAGATATAATTTTAATAAATTAAAAATCTGAGAGAGAGGGGTTTTTTAATTAATTGTTTAATAATTATCAATAATATATTTTATGAAAGTTATAGAACACCTAAAATCTAATAAAAAAAGTTTTAGTTTTGAAATTATTCCTCCTTCTCGGGGTAGCAGCGGTAAAGATATTATTAATATTGTTGAAAAATTGCTTCCAATAGATCCTGCCTTTATTGATGTTACAAGTCATCCTGCTGAAGCTATTTATGATGAAGATAAAGATGGTTATATAAAGAGAAAAATTCGGAGAAAGAGACCTGGGACGATCGGTATTTGCGGAGTTATACAGAATAGGTTTAATATAGATACAGTGGCACATATTTTATGCCGTGGTTTTACAAAAGAAGAAACTGAAGATGCTCTAATAGAATTAAATTATCTTGGAATACAGAATATTTTTGCTTTACGGGGTGATGAACCAAATTATAAAAAGGAAGTCTCAAAAGATAGGTCAATAAATAATTATGCAGTTGATTTGATAAAACAAATTTCAGATTTAAGGGAAGGGAAATATCTTGATGAGATTTTAAATTCTCAATCTATAGATTTTTGTATAGGAGTTGCTGGCTATCCAGAAAAGCATTTTGAGTCTCCAAATCTAAAAATCGATATTCATTTTTTAAAAGAGAAAATTGAAGCAGGAGCTGATTATATTGTAACTCAGATGTTTTTTGATAACGAAAAATTTTATAGATTTATTGATCTTTGCAGAAAAGAAAATATTAATGTCCCAATAGTTCCAGCATTAAAAATTATAAACAGCTACCATCAAATTACTTCTATACCAAAAAATTTTTATGTGAATTTACCAGAAGAGCTTGTTGATAGAATATTAGAAAATAAAAACAATATCAAGGAAATTGGAATAGAGTGGGCAATTAAGCAAAGTGAGGATCTCTTAAAAAATGGGTTTATGAATCTTCATTTCTTCATAATGAATGATGCTAATTCCGTAATTAAAGTAATAGAAGGTATTAAATAATTTAATTTATGATTTTAAATCAGATTCTTGATAAAAGAATCATGGTTCTCGATGGGGCAATGGGAACTATGATTCAAAAATATAAATTAACCGAAAAGGAATTTAGAGGTAAAATATTTTCAGAACACTCAAGAGAGTTAAAGGGTTTCAATGATGTGTTATCTATAACACAACCAGATGTAATATATGAGATACACAAACAATATTTAGAAGCAGATGCGGATATTATTGAGACCAATACATTTAATTCTACAAGTATTTCGATGTCGGATTATGGATTAGAAAAGTTTGCATATCAAATAAACTATAATTCAGCGCGTTTGGCAAAAAAAGCAGTAAAAGATTTCATTAAAAATAAATCAGATGTGCTAAAGTTTGTAGCTGGTTCAATAGGTCCAACAAACAAAACAGCATCTTTATCTCCTAAAGTTGAAGATCCTGCTTTTCGTTCGGTTACTTTTGATGATCTGGTAAATTCTTATACTGAGCAAGTGGAAGGCTTGCTTGATGGCGGAGTAGATATCCTTCTTGTCGAAACAATTTTCGATACTTTAAATGCAAAGGCAGCTTTTTTTGCTATCGAAAATGTTTTTGAAAAAAGAAAAATAAGTGTACCGATAATGATTTCTGTTACTATTTCTGATTCAAGTGGAAGAACTTTATCGGGTCAAACATTAGAAGCCTTTGTTATTTCGGTATCACATGTAAATTCATTGAGTATTGGTTTAAATTGCTCAACTGGTGCTAAAGATATGCTACCTGCACTAAAGAGATTATCAAAAATAACAGATAAATATGTTTCAGCATATCCGAATGCAGGTTTCCCAAATCAATTTGGTGAGTACGAAGAAACCCCAGAAATAATGGCTGAACAAATTAGGGAATTTCTTGAGTTAGGTTTAATAAATATTGTTGGTGGTTGTTGTGGAACAACTCCAGAACACATTAAATATTTTTCCGAACTGGTTAGAAATTATGAACCAAGGAAAATAACTGAACTACCAAGGTTAACAAGAATAAGTGGTTTAGAGCCATTAGTATTTACTAGTGATTTAAATTTTGTGAATATTGGTGAAAGAACAAACGTTGCAGGCTCAAAGAAATTTGCACGTTTAATAAAAGAAAATAAGTTTGAGGATGCTTTAAGTGTTGCAAGAGAACAGGTTGAGGGTGGTGCCCAGATAATAGATATTTGTATGGATGATGCTATGATAAATGGAGAAGAAGCAATGCGGAAATTTTTGAATATGATTGCTTCTGAACCAGAAATTTCAAAATTACCCATAATGATTGATTCCTCAAAATGGAGCATAATAGAAACTGGCTTAAAATGCACTCAGGGGAAATCTATAGTAAATTCTATTAGTCTAAAAGAAGGGGAAGAGGTTTTTAAAAAGCATGCAAGGTTAGTGAAAAAATATGGTGCAGCTACTATTGTAATGGCTTTTGATGAGATAGGCCAGGCTGATACTTTTGAGAGAAAAATTGAAATATGCAAAAGAGCATATAAAATTCTAACTGAAGAAGTGAGTTTTCCGCCAGAAGATATTATTTTCGATCCTAACATACTTGCAATTGCTACTGGTATTGAGGAGCATAATAATTACGCTTTGAATTATATAAAAGCAACCAGATGGATTAAAGAAAATTTACCTTATTGTAAAGTAAGTGGTGGAGTTAGCAATCTTTCTTTTGCATTCAGAGGTAATGACAAAGTTAGGGAGGCTATTCATTCTGCTTTTTTGTACCATGCTATAAATGCTGGTATGGATATGGGTATTGTGAATCCTTCGCAACTTGAAGTATATGAAAATATTCCAAAAGATTTATTGAATTTAGTTGAAGATGTTATATTGAATAGAAGAAAAGATGCGGTTGAAAGTCTTTTAGCATATACAGATTCAATAAAAGCGGAACAAACTAAAATTGAAAAAAAAGAAAGCGACTGGAGACACAATACTATTGAAGAAAGGTTGAAGTATTCTTTACTAAAAGGTATTGATGAATATTTAGAAGAAGATATTACAGCCGCATTAGAGCATTATGAAAAAGCTCTAAATATTATTGAAGGTCCTTTAATGGATGGAATGAATTATGTTGGAGAGCTTTTTGGCGAAGGTAAGATGTTTTTACCTCAGGTAGTAAAAAGTGCAAGAGTAATGAAAAAAGCTGTTTCTTTTTTAATGCCATATATTGAGAAAGAAAATGTTTCAGGTAAGAGCAATAAAGCTGGTAAAGTTTTATTAGCAACTGTTAAAGGTGATGTTCATGATATTGGTAAAAATATTGTTGGGGTTGTTCTGGGATGCAATAATTATGAAATAATTGATCTAGGTGTAATGACTCCTACCGAAAAAATTATAAAAATTGCAACGAGAGAAAAAGTTGATATAATTGGCTTGAGTGGTTTAATTACTCCTTCGCTTGAAGAGATGATAAATGTAGCTCAGGAAATGGAAAGAAACAATTTAAAAATACCATTGTTGATAGGTGGTGCCACTACTTCGGAATTACATACTGCGGTAAAAATTGCTCCGAATTGCAATTTCCCGGTGATTCACGTTAAGGACGCTTCAAAAAGTGTTAATGTTGTTGCCTCTCTTTTATCATTAGATAATAGAGAAGAGTATATTTTAAAGAAGAAAAGCGAATATGAAAAAATTAGAAATAATTATTTAGTTAATGTTTCAAAAAGGAATTATATATCAATTAGTAAAGCAAGAGAAAATAAATTTTCAACAGATTGGGATGAAGTTAAAATAAATATTCCAAATTTTTTGGGATTGAAGGTATTCATTGACTTGGATCTTAGAGAGGTAGCAAAATATATTGATTGGACTTTCTTCTTTTATGCATGGAAAATCTCTGGTAGATATCCTGATATATTTGATGATCCGAAGAAAGGTAAGGAAGCTAAAAAGCTTTATGATGATGCTATTGAGTTGCTAAATTCTATTATCAATAATAGATTATTGACCTCTAGAGCAATTATTGGAATATTCCCCGCAAATTCAATTGGAGATGATATTGAAATATATTCTTATGAAAATTCTAATGAAGTAGTTACAACTTTTCATTTTTTAAGAAATCAAGAAGAGAAAAAAGATAACTCAAAAAATTTATGCTTATCCGATTTCATTGCTCCGAAAGAAATTGGTAAAAAAGATTATATCGGTATGTTCTGTATCTCTTCTGGTTTTGGTATAGATAATCTTGTGAAATATTTTACAAATATCAACGATGATTATAATTCAATTATGAGCAAAATTTTAGCTGATAGGTTAGCAGAGGCTACTCTTGAAATGATACATCTAAAGGTAAGAAAACAGTTTTGGGGTTATTCAAAAAATGAAGAATTAGAAGTTAGTGATTTGTTAAAATCAAAATACCAAGGTATAAGGCCTGCTTTTGGATATCCTTCTATGCCTGATCATAGTGAAAAGAAAATATTATTTGATTTATTAAATGTAGAAAAATTAATAGGTGTAAAACTTACAGAAAATTTTGCAATGTACCCAGCCTCTTCAATTTCAGGTTTTTTCATATCACATCCAAAATCATCATATTTTAATGTAGAAAAAATATCTGAAGATCAACTTATAGATTATGCAAGAAGAAAAGATATAAGTAAGTATGAAGCTGAAAAATGGCTTTCTCAAAATTTAAATTATAAGTAATGGTTTTAATATCAAATAATTTAATTTCATACCTGGATTAAAATTTTTATTTGCTAAATTATTTTTTAAAATTGATAATGAACTAACTTGATAATAGGATTATGTTTTTGTAAATTTGAAAAATGGAGTTTTTATGCAATATACAATTGGTAATAGGGTTTTTGATTTCTCTTCTGAAGCTTATGTAATGGGTGTTTTAAATATTACACCTGATTCTTTTTATGATGGAGGCAGGTATTATGGTCCACAATCTGCAATAAGAAGGGCGAAGGATATAGCTTCAGATGGTGCTGATATTCTTGATGTTGGTGGTGAATCAACAAGACCAGGAGCAAAATTAGTTACCGAAGAAGAGGAATTAGAAAGAGTTATACCAGTTTTAGAAAGACTATCTAAAGATGAATATCCCTTGCCAATTTCTATCGATACATATAAACCTCGTGTTGCAGAAGAAGCATGTAAGAGAGGTGCTGTAATTATTAATGATATAAGTGGTGCTGGTTATGATCCATCAATTATTGATGTAGCAAAAAAATATAATGCTGCCCTGATAATAAATCATATTAAAGGTTTACCTAAAACAATGCACACCGAAAATCCAGAATATGAAAACGTTGTAAACGAAATAATAGAATATTTTGAAAAAAAAATAGATCTTTGTTTATCAAAAGGATTTAGTAGAATAATACTTGATCCTGGCATAGGGTTTAGTAAAACAACATTACATAATCTCGAAGTTATTAAAAATATCAAGAAGATTAAAAAGTTAGGCTATCCAGTATTGATTGCACTATCCAGAAAAAGATTTATTGGTGATATTCTTAAAAAACCACCCGAAGAGAGATTATTTGGTACTTTAGCTGCGAATTCAATTGCTGTATTTAATGGCGCAAATATTGTTAGAGCTCATGATGTAAAAGAAACGGTAGATATAGTAAAAGTATCCTTTGCTATTTCAAAATCTTTAAAGTATAAAATATAAGATAATGCCTATAAAAATTGGTTTTTTAACTCTAACGTGGATTGATGTTATTGATATCCTCATATTAACCATAATAATTTATAGAATATATATGGTAATGAGAGGAACAATAGCAGCACAAATATTTGCTGGTTTAATTGCAATAATTGCCATTTCTTTTATAGCACAAGCAACAAATCTTACTGCTTTAACCTGGTTATTAAGAAAATTAACAGATATATGGGTATTAGCTTTTATAATATTATTTCAACCTGAAATAAGAAGAGTATTAATACTTATTGGAAGATCCAGATTTTTAAGATATTTTTTAAAATTAGATGTTGAAGAAACTATAGATGCAATATCTGCTGCTTCTCTTGAACTATCAAGATTGCATTATGGCGCATTAATTGTAATTACAAGAGGTACGGGTCTGAGGACTTTTGTGGAGAGCGGGGTTCAACTTCATGCAAGTATTTCAAAGCAATTATTACTTTCTATTTTTTTCCCTAAATCCCCCTTACATGATGGTGCTGTTATTATAAAAGATAGAATTATTGAAGCTGCTCGTTGTACATTACCTTTAAGCAATATAACTAGATGGGATGATAAGTTATTAGGTATGAGGCATCGTGCTGGTTTAGGTGTATCTGAACAAGCTGATGTTATTGCTGTAATTGTATCTGAAGAGACAGGGCAAATTTCAATAGCTGAAAATGGAATACTTTATAAAAACTTAACTGTGCAAGAATTAAAAAATAGATTAAATGAAGGTTTCTTAAAATCAAAATTAAAAACATGGAAACATATCTTTAGATCGACAACTAAAAATTATAACAATAATGATTGAATATTATAACTTTGACGAAGATAGGATAAATCTTGTAAATAATTTAATAAAAAAGGGTATAAAGGACGAAAAAGTGCTCATGGCAATTTCTAAAGTGCCACGTCATGAGTTTGTTCAAAATGCTTTTATTAGTAGGGCTTATGAGGATACAGCCTTACCAATAGGTTCAAATCAAACTATATCTCAGCCATATACAGTCGCTTTAATGACTGAAAGTTTAAATGTAAAAGAGAATAGTAAAATTTTAGAAATTGGGACAGGATCAGGTTATCAAGCAGCTATTTTAGCTGAAATGGGTGCAAGAGTATTTAGTATAGAAAGGATTCCAGAGCTTTTGTTGCAAGCACAGAAAACACTTGAAAAATTAAATTACAAGATTACATGTAAAGTTGGTGATGGTACAATTGGTTGGTCTGAATTTGCGCCCTATGATGGAATAATTATTACTGCTGCTGCTCCTGAGGTTCCAAAATCCCTTCTTGAACAACTAGCTGATGGAGGCAAGCTTGTTGCTCCTATTGGTTCAATTGAAATTCAAGATCTTCACATAATAACAAAAAGAGGAGATAAGTATTTTACTGATGTAAAATATGGTTTCCGATTCGTACCTTTAATTGGAAAAGAAGGGTGGTCAAATAACAAGTAAAATTCATGAAAAATAAAATAATTGTTATTGTAGGTCCAACAGCTTCGGGGAAAACTAACCTATCTATAGAATTAGCTGAAAAATTAAATTCAGAGATAATAAATGCCGATTCAAGGCAAGTTTATAAATTTATGGATATTGGTACAGCTAAACCTACAAAAGAAGAATTGCAAAGAGTAAAACATTATTTTATTGATAGAGTTAAACCTGATGAACACTATGACGCAGGTATGTTTGGTAAAGAAGGTAGAGAGGTAATCGAGTTAATGATTAATCAAGATAAGATACCTATTGTATCAGGGGGGTCAGGTTTATATATAAAATCTCTTGTAGATGGTTTGTTCGATGGTCCTGAAAGAGATGAAAACATCAGAGCGAAAATTGAAGAGAGGTTATTAGCTGAGGGTATAGATAGTTTATATAAAGAATTATGTGATATAGATTATGAAACTTCTCAAAAAATCCAACCAAATAATAAACATAGAATTATAAGAGCTCTTGAAGTATATTATTTGACAGGGGTTCCAATCTCTAAATTACATAAGATGAATAAAATAGAAATAAATTTTCTACCTGTTTTTTTTGGTTTACACTGGGAGCGAAAAGTATTGTATCAACGAATTAATCAAAGAACAATCGGTATGATAAACTCTGGTTTGGTTGAAGAGGTTAAGAACCTTTTGAACATGGGGTATAATAAAAATTTAAAATCTTTCAAAACAGTTGGCTATAAAGAACCTATCGAATTCATCGAAGGTAAAATATCTTATGATGAAATGATTAGTTTGATACAACAATATACAAGAAACTACGCAAAAAGACAATTAACATGGTTTAGAGCAGATAAAAGAATTAATTGGGTAGATGCCAATAAAAATACAAAAGAAATTATTGATGAAATAATGAAACTTTACAAGTCATCATAATCAATGAATAATTCTATTTAAAGGATTATTTTGTGCCATAAAAATAATTAACAATGAATATTTTGAAAATTGATTCATTTTTTTTATATTTAGCATTGATAACAAAGGAGCATCAATGAAATATTTAAAGTCATTTTATCTTATCTTTTTTATTATCGGTTTTGCTTTTTCTCAAAAAATTAATTTTTCACATTATCACTCAATTTCTGATATTGAAAAAATTTTAAATAATCTTAGTAATTCTAAAATAGCAAAACGGATCATATTAACAAAGACCTTAAAAGGTAACAATCTTTCTTTAGTTCAAATTGGAAATTCAGAAAAAGGGAAACCAGCAATTCTTGTTGCTGCAAATATGGAAGGCGATTTACCTCTGGCAACTGAAGCATCTCTATATTTGATAAATCACATTTTGAATGACAAAAAGATGTCTGATGATTATGTCTGGTATATTATACCCTGTGGCAATCCTGATGCGTTTCAGAGATATTTTGAAAAACCTTTGCACGAGTCTAATCTAAATTTTCATGAGAATAATGATGATTTAGATGAGAATATCGATGAAGATGGTTGTGAGGATTTAAATGGAGATGGGTTTATAACACAGATGAGAGTTAAAGACCCATTAGGGGAATGGATACCAATAGAGGGGGATTCAAGAATATTAAGAAGAGCAAAACCTGAAAGAGGAGAGAAAGGCATTTATAAGTTATATTCTGAAGGTATTGATAATGATAATGATGGCTTATATAACGAGGATCCTAAGGGTGGAGTAAGTGTAGGATGTAATTTCCCTCAATTTTTCAGATACTTCACTTCAACAGATGGCAAATGGCCAGGTTCGGAAAGTGAATCTAAAAGTATAATGAAGTTTGTTAACGAGAATAAAAATATAGCTATAGTAATTGTGTTTGGCTCTACCAATATTTGTTTGAATAAAATGTACGGAGGTAGAAAAGAAGAGGTTAATACATCCAGAATAATTTTGAATAGGAGAATGGCAGCTTTTTTAAATGCTGATCCTTCCCAAAGTTATAGTCTTGAAGAAATTATCGAAATGGTAAAAAATTCATCACCACCAGATATGGATGTAAATGAAAATACAGTGAGAGAAATGCTTGGCATTGGAAGTTTTGTAAATCCACTATCTGAAGATGTGAAAATTTATGAAGAGATTTCTCAGAAGTATAAAAATTTCTTGAAAACTATAAACCTTGATTTTAAAAGAATCGAGCCCGAGAAGGAAAAAGATGGTTCTTTTGAAGTATATTCATATTATCAATTAGGTTTGCCAACTTTTAGTTTGGATTTTTTCCCAATACCAGAAGCAGCTGATGTAAAAAATGAAGATATGCTATCATTATCGCAAATTGAGAAATTATCAAAAGATGAATTTTTATCTTTAGGTAAAGAGAAAATTGAAAAAATTTTGAAAAATTATAATGCACCACCAAATATAAATTATGATAAAATTGTTGAGCTGTTCAAATCAGAGAAAATGGATGTAAAAAAATTTTCTGATTTATTAAAGAAAACAGCTATAACCGTAGAACAGGATAGTGAACTCCAAAAAATGAATTCAATGATTGCTTATGGTAAAAAAAATGGTTTTGAAACCTTTATTGACTGGAAAACATATAAACACCCTCAACTTGGGGAAGTTGAAATTGGAGGTTTTAAGCCTTATGTATTCACCACACCACCTGATTCACTCATGGAAAGGTTAATAAAATTACAAGTGCCATTTGTTAATGAATTGGTAAGTTTACTTCCAAAAATCAAAATCAATAGAGTAGAAGTGAAATCCAAAGGTAATGGAATCTATGAAATAAAAGCTTTTATTGAAAACGAAGGGTATTTACCTTATCCAATGGCAAACGGAATAAGGACTAATAAAATTAAACCAATTATTTTAACTTTTAATAATAAAGATATCAAAATAATAGATGGCAAGAAAAGAACATTGATAAAAAAGATTAATGGTAAAGGTATTGAGCTCGTAAAATGGATGGTATATTCTGATAAACCTTTAAAGTTAAAATTATTGGCAGAAACAGACTCTGCTTTGAATGATTCTTATGATTTTGAATTGAGAGGTGAATAATGAAGAGATTTAAAAGAATAATTATTTTATATTTCATTTTTTCAGCTTTATTATTTTCGCAGCAAAAGAAAATTACTATTCCTTTGAGTTTTGATTACTATTATACATACGATATGTTAGTGCAAGCGATAAAAGCACTAAATGCAGCATATCCAAAATTAACTGAATTAAATTATATTGGGAAAAGTGATGAAGGAAGAGATATATGGGGTATTACGATTAATAATCCAAAGACTGGTAAAGATATCGATAAACCCGGTATTTATGTTGATGGTAATATTCACGGTAATGAGATTCAAGCATCTGAAGTATGTTTATATCTTGCGCAATATCTTTTAGAGAATTATGATAAGAATCAAGAAATAAAAGATCTGGTTGATAAAAAGTGTTTTTATATCATACCTTCAATTAATGTTGATGGGAGATTCCATTTCTTTAATGATCCTAATACTTCAAGTTCTAATAGAAGTTTAAGAATTCCAAAAGATGATGATAATGATGGTTTGATAGATGAAGACTATCCCGACGATTTAGATGGAGATGGTAATATTTGTCTAATGAGAAAAAAAGATCCATTTGGAAAAATGAAGACTCTTCCTGATGAACCAAGATTGATGGTGTCTATAAAAACAGGAGAAAAAGGGGAGTGGACACTTTTAGGTACAGAAGGTATAGATAATGATGAAGATGGTAAATACAATGAAGATTCAGAAGGTTATGTTGATGGTAATAGAAATTGGGGATATAATTGGAAACCGAATTATATCCAAAGTGGTGCAGGTGATTACCCTTTTGAAAGTAAAACAACAACTGCTGTGGCTGAATTTATATCTAAAAAACCTAATATTTGTGTTGTTTGGGCTTTTCATAATAATGGTGGAATGTATTTAAGAGGTCCAAGTTCAAAGGAGCAAGGTGAGTATCCGGCTGATGATATAACCGTTTATAATTACCTTGGAGAGCAGGCTGAAAGAATAACACCTGGCTATAGATATATGATTTCGTGGAAAGATTTATATACCACTTATGGCGATTTTCTTGAATGGATGTGTATGACTTATGGAGCTTATGGCTTTGTTGGTGAATTATTTATAACAGAATCAGAATCTTTTAAAAGTATTAAAGAAAGTAAAAAATCACCAGAATCTGCCCAACAGGATTCTGACTCACGAACAAGTTTACAAAGAGAGCGATTAAAATTTAATGATCATTTAGCTCAGGGTGAATTATTTAAGGATTGGAAACCTTTTAAACATCCAGTTTATGGCGATATTGAAATAGGAGGTTGGGTAAAAATGAGTTCTAGGCTTCCAGCTCCATTTATGTTGAAGGATTTAGTTCACAGGAATGCTTCTTCAGTAATATTTTCAGCAAAAAATACACCTGAAGTAGAATTGGAAGTTTTTGATGTTCAATCTATTTCTAAAGATTTATATAGAGTAAGAGTTAGATTGATTAACTCAAAAGCTATACCCACAATGAGCAAATATGCAATTCTAAAAAAGCTTTATCCTATGGATATGTTATCTATTAAAGGGGAGAAGATTAAAGTTGTTGCTGGTGGAAAAATTCAAAATTTATTTAATAATGAAGTAACTTATAAGGAATATAAACCCGAAATACAGTTTACTTATGTGCCCGGTTTTAGTAAGGCTGAGCATGAGTTTATAGTATCTGGTAAAGGTAAAATCGTGATTACCTATAATTCGAGATGGGCAGGCAAAATAGAGAAAGAATTTGAGTTAAAGTAAATATTATTAACCGGATTCATTTTTTTTGAATCCGGTTTATTTAAATATTAATGCTCCGATTGATTCAATTACCCACCAAACCTGATTTTGAGTATAGCTAGACCAAATATGTAAGTTTTTTCTAAATGAAGTTCCATCGTTATCATTGATACCGATATCAAATCCAATTTTATTTCCTTTGCGGCAAATTTGTTTACCAAAATCAACCAATGGTATTTTACAAATCATTATGTAGCCATCATTTTTTTTCTTAAAATATGTTTCGGCATTTTTTAATAAATTTGGTTTTGGTAAAATTGGACCACCTGCACTTCCGAATCTCCATTGAGCAAAATCTGTTTTTCTATATTCAGCAAGCATAAGATGTCTATAAAATCCTGGTGTTGGTGGATCGCACCCCTGATCTGAGTTAGTCCTAATATCTATCATAAATTCGATACTATCTGTATCCCAAGGATAGCTCATTTCTGGATAGTTCCAATTAGAAATAACAATATCATCTTTTACATCTGCTCCAATATATAAATATTTTCTATCATACATCACATAAATTTCTGCTGATAAATCTTCGGGTCCATTCCATTTTTGATTGCCCATAAGTAATTTACATACTTGATCGGATCTATTAATTTTTATGGGAGTGGTTTTTATCCATCCTTTCCAATCTCCATTAAGAGATAGCTCTTTTTCAACTTGATATGCATAAGCAACTACAAATGTTTTAATCAATTGTACTTCATATTTCTCAGATTTTATTTTTACTTTAACGGGATATTTTTGTTCTGAATTATATCCCTTTAATTCTGCTTTTACTGTATGGTTATAAGTTTTATTTGGAGATAAAACTTTTTTAAGATTTTTATCTTTTATTTTCCAATAGGGTTTTCCATCTATAGAAATTGACGATAAAATTTTGTTGTTTGTATTATTACTTATAATTAATTTTATTTGGTTTCTTCTAAGGTTTGGCAGAAAAATATTTATATCTATAGGATTTAAAATAGAATATTCTAAATTAATTTTATTCTCATTAAAGCTAAATTCAAAAGGATACTTTGCTAAAGGTACATTCGAGGGAATTAGAAAATTAATATAACAATCAAGTTTTGAATTTTTCTTTACAATATATTCTTTTTTTATTTCGAATGATTGTAAGGCTTTTAGGTTTTCAGAAGGTGATATTTGTTCATAATAGCATTTTTTGTTTTCTGGTAATAGATTTACTACTCCGCCCCACCATTCTATTTGGTTTTTTACTTTTTCATACCAATTTTCAGCAAGTTTAAATGTAACAATTATAATTTTATCTTCAGAAGAGGGGTTAAATAGCTCAAAGTTTATAGTGTTCTTAAAGCCTCTGAATAATTTATTTTCTTTATCCCTAATTTTAAATTCTATTTTGTTTTTTTCTTCAATAATGATAATATCATCAATAATTTTATGGTAAATTAATTCTCCATTAAGAAATATCTTATCGCCTTTTAATCCTTTTATTTTTAAAGTCCTGTATCCGTTTTCAATCTCAATGTATAATATGTTTTCAATTTTTTGAATTTTTATTTTTTTGACATCACATTCGCTTGTGATACTCATTGCGTGTTTTTTTTCAATTCTATTTGTATTAAAACCTACAGCGAATCTAAATGAATCATTATTATCATATCTTATTATTGAAAACTGTGAATTTTTAGAATCGATAAGTAGAGTATCAATAAAACTATTTGCTGTTATAGTAAAAGTAGTATCTTCATTCGAAGAAATATCTGTTATTTCTGGCTTATCTTCATAAACGTGGAATAAATTTATGAATTTTGTATGGTTTGAATTTCTTCTAAGCATGAACATAGGTTGTGGTTTTTGTTCTTTAATCATTTGCTTATAAAAACCACCAATTGGAGGATTTATGCATTTAAATATTTCTGTTTCTTCATTAATAAGTGAGAAAACTTTCATATAGGAATCATCGCTGAAAATAAAATTTACAGGTTTCGAGCTTATGCCTTTGTAAATATCTGTAAGTTGATCGTAACCCGGAATACCAGGTATGGGTCCAAAAGTATCTAATGGAGCTTTTTCAAGTTCGCAACCTTCAACATTTAAAAAACCAAAACTATGTATAGGGTAATCAATTATTCGTTTGAAATTATTTTTTACTTCAACGATATCGATAAAATATTCATCAACTTGTGTTAGTGTGCGCTCAATATTTGATCCAGGATAAATTTCTTTTGAATAACCTGAAACAACTTGAAAAAGTGAATCAGATGCATAAAACTTTTCATTTCCATTAGCCCATGCTTGTGTTGTTTCATCAATAACTATTGTATTATGTGCTATTGTTTGCCTAAACCATGTTTGAAGGTTAGGATTGAAATATGATTCGTTTAGAGGGTCTACAATCCAATTTTTATTGTTGGCATAATAACCAATTTGTAATCTATCAGGATGGCCATGTTCGCCACCAACTATACCATAATCAAGATAGAGATATTTTCTTTTATTCTGTTGCCCTGATCTTAAAATTGCTAAACCATTACCTTTTAAGTTTATACTCTCGTTAGTATAAATTTCATCTTCACATTCAGGTAACTCAGGTATTAACTGAAATAATGTTATTGGCGTTTCTCTTTCACCTTTACCAGATTCTTCACCAACAATTTGAGTGCCTCTTTTGATATTTGATTTTTTAATTACCGCTAGATATTTTTTATCCCCATAAACAGAATAACCTACTTCATAGAAAGTAGAATAATCGAGCAGGTTCCCGCCGCCACTATCTTTGATTCTTGGGAATTCATAGTTTGGTTTTATTATTGATAGAGGAGAATCAAATAATAGCTTCATTGTTCTACCATTAACTTGCATTCTATAAAGGTCTATTCCATTTCTGATGCACATTTCTGCCAGATGAATCATTGCTCTTAAAGTAACGAAATGATAACCGGGTCCTTCACCCCAAAAGCCACTTTCAGGTAACGCTGAACCTAATTGCCATTTGAAGCCATATTTGCAATTTAAAGCAAAATCAATTAATTTTTCATCTTTGTAGATAAAGCCGACTGCCGCTGAAACGTTATTATACCATAATTGCCTATTAGAAGCAGATTCTGGGAATTGTTGTGTTATTTCTGCTAACGGATAAAATAATTTATTTTTTATTAGATCTCTTTCTTCATTTGTGAACCCTTTATAATTATATAGCAAATCATAACCATAAGCCATATCAACACCCCAAAATGACTCTGATAATGTTCCAAAGAAAACATGTGCAGGTCCAAGAATGGTATTTTCTACAGGGTATTGTAAATATAAATTAGCAAATTGTAATAAAATTTCTTTACCTGCTTCGGCGAACTCTTCATTACCATAGATATTGTATAGCAATCCTAACCATACTAAATTGGTAGCTAGTTTTCTATTATACCATCCTGACCAGGCAGAATCATATTTGTAACCCGTAAAAACTTCATTTTTATCAATTGGGCAATGATGTTCAAAGGGGTAATCTTCTTCATATAATAATTCTACATCGTGTTTGGGGCAATTATACATTTTATATTGGTATGTTTGCTTTACAGGGGAGACGAAAATCGGTTTTTTCTTAATAAATTTAGTTAAATATTCTTTTTGTTTTTCAAATATATCTTTATACCACTCATATTTGTTTATCCATGATTTTGCTATTAGAATGTCATCTTCATTAGCCATTAATGAGGGATGATATTCATCTTTATTGTACATTTTATCTCCTAAAAAAATTTAGATGAGATAATATCATAAAGTTTTAATTATTTGTAAAGGATAAAATAATAATGATGATAAATTGAAATTAAAATGAGAATAAATATATTCAGAATTAAATATATTTTGAAAGAATTAAAATTTATCAAAAATCTTAGCATTAATACAATATTACATTTCAATTACAGGTAGATATATATTGAAAGTGCTACCAATACCTATTTCAGATGTAAAATCAATATACCCATCGTGTCTTCTTATAATTGAATGTGCTATTGAAAGACCAAGTCCCCGTTTAGTTGGTTTATAAGTAGTAAAGAAAGGATCAAATATCCGTTTATAGTTTTCTTTAGGTATTCCAATTCCCTCATCTTTTACTGATATCAATATATAATTACCCTTTTGAATGATTATTGGGATTTTTCTTGTATCATCTTCAGATAAGTTTTTAGTCTTAATTGTAATTGTGCCAATATTTTTCATTGAATCAATTGCATTCTGGATTATATTTTCAATTGCCTGTTTCAATTGAAAATCATCTGCGTTAATATACCAGAGGTTATTTTCTGCTTGATAATCAAATACAACTTTTGGATAGTTATTGTAATTGTTGATTAGTAACTTAACTAAGTTATTAACTGAAACCTTACTTTTTTTGATAAAGCTATTCTTTGCGAAGGTTATTAGTTCATTTGTAAGTTCTTTTGCTTTAGGTAAACTTTTTAAAGCGCTAAAAAGTAATTCGTTTATTTTTTCATCTTTACCAATTTTTTCTATAGCTAGTTCAATATTCCCAATTATACCCTGCATAATATTATTAAAATTATGAGCAATGCCTCCTGCTAGTATACCGATTGAATCCAATCTCTGAATTTTTTCGATTTCCTCCTGTATTCTTTTTCTTACTGTAATATCTCTAAAGATTGCACCAGTCATAAAACCATTTTCAGTTTCAATAGAAAAGAAAGAACATTCTGTAATACATTTAATGCCGTCAATGCTTGTAATAACAACTTCCTGATTTTTGTATCTATTAGATATTTCACCTGTTTGTGAAATGTATTTAATATCATTTTTAATTTGATTTTCATTTAAGTCGCTATTATCTTCAGATACTAATTTGGAATAGATTTCCCAGAAGAAGTTATTTTTTACTTCAATTTCGAACAAACCCGTAAATTTTTCCATTTTTGGATTCCATTCTAAAATTCGTCCTTCTTCTGAAATTAAAATTATACCATCTTCAGAATTTGTTACAAGATTGCGTAATTTTGCTTCAGATTCTTTTAAAGCTTTTTGAGTTTTTCTTAATTTTACATGAGTATCTACACGAGCTAACAGTTCTTCTTTTCTAAAAGGTTTAGTAATGTAATCTATACCACCAACGTGAAAGCCTCTAATAATATCTTCTGTTTCAACCTTTGCGGTAAGAAAAATTATAGGTAAATCTTTTGTTCTTTCTTGTTGTTTAATTCGTTTGCAAGTTTCAAAACCGTCAATTTCAGGCATCATAACGTCAAGCAATACCAAGTCTGGAATAGTTGTATTAATAGATTCTATAGCTTCAATTCCATTTGTAGCAATAGCTAAATCATAATTATTTTCTGTTAATAAATTTCCAAGAACCTCTAAATTTTGTTCCGTATCGTCAACAATAAGAATTAAACCTTTGGTATCACTCATCTTTTAAACTCCGACTTTTTAATTGCTCAACTAATAGTGGAAATTCTTTAATTAAATTTTTTACTTTAACAATCTTAAAATTATCAATATTTTTTGAAATATCTTCAATAAAATCTGCCATAAGTGGTACAGGGTACTTTTGATGAACTACTTTTAATTTTTCTAAAAAGTCTTTTAAGTTGCTTATCACTAATGAATTACTTAACTTTTCAGCTTCTCTTAAAAATTCGTTTTCAAGAATATTCACTAATTGAGGTAAATATTCGATTGCTTCAAGAGTTTTTATACTGTCTTTGGTTGTATTTGATTCTTCGGGTTGATTTTCTTTAGATACCTTTCTTATCTGGAATTTCAAATATTTTCTTAATTCCTGGAATAAGTCCTTTTTGTTAATAGGTTTTCTTAAGTAGCCATCAAATAATTCAATAATTTTTTTCTCTGTTTCTTTCATTGCTGAAGCCGTGAAGGCTATTACAGGTATAGTATTAAAATCCGGATTCTTTTTTATTATTTGTGTGGCATCATATCCATTCATCTCAGGCATCCATATATCCATCAAAATGAGGGCAGGAGTGTTTTTTTTCAAAAAATCTAAAGCCTCTCTTCCGTTGGTGGCTTCGTGAATAATTAGATTATTATTTTCCAGATAACCTTTTATTAGGTCTCTATTGTGTTTTATGTCATCAACAACTAAAATTTCTGATGGTTCAAAAACAACATCTAAATCTCTTGGTAAAATTGCTTCTAGTTGAAAATTCTTAAGATCAAAAGTATCAAGATTTGGAATTCTAACAATAAATTTAGAGCCTTTACCTAATTCGCTTTCGAGAGTTATAGTTCCGTTCATTTTTTCAACTAGCTTTTTACATATTGCAAGCCCTAAACCAGTTCCACCATATTTTTTTGTACTTTGATTGCTTTGTTGGATGAAAGCGCCAAATATTTTTTCTTTTTCAGCATCACTAACGCCTATACCGGTATCTTCCACTTCGATAATTAAATTAACTTTTTCTGGATCTTCTTTGTGTTCTTCGGTTATGAGTCCAACTCGAACGTATCCTTTTTCTGTAAACTTGATAGCATTTCCAACAAGATTTAAAATCACCTGTCTTATTCGTACTTCATCCAGAATATAACCCCTTTTATCTGCACCTTGAATATCAAGAATAAATTTTAGATTTTTTTCTTTAACTTTTTGAGAAAAGATCATTTTAATCTCTTCAAGTATGCCAGATATATTAACCGGTTCATAGTTAAATTCCATTTTGCCGGCTTCAATTTTAGAAAGGTCAAGTATATCATTTATTATTGAAAGAAGAGTTTTACCACTATTTACAATTGTTTTTAGGTATTCTTCATATTTTGGAACTTTAATTTGTGAAAGTAGAATTTCGCTAAAACCTAAAATAGCATTCATAGGTGTTCTGATTTCATGGCTCATATTAGCAAGAAATTCACTTTTAGATTTATTTGCTATTTCAGCTAGTTCTTTAGCTTTTTTTAGGTTTTCTTGACTTGCTAATAATTCTTCTTCAATTTTCTTTTTATCAGTTATATCTCTATTGCTACCTCTTTTACCAAGATAATTTCCTTTTTCATCAAAGATGGGTTGGCTGTGGTGATCAATCCAAATTAAATTACCATTTTTGTGTATAATTCTGAATTCAAGTTTTGTTTCCGTAGATTTGGAAAAATATGTTTTTACTTTTTCAACATCTTCTTCATATACAATTTTGATGAATAAATTCGGATCTTCTTTAAATTCCTCTCGAGTGTAACCAGATATTTTAAAACATGAAGGGGAAGAATAAATAAGTTCATTGTTTGGACTAATCCAGTATTCCCAATCAGCACTATAATCTATAGCCATTCTTAAAAGCTGTTCTCTTTGTCTTAAAGTTTCTTCTGCTTCTTTTATTTTTTCTTCATTTAAAAATCTTAATATTGCTATGGAAACATAGTTGCCTAATGATTCGAGAAAATCAACAAAATCTTCATCCATAGAGTTTACAGGAGATCTTCCTAAACTGAAAAGGCCAATAAGCTTATCTTCGTGAAACATCGGAACGTATATCATAGAGTGTGCATTGAAATTTTTTAAGTCTGGACTAATACTTAATGCAAACTCAGAATGACTATTTTGAACGACTAATGTTTCTTTATGCTCTATCGCATATTTACTGAAAAACTTTACATCAGATAGTTTTTCTTTATTACTTAAATAAATTGTATTTTTCTCTGCAGGAGCATCTGTTATATATACAGTTGAGTATTCGTCTTTTTCCCAATCATAAACTGAAAGCTTCCCTGCCATATTCATACCGACTTCATATTTTCTTATGTTAGAAAAAATTGTGTTACCAATATCGGTATAATTATTGGCAGCAAACAATCCTGCACTAATATCCAGTAGTATTTTTAACCTTTTTTCGTTGAGTTTTTCCTGAGAGATGCCAACTAATGATGAATCTAAACTTTGTGATTTATTAGTGGGTGTAATTTTTAGATCAGCATAAAATGCCATATAATAATCCTAATAAAAAAATTATTTCATAGATCAAATAATTAACCTACAATGAAATAAAAGATATTTATTTTATCAAGTCTAAAAATAATATTTTTAAAGAAATATTAAAAAGTAAATATTGTAATTATATATAGTTAAATAATGATAAAATATTTTTTTCTATTTAAATAATGTTATTGTTTGATAATCAGTTAAATAAAAGGGATAATGAGAAGTATAATTGTTACAAAAGAATAAAATTTTACTTTAAATTTTTTGTTACGAGAATGACATGTGGTTTGTGTATAATTGGATTTTCTTTTACTATTACAGGTGTGTTATATACTGCTTCAATATTCTGGTAAGTTAACACTTCTTCGATTGTGCCTTGAGTGAAAATTTTACCTTCCTTCATCATTATTAGCCTATCGCAATAACTTGCTGCAAGATTTAAATCATGTAAAATAATTAAGATTGTTAGTTCACATTCTTTATTATATTTATCTAAAAGATTTAATAATTGGACCTGGTAATAAATATCAAGGTGCGAGGTTGGTTCGTCTAATAACATCAAATTCGTTTGTTGAGCAAAACCCTGTGCAATAATTACTCTTTGTTTTTCTCCACCAGATAGCTCATTAATTCTTCTATGACGAATACTATCCATTCCATTATTTTTAATTACATTGTTCACAATTTCATAATCTGTATCTATTGAATATCCATATCTGCCGGAGTGAGGGAATCTACCCATTAGTATAAATTCTTCTACAGTAAATGGGAATTGTACGTTTATCATTTGAGGAATTACTGATATTAGTTTTGATAATTCCTTTTCCGAATAGCTTGTTATATTCTTATTGTAAAGAAAAATGTTACCTGTTTCGGGTTTTAGAATTCGGCTTATTGTTTTAAATAAAGTTGTTTTACCTGAGCCATTAGGACCGATTATACCCAATATTTCACCCTTTTTAACATTGAATGAAATATTATCTAATATTTTTAATTCATTTATGTTTACAGAAATATTATTTACGTTTAAAATATCCATCTAAAAATCTCTCGAATCTGTTTTTAATAGTAATGATAAGAAAAATACTCCTCCGATTATTCCAGTAATAACGCCAACAGGTAACTCCATTGGTTTTATTATTATTCTTGCTATTGTATCTGATAAAACTAAAAATATTGCTCCAATTAAAGCAGAAGAGGGAATTAGGTATCTATGATTTACGCCAATTAATTTTCTTGAGATATGTGGAATAATAATGCCAACGAAACCAATTATACCTGATGCAGCCACACAAGAACCTGTGATAAATGAGGAAGCAATAAATAATATTCTTTTTGTTCTTTCTGGATTTACTCCAAGGCTGAAGGCTTTTTCGTCGCCTAATGTAAGTATATTTAGATCTTCAGAAAAAAATATTAGAGTAAAAATGCCTAATATAACAAGAATGGCAGTAATAATTATTGTTAAATTATTTGCTGAAGATAAATCACCCATTAACCACATTATAATATTATGAACTTCTTGTGGCTTGGCTAAAGAAAATATTAAATAAACGATTGAAGAAAAAAGGAAACTAATTATTACACCTAACAAAATTACTGTTGAATTTAAAAAATTTTTTCTTGATGCAAGCGTGTAAACAAAAAATACGCTGATAAAACTGCCAATAAAAGCATAGAAGGGTATAAAAACACCACTAAAACCTAAAATAACACTTATTGAAACCCCCAGAGATGCACCTGAAGAAATACCCAATGTGTATGGCTCAGCTAAAGGGTTTCTGAATAACCCTTGAAATGCAGCACCACAGGCGGCAAGACCCGAACCTACAAGTACTCCAAGAATAAGACGGGGAATTCTGATCTTCCATATAATATCAGCAGTAATATCATCAGAAGAGGAATTAAATAGATAGTAGAATGATTCTTTTATTGAGAGGTTGCTACTACCAAGCAATAATCCAACATAAAATGAAACTAAAAGAAGAATTACTAATATTATGAAATAATATTTCTTTTTAAAGTTAAGCATTATTTATTTATTTCCGGATGAATAATTTTTAAAATTTCTTTTAAAGATTTTATAAAACTCATAGGTGTAGGCCGGCAGACTATATCAGAATCTACAACAAATATACTGTTATTTTTTACAGCTTTCATATTTTTGAACTGTTTCCAATAATTAACTTCTCTTTCTGTTGCCAATCCCATTGTAATTATTAACATAACATCAGGGTCTCTTTTAATAACATCTTCACGATTAATTTTTGGATATTTTGTAGTCATATCAGAAAAAATATTATAAGACGAAGTAAATTTTAGATAGTCATTAGCAAAGGTATTTGTACCTAAAGTAACAAGGGGTTGATCTCCAAATTCAAAAAAAACGGATTTCTTTTTTAACCCTTTACATTTATTGTAGATTGCTTGTACTTCTGAATCGAAATTCTTAATTTTTTCTTTGGCAACAGATTCTTTTCCAACTAATTTTGCAAGATTTAGAAAGTTATTTTTTAGGTCTTGATATGAATTGCCCTCAGTAAACTCAACAACCTTTAGCCCAAGTGATTTTAGTTTTGTAATATACTGAGGTCTATTTAAATCACTTAATGCAATTATAATATCTGGTTTCAGTGAATAAATTATTTCAAAGTTTACATTTGCTAAATCACCAACTATGGTTTTCTTTTTTGAGGTTGCTGGATACTGACAGTAAGAGGTAACACCAACAATTTTATCTCCTACTCCAAGTTCAAACAAACTTTCAGTAATAGAAGGAGCCAAAGAAATAATTCTTTGCTGTGAGTATATTTCAAGCGAAAAGAAAATTAAAAAAAATAGTAGGAATATTCTTTTATAAAACATTATCTAGTACACCTTTAATTTATTTCACAATATTTCATTTAATAATTTTAGAAACAAGTTATTTTCATTTCTTTTTTTAATTGCTATACGAAAATACGTATTATCTAATCCTCTAAAGTTTGAGCAATCTCTTATTAATAAACCTTTATCAAGGAATTTATTTTTCAAATCGGTTGAAGAGTATTTACCATTGATAATTTTTAAAAAAATAAAATTAGCTGCAGATTCAAAAGCTTTTACTGATTTATTTTTTGATAAGAATTTATAAAGGTAATCTCTTTCTTTACAAAAATATTTTTTTGTATCCATAATAAAAGTTTTATCTTCAATCATTTTCTCAGCAATAGTTTGGGCTAAAATGTTTATGTTCCAGGGTATTGATTTTCTTTTTAATTTATCAATAATATCTTTGTGAGCGATTAAGTAACCTAACCTTAATCCAGGAATACTGAATATTTTTGTAAAAGTTCTTACTACTATTAAATCCCAATTCTTAACAGCTAAATTGATTAGTGTGTGGTTTTCTTCATCAATTACAAAATCCATAAAAGCTTCATCAACTACCAATATACCATTCTTTCTGGATAAATAATATTCTTTTATTGTTAGTAAATTACCTGTTGGGTTATTTGGGTTACAAATAAACTCTAAATCAGCATTCAAATTTTTATTTGATATTTTAAAACTGTTATCTTCATCAAGTTGTCTAAAGATTTTTTTTGAATTAGCTGTGTTAGCAGCAAATTCATATTCAGAAAAAGTAGGGATGTTGATTAAAGTTTTTTGTGGTTTTAAAACGTTAGTGATTAGATAAAAAAGTTCTACTGAACCATTACCTAACAAGATACAATTTTGTGGAATATTCCAAAAATCTGAAATTTTTTTTATTAATGTTCTATAACAAGGGTCAGGATAGTTTGATATTTTTTCTATTGATGAGTCAATTATTTGTTTTATCCTTGTTTTAGAAGTTAAAGGGTTGATATTAGCACTAAAGTCGATAATTCTTTTACCAGTTATTTTAGTAAGTAAATGCGCATAACCACCATGATGTAAATTTAAATCAACCACTCTATTAGTGCTCCTAAAATAATCATAATTAATGATGATACATACATTATATTAATTGCTTTATCAATATCAGATAATTTAGGTTTTTTTATATTATCACCAATAAATGGTTTATTGGATATTATGCCATTATAAGTTGAAGGACCCCCAAGTTGAATTTGTAAAGCACCAGCCATAGAAGCTTCGCTCAATCCACTATTTGGAGAAGGATGCTTACTTCCATCTCGTATCAAAATTTTGAAAGAACTTTTTGAGTCATAATTTAATAATAATGATGAAATGGCAATTAATATTCCAGAAATTCTTGCAGGTATAAAATTTGCTATATCATCAAGTTTAGCTGCAAACCAACCAAAATTTTTATATTTTTCATTTTTATAACCAACCATAGAATCCATTGTATTGATACACTTATAAACGATGCCTGTTATTGGACCTCCAATTAAGATATAAAACAAAGGGGCTATAATACCATCACAAATACTTTCTGCGATGCTTTCAATTGTGGCCATAATTATTCTTTTTTCATCTAACCTTTCGGTATCCCTACCAACTATCATTGAAAGATTCTTTCTAGCTAAATCAATATTATTTTTGAGCAATGCTTGTTTTACATTATTTGCCTTATCTCTCATATCTTTTATTGCAATTAAAGTATAAATAATAATTGTTGAAACAATGAGATGAAAATAGTAATGTATGTAGTTGGTAAGATATAATAAAAAAAATGTAATTGTTGTAGGGATAGAAATAATGATTATTGCAAAAAATATTCCTTTTAATTTTTCTAATAATGGATTTTTATTTCCTCTTAATAACTTATCAAAACAGCTTATTAACTTACCGATTCCTTTAACTGGATGGGGTAGCCAGTTTGGGTCGCCTAATATTAAATCTATTATATATGCAGAAATAATTGTAATCATGTTAGTAGTAACTTACTAAATGTTAAGATAGTTGTTAACATTACCACTTCAGATATTTCACTTGCTGCACCAATTGTATCACCAGTCATTCCACCAATTCTTCGATAAATAATAACAGAATATATATAAACGGGTATAAATGATAATGATATTAGGATAATGCCAAGATAACCAAATAGAATATAGATTATAGCAACTGTAAAAATAAATGTAACCAGTATTTGAATATAATTTTTATTGCCAATAAAATGTTTTGCTTTTCCGAATTCTCTTGCATAACTATAAATATTACAGAGAAAGACCTGAATAAATCTCGAAAAAACCATCATTGAAATTATGCCTTTCCACAGAATTTCTATTTCTAGTGAGGATAGCAATTCAACCTTAAGCAGTATTAGAATTATTAACCCAATAACACCTATTGAACCAATTCTGCTATCTTTCATTATTTCAAGGATTCTCTCTTTACTTTTACCTCCATAAAAACCATCAATAGTATCTGCAAATCCATCTAGATGTAAGCAACCAGTTATAAATGCTTGAAGAGTTAAGATAAGTACAACAATTAATTTTATTGGAAAGATATGGATTAAAAGCAAAGGTATTAATAAAATAGCTCCTATTATTCCACCAACTAAGGGGAAGAAGTATAAAGAGTTATTCAGGTCTTTCTCCAGTATTTCAGAATTTATTTTTACTGGCAATCTTGTTAAAAATTGTAAAGCAATAAAAAATGTTTTCATAAATTAACTTTTATTAGATACTCCAGCACTTTCAAAAGTAGCCATTTCATTTAAAATTTTAAGTCCTGCTTCTATTATTAGAAAAGCTAAAGCTGCACCAGTACCTTCTCCTAATCTTAGATTTAGATCTAGAATAGGTTTTAGACCAAGATAGTCTAAAATTACTTTGTGTCCACTTTCAACAGAACAGTGAGAGGCAAAAATGTAATCTTTGATATTATTGCTTAACAAGTAGGCTAATAATAAAGAAGCCCCTGAGATGAAACCATCAACAACAATAGGCACTCTTTTTGAAGCGGCAGCTAAAATTATACCTGTCATACCACCAATTTCGTAGCCACCTACCTTTTGTAAAATATCTATGGCATCATCAGATTTTGGATTATGTAACTTAATTGCATCTTTAATTAATTTTACTTTTTTTTCAAAATTTGAGTCATTTATTCCTGAACCACGACCAGTAACAGATTCTACTGATTTACCAGTAATAATTGCAGTTATAGTGCTTGATGGTGTTGTATTGCCAATTCCCATTTCTCCAATACCAACTATATCAATACCATTTTTATACTCTTCCTCAAATAACTCAATCCCATATTCAATTGATTTTATCGCTTCTTCTTTTGTCATAGCAGGTTGTTTAATAAAGTTTTTTGTCCCATAGTTTACTTTTTTGTTTTTTAACTCACTAACATTTTTGAAATCGCTAGCTACACCAAGATCTGCTACTATTACTTTTGCTCCTGCGTGCCTTGAAAGAACATTTATTCCTGCACCACCATTTAAAAAGTTATATACCATTTGAGTTGTTACTTCTTTTGGATAAGCACTTACAGATTCATCTGCTATGCCATGATCGCCTGCTAATGTAAAGATTACTTTTTTATTTAAAATTGGATTTTTTATTCTAGTTATTTCTACAAATTGTTTTGCAAATTCTTCTAAACGACCTAAACTTCCGATAGGTTTTGTTAAATTGTCTAATCTTGCCTGAGTTTCTTTGCTTAAAGAGTAATCAATTTTTTCAATATTAGAAATTGTTCTGTTTAATAAATTCATCTTCTCTCCTTAAAATGTTTATTTAATTTTTACTGGTATTCCAACTTGCATAAAAATTACATCATCGGATATTTTAGCAATTTTTTGGTTTAATAGTCCTAAAAGATCACGAAAAAGTCTACCTAAATATGATTCAGGAACAACACCCATACCCACTTCATTTGATACAAAAATAATTTCAAAATTTATATTGTTAAGAGTTTCGATTAAATTATCAATTTCTTCTTTAATTCTATCTTCAGAGAACTCTTTCATTAGCATATTTGAAATCCACAAACCGAGACAATCAACAATTATGAGATTATCCTCTTGTATAGATTTTAATCTATCAATAATATTTATATTTTCTTCAATAGTAACCCAATTATGGGGTCTATTTTTTTTATGGTTTTCAATCCTTTTTTCCATTTCAATATCTAATGGTGAGCAAGTTGCGAGGAAGCAAACTTTTTTATTTGATTCTTTTGCCAATTCAACAGCATAATTACTTTTGCCGCTTCTTACTCCACCGACTATAAGTCTAATTTTTCTCATTTTTACCTTTAGGTTTTATTTGTCTAATTTTTAATTTTTTATTTTTCATCCATTCGATAACAAAAATACTTCCACAATCAACATTTATATTCCAGAAATCAAGGTAACTATAATTTTCATCTAGTTTGCCCTGTAATACTTTTGCTTCGCATATCAATAACCTGATTACACCGCCATGAGAAACAACAGCAATGTTATTATTCTTATCACATTCAATAAGTTTGTTGAAGAATTTTTTTATTCTTTTTTTGAATTGAGAAAAAGTTTCTCCTTTTGGTATAGTTGTATTAGGATTGCTGATCCATTTTTGGTATAATGATGTATATTTTTTTGATAGATATTGATAATCATAACCTTCAAATATTCCGAAACTCATTTCTCGAATTAGTTTGGTTTTTGTAAATTTGTTATAAGGAAAAATAATTTTAGTTGTTTCAATTGCTCTTATTAGATCGCTAGAATAAATTTTATTTATTGGTTTGTTTTGAAAATATTTTTTTAAAATATTAGCGGTGTTAATTCCCATTTCATTTAATGGTGGGTTACTCGAACCACAATATTTTTTATTTATTGTGTAATCTGTTTCACCATGTCTTATAAGGTATATTCTCATAGGTACAAAAAAAATCCTTAGTATTTACTAAGGATTGCACCCTGATTTACTTCATCCTTCCACGAGGTTATGTATAGGCAGGTCTTCTGACTCAGGTTTTAGCCTACTAGTTGCGCCTTCCCATTCTATAAGAACAGTGGCTTTATGCAACTTTCGTAACCATTACAGCGGCGGGACCGTACCCGATTCTAACGGGTTTCCCTATTAAGCTATTAGCACCTATACAAATACAAAAATATTCTTTTATTTAAAAAAATCAATGTAAAGTTTTTGGGGATAAAATGTTAATTTTATGTTTACAATGGATAGATTTAGGGGCAAATCTTCGATATTTAAATAAACGTGTCAGGGCTACGCCCCTTAAATATTATTCTTGCCATCTTATCTACAAACATTTCGGTGCTACGCACCTTTTGTTATTTACGAAATGATGAAATTTTCACAACATTCAATTACATTTAGGGGCAGAGCCTCGATATGTTTGTAGAAATGCAAACGAAAACTAATAAACCACCGTAGGTGCGACACGTGTCAGGGCTA